>CACYPV010000015.1:438-51429 GCA_902776375.1 uncultured Ruminococcus sp. | reverse complement strand
TTATTCTTCGGCTAGCTTTGCTATACCCATTTTTTGTCTGCTAAAAAAGTTGGAAATATTTTTTTATTTCCTCTTGACTTTTTATAGTTAGTCACCTCATATTCAGTATATCTTTATCATAGCTGAATATTCACTTTTGTCAATGAATACTATGAATTTTCACTGAATATTTTTTTCAACAGGATTGCAGCTAATTTAGTATTACAATTAACCAAAAGCACCTCTTGACAGACTAATGAACATTAGTTATAATAAAACTAATAGTTATTAGTCTGCTTTTTTGGGAGGGCAATATGACTACAAGAGATAAAATACTGGATGAAGCGCTGACCTTATTTGCGGAGAACGGGTATGACGGGACGAGTGTGGAAGAGATCGCGGAGAAGGTCGGGATCAAAGCGCCGTCGCTATACAATCATTTCAAGGGCAAAGAAGATATTTTGAACGCGCTTATCGACATGGCGGAAGCCCGTTATGAGGAATTCTTCGGCTCGGACAAGCATTTCGGCAAGCTGCCGGAGAGCAAAGAGGAATTTATCCAAACGGCGCTGCAAAAAGTTTCTTTTACAATGCGTGATCCGATGATCTGCAAAATGCGCAAATTCCTTGTGCGCGAGCAGTTCAGAAATGATCGCTTTGCCGAGATCACCACAAAGCATCAGCTGGGCGGGATTCAAGGAATGTACACAAAAATCATCGAAGGTATGATGCGCAACGGCTTATTCAAAGAGGATGATCCCGAATTGCTCGCGACCGAGGTGACCGCGCCTGTCGCTCTTTGGGTCGCAAAGGCAGACAGGCAGCCGCAATGCGAGCGGGAGAGCATGGAAAGCATCGAAAAACACGTCCGGCATTTTTGCGATGTGTATATGACAGAATAAATTTGGAGGTAAACTATGCGATTAGACGGTTTTGGATTATTAGTAAACGATATGGGCAAAATGATCCGTTTTTACAGGGATGTGCTCGGCTTTGAGATAAAAGAGGCTGAGGACACGAAAAACGTGTATCTTGTCAAGGACGGAACATTGTTCCTGCTCTACGGCAGAAAAGACTTTGAAAAAATGACAAACCGAAAATATGACTATGTCAACGGTCTTAACGGTCACTTTGAGCTGGCACTGTATGTCGACACCTTTGAGGAGGTCGACGCTTCCTTCAAAGCGGCTGTAGAAAACGGCGCCGAACCCGTGTTGGAGCCAACGACCGAGCCTTGGGGTCAACGTACCTGTTATATCGCAGACCCCGAAGGCAATCTGATAGAGATCGGCTCTTGGGATAAGCCGTATGAAATAAAAGATCAAGCCGATAAACTTTAATATAGGGTGAGAAAATGAAACCGGCTTGCTTTATTATATCGACTACGAGTGCAACGGCTACATGGAAGAATGGAGCTTTGACAACTGGGGCGTCAAGTATTGGTCGAAAACGCCCGAATTTGAAGCGTATTTGAAGAGGTAAGCATATGAAAATATTAGTATTGAACGGAAGTCCCAAGAAAGAAAAAAGCGACACCATGCACATCACGCGCGCCTTCCTTGACGGCATGAACAAAGTCGCCGAAAACGAAATCAAAACTATCCATGCGATCGACAAACACATCGAATACTGCTCAGGCTGCTTTGCCTGTATGCGTAACGGCGGCGAGTGCATCCACCACGACGATATGCGCGGGATATTGGAAGAAATTCTCGACAGCGATCTGCTGATATGGAGCTATCCGCTCTACTGCTACGGAATGCCCGCGCCGCTCAAGGCGCTGCTCGACCGCACCCTGCCGCTGTCATCTATGGCGATGCAAAAGGTCGGCGACCGCTATGAGCACGTCGGTCAGGCGGATTTTTCTCACCTTAAATATGTGATGATCTGCGGCTGCGGTTTCCCGAACAGCAAGCACAACTTTGAGCCTGCCGTTATGCAGTTCATCAGGTGTTTTCCGAACGAGCACACGATGATCACCGTTCCCGAAAGCCCGATGTTCAACGCGCCCGAGGCAGCGGTCGTCACCGAGCCGCGCTTGGAGCTTGTAAAGCAAGCAGGAAAGCAGTACGCCGAGAGCGGTATGATCAGCGAAGATTTATTAAAAGAGATCACCTCGCCGATGATCCCCGAGGAGCAGTACGCGCAAATCGTCAATGGAACAGTCAACTGACATAGAAACATGAACGTGATCACTTTAGCGAACGGGATAACATTTTTCAGAATACTGTGCAGCCTCGCGCTGCTGTTCTGTATGCCGCTGTCGCTGCCGTTCTTTGTATTTTACGCAGTCGCCGGATTATCCGATATCTTTGACGGATTGATCGCGCGGAAAACGAATACCGCGACCAAATTCGGTGCAAAGCTCGACACCTTTGCTGATATCGTTTTTGCCGCAGTCTGCCTGATAAAGCTGCTCTCGGTGCTGGATATTCCTGTCTGGCTCTATATATGGATCGCCGTCATCGCATCCATCAAGGCGGCAAATATCGCAGCAGGATATATCCGACAAAAAGAGTTTATATCGGTGCATTCCGTGATGAACAAGTTGACCGGAGGCATGCTGTTTGTTTTTCCGTTGACGCTGACATGGATCGAGTTGAGATACAGCGCGGCAGTCATTTGTGCGGTTGCGACAACAGCGGCTGTTTATGAAGGATATCTGATCCAAACCGGAAGAACAGCTTAAGACAGTTAGGAGAAGTGAGATGTATATTGTCAAAGCAGAAGCAAATCAGATAGAAAAAATCGTGGAAATGTCTATCAGAGCTTTTGAAACAGATGTAAATGTCGGCGGAGTAAAAGGTGACCGTCCGCCCGGATTTGATTCGATAGAATGGCATAAACAAATGGCTCGGGAGGGGCATTTGTATCTGGCAATGATAGAAAAAGACATGGTCGGAGCAGCCATTGTATTCCCGGATGAAACAAAAAACAGCGTATACATCGGCAGAATATTTATCGATAGCATCTATCATAGAAAAGGTTACGGAATCCATCTGATGGAATGTATAGAAAAGAATTTCCCATGTGCTGCTGAGTTTGATCTGGATACCCCATGTTGGAATGAGCGGACAAATGCTTTTTACAAAAGATTAGGCTATAGTGTCATAAAGGTTGAGGATGGATTCGTTTTTTACCGGAAAAAGAAAAGATAAAGCGAACCCAATATCATTCAAAATATCACATAAAGCTAAATTCTGAATTATGTGAGATAGAAGGGACAATAATATCGCCGACACCGTCGCGGTAACGATCACGGAGATAAGTAAGTAAATGAAACAAACAGCAGTATTATATATCCACGGCAAAAACGGCTCTGCGACAGAATGTGAGCATTACAAGCCGCTGTTCCCGGAGTGCGAGGTGATCGGCTTAGATTACCAAACCTTTACGCCGTGGGAAGCGGGCGCGGATATCCGCTCCGCCGTCGAAGAGCTGAAATCTGAATATGACAGCGTTATCCTGATTGCCAACAGTATCGGCGCGTTTTTCAGTATGAACGCGGATATTGATTCGATGGTAAAAAAAGCGTACTTCATATCCCCTATCGTCGATATGGAACGCCTGATCACCGATATGATGACATGGGCGAATATTACAGAGGATGCGCTTAAAGAAAAAGGGATCATCCACACCTCGTTCGGCGAGGACTTGTCGTGGGAGTATCTCTGTTATGTGCGCGAGCATCCTATCAAATGGAACGCGCCGACCGCTATTCTCTACGGCAGCAAGGATAACCTCACAGCTTATGAGCCTATCGCCGCTTTTGCCGAAAACCACAACGCCAAGCTGACCGTTATGGAAAACGGCGAGCATTGGTTCCACACCGAAGAACAAATGCGGTTTTTGGATGATTGGATAGTGAAATAAAATCGTTCCAGTATACTTCATAAACACCAATAACAGGCTCGGCGCATTTTGCACCGAGCCTGTTTTTTAGCTTCCGAAATATCTGCAGTCAATTTCCGGTCTTTTTACCTGATAGATAAATACTCCCAACTACCACTCAATCTTGTCAGGATACTGCATACCGGTTAATTCGATTTCATAATACGGTACACCGTCTTCTCTGGCAAATTCAAAAACAGCCTCTTCCAGTTCATTATAACCCGAATTATTAAACAGGATCTTCTCTGTAAGGGTTGCAAGGTAAGACCTTCTCTTGTCCGGTTCGCGTTTGAGGTATTTGACATTATGAATATCTACCCACTGCGTACAAAAGTTATTGTAATATCGTTTCATAAGCGTGTAGCTGAATCTGTCCTCCAATGCTTTGCATATCTTCTTAAACCGCTTTTCGTCTATTGTGCGCTGCAAAGCGTTGATGATTAAGTTCCGAAAATAGCGTACAAAAGCAATATCATCCGGCAAACGATCTAAGAGCTCGTCCTTTGTTTCGGGATTATAGAATAACCGTTCAGCGCCTTCCTGACGAAGGTAGCATCGGCTCCCTGAGGACAATTCTATAAATTCTTCCAATACACCATAGATAAACACCATCTCAGGCCAAAAATATTCAAACGAAAACACTTCATCTCCGTACTCAATTCTTCCTCTGTTTCGGTCTCCCTGATAAGCATGACGGATCTCATAGCATAAGCCCAATACACGAAGCCAGCACGCCTCATATCCGGGATAGCTTCCTTCTTCACCGATAACATCGGACAGCGCGTCATACAACGCGTTCAAATCCCAATAGGTTCCGCTGACGGTCACACCGGTCAGCTTTTCTGTTGTTTTTACCGATAGCATTATTTCATCTCCTATTCCGCACAAATAGCTACATTCTTACCACTGAACGCTGCGCCATACCTAAAGATCGTTGTTATTCCGTGCGTTCTCATTTCCGTATCATATTGCCTTTCATTGATTTGATTCAACGCTTCCTGTGCCAAAGTATCCAACTGTTCTTTCGACAGATCTTTTTTTGATTTCAACTCAATCAAAATACCCGGTCTGCTGTTGTACTTCGGCAACAGTTGAATATCAAATCTTCCCTCTCCCGATTCCCTGTTAGATGTCACGTAGTATAGATCGTCAAATATTGCGCATATGGCAGACTGTAAAAGCAGCTTTCTTAATTGCTGCTGCAAGCGTTTTGAATCATTTGTATAAATTGCTTCCTGAATTTCAACTGCTGAAGACTGAGGAACAATAGCGTTAAGTTTTTGAAGTATTTCTTTATTATATACTGCTTTGATTTCTTTATTAGGCAGAGAAATATCGCACAGGAAATCACCGCTTGAAGAAATCTCCGCATTTTCCGCCTTCAAATAACCGGCTACTAACAAAAAACTGTAAATCGATGAAGGATTGATCTTTATTTGAGGATAAATGACGCCTGTATCAATTAATGCTCTAAATTTGTCGCCCTGCAACAGTTTTTCCAATCGTTCATAAATGCTTTCATCCGCACAGGCTATTACTTCCGAAATAATTTCATTACTTCCTGTCGACTGCCAGAACGCGCGCGGCTTACACCCGTTCTTAAAATAATTGATAACCGACCACGGATTAAAAATCTCTGTATCACCGAAGCGATACCCGTCATACCATTCGCATAACTCCGTCATTTTATCTTTTGCAGAGTAATATAAAGCCATCTGCTCAACATCAGATTTTGTAAAACCAAAATACTGACTGTAGCTTTCATCAAGAATAGAATTGACAACTAAATTATTAAGTCCGCTGAAAATACTCTCCTTTGCCACACGAAGAATACCCGTTAAAAAGCCAAAAGCTAACGCGGGATTATCTTTTAATCCACCCGAAAATAGGTTTCGCATAAAATCAACGACCTCATCATAAAAGCCTTTGGAATGTCCCTGCTGGATTGGGATGTCATATTCGTCAATAATAATAATCGCTTTTTGCCCGTAATGCCGATACAGCATTCTCGACAGAACATCAAATGCGCCTGAGAGCGAAACAATATCTGCCTCTCGCTCGGCAATTTTCAGATATTGCTTTTTATCCATTTCACTGCATTTATCTGAATTTGCCAATTCAAAATGACGTTCAAATTCAGTGCCGATCACTGTTTTTAGCATTTCAAAAGTCAGATCCCACGAATCAAATTTGATATCCTTAAAGGAAACAAAAATCACAGGATACTTGCCCTGATAACTCCGATAGCGTTCTCCGCAATTCCATATAGCTTTATCTTGAAAATAAACAGAAGTATCCTCGTCACTCTTCTCAAAAAACGTTTTGAGCATATCCATGTTCAAAGTCTTACCAAAACGCCTCGGACGCGTGAACAACGATACCATAGGACGTTCATCCAAAAAGTCCTTGATCAACAAGGTCTTATCAATATAATAGTATTGTGTTGACGCCACTCGATATTCGGAAACACCAACCGGCAAAGGGAGCTTTTCTTGCTTTAGCTTGTTTGGCTGTTTTTTATATCTGTTGTCCGCAGGCTTTGGCGTATCCGCCGGGATAAACCATGATTTACCATCCTTAACCGCACCGGGAATTTTCCCTTCGCGACAGAGCTTTGTGATTCTGCTGTCAAAAATATTCCATCGCTCCGATGCTTGTTTTACTGTCATCATTTCAGCCATACAATTACTCCTTAGTTTAGATTAAGATTATTATACCCTATCACTCAGAATAATACAAGCGTTTTTCGGAATAATACAAAATATTTTCAGAATATTATTGTTAATATTCAGAACAATAAACCTAATATCAGATAAATAGATTCTATTGTTCAACATAAATCAGCTCTATTGGTTTACTTTGAATTTCCATATATATCCATTATCCTGACCCGTCACAGATAACATTGATACCCTGGCTGAATTTCTGCGTAAATATAGGCAGGTTTGCTGAAAGGCAGGGGCTTGGTTAGTACATATTGACGAAGAAAATTTGAATGACCGTGGGTATTTGAGAAGGGTATAAATCAGGCTAGGTGCATTTTCTGTTGCGCCGAGCCTGTTTTTCGTTGTATTTTTTGTGATTCGAGAAAGATATTCGTTGTATTTTTCGTACTAATACAGCATATTTTCGTTGCATTTTTTGTAATTCGGTGTTATACTAATACTAGTTATTTACAAAAAGGCGTGATGTTATGTACCGTTCTGCAGTCGAGAAACTGAAAAAATGGAAGAAAAGCTATTTCCGCAAACCGATGATTATTGAAGGAGCGCGTCAGGTTGGAAAAACATGGCTGATGAAGGAATTCGGCAAGGAATGTTATAAAAAGACCGTCTATATCAACTTTGATTCCAACAAACAAATGAAGGATTTATTTTCTTCTGATTTGAATATTGAGAGAATCATTATGGGACTGGAGATATATTCCGACACTACCATTACGCCTGACGATACGCTGATTATCTTTGATGAAGTGCAGGAGGTTCCTGCTGCGTTGAGCAGCCTGAAATACTTTTACGAAAATGCGCCGCAGTACCATATAATCTGTGCCGGTTCGCTTTTAGGAATCGCATTGCATGAAGGAACCTCTTTTCCCGTCGGAAAGGTGGATTTTCTCAAGCTCTATCCCCTGTCGTTTGACGAGTTCTTATTGGGAACCGGTTATGAAAAACTTTACAAGCTACTCAACAGTGGCGACTACGCTTTAATAAACTCTTTTTCCGAACAATTTATCTATTTGCTGAAACAGTATTACTTCATCGGCGGTATGCCAGAGGTCGTTTTGCGTTTCTCACATAACAAAGATTTTAACGAGGTACGCGAAGTGCAAAAGCGAATCCTCGAAGCATACGAGCAGGATTTTTCTAAACATGCTCCGTCGGATATCGTTCCGAAAATCCGCATGGTATGGAACAGCATTCCCTCGCAGCTTGCCAAGGAGAATAAAAAGTTCATCTATGGCTTAGTCCGTGAAGGCGGCAGAGCAAAGGAGTTTGAGACCGCGATCATGTGGCTCTGCGACTGCGGGCTGGTTCACAAAGTCAGCCGTATTACCACACCCAATCTGCCGCTGAAAGCATATGAGGACTTAAAAGCATTTAAACTGTTTTTATTGGATGTGGGACTACTCTGCTGTATGTCCGGCATCAGCAAAAGTGTTCTTCTTGACGGCAACGATATGTTCAAGGAATTCAAAGGCGCGTTGACAGAACAGTATGTACTGCAGCAGTTGAAAGCAACCACCGACTTTGGTATCTACTACTATACCAACGACCGCAACAGCTGTGAGATCGATTTTCTCCTTGACGACGGAGAAAAAGTCATTCCGCTTGAAGTCAAAGCAGAAGAAAACCTCAAAGCTAAAAGCCTCAAAACCTATCGTGAGAAATTCAATCCGACGCTCAGCATCAGAGCATCTATGGCGAGTTATCGAAAAGAGGAAGATGGATTGGTAAATGTGCCGTTGTATTCAATTTCTTTAATTCACACTTAATCTTGAAAGAATGACTGACTATGCTTTCTTATGAAGAATTACTCCAAAAATACAATATAGCACTGCAAACTATCGATTCTTTACGTGCTGAAAATAAACATTTAAAATCAAAACTGGGAATCGTCGAAGATGCTGCTTCGGCAACGACAACTAATGATAGGTCAGCCATCAACAAATACAGCAGCGTGGACGCAAAAAAATACCCTGCACGGAATTGTTGACATCGCAATAATACAGTCTGCTCTATCTGACGGCGAAGCAAAAGATTTGGTTAAGAATTACGGTATGGTGATCGTAGATGAATGTCATCATATTTCCGCAGTCAATTTTGAAAAGGTTCTAAAGAGCGCAAACGCCAAATATGTTTACGGTCTGACCGCAACGCCCACTCGTCAAGACGGTCACCATCCTATTATATTTATGCAATGCGGTCCCACGCGTTATAAGGTCGACGCAAAGGAACAAGCTGAGAAAAGACCATTTGAGCATTACCTTATCCCGCGATTCACTTCATTCCGTTCCGCTGCGGATAAAACGATTACCGCTATATATAAGGAATTGTCTGAAAACCAACTGCGCAATAATCTAATTGCAAATGACGTGATTGAAGCTTTATGTGATGGCAGAACTCCTATAATCTTAACAGAACGGCGTGAGCACATAGAAACTTTAAGCGGATTGTTGTCAGGAAAATGTGATAACATTATCACTCTTTTCGGAACAAGCTCGCAAAAAGAAAAGAGAGAAACACTCGCAAAGCTTGAATCAATCCCTGACAACGAAAAACTTATTATCATCGCCACCGGAAAATATGTTGGCGAAGGGTTTGATTATCCAAGGCTCGACACTCTTTTTCTCGCGCTGCCGATTGCATGGAAAGGTAAGGTCGCTCAGTATACAGGCAGACTGCACCGCAATTATACCGGCAAAACTGAGGTTCAGGTTTATGATTATGTGGATATTCATGTACCTATGCTCGAAAAAATGTATCAAAAGCGTGTAAAAGGATATGCCGCTGTGGGATATAAGGCAAAAATCAAAACAAATGAGCCTATAACGCCTAATCTGATTTATGACGGAAAAAGCTTTTATCCAGTATTTGCAGGCGACGTTATCCACGCAACTAAAGAGATTCTGATCGTCAGCCCATTTATGCGTAAAAACCGCTTAACACAAACGATAAAACTTTTGTCGCAGGTAATTCTGAATGGCGTTTCTGTCACTGTCGTAACCCGTCCGCCGGAGGACTTCAAAGAAAAAGAGCGCGATATCGTTATTCAAAACACTGAATTGCTTTTAGATCACGGAATCCAAGTAAAATACAAATCCGAATTTCAGGAAGCGTGAATTTTCTCAGTTATGGAACACACGAGGAAAGCATTATGCGCTTTGAAAGCTATGACCTCGCCGGACAGCTTATTGACACGGTTATATGAAAAACCATTCAATTTAGAAAGCATAGAATTTTCCATATATATCCATTATTCCGACCCGTCACAGATAACATTGATACCGTGGCTAAATTTCTGCGTAAATATAGGCAGGTTTGCTGAAAGGCAGGGGCTCGGTGCATTTTCTGTTGCACCGAACCTGTTTTTCGTTGTATTTTTTGTGAATTAAGAAGTGTATTCGTTGCATTTTTTGTAATCAGAGTAATTATATTCACAGATTACCGCATCTAATCTTGGCAGGCTGGAATTATCCAAGTAAACTCTTTCTATATTATCCTTCAGATAATTCCTTTTCTATTTCTGAGAAAGCTCTATCCATTTCCTCATCAGATGGTAAAGAAAATTGCTCTCTATTCATAACTATTTCATCAAGCTTAGGCTCAAGAAAGTCTCTGATAACACTTTCCTGTTCATTGTTCGTTTGGATATTTCCAAATAGTTCCTTAAACTCTTTTTGACTGACTTGATTCATGCTTTCTACAAACCCTTGAATCTCATTATCGTTTAGTAAGTATTCATTAACCACACAGGAAGTCACTGCATTGAATAATCTTCCAATGGTATCGGTATCACTTTCATGTATAATGTTTCCAACAACATCTGCTGCTTTTGCTCCTGCGAAGCCGCCGACGAAGCCACCGGCAATTCCTACTGCTGTACCGACACCGGGAGCAACAGCCGTTCCTGCCGCACCCGCAATTTTGGACGCAACCACACCTGCAGCTACTGCTCCGCCTGCACCACCTAAAACAGACCCTGCCAATGATGACATATTCTTGACATATTGTGCGTTAGAAGATTTTTTAGAGAGGAGTTTATAGGTTTCGGGCACAGAGAACACGGCGAGCGTTATTACCGATGTCAATACATTGCTCCTGAATATTTTAGCTAACTGCTTTGAAGCCGCCGCACCGTAAATCGGCGCTTTACCAGATAATGCTCTGATTCCGTTTACCAAGGTTGCGGATGCTTTGTATCCCAGTTTTTGAACTACAAACTGACTTGGCTTCATTAATGTGCTTGCTAATCCTGTTCTCGATATTTGAGATACTACCATATGCTGAAGAAAAGAGATTCCAAAAACCTGAATACCTGCCGTTGCCCCTGCTTGAATCGCTTCACCAATATTCTTAGTGTTTATCCATGTCAAAAACATAGTTGCCACGAAAGAAACACCGAACGCACAAGAGCAGGTAACAATTCCTGTTGCCGCATCATATGCAAGTGATTCAATCGTGCCGGGCTTAGTTAGATTAACCGCTTGTTTGTATGTTAATCTGCCGCGACGAACAATATTCTTCGCTTCATTCGGATCTGTTATGCCGGGAACCTGTCCGTTCTTTATTTTATTCTTAAATCCACTAAGTACTTTCTCATACTGATCTTTGGGAACTTCCAACTGCATAGGCGTGCCATCAGGATTCGTATAGCGATAGGTTCCCTTGTTTGGTAAAAAGCAAGCTTCCAAAGAACCAGTTGCGCTTTTATAATACTTTGTCTGGATATGTACTCCGTTGACAAATCTGTCAGCACCATCCTTAGCGTTGTCTCTGCCAACTACCTTTGCGTCCATACCAAACAGTTTATCAAGATAAGTAATCGCTTCTTCAGCCATTTCACCGTGTCCGGAAGTTGTATTAACATGAGACTTTTGCTCTGCAAAGACAGTTGTTTCTGATGACACAACACCCGAGAATGCAGCCGGAGCTGTCTTTGCTACTGTTGTACCAATATCTGTATCGTTGTGATTCCCTAAATAGTAGAACAAATTGTCATCCTGTTCTTTTAAGGACAGCGCCTTACAAGCTTCAATGTATTTTCCATAGCATTCTTTGTCAACCGACAACGCTTTATTATCATCATCAATCTCAGTAAACCATGACGGTTCAAAATTTTCCCATTGGTAATAGTATAAAGCCGATTTGAACGCGTTGTCAGTATTATGCTTTTTCTTTTCAAAAACAGCAACGTCTGTCTTTATAAAAACACCTTTATCTGTAACAACAATACCGCTTGGTCTTAAATCAAATTCAGCGTCTGCCCACAGCACACACTGTTCACGAGGAATTGGAAAAACACTTTTGATTTGATTAATTCTCTTTTTTGTAAGCTCAACAGGTGAATCGCATAACATGGATAAAAAGCGTTCTGCTATCGTGTCTGATATAATTTCCTTTGCAGCCTTAACTTCAAGCTCTCGCTCCTCTACTTCACGACGCTTTTTATCTTCTATCTTTTCACTGATTATTTCTGTCTGTTTTGCAACGATCTCACCTGCTGCTCCAGTTACGGATTTTGCAGTTGATGATACCGCGCCTGCAGTTTGTTTTGATATCTCTTTCGCTTTTGAAAAAGCACTATTCATTTTATGCTTCATAGCTTTTTCACCCAAGTTTTCATATTATAATGAGTTTATTCTGTTTTTAATAAGATCATTTATGTTTTCTATAAATTCATCCGTCAAATATGACTGCTCCGTCTCACAGATAAATTCGCTTTCGTATCTTTTTAGTCTGTCGATGATTTTGCCTGCGACTGCTCTGTCTATCTGACACGCGTCGGCGAATTTCAGAAAATCATTGCGGTGCAAATTACGCTTCTTTCCGTTCAGCGTCAAAGCTGTTTGCTCTGTGTCTGCCGGATTTACGGTATTGACCGGCAACATATCATATGCGTCGGAAAGAATGTAGCTTCCGCTGTTTTCGTCGGTTTCAATCAAAGAAAAGTTTTTTAGGTGCATATCGGAATTGCCGACGATAAAGGAGAACACAACGCGAATAAACAGTTCTGTAATATCCAACCCTGCGCGTGACGAGTAATTGCGAATGATCTTCGCGCAGCGTTCATAAGAACCCTTGTATTTATCCTCGGTCAATCGTCCGTCAAGCTGGCAAAAATCCTCCATCGCAAGCATTTTCCCATCACGGCGATCAATGCGCTTGGTGATATACGCAAGCGCGTTATCCTGCGCCTTGATACGAATAAGCGCGTGAGGAACGGTTTTGATTTTCGCCTTCTCTGCCATCTGCATTACCAAATACTCCGCTTCGGGCAGACAAGGATACTCTTTCGTCTGAGGTTTCAAAATATACCCTGTGGGATAGTTCACCAGAGTAAGTCTCGGCGTTGCACCGCTTTTATCCAAGTGCAGCGACATTTTCTTTTGTACGCCCGGAACAGTCAAGCCCTTGTTGGTGCTCTCTATGGCAAGCTGTTCCAACACATCTTCGGAAACCTCAATATCAGGCAATGTCTTTGTCCCGAAAAATCTTTTAACACAACGGTTATGCCACCCGACAGCCTTTTCCTGTTCCGTGGCAGTTTCGATTATCGGTTTTCCGCAGCATAAGCAATTCATTCGCTCACCTCCCTGACAGAAACATTTCCGATTGGATCCTTGCAGGCAGCGAGCAGAATTCCAAAACGGTCTTTTTCGTTCAGCTTCCAGTTGTGTACGACAATGTCCAACAGCCAACCTTCGGGAATCAGCCCGTCAAAAAAAGCAAAAAGAGTCTTTGAAGCATATGGTATATCAGTTAACGGCAAAGTCAAGCTGACAGGCGAAGGATTGTCCGATGATAAAAAATCCGTATCATAAGCAAATGAATAACCCTCGTCTGTTTCGCGCAATATGCCTGCAAGTTTATCTCTCACAAATATCCGCGCAGTTCGATACTCACTCATTCTTCAGTCACCTTCCTGCCGGGCACGGCTTCCATCCCAAACATCGCAAGCGCCTGATTCACCTTGTCCATTCGCACAGTCGGCTTACCCTGTTCGAGCTCACGCACAAAACGCAAGCCTAAGCCCGAACGCAAGGCAAACTCCTCCTGCGTCAAGCCTGCAGCCTTTCGATTCTCTTTTATAAATATTGCAATCTGATTCATTATCATCACCAATTTTATATTACACCCTATCGGTGCTATTGTCAATAGATAAATTAAAATTTTATACCCTTTAGGGACTTATTGGCTTCTCTTGATTTGATTATACCCTTTAGGGTGTTATATCATTCAACAACAAGAATCAAGTTCCCTTAAAGAATCGACTATTCCCTTATTTCAAGGTGGATTTTAAGGGAAAGTATGTTGTTGACCCATATTATAGTTAGAAAAGCCGGGGGACGCTCAATCTCCCGGCTTGTTTTATTTTGCATCACCATTTTGCTATCCAAATTATAAGTCCAATCAATATCGCTATCTTATGCCATAAGAGACGCCAAATACTTCAAAAAAGTGCAAACAAATACTTGTCATCAATAGTTCGTTATTGAAAAGTGTAAATAGAAAAGCGATACAGATAACAAGAACCGAACTTGCTTTCCTTCTCGCAATCCTTTCAAAAAACAATAAAATATTTGATTCATATAATCTATCTTTCCAAAAATCACCTTTCGGCAATACAGTATAATCTCTTTGCCAAATCACACACTATACTTGCAAGCATTTGCTAAATCATGAAATTCAAGGGAGTTTTTAGATATGAAGGCTACAGGAATCGTAAGAAGGATCGACGACCTCGGCAGAGTCGTCATCCCAAAAGAGATCCGCCGCACCCTGCGCATCCGCGAGGGCGACCCGCTGGAGATATACACCGCCACGGACGGCGAGGTCATCTTCAAAAAATACTCGCCTGTGGGCGAACTCTCGGTATTCGCGGCGCAGTATGCCGACGTGATCGCGCGGATAAGCGCCATGCCGACCCTAATATGCGACACCGACCACGTTATCGCGGCGGCGGGCTGTTCTAAGCGCGAGTTCCTCGAGCGGCGTATAAGCGCGGTGCTCGAAAACTGCATGGAAAACCGCCGCAGCTATGTCGCCACAGCGGAAACGCTCGAGAACGTTCAGCCTATCGAGGGCATGGAACACTTCGCGGCTGTCATCTACCCCATCATTGCCTCGGGCGACGTTATGGGCACGGTGGTGCTGCTCAGCGGCGAAAACGTCAAGCTGCCCTCAGCCGTTGAAACCAAGCTCGCCCAGTCGGCGGCAGCGTTCCTCGGCAAGCAGATGGAAGCTTAGATCCAACCACAACAAAAGGCGTGCGGAGCTCCGCACGCCTTACTTATGCACTAAAATTATTTATTAAAGATGGACATGATATCGTAGAAGGTATCATCCTCGTCGTCGGTGGTATCCTTAACCGCGCGGCTGTTTCTCTTGGGAGCGGGCTCGGGAGTATCAACGATAACGTTGTCGATAGGAGCTGCGGTCTGCTGAACCAGCGGAATTGAATCCGCTGTGCCGAAGCCTGTCGCGATAACGGTAACGCTCATCTCGTCTTCCATTCTGTCGTCGATCACGGCGCCCCAGATGATGTTCGCGTCCTCGCTCACCTTATCCTTGACCATGGTGGAAGCCGCGTCGATATCGTCGAGGCTTACATCGGAGGAAGCGGTGATGTTGATGATAAGACCCTTAGCACCGTCGATAGAGGTCTCGAGCAGCGGGCTGGAAATAGCCTTGTCGGCAGCGACCGTAGCCTTATCCTTACCTGTAGCGGAGCCCATGCCCATGTGAGCATAGCCGGCATCCTTCATAACGGAGGTAACGTCGGCAAAGTCGAGGTTTACCAGACCGGGAAGCAGGATCAGGTCGGAAATGCTCTGTACGCCCTGACGGAGAACATCGTCGGCGATAGCGAACGCGTTCTGCAGAGTGATACTGGTATCGGAAACATATTTGAGTCTTTCGTTGGGAACGATGATAAGCGAGTCTACGCAGGCGGAAAGCTCGGCAATACCCTGCTCAGCCTGAGTCATTCTTCTCTTGCCCTCAAACGCGAACGGCTTTGTAACAACGCCTACGGTGAGGATGCCCATATCCTTAGCGATCTTCGCAACAACGGGAGCCGCGCCGGTACCTGTGCCGCCGCCCATACCTGCGGTAACGAATACCATATCGGTGTCCTTGAGCAGAGCAGCGATCTCGTCTTTGCTCTCCTCGGCAGCGCTCTGTCCGATAGAAGGCATTGAGCCTGCGCCCTTGCCGCGGGTCAGCTTTTCGCCTATCTGAATCTTCTGTGAAGCCTTTGAGAGTCTCAGTACATGCTCGTCGGTGTTGATAGCGATAAACTCAACATTCTTTACTTCCATGGCAACCATGCGGTTGACAGCGTTTCCGCCGCCGCCGCCTACACCGATCACCTTTATCTTAGGCATATACTCATTTTCCAATTCCAGTTCAAAAGCCATTTTAACTTCCTCCTTATTGATTACGAATCTATTATAAAAACCGCATAGTATCTAAAAATACATACTTTGCTAATATATTACCATACTTTTTTCAAAATAGCAATGGTTTTATCTGCATTTTTTCGGTAAAATTCAGCGTCAGCCTTCGTACGGCTGCCAGTCATACTCGACGTCGCCGCCGTTGTCGTATGCGTCGCCGCCGTTATTATACGCTCCGTCGCCGTAATATTCGTCGGTATAACCGCCGTTATTATACGCTCCGTCGCCGTAGTATTCGTCGGTATAACCGCCGTTGTCGTACGCGCCGCCGCCGTAATATTCGTCGGTATAACCGCCGTTGTCGTACGCTCCGCCGCCGTAATATTCGTCGGTATAGCCGCCGTTGTAGTATGCGTCGCCGCCGTTGTCGGCAGTGCCTCCCCCGTTATTGACCGCGCCGCCGTTATTCACGGGTGCCGTTGTGCTCGGCGCGGTAGTCGGCTGCGTTTCGGATGGCTTATAGCGCGACATTTTGTTCTTGTTGCAGGTGGAAACATCCAGCGTTCCCGCGACCATACCGGTCTTGTTGGGGTCAAGCTTTTCGTTGATTATGGTGAACGCCGTTCTTATTTTATAATCGATATCCTCGGGCAGTCCGATATTGATGTCGATCCTGTTGTCGTAGTTTATAATGATAGCGGAAAGGTTGGTAACGTCAAAGCCGGTGATCTTGTCAACGCCGTTCGCCTCAAAGCTCTTTGCGACGCTGTTGAGCACCTCCGGCGCGCTTTCATCACCTAAATCGAGATACTCGCCCTTTTTTGACTGCTTTATCTCGCCGCATTTAAGCTCGATAAGCTCGTCGCTCTTCTTATCGGTAATGTCGAGTATCCTGCCCTTTGAGCTGACTACAAGATAACCCTCGGGGCACTTCACCGCGTATGTCGGCACGGCGTTAGTCACCTTTATTGTGACCGTGTCGGGGATAGAAACGCTGACGTCGGCGCTCTCGATAAACGGCAGGTTTTTTACGATCTCCTCGGGAGTACTATTCCACGAACTGATAAAAATATTCTGTCCGGACGCAACGTTGCTGAAGGCGACTATCTGATCTTCCTCGTAGTAAACGTCGCCCTCGACCTCGATCTTTTCTATTTTGAACAGCACGGTAAGGCTGAGAACAACGCCGATGATGATCACCGCCGCGAAGATACCGGAGGAAATAAGTATCCTTTTTAAGCGTATCTGCTTGCGGGTCATCGGCTTTTTGCTGCGCGAAATGACCTCTTTTTCCTGCTTGCGGATCTCCTTGGCGCGTTTTTCCTGGCGCTGTTTTTCGGCGTACTCGTCGATAAAGTAACCTTCCTCGTAATCCTGAGGCTGCAGATTCCTTATCTTTTCCTCGCCCTCGCGCCTGAATTTCTCCTCACGGCTGAGGTTTTCGTCGCTATCCAGACGGCGTTTCGCGCGACGTCTGCTCACAGCGTCCTTGATCTTGCTTTTACCCTTGGATTCGTCTGCCTTGATGCTGCTTTCAGAGGATTTTTTATTCTGTTTTTCCTGTTCTTTGTGGTACTTCTGTGCCTGCTTAGCGTTTTCCTTGCGCTGCTTTGCAAGCTGTTTCTTTTCCTTGGAATCCAACAGACGTCCTCCTGTTCGGATATATAATTAATAGTGTTGATTTTGAGGAAAGGTTCCTGCAAATAATCCAACGTAATATCAAACTTATTACTTATTACTTATTACTTATAACTTATTACTTATTACTTATAACTTATTACTTATAACTTAACTATCTCCGCACCAAGCGCCGCAAGCTTTTGCTCAAAATCTTCGTAGCCGCGTTCAAGATACTTCACGCCGCTTATCTCGGTTTTGCCCTCGCAGCAAAGTCCCGCCGCGACGAGCGCCGCCGCTCCGCGCAGGTCGGTCGCTTCGACCGCCACGCCGTATAATCGCGGTACGCCCTCGACCACCGCGAGCTTGCCCTCGGTTCGTATATCCGCTCCCATCCGCGCCAACTCGGCGGCGTGACGGTAACGGTTTTCAAATATATTTTCAATAAACACCGTGGTTCCGTCGGCGACCGCTGCCGCCGCAAGCACAGGCGCCTGCGCGTCGGTCGGAAATCCGGGATACGGCATTGTTCTTATAAGCTTCATCGGTTCAAGCCGCTCGGGAGCCTTGATCCTAAGCTCGTTCCCGTCGGCTTTAAAAGCACAGCCGGCGTCCTCGAACACGGAAATCACCGCGCCGAGATGGCTGTGGATAACGCCCTTTAGCGTGATATCTCCGCCCGTCACGGCGGCGCACGAAATAAGCGTAGCCGCAACGATCCTGTCGGGGATCACCGCGTGAGCGCAGCCTTTCAATTCTTTTACGCCGTCGATGATCACAGTGCCCTCGCCCGCTCCGCTGATCTGCGCACCGCAGCGGTTCAGGAAATCCGCGAGGTCGCCGATCTCGGGCTCTCTGGCTGCGTTCGTTATCGTTGTTGTGCCGTCCGCCGTGCACGCCGCGAGCATGATGTCCTCGGTAGCGCCGACGCTGGGAAACGGCAGAGCGATCTCGCAGCCCTTTAAGCCGTGAGGCACGCGGCAGTCAAGACATCCGCGCCGCTCTTTAATGACCGCGCCGAGCTTCCTCAGCGCTTTTATGTGCATGTCGATGGGACGTATCCCGATATCGCAGCCGCCCGGCAGACAAATCTTCGCTTTTCCCTCAGCCGCCAATACCGCGCCGAGGAACACGACCGAGCCGCGTGTTTTGCGCATCAGCGAGTCGGGGATGTCGCTGCGTTTCAGTCCGTCGTTACGGACTATAACAGTGTTTCCGCTTCGCTCCGCCCTGCACCCCAGATAGCGCAGGGTCATAAGCGACGCCTCGGTATCCGAAAGCACGGGGCAGTTGTAAATAACACTTTCGCCCTTGCAAAGCGCCGTCGCCGCAAGTATTGGCAAAGCGCTGTTTTTCGCGCCCTGAACCTTGACCGCACCGTTCAGCCGCTTACGTCCTGTAATATACAGCTTTGACACACAAACACCCTCTTATAGAATCATAGTTTATTCTATGTAGAAGATGATATTCTGTGCCCCCGTTGCCACGGGAGGGCAGTACGCGGACTAAATCTTTCGTTTATCGGTAAATGCACGTTTACGCGCCCGTTGCCACGGGAGGGCAGTACGCGGACTTAAACTTTTGTTTATCGGTAAATGCACGTTTACGCGAGATAGGTCGATTATAAATCCGGCGTTTTTAAATGAATAGCCCTTTCAGTCGGTGCACTGAGTTTTGACGCGCCGTTATGTCGGTGCCTCCGAAAAGGCGCTCTATCCAAAGGCGCACTAAAATACATGCTTGGATATATTATAACAAATGAAGCACCTGTTTTACAACGGCATAAATGCGCTCATTTGCGTTGGTGATCGCCATTTTTTTGGAGTTTTCGCTGAATTTCGCGAGTGTTTCGGCGCTTTGCAGCATAGAGTCGGCTTTTTCGATGACCGCCTCGCCGCTCAAATCGCTCTCCTCTATTATCTCCGCGGCGCCCGCGTTCACAAGCGCCATCGCATTATGATACTGGTGATTCTCAGCCACGTTCGGCGAGGGTATCAGGATCGCGGGCTTGCCCATTGCCTGCACCTCGCTGAGGGTGATCGCGCCCGCGCGGCAGATCACCAGATCGGCAGCTGCCATGCACTCTGGCATATTGTCGATGTAGGGGCGGATATCAAGGTTTTTGCAGTCCTCGATAACTACGCCCTTTTCCTTGATAGCGTCGGGCAGCCAGCCGCCGTACTTGCCGTAGGCATGTATATGCTGATATCTGCCGTCCTTGCCGCTGCGCACGAGTATATCCGTGAGCGCCTCGTTTATCTTCTGCGCGCCCAGGCTTCCGCCGAAGGAGAGAATTACGGGGCGCTGATCGAGCCCAAGCTTCTTCCTCGACTCCGCCTTGTCTGCGGTGAGTATCTCTCCGCGCACGGGATTTCCCGTCACGACGATCGGCGCGTCCTTGAAGTAAGGCTTTGCCGCCTCAACGGCGAGCATGACCTTTTTTACGCGCTTTGCAAGCATTTTATTGGTAACGCCGGGATAGGCGTTCTGTTCGTGGATTATGCAGGGGATGCCGAGCTTAGCCGCCTCGCGCACGACGGGGCCTGATACATATCCGCCCGTGCCGATGCAAATATCCGGCTTGAACTCCTTTATTATCTTCTTTGCCGCGGCAGACGAAGAAAAGGTGCGTCCTACGGTCTTTGCGTTCGCCAGCATGCTCTTCGGCGAAAGGCTGCGCTGAAAGCCGCTTATTGTGATAGATTTTATCTCAAATCCCGCCTGCGGAACCAGCCTTTGCTCCATGCCGTCCTTGTTGCCGATAAACAGAAATTGAGTATCGGGACGTCTTTTCTTGATATAGCCCGCTATAGCCAAAGCGGGGTTGATGTGTCCGGCTGTACCGCCGCCCGCAAGTAAAATTTTCATAACATGCACCTATCTTTAGAGTTAAAAGTTGAGAGTTGAGAGTTAAGTTAAGGGCTTCGCCCTCCGGTGGCAACCGGTTACAGTTTTTCTATATTTGCCGTTCGCGACACAGACAGCACTATGCCCATCTGCGCAAGCAGCATTATAAGCGACGAGCCGCCGTAGCTGAAAAACGGCAAACTGATACCGGTGTTTGGCAGCCAGTCGGTGATAACCAGAATGTTGAAAACGACCTGAACGCCTATCTGTGAGGTAAGTCCTATACCCAGCAGCTTTCCGAAGCGATCCTTTGCCCTGAGCGAGAGCGTTATGCCGCGCCATACCAGCAGAGCGAAGATAAGCAGGATGATAGCCGCGCCGATAAGACCCAGCTCCTCGACGACGATAGCGAAGATAAAGTCGTTCTGCGGCTCGGGCAGGTACAGGAATTTTTGCCTTGACTGACCGAGTCCCAAACCCCACAGACCGCCGGAGCCGATAGCGTAAAGCGAGTTGCGCGTCTGCCAGGTCTGATCCCAGAGCTCGGTGCCGCGCTCGGCGGACAGCGCCTGTCCCCAACCGTCCATACGGCTCATGGCGTAGGAAAGTCCGCCCGTGACCGCCAGCAGCAGGATTATACCCGCGAAAATGATGCCGCCGATTATAAGATATTTAGCTTTCATTCCGCCTATATACAGCATTATGACCGTCAGCACGCCGATGATGACGATACCCGAATAGTGCGGCTCAAGCAGCAGCAGCACCGAAATGGAGCCGAACACTACAATGCCCGGCAGGATGCTGTACTTAGGAAGCTGCATAAGCTTATAATACTTGCTCGCCCAGTGCGCGAAAAACAATATAACCGCGAGCTTTGCTATCTCGGACGGCTGGATATTGAATATGCCCAGAGGTATCCAGCGCCTTACGCCGCCCTCCGCAGATGGCAGGATAAGCACCAGCAGCAGCGCAAAGTACGCCGCGCCCAGAACGAAGGGAGCGATCTTGTGCAGCTTGTTGTAGTTGAAAAACGACATCACAGCCATAGCTGCGATACCCAACACGATAAACAGGATCTGCCGCTTTAGGTAAAAGTAGCTGTCGCCCACCGTGTAGTATGAGAACGCGTAGCTCGCCGAGAACATCATTATCGTTCCTATGACGAGCAATATCAGGATCAGCAGGCAAAACGGGAGGTCTATTCCCAACCCGACCGAAAACCACTTGCCGTTTTTCGGCTTGCGCTTGCCGCGGATAAAGAACTTCTCTTTTTCCTCCTGCGTGCGGTACTTCTCGTCGTAAACGCGGTTGACGTCCGCACGAAGGATCATTTTTTGATTAGGAGCCAATACGGCAACCCCCTTTTGGAAGTTATGAGTATGATCCGTTGATCAATAAATCGGCCCCGGTATGAAGCGGATAACGCCGAAGTTCACAAGCAGGAACGAAATAATGCCAAACAAAGCCGTGACCATGCTGAACACGCACACGATCTTAACTTCGCTCCAACCGCTCATCTCAAAGTGATGGTGGATAGGGCTCATCTTGAAAAGTCGCTTGCCGTGCGTGAGCTTGAAGTAGCCGACCTGAAGGATGACCGAGAACATCTCGCAAAGATACACGATACCCATAGGCAAAAGCAGTATGGGCATTTTGATCGAAAACGCCAAAGCGCACACCAAGCCGCCGAGGAAAAGCGAACCCGTGTCGCCCATGAACACCTTTGCGGGATGGAAGTTCCAAACCAAAAATCCGAGGCATGCGCCCGCCGCTGCCGCGCTGAACGCGGTGATTCCCAAACGGTAAAGCGCGCTGGAAATAAGCATGAATGTAACGGCTACAAAGAAGGTGATGGAACCGTCAAGACCGTCGACGCCGTCGGTGAGGTTTACAGCGTTAACCACGCCGACGATAACTATAGCGGAAATGATGTAATAGAACACGCCGAGGTCGACCGGATGGTCAACAAAGGGAATGTACATCTCGCTTCCGCAGCCCGAAAAACCGAGCACCGCAAGATACGCGCCTGCCGCCGCAAACTGGAAGATAAGCTTTTGAACGGCGGTAAGACCGAGGTTGCGCTTTTTGACGACCTTGGTGTAGTCGTCCACAAAGCCGATGATACCGTTCGCAAGCGCCAGACCGAGTCCCGCAAAGATGCGGATGACCTCTTTGTTCATATCCAAAATGAACGAGCCGAGCACATGCTCGCCTATAAACATGTAGAGCACAGTGCTGATAACGGTAACAATGGTGATGGCGACAATAAACATAATGCCGCCCATAACGGGAGTGCCCTGCTTTTCCTTGTGCCAGCTCGGACCTATGTCAAGAATAGTCTGCCCGAAATTCAGCTTGTGAAGATACGGTATCAAAACCCTTCCCACCAAAGCCGAGATGATGAATGCGATGATCGCCGCGCAAAATGTCCATATGCCGTAAACAACCATTTTTATCTTCCTTTCAATTTATCTCATAAATGATCTCTCAAAGTTTTCCGTAAGCCGTCCGTTACCGGGCTTTTAGTCATTGAAGCCTTCGCTCGACGCCGCGCTGAAGGTCACTGTGATGACCGTGCCGGGCGCCACGCTGTCGCCCTCTCTGGTATCCTGAGCCGTACATCTGCCCTCAGAGCTTATCGCGCCCTTGAAGCTTAGGTTCAGACCGTACTGACTTGCGACGCTGTTCGCCTCTGCAGGCGTGAAATCGAGGAAGCTGGGAACCATTACGGTCTCCTGCCTGCTTTCATCGTCGGTGTAAAGCACGATGTTGCCGCCCGAGGAAACCTTTGACGAAACGCCGGGTATCTGAGCGATGACCTTTGTGCCGTAGCCCTTGACGGTAGCGGTAAAGCCTTCCTCCTGGACCTTCGCCAGCGCCTCGTCTACCGTAAGACCGGTGTAGTCGCCCGCGGAGGTATCGAGGTACTGCAGATCCTCTTCGGAGTAGTTTGTCTTGATCTCGAGGTACGGGAGCACCTCTGTCATTATATTGGTGAATACGGGAGCCGCGACCATTGAGCCGTAGTAGTTGTCTCCCGACGGGGTATCGAAGAACACGAGCATCGCTATCTCCGGATCGTCCGCGGGGGCGATGCCGCACATCGAGGCGATGTAGTCTTCCTCAAATTTACTCTGCTTTTCGGTGACGCCGATCTTTTCCGAGGTACCCGTCTTGCCGCCGACCTTATAGCCCGCTACATATCCCGCCGTCGCTTTGGAACGCTCGGTGTTGAAGGCAAGTATCTCGGTCATCGTTTTTGAGGTTTCCTTTGAAATGACCTGACGCTTGACGTTCTTTTCAACGCTTTTTATGACATTGCCGCTCGCGTCGGTTATCTTGGAAACGACATAGGGCTTCACCACGTATCCGCCGTTAGAAACAGCCGCGCAGGCGGTGATCATCTGGATAGGTGTGATACCGAAGTTCTGTCCGAAGGACGCGACCGCGAAGTCGACCGGAGACATGGAGCCCTCTTCCCAGAAGGAGTCATCGCTCTCGCCCGGCAGGTCGATGCCGGTCTTATCTGAAAAACCGAAGCCCTGATAATAGTCGCGGAATTTTTCAAGCCCTATTAGCTGTCCTATCTGGATAAAGGCGGGGTTGCACGAGTTGCATATGGCCTCTACAAAGGTCTGCACCCCGTGACCGCTCAGCGAGTGGCAGTGGATCTCTTTGTCCTCAACGGTGATCGAACCGTTGCACAGGAAGGAGCTGTTGTCGTCGACCTTGCCCTCCTCGAGCGCCATCGAAGCGGTACACATCTTGAATACCGAACCGGGCATATAGGTGTCGGCGACCGCCTTGTTACGCCACATAGCCGCAAGCGCCTCGCCCTCTGCCCTGTCTCTGTCCTTCTCGGGCAGAGCGTCTATCTCAGCCTGAGCCTTAGGTGACAGCGTATAGGGATTATTCAGGTCGTAACCGGGAGAAACTACCATAGCCTTTATCGCTCCCGTGTTAACGTCCATAGCGATACACACGCCCTTGTTGAGCACGTTGTTTTCAACTATGCCCTGCGCCATGTATTTTTCGCAGATAGCCTGAATGTTCTGATCTATCGTCAAATATATATTGTTGCCGTCCTTCGAGGCGATATTCTGCTCGTAAGCGAAGGGCATGTCGGTTCCGCGCGCGTTCTGCGCGGTGACTATCCTGCCCGGAGTTCCCGAAAGATAGCTGTCGTATTCGTACTCAACACCCTCAAGACCCTGTTCGTCCGCGCCGGCAAAGCCGATAACGCAGGAGGCGAGCTCGTTGTGGGGGTAGTAGCGCTTATAGTCGTCGAGCAGGCTGATAACGCCGTAGCATTCGTAATCGTCGGCGAGCTTGTTTATCAGCTCAAGCACCTTGTCGCGCTGCTCGACCTCGACCTTGCGCTTGACGACCGTGTAGTAGTTTTTGCCCTTTGTCTTTTCGAGCACGTTGTCGAACTCAAGACCGAGTATCTCGGAAAGTCCCGTCGCCGCGGCGTTGCGCTGCTCGTCGGTCTCAAAGTTGATCGGCGCCATGACGACCTGCCAAACCGAGGCGCTTTCGGCAAGCACGTTGCCGTTCGCATCAAAGATAGTACCGCGCTTTGCGGTGAGCGTGGTGTCGGCAAGCTGCTGGTCTACAGCGCGTTCCTGAAGATCGCTTCCCTGAAATACGGTCAGCATGCTCAGACGAATAAGCGCCGCGCCGAAGCCGATCACCAAAATGAGCATTATCAATATAGCCGAGCGCTGACGGAGCCGCTGTTTTGGCCCCTTTTGCGCGCGTTTGGAAGGTTTATCGGGCTTGTTTTCAAGAGGCGTTTTGTTCTCAGCCAAACAACCTCCTCCTTTCCCGCGTTAGCGGAGTGCTTTAATCTATTTATTATATCAGATTTTTTGCTTTATTTCAATCGTTTTAATCTGAAAATTGTGTGATAATTCAGGCGATAAATGATATAAAATCAACAATCGGAAATATTGAAAAAGAGTCAAGACACAGTCTTAACTCTCATTCCTTACTATATATTTATTTGAACGCAATGAACGTTATGACCACAGATTTCCCAAAGATTCAAAAAAGCGGGTAAAGATGTTGCCGTCCTTCTGCTCGGACACCTCAGCCTTATCGCTGTTTTCCAGCGCCACAAATTCCTTTTGAGCGTTGGAAGCCTTAGTCATGCCCACCTCTGCGGCGTGCTTTTCGATTTCCGCATCGGAGAGAGCGCTTTCTACCTTCATTTGGTTTTGGATCAAAACACTTTCAGTGTCGGCGAGAGTTTGCTCCGCCGTGATGATATCCTGGTTGAGCTCGGTAAGCTGAACCTGTCCCACGATGATAATGCCGATAACGAATGTAACTATCGCTGCGCCGATGCCTCCCATAACGAGCTTGACGGGGTTGTGTCTGCGTCGTCTGTTCTTCATCAGCTCCGACTCGGGGAGCTTTACTACCTTATTATGTTGACTCTGCTTTTTTCTTCCGCGCCTATGCTCTTCCTCGTCGTGACGACGCTTGGGAGCGGCCGCGGAATAATTGAGCTCATCGTCGAAGAGACTCAGATCATAAGCAGCATTCTCATTTGAATATGCCATATTACGCACCTTGTGCCTTTCTGTATATCAAAAAATTCTCATAAAACACACTTTGGTCGCTTTATTGTTCCATAAAGCAAAAAAGTTTCAAAATTTTAACAATTTCTTTCGGCATAATTGACCGAATATATCGAATATTGCCGTAAGAATTGGACTATTTCGCATATTTTGTGACCTTTAAGCGCCTGAGCACAAGCGCTTGTGGTTACGGAAATCTTTACAACTTTGTTATAATTTTACTACATAATTGAGCTTTTGTCTATAGCTGAGAGAAATTTTTTTAAATTTTTTCGCAAATTCTCAACTTTGCACTCCTTGCTCTGGGGTTTTTAGTCAATTCTGTTTCATTTGCACAAACAGGTTTTTTGTTGACTAATTTTGCTTTTGGCTTGTTTCCGCAGACGCAAACGGGGAAATCCTTGGGGCAAATGCAGCCTTGACACCAGCTCGCCATTCTCTGCTTGACTATCCTGTCCTCAAGCGAATGGAAGGTGATGACAGCCAGCCTTCCGCCTCTGCCCAGCAGCTTGAACGCGTCGTCCAAGCCCCTGCTCAGCACGTTTAGCTCGTCGTTTACGGCTATCCTTATAGCCTGAAAGGTTTTTCTGGCGGGGTGTCCCTCGCGGCGCACCTTCTGCGGAACGTTCGCCTTTATTATCTCCGCAAGCTGCAGGGTAGTCGTTATGGGCTCCTGCTCCCTTGCGGCTATTATGCCCTTTGCTATAGCCGGCGCGTACTTCTCCTCGCCGTACTCAAAGATGATCCTGCGCAGTTCCTCGTACGGCAGAGTGTTAACAAGCTCCTCGGCGCTGACTCCGCTTTGGCTCATTCGCATATCCAGCGGAGCGTCCTCGTGAAAGGAAAAGCCCCTTTCGGCGGTGTCGAGCTGATGCGAGCTTACGCCCAGGTCAAACAGCACGCCGTCTACCCTACCGACGCCGCGCAGCTCCAGCAAATCCTTCATGTTGCCGAAGTTGCCTTTTACTATAATGGCGTTCTCGTTGTCCTTGAACCGCTGGGTCAGGGTCTTTATAGCGTCGGGATCCTGATCTATCGAGATCAGCTTGCCCGTTGTCAGGCGTTTGAGTATTTCAGAGCTGTGTCCGCCGCCGCCTGCGGTGCCGTCGACATATATGCCGTTTTCCTTTATATCAAGTCCGTCTATAGTTTCCTGAAGAAGGACGGGAATGTGCGAGAAATCCATTTCTTCCTCCTACAGCCTCAGCATGGTAAGCGCCTCGGCAATGGTGTCCTTCTGTGATTCGATAAACTGCTCGAACCGCTTGCTGCTCCAGATCTCGATACGGTTGTTCATGCCGATGACCAGCGCGTCGCCCTCGATCTTTGCGAATTCACGCAGCGCCTGCGGAAGCATTACTCTGCCCGAAGCGTTCGGCGCTACCTCAACGGCGGTCGCGGTAAAACTGTACTGCAGCGCCATAGCCTTGTCGGCGGGCAGCTCCATTATTCTGGAGGACAAAACGTCGAACTGTTCCTTCGACATCGCCTGAATGCACGGATTGCCGAAGCCCCGCGCTATATAAAAGCTTTCTCCAAGCTCTTCGCGAAATTTGGCGGGCAAAACTATTCTGCCCTTTGCGTCAACCGAATGATTCGACATACCCGAGAACATTTGCCCACCTCCGTTATTAGTTAATTGGGGTGCCATTCCGTTCATAAAACACACAAAATGACACGAAATGACACCATTTGAATTAATTATAATATATAAAACCGGAAAAATCAAGGCTTTATTGTAATTTTTTTGATTTTTTTATTTCTTTATTCCAAATTCAATGGCCTTACAGTTCCTGAGTCAAATGCCCCCGGCACCGCAAAAACCCTGAAAAAATGAGCGTTCCGCCATAAAAACGGAACGCTTTTGAAATGATGAAAAATTTTTAATTTTTTAAATCTTTTGAAACCTTTTCAGGTTCAGTCACCGTGACCTTGCACGTCGCGTACTGCCGGTTGTAGGTCCTGACGGTGATGGTGACTACTCCGGGCTTTTTAGGTGTGAGCTCGCCCGTTGTGCGGTTCACACGGCAAATGTCGCGGTCACTCGACTGGAAGACCAGGGCGTTTGAGGCGGTGCCCTCGTCGCATACGACCTCAGGCTGCAGCGGTTCGCCAACTATCGCGGTGTAGCTCTGAGCGCCAAACGACACGCCCGTAGGCTCCTTCTTTACGGTGATGAAGCAATAGGCGGTTGCGCCGTTAAAGGCGGTTGCGGTTATTGTGGCAGAGCCCTCGGAAAGCGCCGATATAGCGCCGTCCTGATCGACCGAAACGACCTTGTCGTCGCTCGATTTGTAGACCATGCTGTAGGAAGCGGAACCTTCGGGAAGGATGACCTCAAGCTTGTCGGTCTCACCGACGCCCGCGCTTATCTCGCCCTTGTCGAACCAAATATCGCTCGGCGCGGATTTTACAATAACGTTGCAGCCCGCGTGGATGCCGTTGAAGGTTTCCGCCGCGATCGTGGCGGTGCCCTCGCTTAATCCCGTCACAAGTCCGCCCGCCTTTTCGACCTTGACCGAGGACGGGTTGTTTGACGTATACTCAACGGCGCGCGCCCCGGTTCCTTCGGAAAGCTTGCTGTCGAGATCGAAGGTCTCGCCCTTGCCTATGGTTATCATGCTGGCGTTAAGCGTCAGGCTTTCAGGCGCCGGCATGACCTTAACGTGGCACGTCGCTTTTTTGCCGTTGGAGGCTTTAACGGTAATGTCCGCCTCGCCAAAGCCCTTTGCCGTTACCACGCCGTGTTTATTTACCGTCGCGACCTCGGGGGCGCTGCTTGCCCACGTGAATTTAGCTATCGTATTGACAGGCGAGTAGGACGCTATAAGCGTGAACTTTTCCTTTTCGCCCATGTTTATCGACTGCCTGTTGAGCTTAAGCGAGGTCATATTTGCCAGAGAATAGTAGTTGCTGCCCACATTCACCGTCGCCTTGTTCTCCTGCCTTATCGCTCCCTTGGCGCAGCCGCTGATAACGTTGCCGGATATCTTTCCGCCGGCGCAGTTTGGCCGGATGTTTATTCCGTAATTAGAGGCGTTTGTTATGAAGTTGCCGGTGATCGTTCCCGTTACCTTTGACTTAGCTTCAAGGATGATTCCGTCGCGCGGAACGTTTGAGATGTTGTTTGACTTTATCTCCTTTATCGCTGAGTCAGCGAGCTCCATTCCATGATACGGCGCGGACTCTACCGTGTTGCCGCTTATCGTATTAAAATTGACCGTCAGCGAGGTAATGGGATTGAAAACCTTTTTCGTGAGGCTGGTTTTCGAGCACTTTATGGTGTTGTCCTTAACGGCGATATTGCGCACGTCGTTAAGATAAATTCCGTCGCCCGCCGTGTTTATGGTGTTGTTTTTAACGGTGACGCCGCTGATGTAATAGTTCCCCTTGGGATAACCCGCGCTGCCGTCGCTGTTCATTTTGAGCGCCTTTTTCAGCTCCTGCCCCTGTATGGTGATGGCGCAGGGCTCGTAATTGGCGTACTTGTCTTTAACGGTGCCGCAGTCGGTTATGACGTTTCCGGAGATCATTATGTTCGAATTGAACGGCTTTTGGAAAGAATCCGGTATGGCGGTTTTGGTTTTGCCCTCTTTTGAGATAAAGCTCGCCTTGAAGGCGCACTGAGCGTCCTTGAACACCGAATAGATCGCGATGCCGCGCGGAGTTTTCTCTATGCGGTTGTTCGTGATCTTCACGTTCTTCCAGTTTTCGCCCTGAATAGCCGCGCTCTTGATATCCTTGAAGGTGTTGTTGGTGATGACAATCCCGTCAAACGGGCAGTTGAGTATCTGCGTATGAGTGCCCACGCCGCGCGGTACGTTGGTAAAGCTGCAGCTGTCGATGCGCACGTTCCTCATGGTGATCGCCTCGGAGCGGCACCCGAAAATATGACCTTCCTTTGTGATGTCGAGCTGTATCGCCTCGTAACCCACGCCGTAGGTATCGAGCACCTGATTCTTGAACGAGCATTTTTTGACCGTGAAGCCGTCTACCGCAGCCGCCTCGACCATATGGGCGTTTTTAAGGTTTTCGAGCGCGGTGCCGTTCATCGTGAAATTCTCGGCGTGCGTGACCTTGACCATCGTATTCGACGTGCCGCCGCCGTTTAGCGTGCCGCCCTCGATGGTGATGTTTGAGTTTTCGGAGTAGCCCGTAGCCCCCTTGTTCACCGCCGTGTCGTCGCCGGTGCGTATCATGTTGGAAAGCGACTGCTTGCTGCGCGTCAGCGTGACGTCCTTTAGCGACAAAACGGTGTTGCTGTAGATGTGCAGCGCCGATTTAAGCTCGTACTTGCCGGGGTCGACGGTCACCTTGTAAACATTATCCTTTGTGGCGCTGTAGCGCGCGGAATTCAGCGCGACCTGTATCGCCTTGAACGCGCCTTTAGCCTGGATCTCCGCAGAGGTCACGCGTATCTCGGTGGCGTGCGTCTGACCGCCTTTAGCTCCGCTGTCCGCCGAAGCTGTCAGGGGAGCAAGGGCGTGCAGCATGAGAGCCGCGGAAATGACTGATAAAATTTTATAAAAGCGTGATTTCAAAGCCCGTCCCCCTTTGCAGATATTGCTGTAGTTTATTCCATTTTAGAACATTTTACCAAAAAAGTCAATATGTTTTTTGTGAAGATTATATGAATTTTTTATCCGTTGCGTTAATATTCTAAACACTATTCATTCAAACGCAAAAAAGCCGCCTTTTTCAAGACGGCTTCTTTTACTGTATATTGTTTTATGCAAAATCAATGACCCATTGCCGCAAACAAAATGCAGAAATAGTGGCACAAGCTTCCGAATAAAGTGAATATATGCCAAATGGAATGAAAATACCTGACCTTTTTTATCGCGTAAAAAATCACTCCGACGGTATAGAATACCCCGCCCGCGATCAAAAGCCACAGGCAAAACAGGCTCATGGAGTTGAGCAGCGGGTGGATAGCGATGATGATCACCCACCCCATAAGGATATAGCAAACGACCGACGGCTTTCTGAATTTTTCCAGGTCGATCGAGTTGAGCGTGATACCTATTACGGCAGCGCCCCAGACTATACCAAACAAAGTCCAGCCGAGCGCGCCGCGCAAAATCGAAAGCGTTATCGGAGTATATGTCCCCGCGATAAGGAAAAATATGGTATTGTGATCCATTATGCGGAAAAAAGCCTTTGCCCTCGGGTTTGAGATCGCGTGATAAAGCGTGCTCATACAATACAGCACTATCATGCTCGCGCCGAAGATCGCCGAGCTCACGACTGTGAGAGCGTCTCCGAAAATCGCCGATATCACAAGCAAAACAGCCGTTCCGCCGATCGCCAGCACAGTGCCGACCCCGTGCGTTACCGAGCTGAATATCTCTTCGCCGAGCGTGTACCGTTTTTTTATCATGTCATGCTCCTGATTCTTGTATTTAACCCCTTTTCTTTTTGAGCGTGCTGAGGTCATACGGAGTAGCCTGATATACAAAGTAGTTCAGCCAGTTCGTATACAGCAGCGTCGCGTTGCTGCGCCAAACCATAGGCGGCGTGAGCGAAGCGTCGTCGTTCGGGAAATAGTTGTAGGGTATATCGATCTCCAGCCCCTTGCTCAGGTCGCGGAAATACTCGTTCGCAAGGGTCTCGCGGTCATATTCGGCGTGACCCGTGATGAACACGTGCCTGCCCGTGCGGTTGACGATGACCGACGGTCCCGCCATTTCGGACATTGCGAGTATCTCGAGCCCCATGTGCTTGCGTATGTCCTCTTCCCTAACGCCCGTATAGCGCGAATGAGGTATTTGAAATGTGTCGTCAAAGCCGCGCATAAGCGGATTTTTCGGCTTCAATACCTTGTGCGCGTAAATGCCGCTGAGCTTTTTATCAAACTGATACTTAGGGATGCCGTAATGATAATACAGCCCCGCCTGAGCGCCCCAGCAGATGTGGAAGGTGGAGTAAACGTTCTCGTCCGCCCAGTCCATTATCTCGCACAGCTCGTCCCAGTAGTCGACCTCCTCAAAAGGTATCTGCTCAACGGGCGCGCCGGTGATGATAAGACCGTCGTAGTTTTCGTCCTTTATCTGATCGAACGTCTTGTAAAACGTCGTGAGGTGGTGGGGCGAGGTGTTTTTGGAGGTGTGAGTAGCCATCTGCAAAAGCTCGATATCTATTTGCAGCGGCGTGTTGCCCAGAAGCCTGAGAAGCTGGGTCTCGGTCGTGACCTTGGTCGGCATCAGATTCAATATCAGTATTTTAAGCGGACGGATGTCCTGCTTCAGCGCTACTTCGTCGGGCATGACGAAGATGTTCTCACTTTCGAGCACTTTTATCGCAGGCAGATTGCTTTGGACTTTTATCGGCATTTTCACTCCTCCTTTCTTTCATGGCAATTGACAATCAAGGGTCGCTCCGCTCCGAATACAAATCGGGTGTGGGCGAAGCCCACCCTTCATTATTCACTATTGATTATTCATCATTCATTATTCTTTAGTACTGCTTTCCCCAGTAAACCATATGCTTGGCGGGCTTGCCGCAGCACACGCATACGTCTGAAATGTGCTCCTCCTCAAAGGGGATGCAGCGGCTCTTCACACCGCCGGTCTCGTCCTTGAGCTGATCCTCGCAGGCGCTGTCGCCGCACCACATAGCCTTGATAAAGCCGGGCTTGTTGGCGGCGATATCCAAAAATTCCTCGTGGCTTGCAGCCGTGAAGGTCTTTTCGATAGTATTTTTAAGCGCGCGGTCGTACATATCGTCGTGTATCTTGACCATGAGCTCCGCGATGAAATCGCCGAGGCTGTCGAGAGGCACGAACGCCTTTTCTCTGGTGTCGCGGCGGACCACGACGCACTGACCCTTTTCGATATCCTTGGGGCCTATCTCGACGCGCACGGGCACGCCCTTCATCTCGTACTCAGCGAACTTCCAGCCGGGAGCGTGATCGGAATCGTCAAGCTTCACGCGGTAGGTCTTTTGAAGCTCAGCTTTAAGCTCGTTCGCCTTTTCAAGCACGCCTTCCTTGTGCTGCGCGACGGGGATGATAGCGATCTGTATAGGCGCGATCTTCGGGGGCAGAACAAGTCCGTCGTCGTCGCTGTGAACCATGATGAGCGCGCCGATCATTCTTGTTGAGGTGCCCCATGAGGTCTGGTGCGGGAAGTGCAGCTTGTTGTCCTTGCCGGCATAGGTTATACCGAAGCTCTTGGCAAAGCCGTCGCCGAAGTAGTGCGAGGTGCCGCCCTGAAGCGCGACGCCGTTGTGCATCATCGGCTCTATGGTGTAGGTCGCCTCGGCGCCCGCGAATTTCTCCTTCTCGGTTTTCTGACCGATGACCGCGGGGATAGCGAGGGTCTCCTTGTAAAAATCATTATAAACGTTGAGCATGCGCAGGGTTTCCTCCTGCGCCTCCTCTGCGGTGGCGTGCATGGTGTGACCCTCCTGCCAGAGGAACTCGGAGGTGCGCAGGAAGGGGCGGGTGGTCTTTTCCCATCTTACGACGCTGCACCACTGATTGTAGAGCTTGGGCAGGTCGCGGTAGGTGTTGATGACCTTTTTATAGTGCTCGCAAAAAAGCGTTTCGGAGGTGGGGCGAACGGCGAGGCGCTCGGTGAGCTTTTCCTGACCGCCGATAGTGACCCACGCGCACTCGGGCGCGAAGCCCTCGACGTGATCCTTCTCCTTCTGCAAAAGGCTCTCGGGAATGAACATGGGCATGTATACGTTCTCGTGACCCGTCTCCTTAAAGCGTCTGTCCATATCCTGCTGGATAAGCTCCCAGATCGCGTAGCCGTAGGGGCGGATGACCATGCAGCCCTTTACGCCCGAATAATCAACGAGCTCCGCCTTTTTGACGATATCGGTGTACCATTTTGCAAAATCAACGTCGCGGCCGGTGATAGCCTCGACCATTTTTTTATTGTCAGCCATATTTACTCCTCCGTTAGAGTTATTAATACTGTATAACATTTCTATTATACAGTATTTTATAGATTTTGCAAGCCTTATTTTTTGCGGCTTGACCGACCTGCGCCCAAACGAGCGCAACAAAAAAGAGCCGACGCCCGTCAGCCCTTTTATTAACGTATTTTAGTCCTTTTTGTTCTTCTGGGAATTAAGGATATTCGCTCTGGTCTTTTTGATTTCGCCGAGCTGACCGCTGAGGCTTTCCTCAGCCTTCTTCATTACGCTGTCGACATAAACGTTGGTAGCCTTGCGGATCTCCGCCGATTTATGCTTTGCGTCCTCAACGATCTCTCTCGCCTTAGCCTGAGCCTCTCTTACGATCTCGCTCTGGTTGAGCATTACCTTTTTGCGTTCCTCCGCGGCGCGAATGATATTCTCGCTCTCGCGGTTAGCCTCGGCAAGTATCTGCTTTCTGTCGGCTACGATATGCTTAGCCTGTCTTACCTCGGCGGGCATTGCCTCTTGGATCTGGTCGATGATATCATAGACCTCTTCGCTGTTTACAAGCACCTTGCCGCCTGAGAAAGGCATTGATTTTGCGTCGTTTACTAAGTCCTGAAGCTGGAGAATCAAATCGTCAACTTTCATGTTTTATCCACTCCTGTAATTAATTTCCTTATTATTTTGAAATCCCCTGTTTATGAGGAGTTATTTCCTTAACTTACTAACGATCCTGTCGTGAACGCAGGCAGGAACGAAATTGCTTATGTCGCCGCCCATCGAGCCTATCTCGCGCACCATGCTGGAGCTGAGGAAGGTCGAATCGGAATCGGCGGTCAGAAAGATCGTTTCAAGGTTCGGGTTGAGCTTTTTGTTGGCTATAGCCATCTGAAACTCATACTCAAAGTCGGAGACCGCGCGCAGCCCCTTAACGATCGTGTCTATGCCGCTTTGTTTGCAATACTCCGCCAGCAAGCCCTTAAAGCTCACTATCTCAACGTTCGGAAGCCCGCTCACCGCGTCGTTCAAGAGCTGTATGCGCTCCTCGGTGGTGAAGGTGGGCGTTTTGCCCGAATTGACAAGCACCGCGACGATCACCTTGTCGAACATTCCCGAGGCGCGGGTTATGATGTCGAGATGTCCGAGGGTGACCGGGTCAAAGCTGCCCGGACAGATAACCGTTTTGTTCATGTCAAAAAGTCCTTGTGTCTGAATGTAGTTATTTTTATTTTACCATAGCGATACTGTCTGTCAAGCACAAAATCGCCGTATTGCGGCAATACTTCTTCGTTAACGGGGTTTTCGGCTATGATAACGCCCGTGTCCTTCATATGCTGCGGCAGCGCGGCAAGCGCCTCCTGCAAGGCACCCATACCATAGGGCGGGTCGAGGAAGGCAATGTCAAAGGCTGCGGAGCTCATTGACAGAAAGCTGCGGAAATCAGTCTGAAGCACCTTGGCGTTCTGCTCGAGCTTGGTCGTGCTCAAATTGCGCTTTACTATTTCAACAGACTTTTTCGCGCTGTCAACAAAGTACGCTTCCTTTGCTCCTCGGCTTAAAGCCTCGATGCCCATTTGTCCCGAGCCTGCGAACAGGTCGAGAAACACGCGCCCCTCGATTTGAAACTGTATTATTGAAAAAACAGCTTCCTTTATTCTGTCGGCGGTCGGTCTTACGTCCTCGCCCTGTAGGGTCTCAAGACGTCTGCCGCGCGCCGTTCCTGTTATCACTCGCATAAAAAACCTCACTAACAGAATGATTATATCATAACACTCATGATATTACAAGATTATTTTATTCAAAAAATTACATAAATTTTTTAATAATTACATCCGTTTAATTATTTCAATTTTCTTTTTCCGACCGAAAATAGCGGTAAACCGCCAATGCGCTGTCGCGCGTCATCTTGGGCGCCGCCTCAAGCTCCTCCAGATCAGCCTTGGAAATATTGTCTATAGTGCGAAAATATTTCAGCAGAGCCTTCGCCCTTACCTCGCCCACGCCCTCTATCTGCGTAAGCGAGCTGCGGAAAACGGCGTTTTTGCGGCGGGTGTGGTGGTAGCCTATGGCGAAGCGGTGCACCTCGTCCTGCATTTTGCTGAGGAAGGCGAAAAGCTGACGCTTGGAATTAAGCGCTATCTCGCCGCCCTCGCCCGTGACCGCGCGCGTGCGGTGCTTGTCGTCCTTGACAAGTCCGAAAAGCGGCACGTCGATATCCATTTTTTCAAAGACCTCGCGCACGGCAGACACCTGTCCGCTGCCGCCGTCGAGCAAGATCAGGTCGGGCAGCTTACCAAAGCCCTCGCCGGCTTTTTCGGCATTGTAATACTCCTCAAAACGCCGCTGCAGCGTTTCAGCCATCGAAGCGTAGTCGTCCTGACCCTCAAAGCCCTTGATCTTGAATTTTTTATACGCGCTTTTGAGCGGCTTTCCGTTTTTGTAGACCACCATACCCGCGACGTTTTCGGTGCCGGCTAAGTTCGAGATGTCGTAGCACTCGATGTATTCGGGCAGCTTTTCAAGCCCGAGCGTCTGCCTGAGCTCCTCCAGCACGTTGTATTCGCGCGCCGTAGCGCCCTTTTGCTGTGCGAGCGCCTCGGCGGCGTTGGAGCGGCACATGGCGCAAAGCTGCGCCTGCTCGCCGCGCTGCGGGACGGTGAGGTTCACCTTGCTTCCGCGCTTTTCACTCAGCCAGCGCTGAACGTCCTCCATGCCGTCAAAGCCGCTGTGGAGGGCGATGTTTTTCGGTATTTCGGTGCGCAGGGTGTAGTAGCTGATGAGGAATTCCTCCGTGTCGCTCTCGCTGTCGCCGCTGTCGAAAATAAAGCTTTCGCGGTCGAACAGCCTGCCGCCCTCAAAGCGGAACACCTGAAAACAGGTTTTGCCGTCGTTTGAAAACGAGGCGATAACGTCCTCGTCCAGCACCTTGCTGAGCACTACCTTCTGCTTGTCGCCCATGCGCTTTACCGCGGCTATTTTGTCGCGAATACGCGCCGCGCGTTCGAATTCAAGGTTCTCGGCGGCTTCTTCCATCTGCGCGGTGAGCTGCTTTACGGAATTTGACGAGCCGCCCTTTAAAAAATCGAGCGCCTGTTCAAGGCTTTCGCGGTAATCCTTTAGCTTCACCCTGCCCGTGCAGGGAGCCATGCACTGCCTAATGTGGTAGTTAAGGCACGGTCTGCCCTTGCGGAAATCGCGCGGGAACTGGCGGTTGCAGGTGGGCAGCATGAATATTTTATTCGCTTCCTCTACCGCGCTTTTTACGTAGTAGCTGCTCTTATACGGACCGATGTAGGTCGCGCCGTCGTCCGCCTTTTGCAGGACGTAGCTGAGCTTGCCCCAGTCGCCCTCGCCCACGCGGATATAGCTGTAGCCCTTGTCGTCCTTTAGCAGGATGTTGTACTTGGGCGTGTGCTGCTTTATAAGGCTGCATTCGAGGATAAGCGCCTCGAACTCGCTGTCGGTGATGATGTACTCAAAGTCGTCGACGTTATCGACCATGCGTCGCACCTTTTCGGGGTGGTTGTTCTGCGAGCCGAAATACTGGCTTACGCGGTTTTTAAGCGCCTTCGCCTTGCCGATGTAAATAATGCCGCCGTCCTTGCCGTGCATTATATAAACGCCCGGAAGCAACGGCAGCGCCATCGCCTTTTTTCTGAGCTCGCTCATTTTAGGATTCATACCGTCACCACCTTTGTAAAGTTGAAAGTTGAAAGTTGACAATTGAGGGCGGGGCACCCGCACCCGATTTATACTCGGAGCGAAGTGAAATTCCCCTGACAGGGGAAATGTCGCGGAGCGACAAAAGGGTTGCCGCCCGGCTACGGGCCTTCACTGTAGATTGTCCATTGTCAATTGTCCATTTAAAATAAAAAGGGCGGAATTACTCCGCCCCTATTTTCCTAAGAAAAAATATTACTCGGCAAAGCCGGACTCTACCAAAGCAGCAAGACCTTCAACAGCGTCGGTTTCGTCTGCGCCGTCAGCGATGATCTTAATAGTGGTGCCTCCGATGATTCCGAGGGACAGCACACCTAAAAGGCTTTTAGCGTTAACTCTGCGCTCTTCCTTCTCTACCCAAATAGTAGCCTTGTACTCATTAGCCTTCTGGATGAAGAAAGTTGCGGGACGTGCGTGGAGACCTGCTTTGTTCTGAACTAATACTTCCTTAACATACATTTGTAATACCCTCTTCTCTAATCATAGATATTATTGATAAGTTGTATTTGGTTTAACCTCTTTAACATTATAATCATTTTTGTGTCCAAGGTCAATACGCTAATTTATTTTCGTTTGAAGTTTCACAGGACGTAGAATTTTGACCCTGTTTATTGTGCAATTTTACAATGAATTATGTCGTTTTACATGTTTTCGGCTTAATATATCGCAAAATTTTGCGACATTTTTGCCTATTCAAGTAAATCAGGCCGCTTTTCCCGAGTGACTTCCAACGCCTTTTCGCGCCGCCATTTATCTATCAATTGGTGGTTTCCGCTAAGCAGCACCTCCGGCACCTCGACGCCGCGCCACTCGGCAGGCTTTGTGTACTGCGGATATTCCAAAAGCCCGTTGAAATGGCTTTCCTCGGTAAAACATTCGTTGTTGGTCAGCACGCCCGGAACCATGCGGCACAGCGCGTCGGTAAACACCATCGCGGGTATCTCGCCGCCGGTCAGCACGTAGTCGCCTATGGATATCTCCTCATCTATAAAGCTGTCGAGCAGCCGCTGGTCTACGCCCTCGTAGTGACCGCAGAGCACGCAGATATTTTCAAGCTCGGCAAGCTCCTTAAGCCGCGACTGATCAAGCGTTTTGCCCTGCGGCGACATGTACACAAAATGCGGACGCTTTCCGGTTTGTCCGCAAATAGCCTCAAAGCAGAGGGCTATGGGCTCCGCCTTCATCAGCATACCCATGCCGCCGCCGTAGGGACTGTCGTCGACCCTGCGGTGCTTGTCAAAGGCGTAGTCGCGCAATTGGTGGGTGTGTATCTCCACCGCTCCGCTCTTCTGCGCCCTGCCGATTATGCTGTCGCCCAGCACGGGCGCGAACATATCGGGAAAAAGAGTGATGATATCAATCCGCATCGTCAAAAATTCCTTTCATCGGGGTTATCAGCACATAGCCCTTTTCGGTGTTTATCTCGCGCACCACCTCGTCGATGACGGGCGCGAGGTACTTTTTGCCGTCGCGCGTTATCTCGTAAACGTCGTTTGCGCCGGTGCGCAATACGTCGGTGAGGGTGCCGTAAACCTCGTCCGTTTCAAAGTCGCGCACCTCAAGCCCGATCAAGTCCTGAACGAAGTGCACGCCCTCGTCGAGCTTTATGTCGTCACGGTCGATGTAAACTATCTTTCCGCGCAGACGCTCGGCGGCTTCTATAGTATCTATGCCCTCGATCTTGCAGAGGGTGATGTTCTTGTGCGGACGGGATTTTACCTTTATCGCTGTTTCGCCGCGCTCGTCGAGATACAGCTTTTTGAAAGCGCACAAAAATTCCGGAGAATCCGCCCACGGCTCTATGCGCACTTCGCCCTTTATGCCGTGAGTTCCCACTATTTTTCCGCTGTCTAAGAATTGTTTTTTCATGGTACCGTTTCCTTGTCTTTACGAATCGTTATTTCAGTTCAACTATCGTCACGCCGTCCTCGCCCTCGCCGAAGGTTCCCAGGCGCTGAGATTTTATCGCCTTGTGGCGCCGCAGGTGCTGATTGATCTCGCGGCGCAGCACGCCCGTGCCCTTGCCGTGGATTATGGTCAGCTTGCCAACGCCCGACAAGATCGCGTTGTCGATAGCCTTGTCAACGATGTTTATCGCGTCTATCGCCGTTTGTCCGCGCACGTCGACCTCGGTTTCGGGGCGCACGTCCATGCGGCTGGGAACGTTGCGTGTGCTTGCAAATTTAGGCACGTTGGGTTTGAGCTTTGATTTGAGCAAACGCAGATTTTTTATATCGACGCGGGTCTTTATTATGCCCGCCTGCACCAGCACCTTGCCGTCCTTGTTGGGCGGGGCGAGCACCGTCGCGTTTTTGTCAATGTCAAATATGAGCACCTCGTCGCCGACCTTGAGCGGACGCGGCAGCTTGTATTCCTCGTCGGGTGTGTTTTTCAGCTTTACGGGGTCGGCGTAAGCCTCCATGGTGTTTATTTCGCGCCTGAGCTTTGAGCGCGTGTCGGCGGAAAGCTCCTTTTCCTTTCGCGCCTTTTCGATCTCTTCAACAAGCGCGTCTGCCTGCGCTCTGGTGCGGGAGATTATGCGCTGCGCCTCCTCGCGCGCGCGTTCTATCTCGCGCTCGGCGTCGGCTTTGGCGCGTTTTAGCTCGTTTTCAGCCTTCTGCTTTTCGGTGTTCGCCTTAGCGGTCAGTCGGTTGGCGTTCTCCACCTGCTTTTCAAGGCTTTGCCGCTGCTTTTCAAGCTTTTCAACAACGTCCTCAAACTGGCGGCTCTCGCTGCTGACAAGGGTCTGAGCGCGCTCAACTACGTCGGAGTCAAGCCCCAGCCGCTTTGAGATAGCAAAGGCGTTGCTCTTGCCCGGCACGCCGATGAGCAGACGATAGGTCGGCTTTAGGGTGGCGACGTCGAACTCGCAGCTTCCGTTTTCAACGCCCTCGGTGCGCAGAGCGAACTCCTTAAGCTCGGCGTAGTGGGTGGTAGAAGCTATCTTCGCGCGCTTTTCGCGCAGCTTTTCAAGAATGGCTATCGCAAGCGCCGCGCCCTCTACGGGGTCGGTGCCCGCGCCGAGCTCGTCAATAAGGCAGAGCGAGCCCGCGTTTGCAAGCTTGATTATCTGAATGATGTTGGTCATGTGAGCCGAGAAGGTGGACAGGCTCTGCTCGATGCTCTGCTCGTCGCCGATATCGACCAGCACGCGGCGGAAAATGCTCAGCTCGCTGTTGTCGGCGCAGGGCACGAGCAGACCGCACATAGCCATAAGCGTGAGCAGCCCCAAGGTTTTGAGCGAAACGGTCTTGCCGCCCGTGTTGGGTCCCGTTATCACGAGCGTGTCAAAGTCCTTTCCCAAGTGGACGTCGATAGGCACCACCGCGTCCTTGGGTATGAGCGGATGGCGCGCCTGCCTTAGGTCGATAACGCCCCTGTCGTTGATTTTGGGCATGGTGGCGCGCATGGAATAAGCGAGCTCCGCCTTGGCAAAAATAAGGTTGAGCTGCGCGAGGCTTTGATAGCTGCGGATTATAGCGTCGGCAAAGTCGCCGGCGTTGGCGGAGAGCTCAAAGAGGATGCGCTCGATCTCCTCCTCCTCTTTGTTTTTCAGCATTTTGATGTCGTTGTTAGCCTGCACCACGCCCATCGGCTCGATGAACACCGTCTGTCCGCTCGACGAGGTGTCGTGAACCAAGCCCGGCACGTTGTTGCGGCACTCGGCTTTGACGGGCACGACGTATCTGCCGTCGCGCTGGGTCACGATGGTATCCTGCAAATATTTTATGTATTTTGAGCTGTGTACGATCTTGTCGAGCACCTCGCGCGCCTTTGAGGAAGCGGTGCGGATCTTGCGGCGGATATCCGAGAGGGTGTTGCTCGCCTTGTCGGATATCTCCTCCTCGCTGATGATCGCCGAGGTGATTTTTTCCTCTAAGTATTTGTTTGAGATAAGCCCGCTGAAATAGCCGTCGAGCTTGGTTTCCACCGAAGCGCAGCGCGAATGCCACTCCTTTACCGTGCGGATTATCCGCAGGGTGTAGGCTATCTTCAAAAGCTCGCCCGCCGAAAGGCAGCCGCCCGCCTCGGCTCGGCGAAGTATGCCGGCGCAGTTTGAAGCTCCGCCAAAGGACGGCGCGCCGAACCTGCCGCTCAGCGCTACGGCGTCGTCGGTCTGCTGCAAAAGCAGGCGCACCTTTTCGATGTCGGTCTGCGGCTCAAGCGCCAGCGCCATTTCCTTAGCGTCAGGCAGATTGGTCAGCCCTGCCAAATGGTCGAGCATTTTATCAAGTTCAAGTGTTTTGTAATGTCTGTTCATATGCTTTCCTTGTTAGGTATTAGGTATCAGGTATCAGGTATTAGTGGGTAGGGATTTGGGGTTGGTGTAGGGGCGGACCCGTGTGTCCGCCCGAAAACGTCGCATTATTCTGCGGGCGCACACATGGGTGCGCCCCTACGTAATACAATCAACGTTTCTGCTGATTCATCTAGCCTCTAGCATCTAGCTTCTAGCATCTAGCTTCTAGCCACTCAACTCTTTACTCTTAACTCTTAACTCTCAACTATATTTTTAAGATATCGCCTTGTAAAATCCCAGCGTTTTGAATTCCTTTTCAAATCTGTATTGTAAGTACGCCTCGCTCGCGCGGTTGAGCATTCCCAGCCCCTCATCCGAGAGCGCGAACGAAAACAGCTTGTCGTCGTCGGCATAAACGGTGTGCCGCAGGGCGGTGAGCGCCGCCTCGCTTAGCAGGATGGCTCCGTCCGACGGAACGGAGCGGCAGCGGCTGCACTCGATGGCGCCCGTCCGAGGAAAGAACCACATAGACGGCGCGGTGTACACTCCGCAGCTGCGGCACATTATCAGGTCTGGCAGATACCCCGACATAGCCGCAAGCCGCATTTCGAGGCAAGGCTTTATAAGCTCGGCAGGGCGCTTGTCCTCGTTCAAAAGATACAGCGAGTTGAGCATGAGGCTGAGATACTTTTCCGCGCTTTTTTCACGCGGGCATATCGTCAGCGCAAGCTCGCAAAAATACTGCGCGAGGCACATTTTTTTAACGTCCTGCCTAAGCTTTGAAAACACCCTTAAGGTGCGCGCGTCGCTTATAGAATAGCTGTCGCGCCCCGGGTGAACGGTCAGCATTGAATAGCTGAGCAGCGAAGTCGCCGCGCTTTTGCCGCTTTTAACGTTCTTTGCGCCGCGCACGAACGCCTTTATCACGCCGTTCGTCTTGGTCAGCGCGTGAATGAGCTTGTCCTGCTCACCGATATTCTGTTCCTTTATTATCAAGCCCTCTGTGCGGAATTTCATCGGTTTCCTCCACTTTGACGGTATCGGCGCCCGTGTCCTCCATCTCCTGCGCCCGCTTAAAGGCGAGGTAGTCGATCACGCTGCCCGAATTCAGGAAAAACCGCCAACGGTCGATCTCGTCCATAACAACACCTCCGAAAGGTAGTGTTGCCATAACGCGGTGTTATTATTGATGGAAATAATTGACGGACATGATCAGTTGACAGTGGACAATGGACAGTGGACAATTAAGGGTCGCTTCGCTCCGATTTATAATGCCGCGCGTTTTTGTCAATCTGTATTAATATAAATCAGGTGTGGGCGGAGCCCACCATTAATTGTCAATTGTCAATTTTCAATTGTCCATTGGCAAACGTCCACTGTCCATTGTCAATTCTCCATTAATCAAAGTTTCTCTCGTCGTAGCCGAAATTCTGCACGAGCTGCGCGCGGTTGCGCCAGTCCTCTTTGACCTTTATCCACGTCTGCAAAAAGACCTTGCAGTCGAAAAAGCGCTCTATATCCTGCCGCGCGTAGGTGCTGATCTTTTTCAGCATTTCGCCGTTTTTGCCTATCAAAATGCGCTTGTGCGTTTCGCGCTCGCAAAAGATAGTGGCGTCGATATCGAGTATTCCGTTGTCGCGCGTCTTCATCTTTTCTATCAGCACGGCGGTGCCGTGGGGTATCTCCCTGTCGGTCAGGCGCAAGATCTTTTCGCGGATTATCTCAGCGACGATAACGCGCTCCGGCTGGTCGGTAAGGGTGTCCTCGTCAAAAAAGTGGCCGCCCTCGCCCGCCTGCTTTTTGAGCTCGTCGAGCAGCTCGTTCATGCCGCTGCCGTCCTGCGCGCTCACGGGCACGACCGCCTCGAAGTTATAAAGCTGCGAGTAGGCGAGTATCTGCTTCATCAGCTCGTCCTTTTCCTTTAGCATGTCGATCTTGTTTATCGCCAGTATCGCGGGCATATCGAGCGCCTTGAACTTTTCGATGAGGTTCAGCTCGGTCTGCCCGGGCTCTCTGCCCGCCTCGACCACCAGCATACAGCAGTCCACGCCGCCCACGCTCTCGTTGACGGAGCGCACCATGTACTTTCCGAGGGTGTTTTTCGGCTTGTGCATGCCCGGGGTGTCGAAGAACACCAGCTGGTACTCCCCCTCGGTCAGCACGCCCGTTATGCGGTTGCGCGTTGTCTGAGGCTTTGACGAAACTATGGCTATCTTCTGTCCGAGCAGGCGGTTGAGTATTGAGCTTTTGCCCACGTTGGGTCTGCCTACGATGGCTACAAAAGCGGATTTATCATTTTGATCCATATATTTATCTCCCGATAAAAAGAGGACGTAAGAATATGCCGTCCTCTTTATCTTATACTTTCTTCTTTCCTTTTCCGAAAAGCATAACGAACAAAACCGAGGCCGTCGCAAGCAGTCCGAGCGGCACGCTTGCAAGCGGGTATTTCGCAAAGAAGGAGCACAGGGCATTCCATGCCTCGGCGTTAATGAAAAACACCGCAGCCACCGCCACCGCCGCCGCAGCCATAACCAGCACCGCCGCAGCCGCCAGATCCTTTGCGAGCTTTATTTGAGCGTTATACTTCCTTGTCACCGAATTGCAGGCATGCTCTATGGCGGTATTCACGAGCTCAAGCGCCAATACCGCGCCGATAAGCACGAACAGTATCGCAAAGCGCTCCGCCGAAAAGCCGCAGATACCCGCGAATATCAGCACGAACACCGCCGCGACCAAATGAAAGCGCAGGTGCGCCTCGGTTTTCAGCGCGCCGTAAATGCCGTAAAATGCATGCCCAAAGCTTTTAAGCTGTTTTTTCATTGACCTTTATCATACCTTGTCAACGATATAGCTTGAGGATGCGGGCAGACCGAGCTGTTCCATAACAAGCTCCTCTTTTTCTCTCATTCTCACCTTTTCAAGCTTTTCAACATGATCGTAGCCCAGCAGGTGCAGCACGCTGTGCGCGGTCAGATAACCGATCTCGCGCTGGAAGCTGTGACCGTAGACCTGAGCCTGATCGCGCGCCTTCTCTACGGAGATAACAACGTCGCCCAAGATTTTCGCGCCGGTCTCCATATCGATGTCGTAAACGCCGTTTTCACCCATCGGGAAGGACAGAACGTCGGTTTCGATGTCCTTGTCGCGATACTGCTTGTTGAGCTCGCGGATACCCTCGTTGTCGGTGAAGGTAACGCTGATCTCAGCCGGTCCCTCAAATTTTTCGAGCTGCAAAACAGCGTTGCAGCAGCGGCGAACCAGCATGCGTATGCCCGTGGGGATCTTAACGGTTTTCTGCTTGTTTGTGATTACTACTCTGATTTTGTCTGCCATGTTACCACCCTTTTCAGTAATTGTATATCTATAGGTCGATTATTTATCGTTTTGAGCTTTGGTCAAGCTTCGCGTATGCTTTTATGATGTCCTGCACCAAGCGGTGGCGCACAACGTCCTTTTCGTCAAAGGTGCACTGCCCTATGCCGTCGATGTTCCTCAGTATCTTCATGCAGTCTTTAAGTCCGCTTCTCGCGCCGTTGGGCAGGTCTATCTGCGTGATGTCACCCGTGATGACCATTTTGGAGTTGAAGCCCAGGCGCGTCAGGAACATCTTCATCTGCTCGCGCGTGGTATTCTGAGCCTCGTCGAGGATGATGAAGCTGTCGTCGAGCGTTCTTCCGCGCATGTACGCCAGCGGAGCGACCTCGATATTGCCGCGCTCAACGTATTTTTGGTAGGTCTCGGCGCCCAGCATGTCAAACAGCGCGTCGTACAGAGGGCGCAGATACGGGTCGACCTTGCTTTGCAGATCGCCCGGGAGGAAGCCGAGCTTCTCGCCCGCCTCGACCGCCGGACGCGTGAGGATTATACGGTTGACCTGCTTGCTGCGAAAGGCTGTTACCGCCATAGCTACGGCAAGGTAAGTCTTGCCCGTACCGGCGGGACCCACGCCTATGGTTATGGTGTTCTTAGCGATAAGGTTGCAGTAGCGCTTCTGCCCTATCGTCTTGGGCTTTATCGGCTTGCCCTTCGAGGTTATGCAAATGCAGTCGCCCGCAAGCTCCTCTATCTTCTCCTCGCTGCCGGCGTTCACAAGCGAAATGCAGTATCGCACGTTCTGCTCGCTGAGCGCCTCGCCCCTGCTCAAAAACTGCAGCAGGCTCTCGATAACGGTCGTCGCCTTTGCCGAAAGCTCCGCGTCGCCCTCGATTTTCAGCTCGCTGCCGCGGCAGGTTATCTTAACGCCGAATTCGCGCTCAATAAGCTTTATGTTGCTGTCAAAGCTGCCGAACAGCGCCACAGCGTTTTCCATTCTGTCAATGTTGATGATGTGTTCCGTTGCGCATAACTCCTTACGGTGCATTTTTATACGTATATAATTGTAGCACATTTAAACCATAATTTGTTATGAAATTTGAAAAAACTGTAAGATTTTCACATTTTTGTATAAACGCACAATTTCAGGGTCATCTTTTTGTGTTCATTTGTGTTTGTTGCCATTCCAAAATGTTTTATTAGCAAAAAAATGAATACTTCGGGCAAGAATGAACATCTCCGCCGCCTGTCGGCAACGCTCGCCCGGCACGCGCCATGCGGCAATAACGGGCGTTGACTTTGTTATAAGTGTGTGATATTATATTTTTGAGGTGGTAATAATGAAATGCAGCAACTGCGGATTTACATATGACAACGAGGCGGTATGCCCCATCTGCGGAGTCCCGGCGTATCCGGCTGAGCAGCCCATGCCCTACTACGCGGCTCCCGAGCCCGCCGCCGAAAACCCGGCGTTTGCCGAAGCGCCCATACACAACACAGGCGATACCTCCAAAGCGAAAAAAGAGCCCGCTCCCGCCAAAAGCGGCAAAGGGCTAAAGATCGCGGCATTATGCTTGCTTGCGGTGATAGCGGCTGCGCTCGTAACCGGCGTTGTTTTTCAAATACTTTCGTTCAGCCTTGAGCGCAAGTACTACTCTAAAGCTACAAAAGCGTTGGACGAAAGCCGCGATTTTCTCAGCGGCGCGGCAATAGACCTTGAGGATTTCGCCCAAGACGAAAGCGAACTGCCCACCCACGCCGCCGAAGGCTTGGATCAGCTGCTTGACGGCAGCGATTATAAGGTGCCAAAGGTATATAACGACAGCGCGGTGCACAAAACAGGAGAGACATTCAGCTTTGATAGCGGCGAAATAAGCCTTGCCGGCGTAAACCTTTACGACTTTCCGCTTTCTGACAGCAATAAACAGCCTGCGGCTTTAACGGTCACCGTAAAAAACACGACGGATACCAAGCAGATGTATATGTTCCCGCTGCTGAATATGGTCGATTCCGCGTTTGATTATGATAACTACCTGTTTTCTCAGACAGACAAAAAGCAAGACGACGACGGAAACATAACTTTGGGCGCGGGCGAAACCATGACCGCCTTATTTTACTACAGCCTGCCCAAGCAAAGCCAAACGGTAGATTGCACTGTTTTGCTTTACTGCATGGGTGAGGACGGCGAAAGCAACGGCTCAGCGGGCGAATACTCCGCGTCGACCGCGTTCAGTTTTGAAACAAAGGATTTAAAATAATAACAAAGGGGTTTCCAAGCGGAAGCCCCTTATTACATGCCGTATATTATCTTTTACTTAGTGAATACAGCTCAAAATAATTGAAATCGCACCTAAAGCTATCGACCTTCTCAGCCGTGAAGCTGCTTTTGATATAGTCGGGGAGCCTTGTCTGCGCGTTTTTCACAAGCCAGACGGGGTCGCCGAAACCGACCTTCTCGCCCACCTCGTCCTTCTCTATACACTCAACGTTGTCAAAAGCCGCAAACCACGCCTCGTTGTAGGTGCAGATGTGCTCGTGTTCGGGATAGTAATACGACATTATCCCAAAGCTGCTGTCGCAGTACACAAAGGTGTCGTTCGCGCCGAGCCTTTTGTCGAGGCGGTCGAAAAAACTGCTCATCGAGGCGCTGTACTCAAAGGTCGCGGTGACCGCAAAGCAGGCGACATTCAGTACGCACAGCAAAATCAGGACGAATTTTTTCAGTCCTTTTTTAACGTCACGCACGCCGAACGCGATAAGCAGGGCGAAAACGCCGAGCGTCACAACGCAGTAGCGCGCAATGTAAAACGGGCGGATGAACACCGTGACGAACAACCCTATCGCCTGAACGCTCAATACGCAAACGATCGCGAAGACCACAGCCGGCCTGCGGTTTTCTTTTTTTGCGAGGATAAGCGCCGAAAAAGCAAGCCCCGAAGCAAACACGATGACCGACAACGGCTCGACGCCCGTAAGCCAAAAGCTGCCCGAAGCCGCTTTTGTCTGATCCAAAAGCTGTATCAGCCACGGCGAGAAGCCCGCGATCATAGCCGCGTCCGAAATTAGAGCGAACTTGAAAAGCTTTCTGTCCTTTGCCAAGGCGTAAACGTTGACAAACGCGAACACCACGCCCACCGCCAACAGCGCGTATATGTGGTTGTACGCGGCGCCCAGCCCCGCTATAACGAACAGAACGCAGTGCGTAGGCTTGCGCGTTTCAAGGAACAGCAGCGCCTTTAAAAAGCAAAGCGTGACAAAGAAAATGCACCACTGGTACGACCGCTGCTGAACGCTGAAATACAGCGCCATGGGTATCGCGCCCACGGTCAGCATATAAACTATCGAGCTTCGCGCGCCGTAATGCTTTTTGACAATAGTCAAGCCAAGCGACAGCGTCGCCAGATACCCCAGCGCCGAAAAGATTTTGGTGACGGCTAAGGAGTAGCCGAAAACCGAGCAAAACAGCTTTAGCGACAAAAAGTACAGCGGCGGATGCATGTCGGTCTTTAAAATATCTACGACCTCGCCGAAGTCGTGACGGATGAGCGACACCGTATAAGCCTCGTCAAACCACAGATCTCCGCTGAAAGCAAGGCATAGCGAGAACAGCCCCAGCACGGCGAATATCGCGTAGGGAAGCTTTGCGCGATGCTTTTTTATAAATTCCATAGTGTTTATCTCAGCGCGTGCTCGGCGATTATCCTGCCTATGAACGCTATATCGCTGCGCCCCGTAAATTCAAAGCGCACGTGACCCAGTCCGCTGAACCACATGTCGAGCTCGCTGTCGATATCGAACATGCCCGCGGTCTCGACCGAGAACACCGATATCTTCGCATAGGGCAGCGAGGTAAAATCCTTCTTCTTGCCCGTGAGCTTCTGCACATTTACAGAGATCACGCGCTTGTCGGTGAACACCACCATGTCGCGCATCTCTTTGTACGTCGACAAGACCCGCTCGCCCTCTGTCAGCAGCGGAGCGACCATTTTTTCGCCGTCGGCGTTATCAGTCTGTTTAAGCTTAAAAACCGTATCTTTTGCAAAATCGATCATAATATCCTCCTGATCTGCGGCGCTTTTTTGAAATTAGCGGAGCAAAAACGCGCTCCGTATACCGTAAATCAATTATACACTATTTATCATAACTGTGCAATACCAATGAGCTTAAATTTGCGCCGCCTATCTCCCGAAAAGCGCAAAAAAGGGGCAGGCTCAAAGCCCAACCCCTGACAGTTGCTTGTTACTTATAATAACAGCTGCTTATAACTTATTACTTATTACTTATTACTTATTACTTATTACTTATAACTTATTACTTATAACTTATTACTTATAACTCGCTGGCCTTTATATACTTGACATACTCATAGCTGCCGTTCTCCTTCGCGGTGCGCGACATAAACTCATAAGCCTGATCGCGCAGCTTCTTGCGCGCCTGCTTTTCGGGCAGCGAGGGGTCGGGACGATAGACCGTGACCGCCGCCACGACCGGCGAGCCCGTGCGGCAGGGGTAGGAAAACGACTTGTCGGGAAAGCTCCGCACAAAGTTGCAGTAAGGCCAGATATGCGCCTCCGGGTAGATAAACACCGCCGCTTTTTCCTGCATAGCCTCTTTTAGCCTATGCTCAAAATTGCGGTAGGCGGACAGCGCCGACGGCAGCGGAATAGCGCCCAGCAGTGCAACCAGCACATGTATGCCCTTGATAGACACCGTTTCGGGTCCCGTAACGACATAGGCGCGCTTGGGGAACGCCGAAATGGTGGGGGTGAACGCGTCGGCTATGTTCTGCGTGTGGTTCATATACACAAAGCAGCCCTTGACCTTTCGCAGCGCCCTGCGGTTCTTGACCCTAACGCCCAGCCACACCTTGGTGTAAAGCCATACAAGCGGCGTGGCGATAACGCGATAAGCGAAAAACGAAGCTATCTTCCACCCGACGGACGGGTGACTGTAGCGATAATCGCCGTTCACCGTGTCGCTGTTTATCTTGCCGTTGGTGGACGCGAAATCGTCGTTCACCTCGTCGCTGTAGTAATAAACGCGCTTCATTTCAGAGCCTCGTAAAACATTTTTTCCATTTTGTCCATGCAGGCTTCCTGCGAAAAGTCCGCTACTATCCCCTTGTAACGCTCGCGGTACTCCTCAAGCACATCGGGGTGCTCGATGAAAAAGTCGATTTTATCGGCTAAGTCCTGCGCGTCGCGGTTTTTAAAGAGATTGCGCTCGTCAAGCGCGAATTTAACGGTCGCGCTGCGCGGAGAATCCGCAATGATCGGCACTTGCCCACAGGCGAGCGCCTCCATGCAGGCTATCGCCTCTATCTCGATCTCGGCGGGGTGCACATACAGGTCGGCGTAGTTGAGCACGTTGAGCATTTGGTCGTGCGGGAAAAAGTTGAACAGCGGCTTGTTGTAAAGCTTCTTCGCGCGCTCCCTGAGCTTTTGCTTCAACGGACCCTCGCCCGCGAAAATCAGCTGTATATCGCGGCTGTGCTTCGACAGCGCGGCGGCGTCGATAAGCACGCTGTGGCACTTCTCTTTGCTGTAACGCCCCGAAAACAGGATGACGAATCTGTTGGCGAATTCTGCGGGCTTTTCGATCTTTATGGGCTTGAAGCGCTCGCCCACGCCGTTTGATATCACATACCCGTTAGTCCTGTGATGAACCGCCTGCTCAAACAGATTGCGTATGAACTCGGTGGGATAATGCACCGCGTCCACATGGCGGTAAACATTGCGGTATATCGTGTGGTAGGTGATTTGATTGGCAAGCGGGTTGTCCTTCATAAAAACATGGCTGGTAAAATT
>CACYPV010000015.1:0-426 GCA_902776375.1 uncultured Ruminococcus sp. | reverse complement strand
TTAAGCGGACCCAGGCTGAGGGTCGGCATCACCACATAGCCGTCTTTTCCTCTTTTGTCCTCGTCCGAGCAGACTACAGTGACCTCGTGTCCGCGCTTTTTCATGGCGCGGATAAGGTTCATGGCTGAGATCGTCGTACCGTTGTTTTCAACGCCCAGCACGTCGCATACTACAGTGATTTTCATATACCCTTTCTCATTCCTTTTCCAAAAGCGATCCTTATATCACCATATAATACCATAAAACCACGCCTTTGTCTATAGCAACTACCCGTTGATTATTCAGTCAATTTTTTACATAAGCCTAAAAATCATCGGTTGTAACGGCAAAAATCTGCGTTGTAAATAGATGTGACCCATTTTAGGTAAATATAAAAGCAACGATATGGTACAATGTTTTTGCCCGCCTTTGGAGTGGAGCGTAGCG
>CACYPV010000014.1 GCA_902776375.1 uncultured Ruminococcus sp. | reverse complement strand
GACGTCATCGTCTGATGAATAATTACAATATATGTACGCAAACCCTCTGCTTACTGCGGAGGGTTTGTTTATGTCAGGGGGTGGTTATTAAGCGGTTACTTTATTTTTGTGATAACGTGCAAAAATCGCAGTTTAAAATTATACAATCTACCGAAAATTTTGAATATCGCACAAAACCAGCGATAGATTGTTGATTAAAAATGTTTTTTATGTTAGAATTAACGTGTATAATTATGGGCAGGTGCGCCCTTTTTGCGGTAGATAAATGTCATTTTTTACGGTGCGCCCCGGCTGTTACTATAGATCAAGAATCCCCGATTTGGAGGTATTGTTATGAAGAACAAAACAAGGCGGTTTTCAAAATCAGCTTTTTCGGTCATACTCGCACTGTGCATGCTCCTGTCATGCCTGACGGTCGGGGTGATTCCCACCGGTGCGGCGAATGTTGAGGGGGGATCGACCGGAGCATCTTCTACTTATACGGTTTACTTTAGAAATAACGGAAGCTGGTCGAATGTATATGTTCTTACAGGCAGCAATTTGAATATGTCGGGTTCATCGGGTGCTTATGAGAATTTATACGGTTCTAATATCAATACTTTTACTGAGATGTCTTTGGTTCCCGGTGAAACCAAGGTTTATAAAGCGTCGGTTACAGTTTATGATAATAAGATCGCTTTTGCAAGCGCCAATAGTACTCAATCAGGATACTATGCGTCAAGCGGTCAAATTTGTTGTGTTGGTGACATGTCGTCAGGCAAGGTTGTTAACATGTGGACAGATAGCTGGACTTCCCGTAACGGCGCGGCTTATAAGAAGTATAATCTTGATGATTATACGCCGCCAACTCCGAATATTACCGGAATTAACAGTGATTGGAGTACCGGCGACGGTATGACTTATGACAGCGGCAATAATTATTACTATGCATTTACCGGCGACGGATCCGACAAGTTTTTTAGATTTAAATTTAACAGTAAGTACTACGAAGCGTATGCCGATAGTTTTAATCTTGACACCGGCTCAGGAGGTCCTTATGACGGTTCATCCGATTCTAAAAAGTACGGCGCAAGAGAAGGCAATGGCAACGCCTTTAAATTAACGGCAAGCACCGATTATAACTACAGGATTTATTTTGATATCAGTGGTAAGAAAACTTGGTTTACAAAAACAGAAAGGACACACTCGGTTGCGATAAAGCGGCAGCTCGGTTCGGGTTCGGCTACAAATGTATCTACGGCGACAATCGGTAATGTAACGGGTGTCAATGTTACCGCAAATGAAACGGTTACTTCGGGTAGCAACTCATACACTTTTGATCATTGGGCTATTTCCGGCGGCACAGTAAGCATCAGCGATTCTCAAAGCGGAACATATACATTTAAGGCTGCGGGAACTACTTATTCCACAAGAAACATCTATGTTAAGACCGCATCTGACAGCGCGGTTTTGACCGCTGTATATACATTGAACCTTCAGGCGCTTTCAGCACCAACAAATGTAACGCTTAGCAGTTCAACAGTAACTGCTGCTCCGAGCGGAAGCGTTACTCTGTCTTGGAGCTCGGTGTCGAATGCCGGTTCATATAAGATTTATCTTGGCGATAACTTGGTTACTACTGTAACAGGCACTTCATATAGCATTGAAAAGAAATACTCCAATCGCGGAACGTATAAAGTTGTAGCGGTTCCGTCTAATACGAATAACTACAGCGAATCCGCAAAATCATCAGGCGTAACACTGACGGTTAACAGATCACAGTTGCCCGCGCCTGATGTAAGCATCAGCCCGACCAGCATAGCCGCAGGTGGCAGCACGACGGCGACTTTTTCAAATTATAGTTCATCGTTATCTTCATATATCACAAACGGCTATGCAACTCTTATAAGAGGAACAAGAGCTTACGAAGCAACCGGAGGAGCTTTCGTAACAAACACCGCAGTTACTTCCACAACAGGTTCCGAGTCGTTGTCGCCCACGAGCAATATTCAGTATGGATATTATATGTCGGTAACGACAGCAGGTTCGGAATATTATACCCAATCCGGCAATTCTTCCTTTTTTGATGTTGCAGTTTACACTCCCGCGTATTATCTGGTTGGCGACTTGGTGGATTCCACCAACAACAAATGGAACACAAGTTTGAAGGATTATCCCGTTGACATATTTGTTTCGGCTAATGTGTTTAAAAGAGTGGTAACCTTCGCTTCGGGAGGAACTAACGATAAGCATTATTTCAGGCTGAACAACGGAACAAATCAGTATACTGTTACAAGCGACACTGATACCGATATGTCAACTCACACCACATCGGCGACGGCTGTTACGGCAAGTACAGCTACAACAAGCGGATCGATGTACGTTACCGGTCAGGGCACATATACTATTTATGTTAACCAAAGCAACAAAAAGGTCTGGGTTGAAAAGACCGAGGCGCAGAAGTATACGACGATCGTTTATGTAAATAAGGATTCCGACGCCACCAGGCTGTATGTTTGGAAGGACGCTAATAACGCAGTATCGCCATGGCCGGGCGAAGTAATTACAACTACCGAAGAAACGGTCAATGATATTCCATATTACAAGTACACATTTGAGAGCTATTGGGATCATTTTGATATCGTTGTCAACAAGGGCGACGATCAGCACAAAAGCGCAGACCTTACCAACATAGCGGCAAGTAATACTTATTATGTTACGTGGGACGGAGTACATATGACACCTCCAAGCATTTCAACGACCGCGCCGGTTATTCAGCTTGGATACAAGATAGGTGAAAACGGTACAGTTACTCACGCTGACTTTACGAACCGTTCGGTTTCGGTCACTTTAGCGGCAAATACCACCTATGAATTCTGGTTGAAATCGGCAAATTCTCACCTGAATGATCAGGGCAACGGTACCATGACGCGCGCCAACTGCACCAACTGGTCGTTCCCCGTCAACAATACCAACACGAAAATCCAAACGGATCTGGCAGGCACCTATACCTTTACGTATACGGTCAGCAACGGAAATATTTCCGTTAGCGTTACCTATCCGCCCGAGCCGAAATATAACGTGACGGTCAATCAGGGCGACCACGGCACGGTCAAGGTGAACGGCAGCAACTTTACCACGGGCGGCACAATTCAGGTCGGCTCGCTGACAACGGCTTCGATCGAGGCTGTCGCCGCAAGCGGTTACCACTTTACAGGTTGGACGACTTCCGGCGGAGTGGCAGCGGTCAGCGGCTACACAACGTCATCAAACCCAATCACGATCAGCGCAAGCGCCCAAGGTACGATCACCGCTACTTATGCAGAGGATTCATACACCCTAACGCTGGCAAGCGGCGGCAATGGTTCCATTACCACACCGTCATCAAAAACCTTAACCGTGCATCCGATCACGGCAACCTCGCTTTCAGGCGTTACCGTTACTCCTGCTAACGGCTATAAGTTCAACGGCTGGACTGCCGGCACAGGCGTTACACTCACCGGCGGAAGTACATCAAGTCCATCGACAGGTTCGGTAAAGGCGACTCAGAACTCAACGCTGACCGCTAATTTTACTAAAGTCAGTTACACGCTGACAGGAAAAACCTCGCTTAACGGAACCGTCGGCAACTACGGAACGGTTACGTTCTATTCTAACGCAGCGTGTACAACGCAGATAACGACAGCACAGATCGGCAATACCGTATATGCTAAATTTACATCGAACGACTACGCGCTTGTCAGCTTTACAAAGAGCGGAACGGGCTCTTCCGGCGGCACAACGACCGGCAACGTGTATTCCTTTACAATGGGATATGCCAATACTACGGTAACGGCAGCAGTCAGAGCGCAACATTCGATAACATACTACGTCGATATGCACGATAACACCGTTAATAGTTTATCATTTGCGGTTGTTACCGATAACAACGGAACCGATATAGCTAAGGACGGTAACGGCAATAATTGTTCTGCAACATTGGGCGATAATAATCTGAAAAAGCAGGGCAACTCCACGGTATATGCAGCTACAATCAACACCCCTATTACACTGTCAGGTTCGACATACAGCGATTTGTTTATTAGAATTACTTTTAACGGAACAAATTATACAAAGAAGATTTCGGGAGGCAATATATCGGCAACACCGTGCATAGTTCGCGATCTAATAAACAGCAGAGAAATATGGTTTGAGGCGGAGAACGAGTCGTCACAGTCTTTGAGCGTTCAGTATTCATCAACCTTTAGCCCGGAATCCGGATCAACTCCTGCTGTTGCCGAAGGTTACAGAAGGATTTATCTTGCAAAGCCATTTAGCTGGGAAACCAGTGAGCCCAATTGGAAACACCTAAAAGTTTACCACTGGGGCAACTATAATGATATGGGTTGGAACAACGGTGTTGGCATGACCTATTTGGGATACGGCAAAATGCCCGGAGCAGATAGTAATGCAACTGATGTTTATCACTACTACTATATCGATTTGCCTAAATATCTAAATCAGGATCGTACACTTAATACAGACGGTACCGGCAACAAAGTTAAAAACATCATATTCCAAGGTTGGGTAGATAACGGAAGTTCGCCCAGTGCGCAGACCGGCAATATTGAGAACATTCCCGATTCAGCTAACTTCTATATCCTTTCAAAGGATGGCAGTTCATACATAGGAACAGCAAGCGATTCGAGTGTTCTTGTTCCAACATATGCCAGACACGCTATAAGTGCGGCAATGAATACAGGACAAACGGGTGTTAACATTGCGCCTGCACGTGTAGGTGCGAAGGTAACATATAATTCAAGTAACTCAAACAAGGTTTCGGTAAGCGAGACAGGTGATATAACTGCCGTCGCTTCAACTGTTAGTGAACCTGATGGAGTAGTAACGGTCACGGTTAAGGTTTACGGATCGATTGGCGCTATGATTGGAGATACCTCAAATGGCGGCGGCAACCCACAAAACGGCGCAGATGTGGTGACTTATACCGTAAGTGTAAGCGTTCACGATCCGAGCCAATTCAACGGTTTTGAGATCATGTCGCTTGAAAGCAAGACCTATACCGTTAATATTCCCGCAGTCAGCGGCAACCAGCCCGGCTACTTTGATATGTCAAACGTGGTTATGACCGTTGAGGGAATTCACGGCGTTGCTTCGTCGACAAGCTCGGCGATCATCACCCAGACTTCTACAACCTCTGTTACCGGCGTTGGCACGGTTTGCACCGCATTTACCGTACAATACGCAAAGGCAAACAGCTTATTTGAAAATTACGGTGATATCAATATTATCGGTAAGGTAACAACAAAGTCTATTGCAAGATCCGGCGGTCAAAGATATGGTCACGAGAGCTGGGAGGTTGACGGCGAAACGGAATATTTCACCACCTCACGAACGATCGCAAACTCTGTTGAGACTGCAACTACCAATGGTATTCCGTTCGACGATTCTAAAACAACGTATTCCGCTGTGTTCGTACCATATGTTTATGTTGACGTTACCTTTACCTTCAACTATTACGAGTATAATCCCGAGGTTGACGACAACGGAACACCCGAGGATACAAGCGATGATATGATCAATTATCCGTATGACGCAACATGGGCAGGCAACGAAAATCCATCAAACGCCAACTTCGCAGCTTCGCACACGCTGAAAACTTACACTGTAAGTAATTACGAGGTAAGATACAAAACTGCCGACAATATCACAACTACTGATTTGGCAAATGCTGCCGCGACAGCTATAGGTGTTAGGCCCAGTAATAATTACTATAATTACTCTATCGCCGCGGCAAATACCACAAAGACAAAAACCGGAACTTACAATGTAACTTCCACGGTAAACATGACCCAAACCGTAAGGCACTACAGCGTATATCTCAACGGCTCAACCGTTGTTGGCACTAACTACACATATCAACAGTACGCCGAGCCCACTATCGGAACTGCCTCCAAGTGGTACGCGGTTGATGAAAGATATGCGACGGTTGTAACAAATGCCCCCTTGCTTGCCACCGGAACCAGTTATAAGTTCCGTGTAAAGGGCGACACATATTTGAGAACTGTATCGGGAACAACAGGCGTAGAGGATCTGCGCTCCGAGGTTGACTTCTCGCACTTTGAGATTATCCACCGTGAGAACACGAACCAAGAACTTGTTGACTATCTGCTGCAGAACTTCTACATTGCGGACTTCTTCAGCCCGTCTAAGGTGCTCGATCCCAACTCGAACAACGGACAGGGCAACCTTCCTTACGATGACGCTCAGTTTGTGGGCGGCGGCGTGGTTTACTATTCGATGAACGGCGTTACGGATAATAATCCGGGTACGCCATTTGCGAATGCGGTTTCTTCGGGTTATGTGAACGGTGATACCGGTGAAGCCAATGCCGCTGCTATCAAGGAAATGCTGAAAGCCAACATTGAGGCTTACCATTCTGATGATGTTTCTCGCGCGCTCGGTGAGGAAGAGGCTATGAAGATAGCCTACGGAACTGAGATAAAGGCAACCAAGAACGTTGAAGGCGGCTTCAACACGGGTATAATTTACAGATATCTGCCGATGAATCAGTACAAGAGAAACGGTGCAGGCGAGCAAACGGTTGACATTGAATTGACAAGCGGCGAAAACATCTGGACTCCGTCCGAAGAATATGATAATAAGTGGGCGGTAACAAGCGGTAACAACGGCAGCGATACCGCACCGAGCGGACAAAGGACAGTGAGATTTGTAAACAATCAAGGCTGGGATGTTGTTTGCGTACATTACTGGGGCGGCTCTAAAGCAAGCTATTGGCCGGGAATAAAAATGATCGCGGTCGAAGGTCAGGACAATGTATATGAAGCGGTTATTCCTGCTGATTCAACTCATGTTGTATTTAGTGACGGCGGCTATATGCCGGAAACCAACGCAAACGGTGAGTACACCTTGAAGAAAGATGTTAATAGTAACACCTTCCGTTATTCCAACACGCTGCAGTCTTACCAGTATGTTTACGCGAGCGGAAACGAGAACAAGGCGACCAATGCCGGCAAGAATATGAGATTGTACTCCTACTATGTATACTCATATGTAGCCTATAATCAGGAGACCAACGTTCCCGAAACGAGATACGAGATCGTACTCTCTGACAATTATTCCGACGCTTCCACTTATTGGGGAGGCTCAAACAACTAACATTTTTGGAGGGTCAGCTCGAAAGAGCGACCCTCTTTTGTTGAGGTAACTATGGCAGAAAGATTTTATGACAGAATTTACAAGGCGGTAATATCGATACCCAAGGGGCGAGTCGCGACCTACGGGCAGGTGGCGGCTATGGCGGGCAATGGCAACGCCGCGCGGGCTGTGGGCAACGCGCTGCATGTGAATCCCGCGCCGGGCGAGATACCCTGCCACCGTGTGGTGAACGCGCGCGGAAGGCTGGCTCCGGACTTCGCCTTTGGCGGTATTGACGCGCAGAAAAACCTGCTTGAAGCCGAGGGCGTTGAGGTAACAGATGGGTTTGTCGACTTGAAAAAGTATCAGTTCAGGGGTTGAAGCACGGCTTAATAACTGTTACAAATATATTAACAAAACCGCGTTACGTCTTACATCTTGTTAATAAAGTTGCATTTCTCCACAAAATGTGGTATAATACACTTGATTGATGTGTTAATACTGATTTGGAGAGAGAATATGGATTATAAACTTATCGCGCTCGACATTGACGGTACGCTCACCAATTCAAGAAAAGAAATCACCCCGCGCACGCGTTACGCCCTGCTTGAGGCACAGGCGCAGGGGAAAAGATTGGTCATCGCTTCCGGACGTCATCCGCTCGGTGTTTTGCCTATTGCACGTGATCTGCGCATGGACTCTTACGGCGGCTATGTTATGTCGTTCAACGGCGGCAAGATCATTGAATGTGCCACGGGCAAGCCGATCGTCACAAAGCTGTTTCCGCGGGAGTATCTGCCCGATATCGTCAGCGTGCTGAAGGATTCAAACATCACCGTTATCACCTGGGACGACAAGCGCATATTTGCGGACAGCAAGCGCAACGACTATACCGATATCGAGAAGGACGTTCTAAAGACCGAGATGGTCGTGGTGGATGACTTTGTGTCGGAAATAAAGTTTGATATAAACAAGATCTTGCTCGCGGGAGAGCCGTATGAGCTCGACGAGTACCAAAAAATACTGTCTGAGCGCTACGACGGTTTGCTTGAGATCTACAAAAGCGCGCCGTATTTTCTGGAGATCATGCCCTTCGGCATTTCAAAGGGCTCTATGCTTCCGCTTTTGCTCGACAAGCTCGGCGTGAAGCGCGACGAGTTGATCGCCTTCGGCGACAATTACAACGATCTGACTATGATCGGCTACGCGGGAATGGGCGTGGCAATGGCTAACGGCGAGCCCGAGATAAAGAAGATAGCAAACTACGTTTGCCCGTCAAACGACGAGGACGGCATAGCAGAAACATTGAATAAATTTGTTTTGAATAACTATTAGCGATAATAAACGGAGCGGACATCGCTCCGTTTTGCTTTGCCGGCGGATATTATTATTTTGTATTTGCCTTTTTTAAAAAAGTGTGATATAATACAATTTACGAGAGTATATATAGTATTATGATAGATTGCGGAAGGAAGTGATTTTAATGCACACCGAATGGGATTATTCGGATATTACCCCCGAGATTGATGTTCTCGCGGAGAAAATGTCGGCAAACTCACAGATCGACAACAACCTTTACAGTAAGTACGACGTAAAAAGAGGCTTGCGCGACATTGACGGAAAGGGTGTGTTGACGGGTCTTACCGACATTTCCACCATTAAGCAGAATAAGCTGGTGGACGGAAAGCTGGTGCCCTGCGACGGTGAGCTGTATTACCGCGGCTACAACGTCAACGATATAGTTAACGGCATAATGAAGGACAACCGCTTTGGTTTTGAGGAGGTAGTTTATCTGCTGCTGTTCGGCGAGCTGCCTGCGCCTGAGGAGCTTAAGTCCTTTAAGGAACTGCTTGTGCGTTACAGAACACTTCCGCAGAACTTTGTGCGCGACGTTATTCTTAAGGCGCCCAGCGACGACATGATGAACAGTATCGCGCGCAGCGTGCTGACGCTGTTCTGCTATGACAAGCACGCGAACGACACTTCAATAAATAACGTGCTCAGGCAGTGCATCCAGCTTATTTCGGTGTTCCCGATGCTGTCGGTTTACGGCTACCACGCGTATAACCATTATCTGCGCGACAAGAGTCTTTATATCCACTACGCGGAGCCCACGATGTCGACGGCGGAGGTCATCCTTTCGCTGCTGCGTCCCGACCGCAAGTACACCGAGCTTGAGGCGAAGGTGCTCGACATGGCGCTTATCCTCCACATGGAGCACGGCGGCGGTAACAACTCTACCTTCACCACGCACGTAGTTACCTCGTCGGGAACCGATACATATTCGGCTATCTCGGCGGCGCTGGCTTCCCTTAAGGGACCCAAGCACGGCGGCGCGAACGTCAAGGTTTTCGAGATGTTCGAGGATATCAAGAAGAACGTCAAGGATCGCAAGGACGACGAGGCTATAGCCGCTTACCTTGAAAAGCTGCTCGACAGGCAGGTGTTTGATAAGAAGGGTCTTATCTACGGTATGGGTCACGCTGTCTACACGATAAGCGACCCGCGCCAGAAGATACTAAAGGGCGCTGTACAGACCCTTGCGCACGTCGAAGGATACTCGGATGACTTTGATCTGTACGAGCGCGTCGAGCGTTTGGCTCCGATAGTTATCGGCAAAAAGAGAAGGATATACAAGGGCGTGGCTTCTAACGTGGATTTTTACAGCGGTCTGCTGTACAGCATGCTCGATATCCCCTGCGAGCTTTACACTCCGCTGTTCGCCACTGCGCGTATCGCGGGCTGGAGCGCGCACCGCTTGGAGGAGCTTGTCAACGGGGGCAAGATAATCCGTCCCGCATACATGAGCATTTCTACCGAGAAGGAATACACACCGTTGAAAAACAGAGAATAAAACAATTAGGGTTCGGACGTTTGCCGGACCCTATGATTTTGGGATGAGCGAAGATGAAAAAGATCGTACGGCGTCAGATGCTGGCGCACTATGCCGCGGCAATGATCGGCGGATTTTGGGGCGGTTATACCATATTCAACTACCTGGATATCTTTGCCAACGCGCAGACGGGCAACCTTATCAAGCTGGTGCTCGATTTGTGCGAGGGCGATTTTACCTTCATTTGGTTCATGGCGCTGAGCTTTTTGGTGTATTGCGGCGGCAATGTGTTTTATGTGCTTGTCAGGCGCAAGGTGAGGCTCAGCATGAAGATAGTCAGCATGATCTGCTCCGCCGCCGCGGTGGTCGCCATCGGGGTGATCGCTTTGGCGCGCGGCGGAGTTATCGCATGTTTTCCGATAATGTTCGTCGCTCCCATTCAATGGAACGCCTTTAAAATAGCGGGCGGCAATTCGAGCTCAACGATTTTTTCATCGAATAATGTGCGTCAGGCGGCTATACTGACGACGAATTATGTTTTGTCGCGCGATAAATCGACGGGCGGCAAGGCGAGGTTTTACTGGCTTACGCTGCTTTCGTTCCACATTGGCGTGGCGCTTGCGGGGTGTACGAGCCTGTTCGCCGGCGTTCACAGCATTTGGTTTTGCTTTGTGCCTATTGCGCTCACGGTGTGCGCGTACTACTATTACATCAGCGAAAAGCTGCGGGTCGCGTCGCTGGTAAATGCCGGTAAATAATTAAACGGACAGCCGTGCGTTTTGCGCTGCTGTCCGTTTGGTTTTATTCGCCTTTTTGCTTGTTCAGCTTTTCGATTTTTTTGGCGCGCTTGTAGCGGTATAGGATGTTTTCCGCCCACTCGCGGTCGATTTTCAAAAAGCCCCTGAGCTTTTTGTCCTTGACGGCGAAGTTTTCTACTATGTCCTTTGATTTGCCGTAGATCTCAAGCCGCGCGGTCTGCACGTAGGGCTTGCGGTCTTTGCCTGTAAAATAGGTGAAGCCCATTGTGTTGCTCTCGCGGTCGTACATCGACAGGTAGCCTTCCTTCACCTCGATACCGCCCAGCTTTTTTGATACGGTTTGGCTTATGGCGACCTTGGTGAGCTCTATAGCCATGTCGTCGAGGCCGGACTCGAAAATGAAGATCTTCTCTTTGAAGGAATTGAGGTTGGGGACTACGCGCTTGGTGATGTTGCGCAGGTTGCTGTACTTTTCCTCGAGCTCCTTATCGCAGAGCTGAAAACGCTCGATCTTGGGAATAAGATACACCATGAACCTGTTTTTCATATCGTTGTAAAGGGTGGGGTAGGCGAGGCGCGCGTTGTAACCGCACGACGGGCAGTTCCACTCGAACAGCGAGCCGCTGAGCACGCGCCCGCGGTATTCTTTATGCTTCGTGACATTGACGCCGGTGTATATTTCAGCCTTGTTCATTTCGCCGCACTTGGGGCAAACCACGGCTTTGTTCACCTTGTTTTCAGACATTGCGGAGTCTCTCCCTTCGAAAACTGATAGCTTTAAGTATTATTATACCAACCCAAGCTGTTTTTCACAAGTAAATTTTAAAAAAATATTGATTTTATTAAAATTATCTGTCATAATACTATTATAAGTTTTTTCAAAAACCGGAGGATTATAATATGGTTATTTTCGATACATTGAAAAGCGGGTTTGAAACAGCGGTAAATACTATTTCGACCGTTACTCAGAACCTGATCGATAAAAAGCGCACCGACGCCAAGCTCTGCCGTTTGAGAGATGTTATGAAGAGCGAGAGCGAGCTGATGAACCGCGCCTACATCGCGCTGGGCAAGGGCTATTACGAGCAGATCAAAAAGGGCGAGAAGCCGAGCACCGAGCGCGAGCAGAAGTTGGTTGAGCTGATCGACAACTGCAAAGCGAAGATCGCCCGCGCGCGCGAGTGCTACCGCAAAATCGTTGAAAACCGCAACGCTGATCTTTTTGCGGCTCCCGTTGAGAAGAAGGCAGAGGAAAGCTTTGAAAAGCAGGACGTAGTGGATATCACGGTTGCCTGCTCCAACGAGAGCGAATACGCGTCCAGCCCCTTCCCGAAGGCGGAGAAGAAGGACGTTGTGGAGAAGATCGCCGACGAGTTTATCGACGATGAATCTCCGATAGAGGAATTGTTTGAATAAACAGTTGATAGTTAAGGGCGGTCGGTGACCGCCCTTTCTGTATTAACGGTCCCATAAAAAACAAAAAGGCTGTCGTTATCGACAGCCGTTCTTGTTGAAATTGAAATTGTGTTTGAAATGTTTTGCTGCTGATTAGCAGAAGAAAACGTCCATTTCGCCGCTTTCGCCGTCAGCAACAAAGTAAGCCTTGCTTTCCTCGGGCTTGAGGTATACAGCAACATTCTTAGCGTCCTTGCCGTAGGTAGCCTTAACGTCAGCAATGACCTTCTCGATGGAAACCTGAACGCCGCCGAACTCTACAAAGAAATCAACTTTAGCTTCAGCGGGATTCTTGGGAGCAGCTTTCTTAGCAGGAGCAGCCTTCTTAGCAGGAGCAGCTTTCTTAGCGGGAGCTTTCTTCTCCTCAACCTTCTCTGCAACCTTTTCCACAGCCTTAGTTGCTTTTTCAGCAGCTTTGGTTACCTTTGTTTCTTCTTTTTCCGCTGCAGCAGCAGCCTTCTTTGTTCTTGGCATCAAAAATTCCCTCTTTCCGGTAGATTTAATATTTGTGGTTATTATTATTTTCTTTGCCTGTGATATCATTATACATGCACAAAAAATATTTGTCAATAATTACAAATTATTTTTGTCGCTTAGTACATATTTCAAGAAATTATGTTTTTTAGTTGGTTAACTTTAACAATAAACTTGTACATATTTTGTAGATAATACAGTATTGACAGGTTTTTCACGAGCTGTTTATTGAAAAAAATCCAGTCATATGCTACAATATTACCGAAAGAGGGTAAGGATTTGTTTCTTGATAATTTTGTTTTGATAGCGCAGCAGGTGCTTGTGCTGTTCATTTTGATCGCCGTAGGTTTCGCCTGCGGCAAAGCCGGAGTTATAACCGAGCACGCGTCAAAAAAGATGACTGATATCGTGCTGTACGTGGTCACGCCCTGCGTGATGATCCACGCATTTCAGCGCGAGTTCACGTTTGACCTGCTGGGGCAGGTCGCTATAGCTGCCGGCATAGCGCTGCTGATACTTATACTGTCGGTTTTGCTTGTAAAGCTTGTTTTTCACGACAGGGACGAGGCTCGAAAAAAGGTGCTGCAGTTTTCGGTCGTGTTCTCAAACTGCGGCTTTATGTCGCTTCCGCTGCAAAAGGCGCTGCTGGGCGAAGAGGGAATGTTCTTCGGTTCGATATTCGTGGCGATATTCAATGTCGTGGTGTGGACGTACGGTCTGCTCGACATGAGCGGCGACAAAAAACAGCTTTCGATAAAGCGGCTGGCGATAAACCCGGGGATCCTGGGATTTGTTTTGGGAATGGTCATTTTTTTGTGCGGAGTGCATTTGCCGGTATTCTTGGCAAAATCGGTGGAGCACCTCGCGAATCTCAACACGCCGCTGCCAATGCTTATCATCGGCTTTTATCTTACGAACGCTAAGTTCAAAAAGGCGTTTACCGACCCCGCCGCTTATTTGGCGATGGCGCTAAGGCTCGCCGTCATACCAATTGCCGTTTTGTTTGCGCTTGCGCCGTTCGGACTTGACCGCAACATGGTGATCGCTTTTGTAATAGCCTGCTCGGCGCCTACGGCGGCAACGACTACGATGTTTTCGGCGAAATTCAACAGGGACGTTGAGCTTTCGGTGAGCGTAGTCGCCGCTTCAACGCTGCTTTCTATCGTCACGATGCCGCTGGTGGTGTCGCTTGCCTATACCATTTGTCCCGCGTAAAGGAGGTCAATTATGCCGCGCGCTTCACGTCAAAAGGAAAAGCTTTTATATCTGCAAAAAATCATGCTTGAAAAAACGGATGAGAACCATCCGCTCACCTTAGGCGAGATCAAGGATCTGCTCGCGGGTTACGGAATCCAAACCGAACGCAAGTCGCTTTACGACGACCTGCGTATTCTGGAGGTTTTCGGGCTTGATATCTGCCGCACGCGAGGCACGACCGTGCGATACTTTGTGGGAAGCCGCGATTTTGAGATACCTGAGCTCAAGCTTTTGGTCGACGCCATACAAAGCTCTAAATTCATCACTCACAGCAAAAGCCTTAAGCTCATCGCGAAGCTGGAAAAGCTGGTCAGCGAGAACGACGGCAAGCAGCTGCACCGCGAGGTTTACGTGACAAACCGCGTCAAGACGCTCAACGAGCAGATATACTACAATGTGGACGAGCTTCACAACGCCATATCCGACAACAGAATGATAACATTCAAATACATGAAGTGGGCGGTGGATTTCGGCGGAAGGCAGAAGATAATAAAAACAGAGCGGCACCCGGGCAAGCTCTATTCCGTTTCGCCGTTCGCGCTGTGTTGGGACGACGAGAACTACTACCTTGTGGCATATGACCCCGAAGCGGATAAAATCAAGCATTTCCGCGTTGATAAAATGGAGAAGATCAGCGTTACGGACAAACCGCGCGAGGGCGCGGATAAGCTTGAGGACTTCAATCTTGCCCGCTACGCCAAAAGCGTTTTCTCGATGTTCGGCGGCGAGGAGTGCGAGGTGAAGCTGAGTGTGGACAATGATCTTATAGGCGTGATCGCCGACAGATTCGGCACCGAGACGTATATTATTAAGGAGTCCGACACAAGCTTTATAGTATCGGTAAGGGTGGTTTTGAGTCCGCAGTTTTTTGCGTGGATATTCGGACTTGGCACCAAAGTCAGGATTCTTTCGCCTAAAAGAGCGATAGATGAATACAAAACAAAAATTCAGGAATTATCAGCTCAATATTAGAGTGATTTTATGTGATTATGGTAAAATTTTGTCAACAAAACAAATAATCATTGACAAATCGAATATAAACATGTACAATAATATTGTATAAGATAGGAGGTTTGTATACATTCGATTTTGGTGGCAAATTTCACGGAAAACTTAATAGAAAAGGGGTGTAAAAATGGGCTTGGAATTAATGCGTTCTACCTCGGCGTCAAACTCGGTTTTTCGCGTAGTCTGCGGAGAGATGGTTATCAACGATAAGCAGAATCTCCACAGCGAAGCGGTTTTCGGGCTTGTGCGTTCGAACAAGCTTGGCGTCAGTATTGACGATCAGTCCGTAGTGCTTAACGAGAACGATATTTATTTTATTGCGCCTAACCGCAAATATCGTTTCAATGACTACGAAAACGCGTCAGTCGACGTCATAAGTCTCAACTTCTCCAATGCGACAGCGGTAAGTCAGGACTACATTCTGCAAAGCATCATTCGCGCACTTGTGAACGGTAACTGTTCATCATTTGCAAAGATCTCCCCGGGTGAAAACGGATATTCGTTTATGCACAGTGCGTTTGCGGATGTAAAAAAAGCAGAAAGTGAAAAGCCAACTTACTTTCAGCTTCAGGTTTACAGCAAAATGTACGGTATGTTCTATGAGCTTTTCTCCAACAATTACGTTAAAATACTTGACGTAGAAATGCGCAGCAAAAAGTATCGGGCACTTATGAGGGTAACACACTATATTGATAATCACTACAGCGACGGTGTATCACTTGAAGAGGTCGCCGAAGCGACAGGTATCAGCCGGTACTACGTTTCTCATCTATTCAAAGAGCTGATGGACAATACCTTTGTTGGCTATGTTAATGAACTGAGACTCAATCATGCAGCAATGCTGTTGGTAACGACCGACAGCCCAATTATCGAAATTGCCTCAAAATCAGGATTCAACAACCTTTCTAACTTTAACCGCGCTTTTAAAATGTACTTTGGCAAAACCCCATCTGCCTATAGAAAGGGCAGCTAAAACAATGCGTCGTGCTTTTGCACGACGCATTTTTTGGCAGTTTTCGAGAGGTGACAAAATTATTCTGCTAACGCAAAAAAATTAGTTGATTTTGCCGAATGTCAAAACACGCAAAGAAAAATAAATTACAAAATAATAAAAAAATACCGCCAAAATATATTGCAAAATACAATAGGTTTTGATATAATTATTGTGTTCATTTATATGTTCAAATAAAAAAGGAGGAACATCTATGCAAAGAACAAAAAGAGTTATCAGCTTAGTTTTGTCTCTTATGCTCGTCGTTTCATGTTTTACATGTTTGGCGTCCGTAAGAGTATTTGCTGATAAAGACACAAACAATTCAGCAACGTTCTTGTATGGCGATGTGGACGGCGACGGCAAAGTTAGGATCAACGACGCTACCGCTATTCAGCGCCATCTGGCAGAACAGGAAGGCTATATCCTTGAACCGGGTACCGACGCCTTCAAAGCAGCTGATGTGGACGGCGACGGTCAAATCACCATCGACGACGTCACCACCATTCAGCGCTACTTAGCTGAATTTATCGACCACTTCCCCGTAGAGGAAGCCGAAGATGATACAATCATCGTAGCAGGCTCCGAGGCGGAGATCTTTGGCACAGGTTGGGACGCAACCAACGAAGACAACCTGATGACAAAGCAGCCGGACGGCACTTACACAAAGGAATACACTGTTGACAAGGCGTACGACGCAGTTCAGCTGAAGGCTGTTGTAAACGGCTTTGGATCGGCGATAAGACCAACAACAATGTAACTTTCAATCTGAAAGAAGCAGGCACCTTCACCGTCATTTATCATCCTGCTGTTGATGAAGATCCCGCATATGTTGAAGTAACAGGCGACATCGTAGAATTCATCACTGAGTTTGAGTATGACACAGTATACGCGGTAGGTAACGGCGAAGGCTACTGGCTCAACGGCGCAGACTGGGATCCCGCTTACGTAGCAAACGAGATGACCGAGGTCGCCGATGACGTTTGGGAGATCAGCTTTGAGAATGTACCCGACGGCTTTGGGCGTCAGATCAAGTTTGCAATCGACGGCGCATGGACCCACAACTTCGGCGGTGTGTTCGAAGACAGCGGCGTTGAGACCGCAGCAGTCTACAACGGCGACAACATCACATTTCATGGGCAACAACTACGGCGAGAACGGCGAGATCACCGCAGCCGGCACCTATGACGTATACTTCCGTCCCGACGGACAGGGCGGCGAAGACTGGTTCTACGGCGTAATGTATGTAGTAGCTCAGGAACAGCCCACCGAGCCCGCGACCGACGAGCCGACTGAGCCCGGCACAGAGCCCACTGAGCCCGGCACCGAGCCCACAGAGCCTGGCACAGAACCCGGCACCGAGCCCACAGAGCCCGGCGAAGAGGACACCGTTCTCGTAGCAGGTTCCGAGGCTGAGATCTTCGGCACAGGCTGGGATGCCGCAAATGAAGACAACCTGATGACCAAGCAGGCTGACGGCACCTACACCAGGGAATACACTGTTGAGAAGGCATACGACGCAGTTCAGCTGAAGGCTGTAGTAAACGGCGCAGAATGGATCGGCGATCTGACCGGCAACAATGTGACCTTCAACCTGAAAGACGCAGGTACCTTCACAGTTATCTATCATCCTGCTGTTGGTGAAGATCCCGCATATGTTGAAGTAACAGGCGACATCGTAGAATTCATCACCGAGTTCACCTATAACACAGTATATGCTGTTGGTAACGGTGAAGGCTACTGGCTCAACGGCGCAGACTGGGATCCCGCTTACGCAGCTAACGAAATGACCGAGATCGCCGACGACGTTTGGGAGATCACATATGAGAATGTACCCGACGGCTTCGAGCGTCAGATCAAGTTTGCTATCGACGGCGCATGGACCCACAACTTCGGCGGTGCGTTCGAAGCCAGCGGCGTTGAAACTGTCGCAGATTACAACGGCAACAACATCACCTTCGATACAGACGATATCTGCACCGTAAAGGCACAGCTCGACCTGACCGAGTTTGACTTCACCACCAAGACAGGCGCTAAGTTCACTATTACGATCACCTACGAAGATGAGCCCTTACTCGGCGACATCGACGGCGACGGCGAGGTTACGATCAACGACGCTACAATGCTCCAGCGTTACTTCGCTGAGTTCATTGATCTGACCGATGATCAGCTTGCTGTTGCTGACGTAAACGAGCAGAGACGTAACAGCTATCCAGAGGATGGTTGCAGAGTTTTGATCGGCTTAGCTGAACAAGTTTTCAAAAGCTGAATAAATAATAAAACACCGTGATCGTTTTTCGGTCACGGTGTTTTTCAGTGCGCCTTTGGATAAAGCGGTTTATAGGAAATGTCAGACTAACGGCGCGTCAAAATTCAGTTTTAAAGGTTACGCTTTTGAGATGTGTTTCTGCTTTTCATTGTGGCCCGTAGCCGGGCGGCGAGCACCGACCCTGCGTATTATTAGCGACGTTTTTGCCCTACATTGGGGGATTCTTCGACTAAATCGCTGAACGCGATTTTGCCTCCGGCATCGCTCAGAATGACAGCAGGGGGAGGCTTTCTTTTTCAGAAGCGTTTGGTTCATTGCCGAAGGAGCCCGTAGTCGGAAGGCAATCGTTCACCGCCCTGTCGCCTTCGGCGAATCCCCTCATCCGACCAATTCGCAAAGCGAATTGCCCACCTTCCCCACAAGGGGGAAGGCTTTCTTTTTTTATACGTCCCTAATACCTAATACCTTAACTTATTACTTATAACTTATTACTTATAACTTATAACTTCTAGCTTATAGCCTCTAGCCTCTAGCCTCTAGCCTCTAGCCTCTAGCATCTAAACTCACCTGTTGTCTATCGATTCGGGGTGCATGTCGTGGTGCGAAAGGCGCTCCCATGCGAGGGCTTCGTACTTTGTGCCCGCCATTCCGTAGTTGCAGTAGGGGTCGATCGAAATGCCGCCGCGCGGCAAAAACTTGCCCCAGACCTCGATGTATTTGGGATCCATCAGCTTTATAAGATCCTTCATAATGATGTTCACGCAGTCCTCGTGGAAGTCGCCGTGGTTGCGGAAGCTGAACAGGTACAGCTTCAGCGACTTGCTTTCGACCATGAGTTCGTTCGGAATGTATGAGATGTAGATGGTCGCGAAGTCGGGCTGACCTGTGATGGGGCAGAGGGAGGTGAACTCGGGGCAGTTGAATTTTACAAAATAGTCGTTGCCCGGGTGCTTGTTTTGGAAGGTCTCGAGAACGCTCGGGTCGTAGTCAAAGTTGTATTTTGTGTTTTTGTTGCCGAGCAGGGTCAGGGTTTCTTTTTCTCTCATTTGGCGGCTCCTTTCATAAGCGGGTCGGTCACGCCGTTCTTTTCAAAGGCGGCTATCCTGTCGCGGCAGGTGCCGCACACCCCGCAGGGCTTGTCGGTTCCGGAGTAGCAGCTCCATGTCAGCTCGTAGGGCACGCCGAGCTCAAGCCCGCGCTTGACTACCTCAGCCTTGCTCAGACCGATAAAGGGCGCGCATACAGTGAGCCGGTCGCCGCTGCCGATGAAAATCGCGCGGTTGATGCTGTCGTTGAATTCGCTGCTGCAGTCGGGGTAGGCGTTGCCCGCCGCGTCGTCGCTGTGGGCGCCGTAGTAGATCTCATTGCAGCCGAAGGACAGCGCCACGCTTGCCGCGCAGGACAGGAAAAGCCCGTTGCGGAAGGGGACGTAGGTGGAAACGGGCGAGCCGCCGCTCTTTTTTAGCTGCTCGTCATAGCTCTCGGTGGGGATATCCTCGGTCGAGCCTTGAAGCAGAGAGCAGTTGCTGTCCTCGAATATTTTGGATAAATCTATAGTTTTGAGCATAACGCCGTAGTATTCGGCGATTTTTTGTGCGGCTTCAAGCTCCTTGCTGTGCTTTTGACCGTAGCTTACGGAAAGAGCGAGAACTTCTTTCGCGCCGTATTTGGCGACGGCTATGGCAAGGCAGGTGGAGGAATCGACTCCGCCGCTGAACAGTACCAGCGCTTTCATATCATCACCTTGCCTCTATCAGCGCCTGCAGCGACTTGTCCTCGCGGAATTTGCCGCTGTAGGTGGTTGTAACGGTTTTTGCCGTGTCGTTGCGGATGCCGCGCGCGGTCATGCAGCTGTGGCAGCCGCTTATAACAACGCCGACGTCGGGGGTGCCCGCCGCCTCGCTTATTATCTCGCAGATGTCCCTGCCCAGGCGCTCCTGCAATTGCAGGCGTTTTGCCGCCATGTCGCAGATGCGCGCTATCTTGCTGAGTCCCAGCACCCTCCCCTTGGGGATGTAGGCGACGTTGACGGTCATATCGTACATCAGCGCCAGATGGTGCTCGCAGTAGCTGAAAACGGTGATGTCGCGCATGACGACGGCGGTCTCGGTGCCGTCGCGATCCTCGGAGGCGAAGGTCTTGCCGAACATCTGCGCTATTTCGTGGTTGCTGTAGGCGGTGCCCTCGAGCACCTCCTCAAGCATTTGCGCCACGCGGGCGGGTGTCTCGCGCAGTCCTTCGCGCTCGGGATCCTCGCCGATAGCTTTCAGCAGACCGAGCACATGATATTCTATAGCTTTCGTATCCAAATCAAACACCTCTTTTGGCGGGATGCCAAATAAATTTGTGGAGCTGCAGTTGCAGACGGACGTCCTTCATCTCGTGATCAAGCATGTATTCAACGATCTCCGCAGGCGGCAGCTTGCCGAAAACGGGGCTGATAAAAACGTGACAGCGGTCGTTTAGGCGGTAATCGCTGATGATCTCACGCGCGCGGTCGAGATCCCGGACGCTGCCTGCCACGAATTTTACCGTGTCGTGCTCGTTCAGCAGCTTGAAATTGTCGCGCCGCATAGCGCTTTCCATGCCGCTGTAGGGCAGCTTGTAGTCCATTGTGAACGCGGGGCGCGCGTCGGGCTTTATGTAACGGTCAAGCGGAAGGCTGCCGTTCGTTTCGATCTCGACGCGCAGACCTAAGCCGAGCAGCTTTTCGATGAGCTCCTCGATATCGTCTTGAAGGAGCGGCTCGCCGCCCGTTAGGGTGATGTTACTCACGGGTTGATCCGCCGCCCAACGGACAAGGCTGTCGGCGGTACATTCGGAAGAAAGTGCGTCGTTTTTATTCGCCCATTTGGTGTCGCAGTAGGAGCAGCTCAGGTTGCAGCCCTTGAAGCGTATGAACGCCGCGGGCTCGCCCGCGTGGGCGCCCTCGCCGTTTATGCTGACGAATCGTTCTACCACTGTTAGCATGTCAGTCCTCCTCGTATACAGCGCAGTTGTCGGGCGTTTCGTACACCGAAACGCTTTTGACAGGCAGGCTTTCCGCAAGCGATCTGTAAAAATGCTCTGCGAAGTTTTCGGCGGTCGGGCGGAAGGGCACTTCGGTCAGCTTAAAGCCCTCGGCGCTCAGCGCCGCGACAGTGCCGTCTTTCAGGCTGCCTTTTTCATATATAAGCGTGTGGTCGAAGCGGCTTGCAAGCTCGCGCACCGCTTTTTTTAAATCTGAAAAGTCTATGATCATGCCGCGCTTTTCGCCTGTTTCTTTCAGCTCTTGGCTGCTTATGGCGACTTCAAGCTTCCACGTGTGGCCGTGGATGTTGGCGCACTTGCCGTTGTAGCCGCTTAAAAAATGTGCGCTGTCAAAGGTCGCGGCGGTTTTGAGTAAATACATATCTTCACTCCTAAAATTCTATAAAAGAAAATACGCCTGCAAAAGGGCAGACGTATCCTAATAGACATAAAATCATATATTAAGAATACGCGCAAAAGCGCAAAGCCCGTGGTTTTGTTTTAATACTAATTTTCATTAAAACGCTTTATAGCAGATGTCAGCGGAAAATTTTGCAGAACAAGGCGGAGGACGCCGCAAGGCTGACGCCTTGCAAGGACGACAACGCAGTTATGCGAAATTTAACGCGACAGATGCAAAAGGGTTTTATTGAATATTAGTATAAGACAGGATGGCGCAAACGAACTGTCTTTGCGTATTCTATCACAATAATCGCGGTTTGTAAATAAAAAACGGCATTTTTTTCGGTTTTTTTAAAAACAAGCCGGATTTGTAATGAATTTGTAATGGTCGGTGTTATATACTGTAGTCAAGTTAAGAAGATGATTCTAAAAAGGAGTATGACTTATGAAAAAGGAAACGTTAAAAAAGGCTATGCACACCGCGAAGCATGTGGCGCCCTCGCTGTTTATATTCGCGGTGCTGTTCGTTCTTCCGGTAACGGCATGCGTTACCGTGCTGGGAAATCACGTACACTAAGGCAACACCGCATAATTCAGGTGTGCGGATTGCCTTAAATAATGACAAAATACTTGCAATAATCATATCTATTTGGTATTATAAATGTAAAGGAGCTGCTGTATTTTCCTGCTGATGATCAGCGCGGCACGGAATGCTCGGAGGCTCCCGAAATAATAATACCAAAGGAGAGATATCATGAAAAAGGCTTCGATAGAAACAAGGATAATCGCAATGTCACTTGCCGCTGTGTCTGTATTTTCAGCCGCCGCTGTGCTGGCAGGCTGCGGCAACGACAGCAAAAAAGACGATAAAAAGGACGCTGCGGCAGACATAGCGACCACCACCTTGCTCGGCGAATCTCCCGAATGGGTCACAAAGCTGCCCGCGGCAAAGGACGCGAACCAGCTTTTTGTAGTGGCGGCGCACGAAAAAACCACCGCTTGGGTCTCGATGCACGAAAAGGACGAGAACGGCAAGTGGCAGATGATAATGACGACCCCGGGCTATATCGGCAAAAACGGCTTGGGCAAGACAAAAGAGGGCGACGGCAAAACGCCGGTCGGCACCTTTAAATTCAATGCGGCGTTCGGCATTGCCGACGACCCCGGCTGCGCGATCTCTTACCTAAAGGTCGATGATAACAACTACTGGTCGGGCGATACGCGCGACGGTATGCAGTACAACAAGATGGTGAGCATCAAGGATTACCCCGACCTCAACAAAGAGGACAGCGAGCACATCGTCGAATACACCCGTCACTATCAGTACTGCCTGAACATCAGCTACAACGAGGAATGTAAGACCGGCGCGGGCTCGGCGATATTCCTGCACTGCCTCGGCCCCAACAAGCCATTCACGGGCGGCTGCGTAGCTATCCCCGAAAACCAGATGAAGCTCGTTATGCAGAAGGTAAAGCCGGACTGCGCGGTGGTCATCGATACACTTCAAAATTTGGGCGGCGACTTCTGACAAGAACGCCGGATAAAAAATGTATAGATAATTCGAAAGGCTCCCCTTGGCGGGAGCTTTTTGTTTTTGCGGATTGCAGGGGAAAGTTCAGTCAGGCAGTAACAACGGTTATGCACTATAGCTAAAAACAGGGGTGTAATTTTGTATAGTATTATTTTGCTTAATATGATATAATGTGTATATAGGTAGTACTATAATATCATTTTATAAAAGGAGGCATATAATCATGTTGAAAAAGACAGTTTCCGTTTTGCTGGCGGCGCTTTTGGTGTTCGGTCTTGTGCCTATGGGCGCGATGCAGGCGTTTGCGGCAGAAGCGGATACACAGGCGGTCGCCGATCCTATCGCGCTCACGGTCGGTACGGCTTTGACCGTTGAATCGGACGGCAGCGAGGTGACCTATTCGTTCACTCCCACAGAGTCGCGCGAGTACAAGTTTTACTCTATGGGAAGCGTTGACACCGTTGCCGAGCTGCGCGATAACGCTCAGGCTTATGTGGCGGAAAATGACGACGGCGGCAGTGAAAGTAATTTTTTGATAACCGCCATGCTCGACGCGGGAAAGACCTATTATTTGAAGGTTTGGCTTTACAGCGGCACGGGCAGCTTTGACCTGCACGTTGACGCGGTGCCGTTCGCCGAGAGCGTCAGCATCGAGAACGGCGACAGCTACAAGGGCTATGTCGGCACCGAGGTGCAGCTGAACGCGGTGTTCAGCCCCGAGGACGCGTCCGCTGAGAGCCTGAGCTGGCAGTCGGGAAGCCCCGAGGTGGCTTCGGTGGATAACAGCGGAATGGTATCGCTGCTTTCCGCCGGCTCTGCGGTGATAACCGTAACCAGCCAAAAAGGGTTGACCGATCAGATCACGATCAACGTTATCGAACCCGGGACGATATCTGTCGGCGAGACAAAGACGGTCAATGTTGAGAACCCCGGCGAAAAGACGCGCTTTGTGTTTACCGCGCCCGAAAGCCGCCGCTATGTGTTCTACACAACCGGCAACGACGAATACGACAGGTACACCGAGGGCTATATCATCCGCGGCGATACTATCCTTAACAGCAACAGGCAAAACAATTTCCGCGTTATGTCTATGTTGCAGCAGGGTCAGGAATATATACTTGAGGCGGGTATCGAAAACTGGAGCGAGTATTCGGTCGGCAGCTTTGACGTGACCATCGAGGCTGTTCCTTACGCGACTGCGGTAACCATAAATCAGGGCAGCGCGGTTTCGGGATATGTCGGCTACAATATGTATCTCAGCACGACACTCACTCCCGAGGACGCTGTTGACCCCCTCAGTTGGTCAAGCAATAACGGCGACGTTGCAACTGTTAATCCCGGCGGCATGGTCACATTCGTATCTCCGGGCACGGCTAAGATAACCGCCTCGACGACTCGGAATGTGAAGGCTTCCATTCAGGTCACGGTAAAGGATTTTGAAACGCTGACGACTGCCGCGCCCGTAACGTCCGAGATAACTTACGGCGGCGGCTGGACGATGATGAAATTCACCCCATCCGAGAGCGGCGACTATATTTTCAGCTCCTCGGGCGCCGAGAGTCAGACCTACGCCGAGTTCGGCGAGCTGGACGGCTATGAAACAAATCAGTTAGGTTTCGCCTACGGTTATCCCGATAATGATTTTATGCTGAGGGGCAAGCTTACGGCGGGAACGACCTACTATATCCGCACGGGCTTTGACGAGGACGACGATACCGGCTCGTATCAGGTGAGCGTTACAAAAGCGCCCGCCGCAACCGGCATGACTATAACTCAGGGCGCGGCGTTCACAGGCTACAAGAACAACACCGTGGAGCTGACCGTTACGTTCACGCCCGATGGCGCTTCCGAAGAGAGCGTAAGCTGGGAAAGCAGCGCGCCGAGCATAGTCAGCGTTGACAATAACGGCATAGCGGAGCTTTTGACCGAGGGCTCGGCTGTCATCACCGCGACAAGTGAAAACGGATTTACCGCGACCTGCACGATAACCGTCAAGGCGTTTGACGACATCAGCGTGGGCGAGACGAAGGACGTCGATATCATTAGCGGCGGAGCCAAGGCTTACTTTAAATTCGTACCCGAAGAGACCGCTACCTACACATTCTTCTCCGATGGCACGGGCGATACCTACGGCGAGCTGCTCGACGCCGATATGAACGACCTTGAAAGCGACGACCAGAGCGGCAGCAAAGACAATTTCCTTATCCGCACCGAGCTTACAGCGGGCGAGACCTATTACTTTGTCGCGCGCTATTACTATTCATACACGACGGGCAGCTTTACCGTTACCCTTCAAAAGAACGTACCTGCGACGGAGCTTGCTATAAGCGCCGGCGAATTCACAGGCTATGTCGGCGACTGGACGCCTCTTACAGTTGAGTTTTTGCCTGCGGGCGCTATTGAGGAGGACATTGAGTGGAGCAGCTCGAATCCCAGAGTAGCCAATGTTGATGATAACGGCTACGTCGGTTTAATCAGTTTAGGTACAACAATAATCACGGCGACAAGTGAAAACGGGTTGACCGCGACCTGCACCGTTACGGTGACCGAATTCGAATACGAGACCCTTGCGCCCGGCGAAACCAAGACCGCCGTTATCACTGAAGATAATGGCAACATGGAATTTAAGATCACACCCGACGCTGACGCGATTTATGTGTTCTACTCTACGGGCGAATTTGATACTAGGGCGGCTTTATATGAAGGCGACAGTTCGGAAGCGCTTGTTTCGGATGACGACGGCGGCGAGAACAGTAATTTCCGCTTGCAGTATCCGCTTGAAGCGGGCAAGACATATTATCTTAAAGCAAGGTTCTGGCGCGGCTCTACGGGCAGTTTTGACGTGACCTGTGATACCATTCCCACAGCGACCTCGATCAGCTTTGAGCAAAGCGAGGTCACCGGCTACGTCGGTACGCATGATTCCTTGGAACTGATAGTTGAGCCCGAGGGCGCTTATACGGGCGAGATCACGTATTCCTGCAGCAATGAAGATGTTGTATCGCTTACCGAATACAGCGATTCCGTGCGCCTTGATTACCTGTCCGAGGGCACAGCTACGATCACCGCGACGACCGATACGGGCTTGACCGCGCAATGCGAGGTAGCGGTCATCGACTATGAGGCGCTGACGGTCGGCGAGGCCAAGAGCGGCTCTATCACTAATGGCGGCAGCTATGCGATCTACAGCTTTGTACCCGAAGAAACGGGCTGGTATGTGTTCACCTCGACCGCCAACGATTATTTCTGCGGATATCTTTATGACAGCAATGGTAACCATATCGGCAATCAGGGCAGCAGCGACGGCAGTTTCCGCGTCAAGGGCGAGCTTGAAGCCGGCAAGACCTACTTCATCCGCACGGAATTCCGTGACGACGACGTGACCGGCGATTTTACCGTTTTGGTCGAGCAGGGATATGCCGTTACCGCGCTTGCTATTGTTACCGAGCCCGACAACACTACCTATTTTGAAGGCTATGACTATTATGATATCGCATACAGCGGACTGAGCGTTGAGCTTCAATGGTCGGACGGCGTGACGACAAACTGGAGCTACAACGGCAGCAATTCAGGTTTGAGAGGCGAATATATAACATTCAGCCTGAATGAGGACGACGTCGTAACGGTCACTTGCGACGGTCAGACGGATACCTTTGCGCTGACCGTTCTTGAAAACCCCGTGGCAAGGATAGAGGTAACGGGTGAATTCCCCACCCTTATCGAGGAAACCGGCGGCTTTTGGGCTCAGCGCTACAATGATGAGACCGGCGGATACGAGAGATTATATTACTACGACCTTTATGATCTGTATGACACAGAGGTGACTATCTATTACAAGAACGGCACTGTGAAGACCGCCGGCATAGGCGATACGGTTGACGGCTACAAGGTAGATGTATTTGCCGATCAGTATAACGATCCGTTTGCATTGGGCGACGACAATGTTGTTTGGGTAACTTATCTCGGCATTGAAACAGAGGCGACCGTGACCGTTGCGGAGTCTCCCGTTGCAGGCATCGAGATACTCGGCGATCCGCATCCCACATACATCGAGGAGGCGGACGGTTATTGGTCGACGCGCTACAACCCCGCAACGGACGCGTATGATATCAAGTATTTCTATTATACGCTCGATGGTCTGGATGACGTTGAGGTTTTGATCCACTTTAAGGACGGCACCACGGCTACGGCGAATGTGCACGACAAGGTGGGCGACTACTATGTTGAGGCGACAAGCAACCAAGACGCGGAGCCGTGGACTATCGGCGGCGAGAATCTGATCACCGTTTCGTATCTCGGCAAAACGGCGCAGCTTTCGGCGACTATAGTTCCCAACCCCGTGGCTTCCATCACGCTGCCCGAAGGAACGGCTGTCGAGTTGTATGAAAACGTTGACGGTTATTTCGACAATTACAACGGGGAGCGGTATTTCTATTACTATCTGGATAATTTGGAAGATATCCCCGTGACGATCAACTATACTGACGGCACCTCGGTAACTTCCAATATAAACGGCAAGGTCAACGGAAAGCGCGTTTCCTACGAAGCGCATCAGTATGAGCGTCCGTGGACAAAGGGCGGCGATAACTTCATCACCGTAAGCTACATGGGACGCACGGCGAAGCTTCCCGTCGTAATTGTTGATTCGCCCGTCACTTCTGTTGAGGTCGTTTCGAACCCGACGCATGTTTATACCTACGGCGACGATTACTACGGCGGAGTCGATGGATTCTACCCCGGCGATCTTGAGGGTCTTTCGTTCAGGGTGCATTTCAACGACGGCACCGCCAAGACCTACACCTCGGAGGATTTCGATACCTACAACCGTACGGTAGACGGTCATGTGTACGACATCACACCGGTGAGCGAACAGCAGACCGTGGGCGACAATGAGTTCACTTTGAGCTATATGGGCAAAACCGCGACCTTCAAGGTTAAGGTTAAGCAGAACACGGTCAAATCGGTGGAATTGACAAGGCTGCCGAACAATGCGGTGTACTCACAATACTACAGCCCCGACTGGGTAGGCGCGCAGATCACGGTCACAAATACGGACAACACGACTAAAACCGTGACCCTCAGCAGAGATAACCTGACCTATAATAACTACATGTGGGGCAACGGCTGCACTGCGCATGTGGAGATAGACGGCGTTATCGCCACGCTCAGCAGGGTTAACGTGTGGGATGACGACGGTATGGAGATCATCCGCACCTACTTCGAATTGAGCTACGCCGGAAAAGAAAGCGAGATCACCGGCTTGACCTACCATGAGGACAAAAAAGTTGTTTCGGTGGAGGTCGAGGATTATTCCGTGACCGGTGAAAACATGCTTGTTACCGCCTTGTTTGAGGACGGCACGAGCGAATCCGTACGCCTCAGCGACATTTACGCCTTTGGCACGGGCTTCTCTCCCGACGTTAAGATGTACGCGGCGTTTACCGAAAAGGGCATGCTGCTGTACAATATGATCCTTGCAAGCGACATCGACAACGACGTTTATATCTTCGGTCAATACGTTGACGTGGACGGCGGACAGGGCGAGACCTTCCTGCGCGGCGACATTGACGGCGACGGCGAGATCACCATTGAGGACGCCACGCTGCTGCAAAGGTATTTTGCCGAGTACGCTGTTTCGGATATAGCGCGCCTCGTAAAATGCGGCGACGCGAACTGCGACGGCAAGATAAACATCCGCGACGTTACGGCGATTCAGCGCTATTTGGCAGATTTCAGCACAGGCGATTCGCAAATCGGAAAACCGGTCTAAATAAAAAAAGCAGGCTCAGATCGTGAAGGTCTGAGCCTGTGCTTTTGCTTATCAGGTCGCAAAATCAAAAAATTCGGCGACGGCTTTTATCGCGACGTCCATTGTGTGCGGGTCGACAAAGCGGTGGTCGGCGTTTTCAACGGGGATGAAGGTTATGCTGTTCTTTTCGGCGAAGGCTTTTACGAAGTCATATGATACTATATCGTCCTTCGTGCCTTGAAGGATGATGATATCGTCTGCGAGCGCGCTGTAGTCGCGGAAGCTTATTTCAGCCGCCTCGAGCTCCTCGAGGAATTGTTTTGTTATTGTTACCTTGCGGTCAAAGCCGACCGAACAGGGCTTGTTCTTCTCCAAAACGGCGCGATCCTCGGGGATCAAAAGCGAATCCATCACAGTGAACATGTTCACGGCAGGGCAGCGCAGCGCGGTTTTGCGGAAGGGGCATTTGTGCTCGGACAGATATTTCAGGGCTTGATAGCCGCCGAAGCTGTTGGCGTAAACGTACAGCTCGTCCGTCTTGAACTGCTTTTTCGCGTAGTCTGTCACGAGGGTTATGTAGGCGTCGCAGTCTTCAAGGCTGAGCTTCTTTTTAACGTCGTCGCCGTGGCAGGGCGCGTTGTAAATGAGTATGGCGACGTCCTTGTTCTTTTTAAGGACATAATCGGCGAACCGTTCGACCGCCTTGTTGTCCATGTGACCTGTGAAGCCGTGCAGACAGATCACGACGCGCTTGATCGCGCGCATGTCGTTGAAATACAGCTTGCAGCGGACGCTGTGCCCTTTTTCGTTTATATTGAAATACTTGCTTTTCATGATCGACTTTCCTTTTTTTAAGATTATAATTCATATTATAATACTTTTTGTGCGGTTGTCAATAAACGGTTGATTTTTGGCTTGAACGGTAGTAGAATAAAAACATACTTTATCACTGTTATCCAATAGTATTAGAAATGAGTGAGGCGTAGTGAGCAAGCTGAAAAACAACCTGCTGTTTCTGCTTTATACCGTGATCCTCGGCGTGATCGTAGGAGCGATCGTCTGGGGATTTTTGCGGCTGATGAATCTGGGCATCGAGTTTTTGTGGGTGTATGTGCCGTCGCAGATCGATTTTCCGCTGTATACGCTGTGCGTGTGCACGGCAGGCGGACTGCTTGTAGGAATCTGGAAGCATTGGTTCGGCGATTATCCGCAGGAGCTGAACGTCGTGATCGGCACTGTGAAAAAGACGGGGCGGTACCCGTACCACAATGTTTTTTCGACCATAGGCTCGGCGCTGTTTCCGCTGCTGATAGGCGCGAGCGTAGGTCCCGAGGCCGGGCTTACGGGCGTTATCGCGGGGTTGTGCTCGTGGGTAGGCGACAAGCTGAAACGCTTCCGCAAGGAAGTTGAGGAGCTGACTAAGATCGGCATGAGCGCGACGCTGGGTACGATATTCCGCTCGCCGATGTTCGGCTTTATGGAGCCGATAGAATCCGACGAGGACACAGTGCTGCCCAAAACTTCAAAGATAGTCCTTTACTTTGCCGCGATACTCAGCTCCTTCGGCGTGTTCATCCTGCTAAACAAGCTGTGCGGCGTAAGCATGGGCATGGAGAGTATGGCTGCCGCAAAGCAAAGCTGGAAGATATACCCTTACGCAGTGCCGCTGACGATCGCAGGCATAGCCGCGGGTTATCTGTTCTTCATTTTCCAAAGGCTGACCTCGACGATAAAGGATAAGCTCGAAAAATTCGTAGTTCTGCGCGCGGCTGCCGGCGGCTTGCTGCTCGGCATTTCGGGAACCTTCCTGCCGCTTACGATGTTCTCGGGCGAGCACCAGATAGGCGAGGTGATGGACGACATGAAAACCATCGGCGCGGTCATGCTGCTGGTGGTAGCGGTCGTAAAGCTGCTGCTGACGAATGTCTGCATCGAAACGGGGCTAAAGGGCGGTCATTTCTTCCCCGTGATATTCTGCGGGGTTGCCATTGGCTGCGCGCTGAGTATACTGCTGGGCATCGACCCGGTGTTCTGCGCCGCGGTAGTCACCACCGCGCTCGTGGGTCATACGCTCAAAAAGCCGCTCGCCACTGTGCTGCTTTTGATGATAGTTTTCCCGCCAAGGCTGCTGCCGATAATGATTTTTGCGGCGATGGCGGCAAAGTTTATCCCTACGCCGAAGATCTTCCTGGCGAAGCATTAATACTACTATCTAATAAACCTCGCTAACATCTGTTTTAAAGCGTTTTATCAGAAAATATTATAAAACAAAAGGCGCGTTCCAATGCGGAGCGCGCTTTTGATGTTTGTTATGTTTATTTATTCTACGGTTACGGATTTTGCGAGGTTGCGCGGCTTGTCAACGTCGTTGCCTTTGTTGACCGAGGTGTAGTAGGCGAGAAGCTGCATGGGGACGGTGGCGACCATCGGCATGAGCATTTCGGCGATTTTCGGGATGCGCACAAGGTAGTCCGCCGCTTCATTGTCGATGTCGGCTTCCTCGTCGCAGATGACTATAGTCATAGCGCCGCGCGCCTTGACCTCTTTGATGTTGGAGATTGATTTTTCTAATAAAGAATTTTGAGTGGCGACCGCGATGACGGGCATACCGTCGGTGATAAGCGAGATGGTGCCGTGCTTCAGCTCGCCGGCGGCGTAGCTTTCGGAGTGGATGTAGCTGATCTCTTTGAGTTTCAGCGAGCCCTCCATTGAGAGCGCGTAGTCCAAACCGCGCCCGATGTAGAGCAGGCTGTCGGCGGTGATGAGCTTGGTGGAGACGTACTGGCACATGTCGACCACGCTGTTTATCGTATTTTCGATGATCTCGGGCATTTTTACGAGAGAGGCGGTCAGCTCGCGGCATTTGGCTTCGTCTATCCTGCCCTTGGCGAACGCCATTTCGAACGCGAGCAGGTACATGACGCTAAGCTGCACCATGTACGCCTTTGTGGAGGCGACGGCGATCTCGGGGCCGGCGTGGGTGTAGATGACCATGTCAGCCTCGCGCGCGATCGAGCTGCCCTTTACGTTGACTATGGCAAGCGTTTTTGCGCCCCTTTGCTTGGCGAGAGTAAGCACAGCCTTTGAGTCGGCGGTTTCGCCGGACTGGCTGATGATTATAACCAAATCCTTGGTGGTGAGCAGGGGGTCGCGGTAGCGGAACTCGCTGGCGATATCGACCGTGACCGATACGCGCGCGAGCTTTTCTATAACATATTTGCCCACCATTCCGGCGTGCATGGCGGTGCCGCAGGCAACGATGAAGATGTTCTCAAACTTTTTGAGGGAGTCCGTCGTAATGCCGCACTCGCTCAGGTCGGGCAAGCCGTCCTCGATGCGCGGGGTGATGGTGGTCTTTACGGCGACGGGCTGCTCGTGTATCTCTTTGAGCATGTAGTGCGGATAGCCGCCCTTTTCGGCGCTGTCCTCGTCCCAGTCGGCGGTAAGCAGCTCTTTTTCAAGCATCCTGCCGTGCAGCGAGCAAAAGGTGACCGCGCCGTTTTTCAGCACGGCGATCTCGCCCTGCTCAAGCAGATAGTAGTCCTTGGTATACTTTATTATAGCGGGAACGTCGGAGGCGATGAACACCTCGCTCTGACCCTGACCGACGATGAGCGGGCTTTCACAGCGCACGGCGTAGACGGTCTCGGGGCGGTCGGCAAAGATGATGCCCAGCGCGAAGGAGCCGCGCAGCTCGTGCAGCACCTTTCGGATGCAGCGTATGGGGTTGCCGTCGTAGTAGAAGTCGAGCAATTGGGCGACGACCTCGGTGTCGGTGTCGGAGAGGAACTCGTCGCGCTCGTTTTCGATGAGGAACTGCTTTAGCTGCTTGTAGTTTTCGATGATGCCGTTGTGCACGATGGTGACGCGCCTGCCGGAGTGGGGGTGCGAGTTGACGTCGGACGGCTCGCCGTGAGTTGCCCAGCGCGTGTGGCCTATTCCGGCGTGACCGTGCGGCTTGCCCTCGCGCTCCATTTTTGCGGTCAGATCGGTCAGTCTGCCCTTCGTTTTGGCGACGGCTATTTTGCCGTTTTCAAATACGGCTATGCCCGCCGAGTCGTATCCTCGGTATTCAAGTTTTGTAAGCGCCGAAACCAGCACGTCGGTGCAGTCGCGGTGACCCACATATCCAACGATCCCACACATATTGATCGCTCCTTTACGGTGATTTGTTCTTGTTTATTATATGCCTTTGTGAAAGTATTGTCAAGCGAATTTGCAGGGTTGTAAAAGCAACCCTGCAAATTCCTTTATTTATACATGTTTATACTGTTATAATATGCAACTATTTGGACAATTTGTTGCAATACTCAGTGCTAGATAGAGTCAAAATTCTGCATTGCTTCAAGTCCGGTCTGACCTGTCCTTACCTTGACGACCTCTTCAACGTCATAGACGAAGATCTTGCCGTCGCCGATGTGACCGGTGTAGAGCGTCTTTTTGGCGGTTTCGATGACCTTGCTGACGGGGACGGTGCAGACAACTATGTTGACCTGTACCTTAGGCAGCAGGTTCGCCTCGATCTGAACGCCGCGGTAGTATTCGGGCTTGCCCTTTTGGGTGCCGCAGCCCAGCACGTGGGTAACGGTCATGCCCGTGATGCCGATAGCCATCATGGCGTTTTTCAGGGCTTCCAGACGAGCCTCCTTGCAGACGATCTCGACCTTGCTGATCTTCGGGCTGCCGTCGTCGAAGGTCGGCATTTTTCTGACGGTGACCGCCTCGGCTACGGGGATATCGCCGGTGACAGCCAGGGGAGCGGGCGCGCCCTCCTCGACGTATTCGGGGATCATGCTGAAGCCCGCGTAGGCTGAGGGCATGTTGTGCTCGGTGGCGTCAAGTCCGGTCATTTCTTCTTCGCGGCTGACGCGCAGACCGAATATCGCCTTGATCACGAGGAAGACAATAGTCATAGTTACTGCCGTCCAAGCCGCTACGGAAGCGAAGCCGATAAGCTGCAAGCCCATGAGCTCAAAGCCGCCGCCGTAAAACAGACCGGTGAGGGTCTTGCCTGATGAGTTGGCAATGGAGTAGCCGGGTGCAGAGTCGGTAGCGAACAAGCCGACTGCGAGGGTGCCCCAGATACCGTTCAACATGTGCACAGCTACCGCGCCGACGGGGTCGTCGATGTGCAGCTTGTAGTCGAGCAGCCATACGCCGAAGCATACGAGGAAGCCGGAAACGATACCGATGATGCAGGCGCCGAGCGCGTCGGTTACGTCGCAGGGAGCGGTGATCGCTACCAAGCCCGCCAGAGAGGCGTTAAGGCACATGCTGACGTCGGGCTTGCCGTACTTGATCCAAGTGAAGATCATGCAGGTGACGGTCGCGAGCGCGGGGGCGACGGTGGTGGTAAGGAAGATGGAGCCGAGCTGATCGACGGACGTTGCCGCCGCGCCGTTAAAGCCGTACCAGCCGAGCCAGAGGATGAACACGCCCAATGCGCCGAGCGCTATGTTGTGACCGGGGAACGCACCTACCTTCACGCTGCCGTCCTTCTGCTTCTTGAACTTGCCGATACGGGCGCCGAGGATCTTGGCGCCGATCAGAGCGGAGATACCGCCGACCATGTGGATCGCGCAGGAGCCTGCGAAATCGTGGAAGCCGAGCTGGCTCAGCCAGCCGCCGCCCCAGATCCAGTGCGCTTCGATCGGATAGATGACCGCGGAGATGACCGCGGAGTAGATGCAGTAGGAGAGGAACTTTGTGCGCTCCGCCATAGCGCCGGACACGATAGTCGCGGTAGTGGCGCAGAACACGAGGTTGAAAACGAAGTTGGAGAAGTCGAAATCGGCGTAGGCGGTGAAAATATCAAAGCCCGGCTGACCGATCAGTCCGACAACGTCCTCACCCATCAAAAGACTGAAGCCGATGAGAATGAAGGTGACGGTTCCGATACAGAAGTCCATCAGGTTCTTCATGATGATGTTGCCGGTGTTTTTTGCTCTGGTGAAGCCAGCCTCGACCATTGCGAAGCCTGCCTGCATCCAGAATACCAGTGCGGCGCCGATGAGGAACCACACGGCGAATAGCTGACTGTTCGTCATTTGAGTTACCAGTTCTTTTACTGATTCACTCATGTTGATCACTCCTTGAAATGTTTTTACATGACACAACGACGTGTGATCACGAAGAATCAACACGTCGTTGTGCTGTCATATGTTAGCCTATCGGAAAGATAGCCTTTTGAGCCGCCGTTGCAGAAACGTTAAGAATAATCAGAAGGTTTCCAAAGGCGGACTGGATGCAACGTCACGTTGCCATATGTTAGCCTATCGGAAAGATAGCCTTTTGAGCCGCCGTTGCAGAAACGTTAAGAATAATCAGAAGGTTTCCAAAGGCGGGCCGGATGCAACGTCACGTTGCAATATGTTAGCCTATCGGAAAGATAGCTCGTTGCCACGAGGGGGCAGTGCGCCTTTTAATAGGTTTTGCTTAAAGGTTACCTAGCAAAACGGCGCGTCAAAAGCTTGTTGATGCCCCTTCGATGTTACTATACTCCAAACAAAAGGTCGGTGTAGCTCGGGTACGGCCAGCAGTCTGAGGCGATCTCGGCTTCCATGCTGTCGCCGACCTCTCTGAGCTCTTCCATCTTCGCGAAAACGTCGTTGCGGTAGGCGAAGGCTTTTTCAAGGTTGTCCTCGATCGCCGCCGCCGCGCAGACAGCTTCCTCGAGCTCTGCTGCCAGCTTTGCGAACTGCTCCTGCTTTTCGGCAAGGCTGTTTATGATGTTCAGCTCGGCGGTCACGGGGATGGCGTCGGACAGCGCTTTTTTGGCAAGCGCCGCGTCGGTCAGCTCGCGCACGAACATAGATACCGCAGGGGTGATGTTGCGCGCCATGTCGAGCATGGTGAGCGCCTCGATGTTGAGCTGCTTGCAGTAGGTTTCAAGATCGATCTCGTACCGCGCGCGAAGCTCCTGCTCGGTGCAGATGTTGTGGGTGGTGAAGAGCTTGATGTTCTTCTCTTCCATGAAGTGAGAGAGAGCCTCGGGCAGAGATTTCAGGTTCAATAGTCCTCTGCGCTCCGCCTCGGCGACCCATTCGTCGCTGTAGTTGTCGCCGTTGAAGATGATCCGCTGATGTGCGGTGAAGGTGTCTTTGATAAGGGCTTTGATAGCCGCGTCAAGGTCGTCGGCGTCCTTTAAAGCCTCGTAGAACTGCCTTAGCTCCTCGGCTACCATGGTGTTGAGCATGTAGTTGGGGCAGGCGATGTTGAGCGAGGAACCGAGCGCCCTGAACTCGAACTTGTTGCCGGTGAAGGCGAAGGGCGAGGTGCGGTTGCGGTCGGACTTGTCCTTTTTGAAATCCGCGAGCACGTCGACGCCGGTCTGCATGAGCGCAGCCTTGTGGCTGTGGTAGTCCTCACCGTTGATGATGGAATGAACCAGAGCGTCGAGATCGTCGCCGAGGTACATCGAGATGATAGCGGGCGGCGCCTCATTAGCTCCCAGCCTGTGGTCGTTGCCAGCGGAAGCTACGGTGATGCGCAGCAGATCCTGATACTCGTCGACCGCCTTGACGATAGCCGCGAGGAACAGCAAAAACTGTGTGTTTTTCTCGGGATTCTTGCCCGGGTTGAGCAGGTTTTCGCCGGTGTTGGTCGAGATAGACCAGTTGTTGTGCTTGCCTGAGCCGTTCACGCCCTTGAAGGGTTTTTCGTGCAGCAGGCAAACCAGGCCGTGGCGCTCGGCGACCTTCTGCATGACCTCCATAGTCAGCTCGTTGTGGTCGGTCGCGATGTTTGAGGTGGAGAAGATCGGGGCGAGCTCGTGCTGCGAGGGCGCAACCTCGTTGTGCTTTGTCTTGGCTAAGATGCCCAGCTTCCAAAGCTCCTCGTCAAGCTCGCGCATATAGGCGGCGACTCTTGTTTTGATGGAGCCGAAGTAGTGGTCGGAAAGCTCCTGACCCTTGGGCGCCTTCATGCCGAAGAGCGTTCTGCCGGTGAGCTTTATGTCCTCGCGCTGCTCGTACATTTCTTTATCTATCAAAAAGTATTCCTGTTCGGGTCCCACGGTGGTGGCTACGCGGGTAACTTCCGTTTTGCCGAGCAGGTGAAGGACCCTTACTGCCTCAGCGCTGAGGCGTTCCATCGAGCGCAGCAGGGGAGTTTTTTTATCGAGCACCTCGCCTGTGTAGGAACAGAACGCTGTGGGGATGTACAGTGAACCGTCGCGAACAAAGGCGGGGGAGGTGGGGTCCCAGGTGGTGTAGCCCCTAGCCTCGAATGTGGCGCGGATGCCGCCCGAGGGGAAGGACGACGCGTCGGGCTCGCCCTTTATAAGCTCCTTGCCCGAAAACTCCATAATAACTCCGTCGCCGTGCGGCTGGATAAAGCTGTCGTGCTTTTCGGCGGTAACGCCTGTCATCGGCTGGAACCAGTGGGTAAAGTGGGTGGCGCCGAGCTCTACCGCCCAGTCCTTCATCGCGTTGGCAACTACGTTAGCTACGCTCTCGTCAAGCGGCTCGCCGTTCTCAACGGTTTTTTTAAGCGCCTTGTATGTAGCCTTGGGCAGACGCTCCTGCATGACCTTGTCGCTGAATACCATGCTTCCGAACATTTCGGGAACCTTTGTCATATTTATCTCTCCTTTGTGTGCTTTGGCAAAAGCAAAGGACGCTAACGGCGGCTTGCCGTCAGCGTCCTTGCTGTGTCATTGGCGCTATTATAACGCATCGTTAAATGTTTGTCAAGTGCTTTTGCAATAATTTTTTTGTTTCTTGCAAAAGTAACAATAAATGACCCGTGATACAACAAAAATTCGCCACGAAACTGAATGATTGTCTTAAGAAGTTGCAAGTTAGGTATTGACAACTCAATAATAGCGTAATATAATGGTACCTGTAATTGAATTTAAAGGAACGCTTTTGCACACTTGCAAATCAGGAAGGGATGGTATTATGCAATTTGCCGATATCAATCAGGAAGAACAAGAGCGAAGAATGAAAAACTCGCTGTACTCCCCGGGCTTCGAGCACGACAACTGCGGTATCGGAGCTGTAGTAAATATCAGGGGAATCCGCTCACACACGACTGTTGAGAACGCTTTGACTATAGTAGAGACGTTAGAGCACCGCGCCGGCAAAGACGCCGAGGGCAAGACAGGAGACGGTGTGGGTATTCTTTTGCAGATTTCGCATAAATTCTTTTCTAAAATTGCAAAATCGCTCGGTATCCCGCTCCGTTCGGCGCGCGACTACGCGGTGGGTATGTTCTTCTTTCCTCGAAACGAGCTGAGAAGGAATCAAGCCAAGCGCATGTTTGAGATAATAGCCGGCAAGGAAGGCTTGAAGATCTTGGGCTGGAGAGACGTTCCGTCCGACCCTTCCGTGCTGGGCACGAAGGCGCTTGAGTGCATGCCGCACATCATGCAGTGCTTCATCGACCGTCCCGAGGGCGTGCAGCGCGGTATCGACTTTGACCGCAAGCTGTACGTCGCCAGAAGGACGTTTGAGCAGAGCAACGAGGACACCTATGTGGTTTCGCTTTCGAGCCGTACTATAGTATATAAGGGCATGTTTTTGGTGGGCGACCTGCGCCGCTTCTTTACCGATTTGCAGGATCGCGATTATGAATCGGCTATCGCGCTTGTTCATTCGCGCTTTTCCACCAACACCTTCCCGAGTTGGCAGAAGGCGCACCCCAACCGCATGATGGTGCACAACGGCGAGATCAACACGATAAGAGGCAATGCGGATAAAATGCTCGCGCGCGAGGAAACCATGCAGAGCGAGCCGCTTATGGGCGACTTCGACAAGGTGCGCCCGGTGGTGAATCCCGACGGAAGCGATTCCGCAAGGCTTGACAACACGCTCGAATTCCTTGTGATGAGCGGAATGGACCTGCCGCTCGCGGTCATGATAACCATTCCCGAGCCGTGGGACAACAACCACGCAATGCCACAGAAGCAGCGCGATTTTTATCAATATTACGCCACGATGATGGAACCGTGGGACGGCCCCGCGTCGATACTGTTTTCGGACGGCGACGTAATGGGCGCGGTGCTCGACCGCAACGGTCTGCGCCCGTCAAGGTACTATATCACCGACGACGGCAACCTGATACTTTCGTCCGAGGTGGGCGCGCTGCCTGTACCGCCTGAAAAGATCGTCAAAAAAGAAAGGCTGCATCCCGGCAAAATGCTGCTGGTCGACACGGTCCAGGGCAGACTTATCGACGATGAAGAGATCAAAATGAGCTACGCATCGCGCCGACCCTACGGCGAATGGCTCGACGCTAATTTGACGCGCTTGAAGTATATAAGAGTGCCCAACGCGAAGGTGGAGGAGCACGCGCGCGATGAAAAGCGCAGGCTGCAAAAGGCGTTCGGCTACACCTACGAGGACGTGATGACGACCATCCTGCCAATGGCGCAGAACGGCGCGGAGCCTATTGCGGCGATGGGCAGCGACAAGCCGCTCGCGGTGCTTTCAAAGCAGCCGCAGCCGCTGTTTGACTACTTCAAGCAGAGCTTCGCGCAGGTCACTAACCCGCCTATCGACGCTATCCGCGAGGAAATAGTGACCTCAACTACAATTTATATAGGCAAGGACGGCAACCTGCTTGAGGAAAAGCCCGACAACTGCAAGGTCATCAAGGTGGTGAATCCCATTTTGACCTCAACGGGGCTTTTAAAGCTGAAAAAAATGAAGCTTTCGGGCTTTAAGGTAGCCGTTATCCCAATGCTTTACTATAAGAACACAAGGCTGAGCAAGGCTATACGCCGCCTGTTTGTCGAGGCGGACAAGGCGTGCGCCGACGGCGCGAACATCCTGATACTCTCGGACAGGGGAGTGGATGAGAACCGCTTGGCTATCCCGTCGCTGCTGGCTGTTTCGGCGCTTCACCAGCACCTTGTGGCGACTAAGAAAAGAACGGCGTTATCTATAGTATTGGAGAGCGGCGAGCCGCGCGAGGTGCACCACTTCGCCACGCTTTTAGCCTACGGCGCGAGCGCGATAAACCCGTATCTGGTGCACGAGACCATTCACGAGCTGATACATGACGACCTGCTCGATAAGGACTACTACGCCGCCGTGAACGACTACAACGACGCGGTGCTTCACGGCATTGTGAAGATCGCTTCAAAGATGGGCATTTCCACCATTCAGTCGTATCTGGGCGCGAAGAACTTTGAGGCTATCGGGCTTTCGAAGGAGCTTATCGACGAGTACTTCACGGGCACCGTAAGCAGGATTGGCGGCATCACCTTGGAGGATGTGGAGCAGAACAACGACCGTCTGCACACCGCCGCGTTCGACCCGCTCGGCTTGACGGTCAACAGCGAGATACTCTCGCGCGGAGGACACAAAAGCCGCAGCGGCAAGGAGGAGCACCTGTACAATCCGCAGACTATACACGCCCTGCAAACGGCGACAAAATACAATAATTACGACAGGTACAAGGAGTACAGCCGCATGCTGACCGAGGAGATGGATCCCGTCAGCCTGCGCGGACTGCTCGACTTCAACTATGCTGAGGAGCCGCTTCCGATAAACGAGGTCGAGAGCATAGACAGCATCGTGCGGCGCTTCAAGTCAGGCGCGATGAGCTACGGCTCCATTTCGCAGGAGGCGCACGAGGCGCTTGCCGTAGCCATGAACAGGCTCGGCGGCAAGTCCAACTCAGGCGAGGGCGGCGAGAGCGACGAGCGCATAGCGACCAAGGGCAGCGCGGAAAACCGCTGCTCGGCGATAAAGCAGGTAGCTTCCGGCAGGTTCGGCGTGACCTCAAAGTACCTCAACTCGGCTGACGAGCTGCAAATCAAGATGGCTCAGGGCGCAAAGCCCGGCGAGGGCGGTCACCTGCCCGGCAACAAGGTTTATCCGTGGATAGCCAAAACCCGCCATTCCACCCCGGGCGTGTCGCTCATTTCACCGCCGCCGCACCATGACATTTATTCTATCGAGGACTTGGCGCAGCTCATTTACGACTTAAAGAACGCCAATAAAAATGCGCGCATTTCCGTCAAGCTCGTTTCAGAGGCGGGCGTGGGAACCGTCGCGGCGGGCGTTGCCAAGGCTGGCGCGGAGGTCATTTTGATCTCGGGCTACGACGGCGGCACTGGCGCGGCTCCGCGCAGCTCGATTTACAACGCGGGTCTGCCGTGGGAGCTCGGACTTGCCGAGGCGCACCAAACGCTCATCCTGAACGGTCTGCGCGACAAGGTCATCATCGAGACCGACGGCAAGCTGATGACGGGCAGAGACGTAGCCATCGCGGCTATACTGGGCGCGGAGGAATTCGGCTTTGCGACCGCTCCGCTGGTAACGCTCGGCTGCGCTATGATGCGCGTGTGCAATCTGGATTCCTGCCCCTTCGGAGTGGCGACCCAGAACCCCGAATTGAGAAAACGCTTTGCGGGCAAGCCCGAATACGTTATGAATTTTATGCTCTTTATCGCTCAGGAGCTGCGCGAATATATGGCGAAGCTCGGCGTTAGGACTGTCGATGAGCTTGTGGGCAGAACAGACCTGCTCAGGCAGAGCGGCGGCAAGGGCAAGATAGACCTCTCGCTTCTGCTCAACACCGATTTTGCGGGCGAGAAGATATCCTATACGAATAAAAACAAGTACGATTTCAAGCTGTCCGACACGCTTGACGAGAAGGTCATCGCTAAAAAGCTGAAAAAGGCTTTTGCGGCGGGCGAGGCAAAGACTATTGAGATCGACGTCAAAAATACCGACCGTTCGCTCGGCACCGCCTTTGGCTCCGAGATAACCAAGAAATACGGCGACAGCCTTGCGGATGACACATATAAGATATATTGCAACGGCTCGGGCGGTCAAAGCTTCGGCGCGTTCATCCCCAAGGGGTTGACCTTAGAGCTGCGCGGCGACAGCAACGACTACTTCGGCAAGGGGCTTTCCGGCGGCAGGCTGGTGGTCTATCCTCCCAAGGGCAGTCAGTTCAAGGCTGAGGACAACATCATCATCGGCAACGTGGCGCTTTACGGCGCGACAAGCGGCAAAGCCTTTATAAACGGCGTTGCGGGCGAGCGCTTCTGCGTGCGCAATTCCGGCGCGACGGCGGTAGTCGAGGGCGTTGGCGAGCACGGCTGCGAGTACATGACCGGCGGCAGAGTGGTCATTCTGGGACGCACCGGCAAAAACTTTGCGGCGGGCATGTCCGGCGGCGTGGCTTATGTTCTGGACGAACACCACCACCTGTACAAAAGGCTCAACAAGGAGCTTGTGGAGTGCTCTGAGGTGACCGAGCAGAGAGATATCGACGAGCTTAAAGCGTTGATCGAGGAGCACGTTGAGGCTACAGGCAGCGAGAAGGGGCAGAGGATACTCAACCGTTTCCCCGATTATCTGCGCCTGTTCAAAAAGGTCATACCGCACGATTACAAGCTCATTACCGAGGCTATCGAGCAAAACGAGAGCGGCGGCATGACCGCCGAGCAATCGAGGATAGAGGCGTTTTATCAGTTGATACATACCCGTGAGGAGGTCGATTAAATGGAGAATCCATTTGGTTTTATGGAATACGAGCGGCTTGACGCGCCGGCGCTTGACGTTGCGCAGCGCATAACAAACTACAATGAATTTCATACTCCCCTGCCGGAAAAGGAGCAAAAGCTTCAGGGCGAGCGCTGCATGAACTGCGGCGTGCCGTTCTGCCAGTCGGGCATGAAGATCAACGGCATGATCTCGGGCTGTCCGCTCAACAATTTGATACCCGAGTGGAACCATCTTGTCAGCATGGGCGCTTGGAAGCAGGCGTATCAGCGGCTGACGCTCACCAATCCTTTTCCCGAGTTTACCTCGCGCGTTTGCCCCGCGCTTTGCGAAAAGGCGTGCACCTGCGGCGCGAACGGCGACGCGGTGACGGTAAGGGCAAACGAATACAGCATTATCGAAAACGCGTATGTCGAGGGCTTTACGCGCGCTAAGCCGCCCAAAACGCGCACAGGCAAGCGCATAGCCGTCGTGGGCTCGGGTCCCGCGGGCTTGGCGGCTGCCGACCTGCTCAACCGCAGGGGTCACAGCGTGACGGTCTACGAAAGAAGCGACCGCGCGGGCGGTCTGCTGATGTACGGCATACCCAACATGAAGCTCGAAAAGCAGATAATCGAGCGCAAGCTCAACGTGATGAGCGAGGAGGGCGTAGTCTTTGTGACTAACACCGACGTCGGAAAAGATATTTCCGCAGAGGAATTAAAAAGCAGCTTCGACAGCGTTATCCTTGCCTGCGGCGCTTCGAATCCGCGCGATATAAGCGTAGACGGACGCGAGGCAAAGGGCGTGCATTTTGCGGTCGACTTCCTAAGATCCACCACAAAAGCCCTGCTCGACAACGGCTTGCGCGACGGCACGTTCATTTCCGCCAAGGGCAAGGACGTTATAGTCATCGGCGGCGGCGACACGGGCAACGACTGCGTTGGCACCTGCGTACGCCACGGCGCGAAAAGCGTTGTTCAGCTTGAGATGATGCCCAAGCTGCCCGACGAGCGCACCGAGGACAATCCGTGGCCTGAATGGCCTAAAGTCAGCAAGACCGACTACGGTCAGGAGGAAGCGGCGGCGGTCTACGGCAGCGACCCAAGGGTCTATCAGACCACCGTCAAGGAGTTTTTGACAGACGAAAGCGGCAGCCTGCGCGGCGCGGTTCTTATAAATCTTGAGCGCGGCAAGAACGGCAGGATGACTCCCGTGAAGGGCAGCGAGCACGAGGTCAAGGCGCAGCTCGCGCTTATCGCGGCAGGCTTCCTCGGCGCAGAGAGCTACGTTGCAAAAGCCTTCGGCGTTGATACCGACAACCGCTCCAACGTGGCGGCGCAGCCAAATTCTCACCGCACCAACATCGCAAGGGTGTATACCGCCGGCGACATGCATATCGGGCAGTCGCTTGTTGTGCGCGCCATCCGAGAGGGCGTAGACTGCGCCAGAGAGGTGGATGCGGACTTGATGGGATACTCTAATTTGTAGAGGCTAGATGCTAGAGGCTAGATGCTAGAAGCTAGATGCTAGAGGCTAGAAGCTAGAGGCTAGAAGCTAGATGTATTATCGGAAACGTTTGGTTATATGTATGACGTTGCCTATTATATGTAGGGGCGCACCCATGTGTGCGCCCGCAGAATAATGCGACGTTTTCGGGCGGACACACGGGTCCGCCCCTACACCGAACCTAATACCTAATACCTAGTACCTAATCTAGCTTCTATTACGTCCCTAAGGGAATATGACAATATGAACACCATGGTGAAAACCCGCATAAACACTGGGGTTTTACATGATGTTCACCTGTTGGACAAAAAGAACATCATGGTGTTTTAAATGAACGTTATGACGCTGAAAGAAGATTTTACGGCAGCGTGTCCGCTACATGGTGTTCATATTAAAATCAAGGTGAACACTATGTAAAAACCGCATAGATAAGCCATTTCTACCATAGTGTTCATATTGTATAAGGTTCTTAGGAACAATATGAACAGCATGGACAAATAGTATTTTCGGGGTGAAATTATGACAAAATATATTTTCGTGACCGGCGGCGTTGTGTCGGGACTTGGCAAGGGGATAACCGCCGCGTCGCTTGGACGGCTGCTAAAGGCGCGGGGCTTGAAGGTCGCCGCGCAGAAGCTCGACCCGTACATAAACGTTGACCCCGGCACCATGAGCCCGTACCAGCACGGCGAGGTCTACGTGACCGAGGACGGCGCCGAGACCGACCTTGACCTCGGGCACTACGAGCGTTTTATCGACGAGGACTTGAACAAGTTTTCGAACCTCACCACGGGCAAGGTTTACTCCAACGTGCTAAAAAAGGAGCGCAGGGGAGAGTACCTCGGCAAGACCGTGCAGGTGATCCCGCACGTCACCGACGAGATCAAGCGGTTTATATATTCCGTCGGCAAAAAGACCGACGCGGACGTTGTTATCACCGAGATCGGCGGCACCATCGGCGACATCGAGAGCCAGCCGTTTTTGGAGGCTATCCGCCAGGTGGGGCAGGAGGTCGGACGCGAGAACCGCCTTTACATCCACGTCACCCTTGTGCCGTATCTGAAAGCTTCGGGCGAGCACAAAAGTAAGCCCACCCAGCACTCGGTCAAGGAGATGCAGAGCTTCGGTATTTCGCCCGACATCATCATACTGCGCGTTGACGAGCCCATCACCGACGAGAGCATTTTTGACAAAATAGCGCACTTCTGCAACGTGCGCAGGGATTGCGTTATCGAAAACCTGACCCTGCCCGTGCTGTACGAGGCTCCGCTGATGCTTGAAGAGGCCGGCTTTTCCGACACCGTCTGCCGCAGCCTGGGCATAGCGTGCGGCAAGCCCGATCTGAGCGATTGGGTGCGGACGGTCGAGCGAATAAAGGACTGCAAAAGCGAGGTCACCATTGGGCTCGTCGGCAAGTATGTCGAGCTGCACGACGCGTATCTTTCAGTCGCCGAGGCGCTTCACCACGCGGGCTGGAACATCGGCGCGCATGTCAAAATAGATTGGATAGATTCCGAAACCGTCACCGAAGAAAGGCTTAGCGGCCTAGACGGCATCATCGTGCCGGGCGGCTTCGGCAAGCGAGGCATCGAGGGCATGATAGCCGCCGCAGAATACGCGCGCAAGAATAACGTACCGTACTTCGGCATCTGCCTCGGCATGCAGGTCGCGGTGATAGAATTCGCGCGCAACGTTGCCAAAATAGGAAACGCCCACTCGGGCGAATTCGTGAAGGACGCGCAGGACGTGCCGAAGGTTATCGATTATCTGCCCGACCAAAGCAAGGACACCGACAAGGGCGGCACCCTGCGGTTGGGCGCTTACCCCTGCGTTTTGCGGGAAAATACGGTCATCAGGGCGGCATACGGCAAGGCTGAAATAAGCGAGCGCCACCGCCACCGCTACGAGTTCAACAACGAATACCGCGAAGCGCTCAAAGGCGCGGGGCTGACGCTCTCGGGCTTGTCGCCGGATGGTTCTTTGGTCGAGACCGTTGAATTGAGCGGCCGTGACTTTTACGTAGGAGTGCAGTATCACCCTGAATTCAAGAGCCGCCCCAACAACCCGCACCCGCTGTTTTCGGCATTTGTCGCCGCCTCATTAAAAAGGAGAACGCTATGAAGATAAACCGTAATTTTGACGATTTAGTCCCCAACTATCTTTTTGCGGACGTTGCCCGCAAGACGAACGAATTCGCCGCCGCTCACCCCGAGCGCGAGATCATAAAGCTCGGCATCGGCGACGTTACCCTGCCGCTGGCGCCTATCGTTGTAGCCGCCATGAGGAAGGGCTGCGAGGATTTGCGCTACAAGGAGACCTTCAAGGGCTACCCCGAATACGAGGGCTACGACTTTGTGCGCGAGGCTGTCGCGGGCTACTACAAAAGCTTCGGCGTGACCGTTCAGCCCGACGAGATCTTCATTTCCGACGGCGCGAAGTCCGACTGCGGCAACCTGCCCGACATCTTTTCGCGGGACAACACCGTGCTCGTCACCGACCCGGTGTACCCCGTATATGTCGACGCTAACATTATGGCGGGGCGAAAGATCATTTTTGCCTCCTCCGGCAAGGAGAATCACTTCCTCGCCATGCCCGACGATAACGTCAGGGCTGATATCATCTATCTGTGCTCGCCCAACAACCCCACAGGCGCCGCCTACAGCGCCGAACAGCTAAAGGTATGGGTGGACTACGCGCTCAAAAACGACGCTGTTATCTTTTACGACGCGGCTTACGAGGCGTTCATCGAGGATGACAGCCCGCGCTCGATCTTTGCGATAGAAGGTGCAAGGGAGTGCGCCATAGAGCTTTGCTCGCTCTCCAAGACCGCCGGCTTTACCGGCACGCGCTGCGGCTACACCGTCATCCCCAGGGAGCTGAAGCGCGACGGGCACAGCCTGCACGACCTTTGGTACCGCCGCCAGGCGACCAAGTTCAACGGCGTTTCGTGGCCTGTGCAGTGCGCCGCCGCCGAGGTGTTCAGCAAGGAGGGACTCAGCCAGATCAGGGAGAATCTGGATTACTACAAGCAGAACGCGAAGATCATCGCGACCGCGCTCGACGAGCTGGGCGTCTACTACACGGGCGGCAAAAACGCGCCGTATATCTGGCTTGAATGTCCAAACGGCATGGGCAGCTGGCAGTTCTTTGACTACCTGCTTGAAAACGCCGCGGTCGTCGGCACCCCGGGCGAGGGCTTCGGCAAAAACGGCAAGGGCTACTTCCGCCTGACCTCCTTCAACTCAAAGGAGAAAACCGTTGAGGCGGTGGAGAGAATAAAACAGTTGTTAAGGTGATACAACAATAATCGTACTGCTTACCTACGTTTTTTAAGAATCCGGATTGTATTTTGTGATCGGATGTTGTATAATAAAAGCGGATTCTTTTATTAGGAGGAGTAGAAATGAAAAAATTATTGTTAACCCTTATATCTGCGGCTCTTATCGTATCGTTCACCGCCTGTTCGTCGCAGGAGAAGGCTAAAACCGAGGCGGATAAGGAAACCGTGTATCAGGTCGCGCTTTTGCAGTCGTTGACCCAGGGCTATTACGACGGCATTGTCAAGGTCAGTGAGCTCAAGGAGCACGGCGACATCGGAATAGGCACCTTTGAGGGCGTAAACGGCGAGATGATAGTTCTCGACGGCAAGGTGTATCAGGCGCTCGGCGACGGCACGGTGAAGGAAGCCGACAAGGACGAGACAGTTCCGTTTTCAAACGTGACCTTCTTTGAAGCCGACATAAAAGAAAGCCTGACCGACATCAAAAACATGGACGGCTTGAAGTCAGCCCTCGACAAGGTGGTCGACAAAAACGGCAAGAATATGTTTTACTTCGTCAAGGTGAACGGCACGTTTGAAAAAATGTTCGTGCGCAGCGAATTGAAGCAGGAGAAGCCCTACAAGAGCCTTGACAAGGCGCTTGAAACCGACCAGAGGGAGTTCGATTACAAGGATATCAAGGGAACCATCGTCGGCTTGTACTGCCCGGATTATATGGGCGGGCTAAACGCTGTCGGCTGGCACTTCCATTTTATCTCGGACGACAGAGAAAAGGGCGGACATATCCTCGACTTGAATTTCAAAAGCGCGGAAGCCGAGCTTGATATTACACCGCAATTTGATATGAAGCTGTCCGATAACGAGACGTTCCAAGGCATGGAGCTTGCCAAAAACGTTGACGACGCCATCAAAAAGGTAGAGACAAACGAGGAATAAAACTATGCGCGATCAGTCGGCAGAGCTTTCTGCCGGCTGATTTTTGCTGTGTGTAAATTGACCCTTGACAAAAGAGAGAATGTGCGCTATACTATTAAGTGAAAGTTAGCAACAGGTAACCAAACGAAAACAACGTCCGTAGAATGGATGTTTATTTTTTGACGCTTGGTTAGTGCCAGCTAACTAATTATTTGAAAAGGGGTATCGATATGCCGCTTACGCTCGCCGCTCTAGGGCAGGATTACATTATTAAACGGATCGGCGGAAATCCCGACGTTCGGGCGCACCTGCAAAACCTGGGTTTTGTATCGGGGGCGACCGTAAAGGTTGTCAGTTCAATGGGCGGCAACCTGATCGTCAACATCAAAAACACGCGTATAGCCATAAGCAAAGAGATGGCAGGCAAGATCATGATATAAGGAGGGAATCAGGCTATGAAAACATTAAGAGAGGTCGCGGTCGGCAGCAGCTGCAAGGTCAAGAAGCTCCACGGCGAGGGCGCGGTAAAGCGCCGCATCATGGACATGGGCATCACCAAGGGCGTTGAGATCAAGGTGCAGAAGGTTGCTCCTTTGGGCGATCCTATGGAGGTCACCGTCCGCGGCTATCAGCTTTCTATCCGCAAGGCAGACGCCGAAATGGTAGAGGTCGACTGAGTCGGATTTTTTTGACCTATGGTTAGCCGAGGCAAACCGAAATACTATTGTCAGTATGACATCTTATTGAATCAGCCAACAAACAAACGGAAATGAGGAACAACTATGAAAATGACGATTGCCTTAGCGGGCAACCCGAACAGCGGCAAAACGACGCTGTTCAACGCGCTGACGGGCGCTAATCAGTTCGTCGGCAACTGGCCGGGCGTTACGGTCGAGAAAAAGGAAGGCAAGCTAAAAAAGCACAGCGATGTTACCATAACCGACCTTCCCGGCATTTACTCGCTTTCGCCCTACACGCTTGAAGAAGTGGTCGCGCGTAACTATCTTATAGACGAGCGCCCCGACGCGATTCTGAACATCGTCGACGGCACCAACCTTGAGCGCAACCTTTACCTTACGACGCAGCTTTGCGAGCTGGGCATACCTGTTGTCATCGCCATCAACATGATGGACGTTGTGGAAAAAACAGGCGTTAAGATAAATACCAAAGAGCTCGCGCGCGCTTTGGGCTGCAAGGTAGTGGAGATATCCGCTCTGAAAAGCAAGGGCGTTATGGAAGCCGCCGAAGCTGCCATCAAGGCAGCCGAGGAGAAAAAGCCCGTTCCCAAGCACGCCTTCGAGGGCTCGGTTGAGCACGCTATCGCGCATATCGAGGAAGCCTGCGTGCACGACATGCCCGAGGAACAGCAGCGCTGGTACGCTGTAAAGATATTCGAGCGCGACGAAAAGGTCATCGAAAAGCTCGCCCTGAGCGAAACGACGATCAGCCATGTTGAAAAGGACATAAAGCTTGTTGAGGAAGAATTTGACGACGACGCCGAAAGCATAATCACCAACGAGCGTTACTTATATATCGGAAAGATCATCGACGGCGTTTACAAGAACAAGCAGAAGGGGCAGCTCACCACCTCGGACAAGATCGACAGGGTGGTCACCAACCGCTTTGCGGCGCTGCCTATCTTCGTTGTGATAATGATAATCGTTTACTACGTTTCCATTTCGACCGTCGGCACCGCCTTTACCGATTGGGTGAACGACGGCGTGTTCGGCGACGGCTTCCACCTGTTCACTATAGGCGACAGCGAGTACAGCGACGCGGCTGAAAAATACGGCGCAGAGAACCTGTTCAACAAAGCCGAGATCGGCGACATGCTGAAAGCCGCAAGCGAAAAGGAAAAGGAAGAATCCGGCGGAAAGACCGTTGCGGCAAAGACCCTTTACGAGGATTTCACCGCCAAGGAACCCAGCTTTGCGGACTTTACGGCGAACTACGAAAACTACGCCGACGAGGTCGAGGAGCTCGGCTTCCCGATCTGTGACGAAGTTGATCCGATACTGGAAGAAGCTCCCGATCCCGCCGACTACGGCGTGTGGGTCAAGGGACTTCCCGTGCTTGCCGAAGAAGGTCTTGACGCGATAAACTGCGCCGACTGGCTTAAAAGCCTGATACTCGACGGCATTATCGCGGGCGTTGGCGCGGTGCTCGGCTTCCTGCCGCAGATGCTCGTGCTGTTCTTCTTCCTGGCTATTCTGGAAAGCTGCGGCTACATGGCGCGTATCGCCTTTGTAATGGACAGGATATTCCGCAAGTTCGGTCTTTCGGGCAAGTCGTTCATACCTATGCTCATCGGCACCGGCTGCGGCGTTCCCGGAATAATGGCGTCGCGCACCATTGAGAACGAGCGCGACCGCCGCATGACTATAATGACCACCACCTTTATTCCCTGCGGCGCAAAGCTGCCTATCATCGCAATGATATCCACGGCGCTGTTCGGCGGCGCGTGGTGGGTGGCGCCCTCGGCGTACTTCATCGGCATGGCTGCTATAGTCGTGTCGGGCATTATGCTCAAAAAGACAAAGCCCTTTGCGGGCGAGCCCGCTCCCTTCGTTATGGAGCTGCCCGCGTACCACCTGCCGACTGTCGGCAACGTGCTGCGCTCGATGTGGGAAAGAGGCTGGTCGTTCATCAAAAAGGCGGGCACCATCATCCTGCTGTCCTCGATCGTCATCTGGGCAGGCTCGCACTTCGGCTGGACTGACGGCGCGTTCGGCTTCTATTTGGAGCTGGAGCTCTCGGACAGCATCCTCGGTATCATCGGCGACGCTATCAAGTGGGTATTCGCGCCCCTCGGCTTCGGCGACGCTACGGCGACCGTTGCTACCCTTATGGGACTTGTCGCGAAGGAAGAGGTCGTCGGCGTGTTCGGCGTGCTCGACTTCATCGGCATGACCCAGCTCGCGGCGTTCTCGTTCCTGGTGTTCAACCTGCTCTGCGCCCCCTGCTTCGCGGCTATCGGCGCGATCAGACGCGAGATGAACTCGGCAAAATGGACGGCGTTCGCCATCGCTTACCAGTGCCTGTTCGCATACGCGGTATCGCTGTGCATCTTCCAAATAGGCTCGGCGTTCACGGGCGGTCTGAATGTCATCGGACTTATCGTTTCGATACTCATTATCGCGGGCATGCTGTTTATGCTGTTCAAGCCCTATAAGGAAGCTGACAAGCTTACCAAAAAAGTAAAGATAAAATAAGGAGTTGAGCTTATGCTCCAATGGATAGCAAGTAATATCTGGACAATAGTTATCAGCGCCGTGCTTTTGGGTATAGTTGCCGCTATAATCATCAGCATGGTAAAAAAGAAAAAGCAGGGAAAATCCGCGGTTTGCGACTGCGGCAACTGCAAATGCTGTCCCATGCACGGCTCATGTCATAAACAGTAAGCGGCGCATAACTACTGAGCCGCACGATAAAAGCTAAAAGACCCCGGCAGACGTACCGTTACGGCGCGCCTGTCGGGTTTTATTTTGCGCTGATTTCATAGGATGGTATGTCGTAGATTGCGACGGCGACACAGAGGATTTGCCGGGTGACGACGGCGTAGTCCGCCCCAACTATATCTATGACTGGGGCACCGGCACGCCCCAGCGTGTTGAATTCAACGAACCGATCAATTTCCCGGACGTTTTGGAGGGTGAGGGCTTCTACTACGCGGAATTCGACGCGCCTGTTTCCGAGCGCTTTGTCGATTCCGATACCGTCAAGGGTCTCAAAGAGCTGAGGACCGACAACTACTACTCGGTATTCTCACGCGCGTTTGAGATCATCTACACCTACACCGCCCGCGATGGGCTGGAAAAGCAATACAAGCTGACCGGAAGCGAGGATTCGTTTGACGACTTCGAGCTTTATGTCATCGAGCATACGCCTTATGTGCGCACCTTGGCGGGCGATACTGTTTGGGATACGGACAATTTGGTGATGTATGTTGACGATTACGGTATGCACGCTTTCCTAAATGAAGTGCCCAAAGTCAGAGGAAACTGCCTTGTAAAGATCATTGAAAACATCAACGACGTTACAGCTATCCAACGTTATTTGGCGGAGCTGGAAGCCTTGGAAGGCGTCTGTTTTGAAGCCGCTGACGTCAACCAAGACGGCACGGTGGATATTGCAGACGCAACGGCGCTTCAAAGGTATCTTGCCGAATACGAGATGGAGTATCCAATAGGCGAATTAATGACATAATAAACCATCAGAGCAGTAGGGCGACCTGCTGCTCTTTTTGCCCTGTGCCGCGAAAACAAAAGATTGGTTCGTTTGTTACCCGATAAAACAAAATAAAACCCACACAGGCGATTTGTCGCGGTTTGTGGGCATCACCAACATTCAGCATTTGAACGGCATAAGGATCGCTATAATGCGGAGAGGATGTATATAGCGTAAAAAAGGCAGACGTACCGATGCGGTGCGTCTGCCGAAATATTAGATTAATTTTTCTATTCTATTCATTTTGTCTTTTGGATATCGTCTAATGACAGGAAACCCACAGATCGGGCAAGGCCAGTCGTTGGTTTCTGTTCCGCATCGCGGACAAGTCATTTTAACACCTCCGTTTCAGATTCAGGCAAGGCTGATTGTCGCTACACTTCCGCCGAGGCGGTCTTTTTTGACGATGATCTGGTTCTCAATTCTGTCTTTCAATTCATTAACATGAGAGATGATCGCCACCAGACGGTTGCCCTCGGTCAAGCCCGTGAGAGCCTTTATTGCCTGCTGCAGGGATTCCTCATCGAGCGAGCCGAAGCCCTCGTCTACAAACATGGTGTCCAATCTGATTCCGCCGGCAGAACTCTGTATCTCGTCGGATAAGCCGAGCGCCAGCGCAAGAGACGCCTTGAAAGATTCGCCGCCCGAAAGGGTTTTGACGCTTCGTTCGCTGCCGTTGTGATGGTCGATAACGTCGAGGTCAAGTCCGCTCTGGCTGCGTTTGTTGTCCGGTTCTATGCGGCGTTTGAGCTCATACTGACCATCTGACATGATCATCAGACGGGTGTTTGCGCGCGCGATAATGCGGTCAAAATAGTTCATCTGGATGTAGGTTTCCAGCATGATCTTTGCCTTGCCGCTGATGTTGCCGTTGGCGGTGTTGGACAGCGCTTTTACCATTGCCCACTGCTTTTCAATTTTAGAGACTTCCTCGGATTTTTCCTGTATGCGCTTTTGCATCAAGACGTTTGTCGAAAGTCGCACGATGACGCTTTGCAGTTTCTTCGCCATGTTGTTCTTATGTGTCGTCAGTTCCGAAAGCTGTTGCTTTTCGTTCTCGATGTCGCAGGGTTCCTTGTCCTGCAATAGCTTCTTTGTTTCTTCGATCGCCGACTTGATTTCGGCAACCTCCTTGTCGCGGTTATTATAATCCTTGACCGCTTTTTCTATTGCTGTTTCTACCGCCGTTTTCTGCGTTGTCAGGACGGCGATTTCTTTTTGAACGATCGCTTTATCTTCAAATCTCAGCTTTTCTCTTGTCGCTTTGATTTGTTTTTCTTCCGCGTTCTTTGTGGAGGTAAATGAAGCAAGTGATTTTTCAAGCTCGGATATTTTTGTGAGAACGCTGTTGCTTTCATCCTCTTTTGCGGGAATCAGCCTGTCGAGCTGCTGCTTTCTGCTGACCTGCGCGGTCACTTTCAGCATAACGCGCCGATTCTCATCCAATACGGTTTCAAGTTCCTGTTTCTTTGCTGTAAGGGCAACGGAAATCTCATCAAACGAATCCACGGTGATGATCTTCTCCGCGCTTTGTTGAATATAGCTCTTCTTTTCGGCAATGGCGGCGATCGTCGCTTTTGCGGTCTCACTTGCGGCTGCGGCTTCTTTTTCGGCGGCTTCGGCTGCCCTTTTGCTTTTGTCGAGCGCTGCCTTGGTAGGCGCCGCTGCGGATTTAACAGCAGGGTTCGGATGGTGCGGAGAACCGCACACCGGGCACGGTTCTCCGTCTGTCAGGATTTCGGCTAAAACGCCCGCCTGCTCGTCCAAATACGCTTTGTTGTTTGCTTCATATATTCTGCGCATTTCTTCGGCGGCTTCCGATTTTCTCTTATAATCCGCCTGCTTGTCGGCAAGCTGCGCTTCAAGCGTTGTCAGCCCTGACAGCAAGGCTTGAAGCTCACTGAGAGCGGTCTGCTCTTTTGCCAGCGCTTCCTTTTGGTGCTCGGCTTTGAGCTTTTCTTCTTCCGCTTTTCCGAGCGTCTGCAACTCTTCTTTTAGGGCTTGGATTTCCGCTTTTAATTTTTCTGCTTTCTCTTTTTCGGCGGCGAGCTTACCGGTACTGTCTGTGATACTTTTGATGATCGCATCAAGATTTTTCTTCTTGGCTTCCAGCTCGTCATACAGCGGCAGCTCGTTTTTGAGTGCGGAAATCTTTTCGCCGAGTTCGGTGATCTGCGGCTTTTTCTCGTTGGCGGCTTCCATTGCCGCTTTTGCCTCATTCAGCTTTTCCGTCACTTCAATCAGCTTTTCTTCGGAGTTTTTCAGCGAGGTCTCCGCTTTTTTCTGCTCCTCCGCCTTGGCAATCAGGACGGTCAGCTTCTTGATTTTCAGTTCCTTTTTGTCGATGTCCGCGGTTAATTTTTCCTTTGCATCGGCGTCCTCTTTAATCAGCTTGTCAAGCAGCTCCGCTGCTTCATCGGCCGTCATTTCGCCGTTCATCGCTTTGCGAACGCTGACGGAAAGCGGGTTTTCATCCTCGCAGAGAATGCCGCCGATGTATTGGTTGATACTGTCCGACGCCTTTTCGTATTCCTTGGCAAGGCTGCCCGACTGCGATTTCAGACTTTCTTGGAGGAACCAATAGTTTTTGGTGTGGAACAGCTTTTGGAAAATCTTTTTTCTGTCGTCGGTGGAAGCCAGCAGCAGCTTCAAAAAATCTCCCTGCGCGATCATGGCGATGCGCGTAAACTGATTGCGGTCAATACCCATGATTTCCACGATTGCGTTGTTGACGTCCTTTAGCTTTGCCACTACCCTGCCGTCGGGATAGTGCAGCTCGGCGTCGGCGGCTTTTGAGGTGAAGCCCTCGCCTCGTGTTTTAGGACGAAGATAGGCAGGATTGCGCTTGACATAGTATTCCTTGCCGTTGTATTCAAAGGTCAGCTCGACCTCGGTCGGGGTATTGGGATCGGCATATTTGGAGCGGAACATATCCGCGTTGCGGTTGTCGCCACTCGCCTCGCCGTAGAGCGCGAAGGTGATCGCGTCAAAAATCGTTGTCTTTCCCGCACCGGTGTCGCCCGTGATCAAATACAAACCCTTTGTGCCGAGCTTGTCAAGCTCCAACGTCGTTACGCCTGCGTAGGGTCCGAATGCGGACATCACTAATTTTATCGGTCTCATGCCTGTTCCTCCCAAATTTTCTCGATCAGCGCTTCCATATACTTTGCCTGCTCGTCAGACATTTCCGCGCCGTTTTGCTGCTCATAGAATTCCGCGAACAATTCGAGCGGTGATTTTACCTCCACATCCTCCGCGCCGTTGATTTCCGTCTGATTACGCGTGCGCTTGTTGTCGTAATCGAGCTTCATCAGGTTGCGGTAAATGACGCGCAGCTTTTGCACCACGTCGGGAATATCCTCTTCGTCGGTCAGGGTGATATGCACATAGTCCTCGCGGTAGGAGGTACCCTCGTAAAAGCTCTTTAAGGTCAGTTCTTCATAAGTGCCTTTCAGTTCTACCATATCTCTCATGGGAGTGAGCGGAACGGTGCGCACCGACGTATTGCCCTTTTCTTTCAGTTCCACTACGGTCACAGACTTCTCGTAGGGAGACTCGGAGAAGGAGTATTTCAGCGGCGAGCCGCAGTATCGGATGGTTTCGCTTCCGACATTTTGCGGACGGTGGATATGACCGAGCGCGACGTAATCAAAGCTGTCAAAGGCAGAAGCGTCCACATTATCAGTGCCGCCGACGGAGATATCCTCGGAATCGGAGCGCTCCGCGCCTGTGACAAACTGGTGGGTGATGATAATGTTGCGATAGTTTTGATCAACCTGCATCTCACGCACAGCGACCGCGATCGCGTCGGTGTAGGATTCGATTTTGTCGTCGGGATAAAAGCGCCTGACGTGCGACGGCTTGACGAAGGGCAGCATGTAGATCGCCGTCGTTCCGTATTCGTCCGTCAGCTCAAAGCGCTCGGTTTTTCCGTTGTAAACCGATGAAAAATAAATATTGCTTGCTGCCATCAGGCGGTTGCCAAACGCCAGCCGTTCGGGTGAATCGTGGTTGCCGCTGATGATAAACACCGGCAGATCGCGCTTGGAAAGCCGAACGATGAAATCGTCAAACAGCTCGACCGCCTCGGCGGACGGCACGGGCTTGTCATAAACGTCGCCGGCAATGATAACGCCGTCGGGCGCTTCGTCGTCAATGATTTTCAGTATTTGTTTTAAGATGTATTCCTGATCCTCGATCATCGAAAACTCATTGACGCGTTTGCCGATGTGAAGGTCGGACAGATGGATAAATTTCATAGAAACTCCTTTTCGTTATTATATTACCACTCCAACGTGAATTCGTCCATGGGGTCGAAGTCGGCGAAGGTGGTGTTTTTGTATTCGAGCAGGGCAGCGAGGACGTTGACGGCGTTCGCCTCCTGCGCGGCGGCGATGAATTCCGTGATCTGCGCGAGGGTGAAACCGGGCATTTGATCCATCACGCTTATATCATCTTTGCGGACGCGATCCCATACCGTGATACGGTCAAGGTATACAATAACAGAACTTGCACGGCGGTTCCATGTTTTTGGGCGCAGCGAGGTGATTTCCAGACGCTCCGTTTTGTCACCCTCAACATACGGCGCGCCTTGCACATCAACATCGAACCCTTCGATTCCCAGAAAATGCGATTCATAATACCATTTGCATTTGATTCCCATCTTTTTCTTGTTCTTGAGATACAGTGGGTTGATACGGCAGTCCTTATACCGATCCTCCTTGATTTCTTCGGCTTTGCGCACCGGTTCCCAAATCTGAACAAACGGCTGTTTAAGTCCGTGTGCGGTAAAGTATTTCTGCCACGCTTTGGTATCCTCCGCCTCAATTTCCATAGGATGCGCTACTACAATGTCGTTTTCTGTGATGGTGTACGGTCGCTCAGCACTGTCAATCGGCGCTCCGTCTTTGAGCGTAAACGTATTCTTACCCTGCGACCAAACCACCAGATTTGCCGCCTTGCGCAGCAGCGGATTATGCAGATACGAATTCTGCCAATCCTCGGAAGAACGCGCTTTTCCCGATAGGAAGTCCTCAAACAATACCTCGCCGCGGTGGTTTAGAATTCTCTTAATATACCTTTTTACCTCGGTGAAACTTTTTGTCGCAGCTTCGTACTTTTCCGGATCGGCGCCCTTCTTCGGAAGAGATTTCGCTGTTTTTCCGCTCGGAAGCTCAACAAGGAAGCTCAAATCATCTTGCAGCCTTACTGTCACGACCTGATTGCCAAGATCGTATTCCTTACCGCCCTTTTCATCCAGACCTACGTCGGAGAGATACTTATCACGGATATCGTCCTCGGTCATACCACGCACGGCAGCGTACTTGCCCAATTCATTATATCGTTCGGCAAAGAACATAGCTGCGCGGGCATTGCTGTACATGACAGCTTTGCGGAAGGTTGCAAGAGGCGGAGCGTCGTTGCCGCTGATGGATGAACGCCATTTCGGAGCGCGTTTTGTCAGCTCAATCATCAAATCCTCATCTGCGTAGCGACAGATCGGATAGGCTAAAAACATCTTTTTGCTTCTGCCCGATAAACCGAGATTACCGTCCGCGAGTTTCAACAGCGCGGCTTGCAGGCTCTTTTGATCCAGCATAGCGACGATCTCAGTCACCTCGGGACGTAATCCTTCCTTTTCATAGGCTGCAATCACATACGGCTGTTCCCAACTATTTTCTTCAAGCTTTTCGTGTGCCGTAAGGAGCCATGCAGCCGCAAACGGTTCAAGCTCTTTTCCGTCCGTGCTCTTTAGCACGGGCAGGTCAATTAATGTCAAGTTATAGAGGCTTTTCAGTTCCTTCTCTACATCCCCGGCATTCTTCTTTTCAGCTATCATCGCCGACATGACCTTCTGGGCAAACGGAGATAAATTTTCGTCCACCGTCACTTTACTGCCGAGTTTTTCCATCAGTGCCACATGTGCTTCCACCGTTTTGAGTGCCTTTGCGCCGTTTTTACATTCCTTGAGTTTTGAGTATAACTGATTAAGAATTGCGGCGTGAGCTTTGTCATGGAACATCGTCATGTATGCGGCGGCGGCATTACATTCCTTTGCCGTTGGCTTTGCACCGTTGAGACATTCGAGAACAGCATTTCCGAGCTGTTCAAGCTGTTCGCTGTCGACACACTGCACATACGTTTTTTCCAGCATGTTTGATTGTCGTGCAAGGAAGATTTTCGCCTGCATTTCATCACCGAGACAGTTCCACGTTTCCTTTTTCAGCACATACTGCTTCAATGCGCCGTCCGCCATGTGAGGATACAAGGTTGGGATTTGATGAATAAGACCTTTTGGAAAACTATTACCGAAAACATCGCTGACAAGCTTTGCTTTGCAGTTATTCATCTCAAAGGATATTAAGCTGCTGCAACCCCAAAACGCTTTGTATCCGATGCTTGTCACGCTCTCGGGGATGGTGATATCGGTCAGTCCGCTGCAATCGTCAAACGCCCCATAGCTGATGCTTGTCACGCCCTCGGGAATGGTGACGCTCGTCAGTCCGCTGCAACCTTCAAACGCTTGACTCCCGATGTTTGTAACGCTCTCGGGGATTGTGACGCTCGTCAGTCCGCTGCAATGGTCAAACGCCCAGTTGTCGATGTATATCACGCCATCGGGGATGATAACGCTCGTCAGCCCGGTGCACCCGGAAAACGCCTTGTCGCCGATGCTTGTCACGCCCTGGGGAATAGTGATGCTCGTCAGCCCTTTGCAACCGGAAAATGCATTTTCGCCGATGTTCGTCACTCCGTCGGGGATTATCACATCTCCTCCGTAACCTTTGTACTTTGTTAATTCTCGGTTTATTATTACAAAATCATTTTTGTTACTCATGGGATAACCTCCTGTTACAATATATTTAGTCGGGTAAAGCCCTTGCAGCCGGTAAGGGATTACTCGAATTCGTTACTTAAGCTATAATGAAAGCGGTAATTGGATTGACG
>CACYPV010000013.1 GCA_902776375.1 uncultured Ruminococcus sp. | reverse complement strand
AGTATTGCCTTGCGGCAATATACCCTCATCCGACCAATTCGCAAAGCGAATTGCCCACCTTCCCCACAAGGGGGAAGGCTTTCTTTTGAGCGACGTTTGTTCATTGCCGAGGGGGATCCTTCGATTATTTTAGCACGCGCTCTATACAGACATAATAAAGGTCAACATTTCAGCACGCGTTCTGACGCGGCGTTGATTCGATGTTGCGGTTATGCTTTTCTATCCAAAGCCGCGCTGCCCTCCCGTGGCAACGGGCACCGCTCAGAATGACAGCGGGCGGCAATGGCACAATCCCTACACGCCGCCGCGTGTTTCTTTTTGCGGCAAAAAAGAGCTCCGAGGGCGTTATAATTCCTTCGGAGCATTAACTGTTAAAAAATTGTAAAAATGTTGTCACAACCCCTTGACAAAAACCCTATGGGGTAGTAGAATAGTATACTGTACCATAATGGGGGTATGCGCCAAAACGGCGGGTTTTATTCGCAAAAAAATATCTTTAACAGACGAATATTATCACAAAATATCTGTTCTGTCAAGATATAAATTGTAGAAAATTAATCCCCGCTTTTGTGCTATATGCCCATCGGACGTTCTAAGGCGCAGCCGCAAAGCCCGCGACAGCTTTTCGGCGGCGCAAATAAAAAAGGAGTGATACGCCTATGGTTAATGTCAAACCCGTAAAGCTCGGCAACACCGAGAGAATGAGCTTCAGCAAAATTGACGAAGTAATCGACATGCCCAACCTCATCGAGGTGCAAAAGGAATCTTATCGCTGGTTCCTTGAAGAAGGTCTTAAGGAAGTGTTCAAGGATGTTTCCGGCATAACCGATTACCAGGACAATCTTGTGCTCGACTTCATCGACTACACCCTCGATGTTGACCACCCCAACTACAGCGTCATCGAATGTAAGGTGCGCGACGCCACATATTCTGCGGCGCTGCGTGTTACCGCGCGTCTGTTGAACAAGTCTACGGGCGAAATCAAAGAAAGCAACGTCTTTATGGGTGATTTCCCGCTTATGACTCCAAGCGGCACCTTTGTTATAAACGGCGCCGAGCGCGTTATAGTATCGCAGCTCGTCCGTTCACCGGGCGTTTACTATAAAATGGATCACGACAAGACCGGTAAAGAGCTGTACACCACCACGGTCATCCCGAACCGCGGCGCGTGGCTCGAGTACGAAACCGACGTAAACGACGTGTTCTATGTTCGTATCGATAAAAACCGCAAGCTGCCGGTAACATCCTTCATCCGCGCTCTGGGAATGGGCAGCGACGCCGAGATCCTCGACTTCTTCGGCGACGACGAAAGGATCAAGGCGACTATCGAGAAGGATCAGGCTCACAACATCGAGGACGGTCTTATCGAGGTTTACAAGAAGCTTCGCCCCTCCGAGCCTCCCACGGTAGACAGCGCGCAGACCCACATCAACAACCTGTTTTTCGACGCCAACCGCTACGACATGTCGCGCGTAGGCAGATATAAATACAACAAAAAGCTCGGCATAGCCAACCGCCTTGAGGGCAGAACGATCACCGAGCCCATCGCCAACCCCCGCACCGGCGAGCTCATGGCTGACCGCGGTGAGAAGATCGGCAAGGACAAGGCGCTCGAGATCGAGAACGCCGGCGTTAAGGTAGCCTTTGTAAAGGGCAACGACGACGTTGTCGTAAAGATCATCTCCAACAACATGGTCGACATCTCAAAGTACGTCGACTTTGACGCCGAGGCTGAGTGCGGCATCCGCGAGAACGTCTGCTTCGAGCTGCTCTGCGAGATCCTCGACTCCGCCCAGAGTGAGGAGGAGCTCAAGGATATGCTTCGCGAGAAGGCTGACGAGCTTGTTCCCAACATCATCACCGTCGACGATATCTTCGCCACCATCAACTACCTCAACTGCGTAGCTCACGGCGTTGGCAACACCGACGACATCGATAACCTGGGCAACAGACGTATCCGCTGCGTCGGCGAGCTGCTTCAAAACCAGTTCCGCATCGGCTTTTCACGTTTGGAGCGCGTCGTGCGCGAAAGAATGACCACCCAGTCGCAGGATATGGACAGCCTTTCGCCCAACTCGCTCATCAATATCCGTCCCGTCACCGCGGCTATCAAGGAGTTCTTCGGCTCCTCGCCGCTCTCTCAGTTCATGGATCAGACCAACCCGCTTGCCGAGCTTACTCACAAGCGCCGTCTGTCCGCTCTGGGCCCCGGCGGTCTTTCCCGTGACCGCGCGGGATTCGAGGTGCGCGACGTTCACTACACCCACTACGGCAGAATGTGTCCTATCGAGACCCCTGAAGGACCTAACATCGGCCTTATCTCATATCTCGCGAGCTTCGCGAAGATCAACAAGTACGGCTTTGTCGAGGCGCCCTTCCGCAAGATCGACAAAGAGACCGGCGTTGTCACCGACGAGGTGGTCTACATGACCGCCGACGTAGAGGACAACTATTACGTGGCGCAGGCTAACGAGCCGCTCGACGAGAACGGCAGATTTGTCCACAGCCGCGTCGTAGGCCGTTACCGCGACGAGTTCGTGGAATTGCCCGCCGCAAGCTTCGACTACATGGACGTATCGCCTAAGATGGTCGTTTCAGTAGCTACCGCTATGATTCCCTTCCTCGAGAACGACGACGCTAACCGCGCGCTGATGGGCGCTAACATGCAGCGTCAGGCTGTTCCGCTTCTTCAGGCTCAGGCGCCTATCGTCGGCACCGGCATGGAGTACAAGGCGGGCACCGACTCGGGCGTGTGCATCCTCGCTGAGGACGACGGTATCGTTATGAGCGTCGACGCCCGCAACATCCGCGTCCAGTACGACAGCGGCAACGTCAAGGACTATGAGGTAATCAAATTCCTGCGTTCCAACCAGGGCACCTGCTTCAACCAGCGCCCCATCGTTTCACGCGGTCAGCGCGTAAAGAAGGGCGAGGTGCTCGCGGACGGCCCCGCTACCGATAACGGCGAGATCGCTCTCGGCAAAAACGCTCTCATCGGCTTCATGACCTGGGAGGGCTACAACTACGAGGACGCCGTTCTGCTTAACGAAAAAATCGTTCGCGACGATGTTTACACATCTATCCATATCGAAGAATACGACACCGAGGCGCGAGACACCAAGCTCGGCCCCGAAGAGATCACCCGCGACATCCCCAACGTGGGCGAGGATATGCTCAAATACCTTGACGAGGACGGTATCATCCAGATCGGTTCCGAGGTCAAGGCGGGCGACATCCTCGTCGGCAAGGTAACCCCCAAGGGCGAGACCGAGCTGACCGCGGAGGAAAGACTGCTGCGCGCCATCTTCGGCGAAAAGGCGAGAGAGGTAAGAGATACCTCGCTGCGCGTTCCCCACGGCGAGCAGGGCACGGTCGTGGACGTTAAGGTATTCACCCGCGCCGACAGCCGCAACGAGCTGCAGCCCGGCGTAAACAAGGTCGTTCGCGTTTATCTCGCGCTCAAGCGCAAGATCAGCGTAGGCGACAAAATGGCGGGTCGCCACGGCAACAAGGGCGTTGTTTCGCGCATACTTCCCGTTGAGGATATGCCCTTCCTGCCCGACGGCACACCGCTTGACATCGTGCTCAACCCCCTCGGCGTACCTTCCCGTATGAACATCGGTCAGGTGCTCGAGGTTCACCTCGGCTACGCCGCAAAGGCGCTTGGCTGGAAGATCATGACCCCCGTTTTCGACGGCGCTCACGAGGACGACATCTTCGCCGCCCTTAAGGACGCGGGCTACAACGAAAACGGCAAGACAACTCTTATCGACGGCAGAACGGGCGAGCCCTTCGACAACCCCGTTACCGTCGGCTACATGTATTATCTCAAGCTGCATCACCTCGTTGACGAAAAGATCCACGCCAGAAGCACAGGTCCCTACTCGCTGGTCACCCAGCAGCCCTTGGGCGGTAAAGCCCAGTTCGGCGGTCAGCGCTTTGGTGAAATGGAAGTTTGGGCGCTGGAGGCTTACGGCGCGGCTTACACCCTGCAGGAGATCCTGACCGTCAAGTCGGACGACGTTGTAGGCCGTGTAAAGACCTACGAGTCCATCGTAAAGGGTCAGAACATCCCGACCCCGGGCATCCCCGAGTCCTTCCGCGTACTTATCAAGGAACTGCAGTCGCTCTCGCTCGACGTTCGCGTGCTCGATCAGCACGGTGAGGAGATCGACATCAAGCAGAAGTTTGACGAGGACGAGGATATGGTCGACGCTACCGCAGCCGATTTCGACGAGGACAGCGTAATGACCTCTATGGACGGCTACACCCTCGACGAGGGCGGCGAGGAGGACAACATGTTCGACGACTCGCTTGCCGACGAGGAATACGACGACGACTTCGACATTTTTGACGACTTCGGCTCAGACGAAATATAAGGAGGAAGTAATATGTTAGATAACAACGCTTTTGATTCAATTAAAATCGGTCTTGCTTCCCCCGAACAGATCCGCGCGTGGTCTTACGGCGAAGTCAAAAAACCCGAAACTATCAACTACCGCACGCTCAAGCCCGAGCGCGAGGGTCTGTTCTGCGAACGCATTTTCGGACCCACCAAGGACTGGGAGTGCCACTGCGGCAAATATAAGCGCATCCGCTTCAAGGGCAAGATCTGCGACCGCTGCGGCGTAGAGGTCACCCGCTCAAAGGTAAGACGCGAGCGCATGGGTCACATCGAGCTCGCCGCTCCCGTGTCCCACATCTGGTACTTCAAGGGAATCCCCTCGCGTATCGCGCTCATGCTCGACATCTCGCCGAAGCTGCTCGAGAACGTGCTTTACTTCTCGCAGTACATCGTCACCGATCCCGGCGACTGCCGCGATCTGGCTAAGTATCAGTGCCTCAGCGAGACCGAATACAACGATATGCGCGAAAAATACGAGGATGATTTCCAGGCGGGCATGGGCGCCGAGTCCATCAAAAAGCTGCTTGAAGAGATCGACCTCGAAGCCCTTTCGCAGGAGCTCAGGGAGGAGCTTGAAGCTTCCTCCGGTCAGAAGCGCATCCGTTTGCTCAAGCGCCTCGACGTTGTAGAGAGCTTCCGCCTTTCGGGCAACCGTCCCGAGTGGATGATACTGGACGTCGTTCCGGTCATCCCGCCGGACATCCGCCCGATGGTACAGCTCGACGGCGGCAGATTCGCCACCAGCGACCTCAACGACCTGTACCGCCGCGTGATCAACAGAAACAACAGACTTAAAAAGCTGCTCGAATTGAACGCTCCCGAGATCATCATCCGCAACGAAAAGCGTATGCTTCAGGAGTCCGTCGACGCCCTTATCGACAACGGCAGACGCGGCAGACCCGTAACGGGACCCAACAACCGCGCGCTCAAATCGCTTTCCGACATGCTTAAGGGCAAGCAGGGACGTTTCCGTCAAAACCTGCTCGGTAAGCGCGTCGACTACTCCGGACGTTCGGTTATCGTAGTCGGCCCTGAGCTGAAAATGTACCAGTGCGGTCTGCCCAAGGAGATGGCGCTCGAGCTGTTCAAGCCCTTCGTTATGAAGCGCCTTGTCGAAACAAAGGCAGAGCAGAATATAAAATCCGCGAGAAAAGCCGTTGAGCGCGCTAAAGAGACCGTTTGGGACGCGCTCGAGGTGGTCATCAAGGGTCACCCCGTAATGCTCAACCGTGCGCCTACACTTCACCGTCTGGGCATCCAGGCGTTCGAGCCCGTGCTCGTTGAAGGCCGCGCAATCAAGCTTCATCCGCTGGTATGTACCGCCTTCAACGCCGACTTCGACGGCGACCAGATGGCTGTTCACGTACCGCTTTCCGCCGAGGCTCAGGCTGAGGCGCGCTTCCTCATGCTCGCTGCGGGCAACCTGCTCAAGCCCTCCGACGGTCAGCCTGTCGCGGTTCCTACGCAGGATATGATCCTCGGTTCTTACTACCTCACCCTCGATAAAGACGGTGAGCGCGGCGAGGGCAAGATCTTCCGCAACGTTGACGAGGTAATGATGGCGTATCAGACCGGCGTTATCGAGCTGCACTCCAAGATCAAGGTTCGCCGCGAAATGGAGATCGACGGCGAAATGCAGTCGGCTCTCGTCGACACCACCATCGGCAAGATCATCTTCAACAACCCCATCCCGCAGGATCTGGGCTTTGTTGACAGAAGTATCCCCGAAAACAAATTCAAGTTCGAGGTCGACTTCCTCGTAGGCAAAAAAGGCTTAAAGAGGATCATCGACGCTTCCATAAAGAAGCACGGCGCCGCCAGAACCAGTGTGCTGCTGGACGAGATCAAGGCGCAGGGCTACAAGTACTCCACCATAGGCGCTCTCACCGTCGCGGTCTGCGACGCGGTCATCCCGCCCGAAAAGAAAGAGATCATCGCAAAGGCAGAGGACGAGGTAGAGGCTATCCGTGAAGAGTACATGATGGGTCTTCGTTCCGACGAGGAACGTTATGAGGAGATCCTGAGGATCTGGAACAAGGCGACAGACGACGTTACAGACAAGCTGCAAAAGAACCTCGACCGCTACAACCCGATCTACATGATGGCTGACTCCGGCGCTCGAGGCAGCATGAGCCAGATCCGTCAGCTCGCGGGCATGCGCGGACTTATCGCGAACACCTCCGGTAAGACCATCGAGATCCCCATCCGTGCTAATTACCGTGAAGGTCTTAACATTTTGGAATACTTCATTTCCTCGCGCGGCGCGCGTAAAGGTCTTGCCGATACCGCGCTCCGTACCGCCGACTCGGGTTATCTGACCCGTCGTCTGGTAGACGTTTCGCAGGAGGTCATCATCCGCGACGAAGACTGCGGCACCACCGAGGGCCTTGAGATCTTCGACATCAAGGTCGGCGATAACAACATCATCGAGCCGCTGCACGAGCGTCTTATCGGCCGCTTCCTGCTCAACGATTTCTGCGACGAAAACGGCAACGTCCTCGTTTCAAAGGACACCATGCTGGGCGACAGAGAGGCGGATATCATCTGCAATTCGGGCGCAAAGAGCGTTAAGATCCGCTCCGTGCTCGAGTGCCGCGCAAAGCACGGCGCATGCCGCAAGTGCTACGGCGCCAACCTTGCCAACCGCCAGCCGGTAACTGTCGGCGAAGCGGTGGGTATCATCGCAGCACAGTCCATCGGCGAGCCCGGTACACAGCTTACCATGCGTACCTTCCATACGGGCGGCGTCGCCGGCGGCGAAGATATCACACAGGGTCTTCCCCGTGTTGAGGAGCTGTTTGAGGCGAGAAAGCCCAAGAGCCTCGCTATCATGACCGAGATCGACGGCGTCGTTCGCTTTGAGGAGATCAAGGGCGCGCGTCACGCGGTCGTTTACAACCCCGAAACCAGCGAAGAAAAGACTTACCTCATCCCGTTCGGCTTCCGCGTAAGAGTTGCCGAGGGTCAGGCGATCAAGAAGGGTGACAAGATCACCGACGGCGCGCTGAACCCCCACGACATCCTCGATATTCTCGGCGCCGAGGCGGTCATGAACTACCTTATCTCTGAGGTTCAGTCCACCTACCGCTTACAGGGTGTTGAGATCAACGACAAGCACATCGAGGTCATCGTGCGCCAGATGATGCGCCGCGTAAAGGTAGAAGACGCGGGCAGCACAAGCTTCATGTCCGGTCAGATGTACGACAAGAACGACGTGCTCTATGAGAACGCGCAGATCGAAAAGCGCATCGCCGCGGGCGAGGAGGGCTTAAAGCCCGCCGAGTTCACCCAGCTTCTGCTCGGTATCACCAAGGCTGCGCTCGCGACCGACAGTTTCCTTTCGGCTGCTTCGTTCCAGGAGACCACCAGAGTGCTCACCGACGCCGCTATCAAGGGCAAGGTCGATCCGCTGGTAGGACTTAAAGAGAACGTGCTCATCGGTAAGGTCATCCCCGCAGGTACGGGTATGCCGCGCTACTCGGCTGTAGAGCTCGAGAGCAACGTTTTCACGACCACGTCCGACGAAGCGTCGCCTGAAGAATAAAACAATATAACCGAAAAGGGCATAGCTCAAACTCAATTTATGAGTGAGAGCTATGCCCATATTTTTTATCTCATATTATTGCAGGAATCGGTAAATACCAACCCGCGGTCGGATAAAAAGCTTTTGGCGGTATTGTTACTGACAGACGAAGCTTGTTTTTAGCAGTGCGCCGTAGCGTTCTGCGCCGGCTACCCAGTAATAGCCGTAGGTCACGTTGAGCACGCCGTCACTGTCAAAAAAGAACTCTGCCTTGTCCAGATTCTCCTGTTCCAGCGAACGTATTCTGACTTTATCCAATTGTTCAAGCATATCGCCTGAAAAAGTTGTGTTGTCGCAGCGTGCGTTGATATCGTCGATAACCTCATTCAGCACGTCCTGCGTGGTCGTTCCGGCGATCGCCGCTATCTCGTCGCGCGTCAGGCGCTTGCCTGTATCCACGTCGGCAGTGTAGACCCAAAAATCGCTGTTTGGTGTGTCTACAGAACGCGATTCAACGGCAAGGCTCAAGATCCGGTTGTTGAGCGAAGCTACATAGTCAGTTCTGCCACTGACATAGGTGCTATTGTTGTATTCGTCAAAGGTTCTGTCAAAACGTTCGTGCAGCTCGGCATTCATGGCATCGGCGTCCGGGGCGTTCTGCAGCAGTTGCGGAAAACGCGCAGTGGCGGTTTCGCTCGACCGCGACTCTTCGCCTGTCAGTAGGAACGCGCCGCTATAGTCGATTTGGTACTCTTTCGCGGTAATAACATAGTCTTCTGCATGTCTTTCCGGTGCTGTGGTTGTCGGTTCAACAGTGGTTTGCGCGACTGTAGTGTCGGCGGCAGATAGCTCCGACGTGTCTGCCTTAGAGGACGAAACGGTCTGTGTTTGGCAGGCCGCAGCGCTGAACACCAACGCTGCAGCACAAGCTGCGGTCAAAATAGGTTTTATTTTCACAATAACATCTCCTTATATATGTTGTTACTATCATAGCAGAAAAACCCGCTTTGGTCAAGGCTTTTATTAGATAATAGAAAAGTATTATCGGCGTTTTTGGAACGATAAAAAGCTATAAAAAGTGAAGCAACGTGTACCGGTAAAGGCACACGTTGCTTCTTTTGTCTGTAAAAAATGAGGGGTACAAATATGAGCCTCTGCGTCGGCTCATATTGAGGAGGGTAGAACAATATACTCGACGGTTGCGGTCCCGTCTTTTGAGTACAGTTATATTAAACAATATGATTATGAAAACTGTGTGAAATCAAACTGAATTCCGTTTGAAATTTTCAATCCGGTATTTCGGAATTCCGCTTTCCTTATTATATATAATGATACCATAAACAGTTAAAAATATTTTTTTGAAAAAATTTAAAAAACTTTATTATCTGTAAAGATTGTGTAAAACTCGGTCTGGTATACTCTAGTCACAGTCAAGGGAACAACCCGAAACTAAATCAACTACAGAAAGGATATGCTACAATGAAAAATCTTATCAACTGCAATATTAAGTCAAAGGCTATCGTGAGGATAAGCTTGAAAAACGATTTCAGAAGCGAAAGACAGACAGACGGCAAAGATAAAAAAGATTAAAAAGATTTTAAAAAAATTTAAAAAACTTAAAATCTTGTAAAGAAGCTGTCAGCATTGGTCTGATATAATCAAATCACAAACTAAAACAAAAACAAACCTAAACCAAAATAAACAAAAAGGAGTAACCAAAATGAAAACCAAGGAAACCAGAACAGTGGATCTCACCGACATCACCGAAGCACTCAACATCAACAAAAACACCGGCATCAACGACATTTCAGATATCACAAAAACTTCAAGCAACAGCAGAAAGGAAGAAAAGAAAATGAAAAAGAATCTCAAAACAAGGATCACAGCATTAACACTTTCAACAGTAACCGCATTATCAGTCGCAGGCGTCGCGATCTCATCAGCGTCAGCGGCAGAGGTAAAAGAAGACCCCAACCCCGCGATCACCAAGAAGGTCAACGAGTTGAATTATGACGAAAACAAAGTGCTTGCACGCACGGGCGACGTTGTAAACGGTCAGAACGGCAGACAGAGAAGAAGCGTTGTACGCAACTCCGACGGCACCGTCACCTACATAGTCAAGACGAAAAAGACGCTTGCCGACGCCTCTACTTCAAGCTTCGCATTCACAAACGCTTCGGCAGCCGAGTGCTACCCCGGCGCGCTGCTCCTGGCAGACCAGAATCTTATCGAGGGCAACCCGAAGCTCCTGAAGGCTCAGAGAAACGACGTTGACCTGTCTATCCGCGGTATCGGAATAAAAGACGGCAAGAGCGCCGGCATTAAGGCTGACCCCACAACGGGCGCAGGAGTAATGGACGCTATCGCCGGTCTCCGTTCAAACTGGGACGGCAAGGACGCTACCGGCGAGGTGACAATGGACATCACCAAGGCTTCCAGCGAGAAGCAGGTCACTGCTTCGCTCGGCATCGCAGCCGGCGCTGTAAAGAAGCTCAAGCTCAATTACAATCAGGATTACACCAGCAAAAAGAACAACTACGTTTTAAGCTACAGACAGGTTTACTACACCGTAAACGCCAACATGCCCAACAAGGCAGGCGAACTCTTTAGGGATGGCGCAGATTCTACCTACATCCTCTCCAAGATCAACGAAAAGACCCCGCCCGTAATGGTTTCATCGGTCGACTACGGCAGACTCATCATGGTGAACATCCAGAGCGAAAACTCCGCCAACGATATCCAGGCGGCGCTCAAAGCGGCGGCTTCCAAGAACAAGGTGGAGCTCAGCGCGAAGTATAAGAACGTGCTGCAAAACGCGACCTTCAAGTATGTCATCTACGGCGGCAGCTCCGAAAAGGCAGGAGAGCTTATCTCCACCACCGATTACAGCAAGCTTATCGACGTGATCAGATCCGAGGCTAAGTTCACCGCTGACACCCGCGTAGCTCCCATCTCCTACACCACCCGCTTCCTCAAGGACGGCAAGATCGCCAACGCTAAGCTGGCTACCGAATACGAGGAAACCAACTCCTACATCCGCAAGGCTATCCCCCTGAACATCTTCGGCACAGGCCTCAACGGCAGAATGAAGTACGGCAGAGTTATCGTAAAGGGCAACAAGATCCTCAGCGTCAACGAGGACGGCACCTACAAGACCAAGCCCGTTACCATAGCCGACGTCAGGCTCGAAAACACCGGCTCCTCCAACAAGGTGCCCTTCATCCCCGCGGACATCGACCTTAAGAGCGTCACCGTATCCTTTGATTACGACGGATGGAACAAAACCGGCTTCAGCCCTGATCAAAACTGCTTCCACATCACCTCTACCGCGAACGGCGAGAACATCGACCGCGTCGACATCGAGATCGAAGGTACCAGCAGAGGCTTCATAGCCGGCTACTACGTAGAGGGTTACGTATGGATCAACAAGAACGTCAGCTCGAGCACCAGCGGCAGACACAGCGACACCGGAGCGGTTGCACACGACTTCTACATCCACGACAAATAACGATACACTTCAATAGTACACACGATACAGAACAAAGACAGCCTCCCCCGTACAAGCGACGGGGGAGGTTTTCTGCGCGCTTGCCGCGGCAACGGGCAAAACTCTAACTGCATGTGCAAAATAACTAAATAATGTCAAGCTTTTTTGGGTTGCATATACAGTAATTATATGATATTATATATATTAGGAAATTGTAACTAATACCGATTTGAGGTGTTGATTATGTCTGATCCACGCTTTGAACTGAAAAATCTGAATGATCCTATGGTCGACAGGTTTTGCGACCAAATGCCCGGCGGATACTTCGTCTATAAGGCTGAGGGCAACGAGGAGCTTATCTACGCGAACCGCGAGGTGTTCAATATCTTCGGCTGCGACAACGAGGATGAGTTCCGCGAGCTTACGGGCTATACCTTCCGCGGAATGGTGTACCCCGAGGATTATCGTGAGATATCAGATTCGATAGTCCGGCAGATAGATCATAACAGAAATAAATACGACTACGTTGAATACCGCATCCGCCGTAAGGACGGAGATGTGATCTGGGTCAACGATTTCGGTCATTATGTCGAGACGCCTGAGTACGGCGGCGTGTATTACGTTTTTATCTCGGATATAAATAAAAGGTATCTGGAGCTGGAAAGAAAAAGAAAGATGCGCGAAACGGTCATCGACACTCTTACCCGCTTTTACCATACCGTGTGGGTCATCGACGACGTAACGACCGGTCACTGGTCGCTGTATTACGCCGACGAAAGCAAGGCGCCCTCGGACAGCCTAAGAAAAATGCTGACCGACGCGCCGTATCCCATTGCAAGAATACCGCTTGTTGAAAACATGGTCGACGACGTCGACCGCGAGCGCATCCGCCGGGAGCTTTCTATAGAAGATATCCTTGAACAATTCAAAACAAAGGATCAGTTTTCAGTAACATTCCTCCGCAAGTACAACGACGGAACGCCGTCGCGCTATTTCCGCATAGACGTAGGCAAGCTCGATTTGCCCGGCGCCATGGGCGTTACAATAGGCTTCAAGGACGTGGACGAGGAATACCGCGCGATGCAAAAGGCAGAGCTGGCAGAGCTGGAGGCGACGCAGGCTAAGGAAGAAAACAAGCGTTTGCACGTGCAGTACGAGGCGGTAAAGCGCGTTGCCGAGATGGTCGATACCGTCACCTCAATGCTTACTAACATCCCCGCCATGACTTTCTCAAAAAGAGCGGACACAGGCGTTTACGTATCGTGCAACCAAGCCTTTGCCAAGTACGCGAACCAAACCTCGCCCGACGGCGTAGTAGGCAAAACCGATTTTGAGCTTTTTGATGAAGATACCGCGCGGCGTCTTGCCGAGTACGACAAAACAGCTTTGTCCATGGACAGACCGTACGTTTACTTTGATGAAGCGCGTACCGCAAAAGGCGAGGTGCGCAATTTGCAGGGAACTAAGGTAAAGTTCATAAACAGAGCGGGGCAGATGTGCATAATGGGAATGCACGTCGACATCACCGAGATGATGCGCATAAAAACCGCCGAGGCGGCAAGCCTTGCCAAGCAGCAGGAGCTTGAGGCGAGGCTTGGCCTGCAGCAGCAGCTTTTGGACGAGCAAGCCCGCCGCAACGAGCAGGAGAAGATAATCACCGCCTTAGCTTCCGACTACAGAAGCGTTTATCAGGTCAATCTGGACGAGGACGACGCGGTGTGCTTCCGCTCTGATCCCGAGTGGGTGAATCAGCACCCCGAGGGCGTTCACTTTGAATATTACAAAAACTTTGCGGCATATGCCGAAAGGTATATTGAAAAGAGCTACCGCAAGGGATTTGTGTATTTTATCGACCCGTGGAATGTGCGTGAAAAGCTCGCCAATAATAAAAAGATCAACTTCCGTTATCTTATCAACCGCGACGGCAAAGAGTACTACGAGAAGGTAACTATGGTAAAGCTCAGCGGAGCGGACGATTCTACAAAACGAGTAGTTCACGTTGTTTTGGGCTTGACCATAGTCGACGCCGAAATGCGCGAATCCATAGCCAAAAACAACGCGCTCGCACAGGCGCTGACTCAGGCGGAGGAAGCAAACAAGGCAAAAACCGCCTTCCTGTCAAACATGAGCCACGAGATACGCACACCTATGAACGCGATCATCGGACTTACTAATCTCGCGCTTCAGGACGAATCCGTCTCGATGAAAACTCACGGCTACCTCAAAAACATCAACGGCAGCGCCCACCACCTGCTGCAGCTTATCAACGATATCCTCGACATGAGCCGCATCGAGTCGGGCAAAATAGTGCTGCGCAAGGAAGAATTTTCGCTCAAAAGCATTTTAGAGCAGATCAATACTATGGTCATGTCGCAGTGTGAGGAAAAGGGACTGCGGTATGAGTGCAAGGTCGTCGGCGGCGTGTCGGACTACTACATCGGCGATGACATGAAGCTAAAGCAGGTGCTCATCAATATTTTGGGCAACGCGGTGAAATTTACCGAGGAGGGCAGCGTTACCCTCACCATAGAGCGGATCGCCGTGTTTGAGGATAAGTCGATGCTTAAATTCATTATAAAGGATACCGGCATCGGCATGAAGCAGAGCTTCATACCCAAGATATTCGACTCCTTCACTCAGGAAAACAGCGGCGTCAAAAACAAATACGGCAGCACGGGTCTGGGCATGGCGATAACAAAAAATATCGTCGAGCTTATGAACGGAACCATCTCGGTGCAGTCGGAAAAGGGCGTCGGCTCCGAGTTCTCTGTTGTGGTAACGCTAAACAACAGCGACCGTGCCGGCATGATACGCTGCTACATCGAGCCCAAGGACATGCGTGTGCTTATCGTCGATAACGATAAGGTCGCCGCCGAGCACGCGCGCATAGTATTGGGCGAAATGGGCATTCACGCGGATGTATGCCACAGCGGCAGCGAGGCGCTTAATAAGCTCCGCGTTCAGTACACAAAGCACAACCCGTATAATCTGGTGCTTATGGACTGGATAATGCAGGGCATGGACGGGCTTGAGACCGCCAAGAAGATACGCGAGCACTATGACAAGGAATCCACCGTGATCATCCTTACCTCGTTCAACTGGGACGAGATCATGGACGAGGCGCTTTCCTGCGGCGTAGACAGCTTTTTGGCTAAGCCGCTCATCGCCGAGGATATCATCGACGAGTTCGAGCGCATCGCCCGCAAAAACAACCTCAGCCTTATGAAGGAAAAACGCCGCGTCGACCTCAAGGGCAAGCGCATCCTGCTTGCCGAGGATATTTTCATCAACGCCGAGATAATAAACCAGCTTTTGGCTATGAAGGACGCGCAGCTCGATCACGCCAACAACGGCAGGCTTGCCGTAGAGATGTTCGCCGAAAGCGCGCCAAACTACTACGACGCGATACTTATGGACGTGCGCATGCCCGAAATGGACGGGCTTGAGGCTACCGCCGCTATCCGTAAGCTCGACAGACCCGACGCGCAAAGGGTGCCGATAATAGCCATGACCGCCAACGCCTTCGACGAGGACGTGCAGCACTCGCTTCAAGTGGGAATGAACGCGCATCTCTCGAAGCCCGTCGAGCCCGAGCACCTCTACTCAACGCTCGAGGAGCTTATCTGGGAAGCAGAGCAGAAAGAATAAATACAGCATAAAAACACCGGCAGACTTATCATCTGCCGGTGTTCTGTATAAAAATCATAAGTAATATTACAAGGTTGTTTCTTGACTTTAATGCGATTTTGGAATATTATTAAAAGGCTACAGGGTAGTTCAGGCGGTTAGCACTCCCGATGAATGGGGGTGATACATATGACGGAAACAGTATTGTTGATCATTTTGTTAATAACACTCGTCGAAGTCATAAAATGTATTAAGAAATAACCGCCCAACGGCCATTGGACGGTTATTAAACAAATAATCTTCTATCGGCTAACCGCTTAAACGGTTCCCTGTAGTTTTATTATAGATTATTATCGTAAAATTGTCAATACTGATAGAAAGTAGACTTATATTTTGCGAGGATATTTTTCGCAAGACAAGGCGAAGGACGCAGCAAGGCTGGCGCCTTGCAAGGACGACAACGCAGTATGCGGAAAATAGACCGCAAAGATTGTCTACTTTTTATTAGGTATTAGTATTATTCAAGTCGTTTCGTTATAGTTGCCCAAAAAGCTGAATTCCGGCATTTCCTCGCTCAACCGGCTGAGCAAGCTTATCACGTTTTCGCTGTGAACGTTTCCGGTAAAATCGAGGTAAAACAGGTATTCAAAATCCTTGCCCTTTGCGGGGCGCGACTCGATTTTTGTCAGGTTCAGCCCAAGCGAGTTAAAGCGGCAAAGCAGATTATAAAGCGAGCCCTTAACATGGGGAAGCGAGAAGCAAAGGCTGATTTTATTCGCGTCGGGGGCGATGTAAAGCTCCTTGGAAATCACGATAAAGCGTGTGGTGTTGTAGGGGTCGTCCTGAAGTCCGCGTTCAAATATCTGCAAGCCGTATTCGTGCGCCGCCTCTGGCGTGCAGATCGCCGCAACGTTCAGCCGCTTTTCTTTGGCGGCGTCGCGCGCCGCAACCGCGGTGTTCGCCTTGGGAACGGCTGTCAGTTCGTGCTTCGTGATATACCTTTCGCATTGGGAAAGCGCCTGAGGATGCGACCAAACTATCTCGATATCTTCAAGCGTCGCCTGTTTCAGACCCGCAAGGCAGTGCTCTACGCGCATGTCCAGCGCCCCTACGATATAAAAACGGTGCTTCAAAATCAAATCGTAAACCGCCGATACCGAGCCCGCCGTGGAATTCTCAACGGGCAAAATCCCAAAGGTTGCCTTGCCTGAGTCGACCGCGTTAAAAACGTCCTCAAAGGTTTTGCGGCTTATTGGGTCAGCCTCGGGAAAAAGCCAGCGCAGCGCCTCATAGCTGTTTGCGCCCTTTATTCCCTGATAGGCGACGGTTATCCCCTTAGCTGCCGGCATTTCCCGTGCAGAGGTGATCTTCTGCCGCAGCGCCTGTCCGCTTCCGATGATGTTGTGTTGAAGCGCGCGCGAAAGCTCCAGTATGTCGGTGAACAGCAGCCGCGCGGCTGCGCCGTGTTCGCCGCCCTTTTCCTGCACCTTGGCGAGTATTTCGTCCTCGCGCTGTTGGTTCAGGATGGGTATACCGCGTTCCTTTTTATAGTAGCCCACCTCTTTGGCGCAGTCCATCCTGCGCTTGAAAAGGTCGATAAGCTGGCTGTCGATCTCGTCGATATCCCTGCGTATCTCGCTTAAATCTCTCATAAGCCGCCCTCCATAAGATTTATCAGCGCCAAGGCTGCCGCCGCCTCAATAACCGGCACCGCGCGCGGAACAATGCAGGGATCGTGTCTGCCCTTTACTTCCAGCACGGTGTTTTCGCCCGTCTGCAAGTCGACGGTTTTCTGCTGCCGCGCTATGGACGGGGTGGGCTTTATCGCCGCGCGGAAAATAAGGGGCATGCCGTCGGTTATACCGCCCAAAATACCGCCGCAGTTGTTCGTTTCGGTCACGACCTTGCCGCCCTCAAAGCGGAACGGGTCGTTAGCCTGTGAGCCGCGCATTTCGGAAAGCGCGAAGCCCGCGCCGAATTCGACGCCCTTTACCGCGGGAACGCCGAAAACAGCCTTTGCTATAACGCCCTCAACGCCGTCGAACATCGGCTCGCCAAGCCCTGCGGGCAGTCCGGTCACGGCGCACTCGATAACGCCGCCTACGCTGTCGCTTTCAAGGCGCGCGGCTTCGACCTCGGCGCGCATTTCGGCTTCACGGCTCTCGCTGATAAGCGCGAAGGGGGAGCGGTTGAGCCGCTCTATAAGAGCGTCGTCGATATAAACAGGATCAAACGGATCGTCCTTAACGCCGCCGATGCTGCTTATATGGGCTGCGATTTTTATGCCTTTCTTCTCCAAAAGCTGACGGCAAACAGCGCCCGCGAACACGAGCGGAGCGGTCAGTCTGCCTGAAAAGTGTCCGCCGCCGCGAATGTCGTTGGCGGCTTTGTATTTGACGAACGCCGTGTAGTCGCTGTGACCCGGGCGCGGCTTTGTCAGCAGATCGCCGTAATCCTGCGAGCGCGTGTTGGCGTTCTCAATGACCGCGCAAAGCGGCGCGCCCGTAAGGGTGTTTCCGAGCATACCCGAAAGGATCTTGGGCAGGTCGCTCTCCCTGCGCGGAGTGGCGGTCTTGTCGCGGCCGGGGGCGCGGCGAGCCATTTGCGCAAGTACATCGTCCATGTCGATAGCTTCGCCCGCGGGCAGCCCGTCAATGACCACGCCAATGCCGTTCCCGTGGCTTTCGCCGAATACTGAAATTTGAATTTTGTTACCAAAGGTTGAGGACATAGTGTTTCCTCCTATTTTATGTTAAAACGCGTGAATCAGAATTTCAAGTCAGCGCAATGGTGAGGTGCGCGAACTGGATGCAACGTCACGTTGCCCGTGGCTTTCGCCGAATATTGAAATTTTGATTTTATCTCCAAAGCATGAGGACATAGTAACACCTCTTATTACTTATAACCTATAACTTATAACTTGACCCTGCCTCCGATTTTCGCATAATCGTCGTAAAAATCAGGGTAGCTTTTGTTGATGCTCCATGCGTCGGAGCAGGTGATGCCGCCTTCACAGCCCGCCGCGCAGACAGCCGCCGACATCACTATGCGGTGGTCGTTGCAGCCGTCGACAGCCGCGCCTTTAAGCCGCTTCACGCCGGTTATCTCCAAGCCGTCGGGCAGCTCCTTAACCTTGCCGCCCAGCGAGTTGAGCAGTGCCGCCGTGGTTTTCAGGCGGTCGCTTTCCTTTATGCGCAGACGCTCCGCGTCGGTGATCCTGGTAGTCCCCTCGGCAAAGCAGGCGCACACCGCCAAAACGGGAACAAGGTCGGGGATCTGCGCTGCGCTGATCTCGATCGCGCGCATAGGCGCTTTTTTAACGGTAATGCTGCCGCCGTCCTGGATCACCTCGGCGCCGAACTCGCGCAGCAAAGCGGCTATCCTGCGGTCGCCCTGAGATGAGTCGATGTTGGCGCCCTGTACTGTCACCTCGCCGCCGACAGCTCCCGCGACAAGAAAGAATGCCGCCTGCGACCAGTCGCCGTCGGTGGTGTAGTCGGTGGGTATGTAGCGCTGCTTGCCGCGCACGTGCCAGCCCTTGTCGGTCATGTCGACCTCAATGCCGAACTTCGACATCGTGCGGATAGTCATGTTGATATAGCCCGCGCTCTGGATGGGCGAGGTCAGCACGATGTCGCTGTCGCCGTCGAGCAGGGGAAGGGCAAAAAGCAGACCTGTAATGAACTGCGAGCTGACGTTGCCGGGTATCTTAAAAACGCCGCTTTGCAGCTTGCCGCTTATTTGCAGCGGAAGCCCGCCCTCGGTTTGGCAGGTCACGCCCTTTTCGGGCAGCGCGTCGGTGTAAACGCCGATAGGCCGCTCGGGCAGTCTGCCTGCGCCTGTAAAGACAGCGCTCACGCCGCCGGCCGCGGCTACTGGTATCAGGAACCGCAGAGTGCTGCCGCTCTCACGGCAGTCAAGCTCGGCTTCTTTGTTTTTGAATATCTCGCGCCCGTCAACGGTCAGCACGTTGTCTTTTAGCGCGGTTTTAGCTCCCAGCGCCTCAACACAGCCGATAGTCGCCTTGACGTCCTCGGACAGCGCGACCGGCGAAATGGTGCAAACGCCCCCGGACAGCGCGGCGCAGATAACAGCGCGGTGTACGTCGCTTTTAGACGGCGGCGCTGATATAGTCCCGTTTGGTGTAAATGGGTTAAAATTCACATTGTTCATAATTGTTACCACTTAATGTATTATGTAATGGTTGTGTATCTATAGAATATATGCCGTTGATTTAAACGAATTAAGGTTTAGCTGTGCGCCGAAAAGCCTTCTCCCTCGCGGAGAAGGTGTCGCGGCGCCACAAACGAAAACACTAGATAAAATACCACATAATGTAAAAAACGATCGATTATTATAAGCTCGATTTATGGGGCGCCGTGACGGATAAGGGGATTCGCCGAAGGCGAAAGAACCTGCGCAAAGCTTGCCTTGCGGCAAACCCCTTATCCGTCACGCAGACACAATCGTTTTGTTTTGCTTTGCGTTTACTGTTTTAAATAATACGCGCAGTATGGTAAAGTTGTCACTTAGTCTGCGTGCCACCTTCTCCGCGAGGGAGAAGGCTTTTTGTGCGAGAGTCAACAGTTTCCTGAATTTTTTGACAAACCGATGAAAAACGCCGGTTGATTTCTGTGTTTGTAAAACGCAAAACCACAAATCCCAAGCTTTCAATATACTCAGTTCTGATTTTATCTCTTTTTATATTTGACGTTTTATAATGTTGCGAACCGTCCAGCTCAACGATCAATCCGGCTTTTGGACAAAAGAAATCCACAATATAATTACCAATAACGATTTGCCGGTGAAATTTTACATTGCAGCACCTGAGATAATCGTACCACAGATGTTTTTCCTCTTTAGTAGCATTTTTTCTGAGCGTGTTCGCAAGCTGCGTTAGTTTTGCATTTTTGGGCAGTTTAGGCTTTACGCTTATCATATAGTTATAAAACTCTCTAATTCGTCAAGCGGGAGGGGGGTTATGAAGCTTTCGCCTATCTGTTTCAGCATGACGAGGTTTATTTTGCTTCCGGCGGTCTTTTTATCGCCCATAGCCGCCTGTGTCATATCGGCGAAGGCGACTTCGGTATCGGTGGGCAGGCCGTATTTTTCACAGAGCTTTATAATGCGGTCGGCGGTTCCCGGGGCGGTAACGCCCTGCTTTTCTCCGGCGCGGGCTATGAGCGCCATGCCAACAGCCACAGCCATTCCGTGCGTTATGCCCGTGTAGTTGTATATCTTTTCAATGGCGTGACCCAAAGTGTGACCGAAGTTTAGCAGCATGCGCTCGCCGGCTTCTTTTTCGTCGCGGCTTACTACGTCGCGCTTTATTGACACGCAGGTTTCAATAACGCTTTCGATATCGCTCAGGGCGTCCTCGTTTTCAAGCTTTTCAAAAAACGCCGCGTCCTTTATGCAGCCGTATTTTATCACCTCGCCCATGCCGTCGGCGATGAACTCATCCGGCAGGGTGTTCAGCGTGTCGGGGTCAATCAGCACCGCGATAGGCTGGTGGAATGCGCCCACAAGGTTTTTGCCCTGCGGCAGGTCAACGCCGGTTTTGCCGCCGACCGATGAATCCACCTGAGCCAAAAGCGAGGTGGGCACCTGAATAAAATCGATGCCGCGCAGATAAGTAGCCGCCGCGAAGCCAGCCATATCGCCGCAGACTCCGCCGCCCAGCGCGACGATTATGTCCCGGCGCGTCATGCGGAAGTCGGCAAGCGTTTTGTATATCTCGGCGATCGTGTCCAGGGTCTTGCTTCCCTCGCCAGCGGGGAAGATGTGATTCTTCACCTTAAAGCCGTGCTGCGAAAGCGAGTTGAGCACGCGCCATTGATAGAGCGGGGCGACGTTTGTGTCGCTGACGACGACCACCTTTTCAGCCTTTGACAGCTGTTCTGCATATTCGCCGCAGCGGTCGATAATGCCGCGCTCGATAAAAATGTCATACGGTCTTCCCGTGTCGACATGTACTGTTTTCATATTTATATCTCCTTATTCGCCCAGAGCCTGCTTCACCTGATGACCCTGCTCAAGCAGCTCGTACAGGGCTTGCCTGTCCTCTGTCTTGATCGCCTGATACAGCGCGCCCAGATTTTTGTTAAGCTCCAAAAGCTCCTCGCAGAGCGGCTCCTTGTTTTCAAGGAAAAGCTCGCTCCACAGCTTGGCGTTGATGTTCGCGACGCGCGAAACGTCGCGGTAGCTGCCCGCCGAAAAGCCCTTGTGTTTGGGGCAGCACGGGCTTAGAACATAGGCGCACGCAAGCACGTGCGGAAGCTGCGAGGTGTAGGCTATCATGCGGTCGTGCTCCTCGGGAGTGGTGACCTTTATCGTGCCGAAGCCGATCTCGAGCGCCAGCGCGGCAAGCTTGTTCACAGCCGCCTTAGGCGCGCCGCAGGGCGTTATAAGGAAGCTCGCGCCCATGAAAAGGTTCTCGTCGCTCGCCTCAAAGCCGTTCTTTTCCTTGCCTGCCATCGGGTGACTGCCCACATACGTAAAGCCGAATTCTTCGGAAAGCTCCTTCAGTTGAGGGCAGAGCGCGGTCTTTATACCTGCCGCGTCGGTCACCACCGCGTCGCTGCGGATATATCTGCCGTTCTCGCGCAGAAAATCCACGCAAGCCTGCGGATACATGCAAAGGACTATTATGTCAGCTTCATGCAGCGTTTCGGGCGTGCCGATAATGTCTATCGCGCCCACTTGCAGCGCCTTTTGCGCCACGCTTTGGGTGCGGTTTATTCCTATAACGGTGTGTGTTGTGTGAGCTTTCAGCGCCTTGCAGTAGCTGCCGCCGATAATGCCCAAGCCTACTATCGCTATCTTCATGTTATTGCCTTCTTTTGTCATTGATGATGATATTTTACCACTTTAAAGCGTGATAGTCAATAGGCGGTCATTTTTTCAGGTTTAGTATTTCTATCATCGAAAAAGCGGTTTTCAGCGGCGTGCTCTCGCCCTTTATGACTACATCCGCCGCCGCGCGGTACTTGGGCGTGCGTTCGTTGTAAAGCTCCTCCATGACCTTGTCGCGGTCGGGGCGCTGCAAAAGCGGACGGCGCGTGTCGTGGCTCAGGCGCTGGCGGATAACGCTCAGCGGAACGTCCAGCAGCACCACCTTGTCTTTGCCGCGGAAAACCTCGACATTGCGCTCAAAGGTCAGCGCTCCGCCGCCGGCGGCGACAATCAGGTTGTGCATTTCGGCAAGCTCTTTGCACGCCTCGTGCTCCATATCGCGAAAGCCGCTCTCGCCGTATTTTTCAAATATTTCGGCGACGGTAAGCTGCGCCTTCTGCTCGATAAAGCGGTCCATGTCGATAAACGGCCTGCCCGTTTTGCGCGCAAGGTTTTTGCCGACGGTGGATTTGCCGCAGCCCATAAAGCCGCAGAGAATAATGTTGTTCATATCGGCCTCCGCTGGCTCAGAATTTTTTAAGCTCTTCCGCCGCGTCAAGGCACAGGCGGTCTATATCGTCTTTGTCGTACTGCGATCCGTCCCATATCTCGTGGGCGGCTACCGCCTGCCACACCAGCATCGACATTCCGCCCACAGCCTTTGAGCCGTTTGCCTTGGCGCGCTTTACCAGCGCGGTCTCAAGCGGGTTGTATATCGCGTCAAAAACAGCCTTGCACCTGCCGATAGCGCAGTTGTGTATCGGCTGCTCGTCAACGTTGGGGTACATTCCGACGGGGGTCGCGTTTATAAGCAGATCGACGTTGCCTATTATCTGATCTATCAGCCCAAAGCTGACCTCGGCGTCCGGCACCTTGCGCGTAACGTCAAGGCAGAGCAGCCCGGCCTTTCCCACGCTCTGACGGCGCACGGCGAACTCGAAGGGCTTGTTCCTGAGCGCCAGCTCGTAAGCGATAGCGCGCGCCGCGCCGCCGCAGCCAAGTATCATTATCCTGCCGTCAAGCGCTATTCCCGCCGCTTCGATCGCTTTGATAAAGCCGTCGGGGTCGGTGGTGTAGCCTTTTGATTTGCCTCCGGCGTTTGAAACGGTGTTGACGCTGCCGTAAAGCGCCGCCTTGTCGTCGAGCGAATCGAGCAGCGGAATTATGCTCTGCTTGTGCGGAATGGTGATATTGTAGCCGTCGAGCTGCTTTAAGGTGCGCTCGTATTCCTGCGCCAGATCTTCGGGCGCGATATCCATTTTAGTGTATTCGGCGTCGATTTGTGCCAGATCAAACAGCCTTTTGTGAATAAAGGGCGACATCGTATGCCCGATAGGGTGTCCGATCACCGCGTAACGCTTTGTGCTCATAAAAAACTCATCCTTTTTTCATATGATTATTAGCTATGTAATTACGATAGAACGGTAATTATTTATGCAAAATCTGGAATTTTGAAAAAAATTTCAAAATACATATTGACAAAGAGCGAAAAACTCAATAATATGGAAGTGTACAAACAAAGAGTTTGTTCGGCGATGATTAAGTCCGTTAATCATTGTAGCACAAAATATGTGCTTTTGTCTACTGTTAAGACGGGTACATAACAAATTACAGGAGGAATTATCATGGTACTGGAAAAAGTTAAGGCGATTCTTGCCGAGCAGTTCGACGTTGAAGAGGATAAGATCACCGAGGAAACTGATCTTCAGGAAGATCTCGGCGCAGATTCCCTGGACGTTGTCGATCTTTTGATGTCCATTGAGGACGAGTTCGAGGTTGAGGTTCCCGACGAGGAAATCGAGAATCTTAAGACCGTCGGCGCTCTCGTTGCCTATATCGAGGCAAATTCATAATTTAATAGTATACGTAAAAGCATCGGTCAAGCCGGTGCTTTTTGTTTTTCAAAATCCTTTTACAGCGCAATTAGCTTCTTGCAATAATCCAAGACTTATGGTATACTATTATATAGAAATTTCGGCAAGGAGCATCCGCATGACGACTCTTACCAAAGACGCTATAAAAAAATCATTCATGAAGCTTCTTAACGCGAAGCCCGTCAACAAGATCACCGTCAAGGAGATAGTTGAGGACTGCGGCATAAACCGCAATTCCTTCTACTATCACTATGATGATATCCCCTCGCTGGTCGAGGAAATACTCAACGAGCAGGCGGACGCTATGGTTCAGATCAGCTCGAAGGACACTAATATCTACGACTGTATCCTTACCGCCATGGACTTCGCGCTGGAAAACAAGGCGGCTATGATGCATCTGTACAACTCGGCGAGCAAAGACCTGTTCGAGCGCTACCTCAACCGCGTGGCGAGCTACACCGTGACCGAGTATTTCGACGTGTATTTTTCCGAAGAGCAGATCGACGACGATGACAAGCAGTCTATCATTATGTATTACAAAAGCCTTTTGGTGGGCTTTGTTATAGAATGGCTCAGCAGCGGCATGAAATACGACCTTAAAAACCAGGTAAAGCGGCTGTGCCAGCTTTTTGAGGGCACGACCGAGATCGCCGTCAGCCGTTGCAGAAGAAAGAAATAGTATCTTAGAACCAGACATTTTAATACTTTTGTCCAAAAAACGTGCATTGCAAATGAAATGCACGTTTTTATTTTTTGAATAATAATTATAATTTATAATGTATCAAAACGCAAGGGAGTATGAAAGATGAAACTGGGAAAAGCGGTTGTAAAATGCCGCGTTATCATCCTTATAGCGGCTCTGCTGCTGCTCATTCCCTCGATCTTCGGAATGATATACACCAGAGTCAACTACGATATGCTCAACTATCTGCCCGAATCGCTCGACACGGTAAAGGGGCAGAAGTACATGCTGGAAGATTTCGGCAAGGGCGCGTTTTCGTTCCTGATATTCGAGGACATGAGCGAAAAGGATATCAATTCGGTCACCGATGAAATAAAAGAGGTCGACCACGTCGCCAATGTGCTTAGCTTCAGCGACATAACCGACGGCACCATCCCGCAAGAGCTTTTGCCCGACAAGCTTTACAAGGTTTTCAATTCGGGCGACGACACGCTTGTGGCGGTGTTCTTCGACACCTCAAGCTCCTCGGACGAAACCATGGAGGCTATCGGTAAGATCCGCTCAATAGCCGGCAAGCAGTGCCTTGTTTCCGGCATTTCGGCAATGGTCACCGACCTGCGCGACCTCTGCGAGCGCGAGGAGGCCATCTACGTCGCCATCGCGGTCGTTCTGGCGGTAGTAGCCATGATCCTGTTTTTGGACAACTGGATCATCCCGTTCGTGTTCCTCGGCAGTATCGGCATAGCCATTTTGCTTAACATGGGCTCAAACTACTTCATGGGCGAAATTTCCTATATAACCAAGGCGCTTTCTGCGGTGCTGCAGCTTGCCGTCACAATGGACTACTCAATATTCCTGTGGCACAGCTACGGCGAGCATAAGCAGCGATACCCCGACCATAAGGAGGCTATGGCGCACGCCATACACGAGACCTTCACCTCGGTCATCGGCAGCTCGGTAACTACCATCGCGGGCTTTATCGCGCTGTGCTTCATGACCTTCACGCTCGGCAGGGACTTGGGTATAGTAATGGCAAAGGGCGTGCTGCTCGGCGTAGTGTGCTGCGTCACGGTGCTGCCGGCTATCATCCTTATGCTCGACAAGCTGCTTGAAAAAACCATGCACCGCTCTTTGGTGCCATCGCCTAAGCTGCTCGCGAAGGGCATAGTCAAGATCTTCCCCGTGTTCCTCGTCCTGTTCGCGGCGCTGGCTGTTCCGGCGTTCATGGGCTATCAGCAGACCAACAACGAGGTCTACTACGAGCTGTCGAGCAGTCTGCCAAAGGATATGCCGAACGTTATCGCCAACACGAAGCTCAAAGAAGAATTCAATATGGGCTCCACCCACATGATACTCGTCAACTCCAACCTGCCGTCTAAGCAGGTGCGCAAAATGGAAAAAGAGTTCGAGAACGTCGACGGCATCAAGTTCACCATCGGACTTGAATCGCTTATCGGCCCGTCCATCCCCGAGGAATTCATCCCCGAATCGGTAAGCTCTATTTTAAAGAGCGACCGGTGGGAGATGATCTTGCTCAGCTCCGAGTACCGCACGGCTACTCCTGAGATGAGCGAACAGATAAAGGAGCTCAACCGTATTATCAAGACCTACGACGAAGAGGGCTTGCTTGTGGGCGAGGCGGCGTGCACCAACGACCTGATCGACATCACCTCGGTGGACTTCGCCACGGTAAACACCATTTCGATAATAGCCATTTTCATTATAATCATGCTGGTTGAAAAGAGCATTTCGCTGCCGATAATCCTTGTGGCGGTCATCGAGCTCGCGATATTCATCAATCTGGGATTGCCGCATTATCTGGGCGAATCGCTTCCGTTCATCGCCCCGATATGCATAAGCACCATCCAGCTTGGCGCGACGGTCGACTACGCAATTCTGATGACGACGCGCTACAAAAAGGAGCGGTCGCAGGGAATAGAAAAACGCGAGGCTGTGCGCACGGCGCTGCAAACCTCTATACCGTCGATACTTGTCAGCGCTATGGGTCTGTTCGCGGCAACCGTGGGTGTGGCGATCTATACCGAGGTCGACATGATCGGCTCACTGTGCGCTCTCATGGCGCGCGGCGCGATAATCAGCCTGCTTTGCGTCGCAGTCTTCCTGCCCGCGATGTTCATGCTTTTCGATAAATTCATCAGCGTAACAACTATCGGATTCAGACCGAAGAAAAAACCGGAAATGTCGGAGGTAAAGCAATGAAAAAGAATAACGATATCAAAAAATACCTGCCCCGCGCGCTGGCGGTCGGATTAAGCTTCACTATGATCTGCAGCGCGGCAGGCGTTACAGCCGTGTCCTCAAACAGCGAAAAGAGCAAGACAGAGGCGGCTCAGTCCGCGGCAGCCGATACAAAGGCGGCTGAAACAAAAGCCGCGGCGGACAGCAAGAATTTCTCAAAGGAAGAGACAGTTTACGTTATCGCCGGCGCTGACGGCACGCCGCAAAAGGTGATAGTCAGCGACTGGATAAAGAATCCCGACAAGGCTAAGACCATAAAGGATAAATCCAATCTTAAGGATATCGAGAACGTCAAGGGCGACGAGACCTTTACCATCGACGAAAACAACATGCTCGAATGGGCAGCCAACGGCAACGACATCTACTACAGGGGCAACTCAGACGATCAGCTTCCCGTCGCCGTGTCCGTACAGTACGAGATCGACGGCAAGGCGGTATCTCCCAAGGAGCTCGCGGGCAAAAGCGGCAAGCTGAAAATGACCTTCAACTACACCAACCGTCAGTGCGAGGAGGTCAAGATCGGCGATAAAAAAGAGAAGATCTACGTTCCCTTCGTTATGCTCACCGGCATGATGCTCGACAATGAAAAGTTCACTAACGTGACCGTGTCGAACGGCAAGGTGTTAAACGACGGCAGCCACACCTACGTGGCGGGCTTCGCGCTCCCGGGGCTCAAAGAAAGCCTCGCCCTCGGCGATAATCTCGACCTGCCCTCATCCGTTGAGATCACCGCGGACGTAACGGACTTTGAGCTTGCGACCACCCTTACAGTCGCGACAAATGAGATATTCAACGACGTCGACACCTCAAAGCTCGACGGAAAGCTCGACGAGTTAAAGAAAAAGCTCAACGAGCTGACCGACGGCATCGACAAGCTCGCCGACGGTTCGTCGCAGCTTTACGCCGGACTTAGCACCCTGCTCGACAAATCGGGCGAGCTGATCGACGGCGTTAATCAGCTTTACGACGGCGCCGACAAGCTGCAAAGCGGTGCGGCAAGCCTCGACGACGGCGCGGGAAAGCTTAAAGACGGCGCGGCAGCGCTGGACAGCGGCGTCGGCACCCTTAAGGACGGTATAACGACGCTCGACAACGGCGCGGGCGACCTCAGCGACGGCGCGTCACAGGTGGACAGCGGCGTAGCAGAGCTCAAAACGCATATAGCCACTCTCGCTGGCGGACTTGATCAGATCTCGACCAACAGCGCGCAGCTCAGGGGCGGCGCGAAGCAGGTGTTCGACACCCTGCTGAACGAGGCTAATAAGCAGATCGCGGCGGCAGGACTTACCGCCGATCCGCTCACGATCGAAAATTACGCGACGGTACTTGACGCGCTTATCGCTCAGCTCAGCGACGAAAACATCACCAAGCTCGCAAACGACACCGCGTACAACACCGTAAGCGCCACCGTCAACAGCCAGCGCGACCTTATCCGCCAGGCTGTTGAGGCGAATGTAAGAAAGCAAGTGACCGACGGTGTGCTCGCGGCGGCGGGTCTAGGCATGGACAGCGAAGCCTACGAAGCCGCAGTCGCGGCAGGTCAGGTGCCGGATGACGTTCAGGCGCAGGTAAGCGCAGGCGTAGCCACGCAGATGTCGGGCATGGGCGGCACTATCGACGCCAACACCGACGCGCAGATCGCTTCCATTATAGAAACCAACATGCAGAGCGAGGAAGTGCAGACCCAGATAGCTCAGGCTGTCGCGAAGGCTAAGGGTGGCAGACAGTCCCTCGAGGCGCTCAAAGCGCAGCTCGACAGCTACAACACCTTCTATCAGGGAATTATCAGCTACACCGACGGCGTAGACCGGGCGTCATACGGCGCGCAGCAGATCCTCGGCGGCACCGGCACCCTTAAAGACGGCACCGCGAGCTTGGCTTACGGCGCAGGCGAGCTGAAGGGCGGCACAAGCCAAATCAAGAACGGCTCAGGCGAATTGAAGAACGGTTCGTCGCAGTTGAAGAGCGGCACAGCCGATCTGAAATCGGGCACCGAGCAGCTTCACGCGGGCGCGGTCCAGCTTTTCAACGGACTGGGTACCTTCAAGAGCGGCACGGGCGCTCTGGTTGACGGCGTTACAAAGCTCAAGGACGGCTCTCAGCAGCTCGACGAGGGCATGCAGAAGCTCAAAAAAGAGGGCGCCGACGCTATTGTCAAGGCGGTAAACGGCGACGTAAAGGGGCTTGTCGACAGAGTAAAGGCTATCGTTGCGGTATCTAAGAACTATAAAACGTTCAGCGGAGTATCCGATGAAACCGACGGCAAGGTCGACTTCATCTTCAAGACCGATTCCATAAGTAAGGATGAGCCTAAAGAAAAGAAAAAGTAAGATATCAAAAAAGCGGCGCGGGGTTTTTGCTTCGCGCCGTTTATGCGCTTGTAATTGACATTCAAAGCGCGGTGTGATATACTGTTATTACCAAGAAAACAAGTGAGGTGAGGAATGTGACAAACGGCGATAGTTACGGGCCCGGCGGGCGTGGACGGTATATATTTCACGGTATGGGCAGGCGTGGAGTTGCCGCGCGTTGCGTTCTTATGCTGATCTCTGATAAAAAATAGACCGCAAAATCTGTCTGTTTTTTATCGGGTATCAGTAGCTTACCTTGATTTTTGCTGTCCGTCCCCGTGTGGTTCCGTCACATGGGGATTTTTGCGCCTTAAAAGCCCCTTTCTATCAAATAAAAAATGATCAGGAGGGAGAAATTTGAATAAGGAAATCAATACAACGGCAGTCGGGGAAGAGGCAGTAGCCGTAAGACCCGACTACGAAAGCGAGATAATAAGCGTTATCCGCGGCAATTATTCGCCAAAGGCGGCGCAGAAAAAGCTCGAGGACTACCACGGCAACGACATAGCGCAGGCTATGGATTCGCTGACGGTGCAAGAGCGCAAAAAGCTCTATCGCTTTTGTTCCGCCTCAATGCTTGCCGAGGCGATGGAACACCTTGAGGAAGACGAGGCGGCGGCATACTTCAACGAGCTCGACGTAAAAAAAGCCTCCGCCGTGGTGGAGGAGCTTGATACCGACACGGCGGCAAATGTGCTGCACACGGTCGAAAAGCAGAAGCGCGAGCTGATAATCGAGTCGCTTCCGGCAGACGTCAAGCGCGACGTCCGCATGCTCGCGTCCTTTGACGAGGACGAGATAGGCAGCAAGATGACCACCGACTGCATAGTCATACGCGAAAACCTCAGCATTCCCGAGGCTATGTCCGAGCTCAAAATGCAGGCTGAGGAAAACGACAACATCGCTACGGTGTTCGTCGTCGACGAGGATGACGAGTTTTACGGCGCAATCGAGCTTCGCGACCTTATAACCGCAAAGAAGACCACGCCGCTCGACGACCTTATACTCACGTCGTTCCCGTATGTGTACGCGCACGAGAGCATCGACGACTGTCTTGAAAAATTGAAGGATTATTCCGAGGCGTTCATTCCCGTGCTCGACAACGGCAACCGCTTTTTGGGCATCATAACCTCTCAAAGCATCGTCGAGGTCGTCGACGAGGAGATGGGCGAGGACTACGCAAAGTTGGCAGGTCTTATCGCCGAGGAAGACTTAAAGGAACCGCTGCTGCAAAGCATGAAAAAGCGCCTTCCGTGGCTGCTCGCGCTGTTGGCGCTGGGCATTTTGGTGTCCTCGGTCGTCGGCGTGTTCGAAAGCGTGGTGGCGCAGCTCACCATGATAATGGCGTTCCAGTCGCTCATCCTCGACATGGCGGGTAACGTCGGCACCCAGTCGCTGGCCGTGACTATCCGCGTGCTGACCGACGAAAACCTCACCTTCGGGCAAAAGTTCCATTTGGTGGTAAAGGAGAGCCGAGTCGGCTTTTTCAACGGCTTGCTGCTCGGCGGTATATCCGTTGTGCTCGTCGGGCTTTACATCTTCCTGATAAAGCAGAAGGACGTCATGTTCTCGTTCGCGGTGTCGGGCTGTATCGGCGTTTCGCTGGTGCTCGCAATGGTAATATCAAGCACCGTAGGCACGCTTATCCCGCTGTTTTTCAAAAAGATCAAGGTAGACCCGGCAGTCGCCTCCGGCCCGCTCATCACCACTATAAACGACCTTGTGGCGGTGGTGACCTATTACGGACTCAGCGGTCTGCTGCTGATAAATATTTTACATTTGAACGGATAGTAATACAAAAGACGGTACCGCAAATCGCGGTACCGTCCATTCTTTTATAATCAGCGTTTATTGATAATCGCACACGCTTGCCCAGCTGAGCAGCAGGTCGCGCTCCTCGGGCTTGCCCTTTACGGACTGCGAGGCGGCGACTATCGGCATCCAGTTGTTGATGTACTGGCGCGCGGTGTCGCTCTTGAAGCAGTAGAGCTTAAGGTACTTTTCCGCAAGCTCGGGCTCGCCGTCAAGCACAAAGGTCAGGTATGTTCTCGCCGCGTCGGCAGCGCCGTTGCCCTGAGTGGCGTGCGACCAGTCGATCACGTAGGGCGTGCCGTCGGGCGTGATGATGACGTTGCTGGGGCAGAAGTCGCCGTGGCAAACCTTGTTGTGGGTCTTCATGCTCGCAAGGCGGGTGTGCAGCTCGTATCTGGTGGTGGCGTCAAGATCGGCTTGGCTGATCTTGTCCTGCATTTTGTCCTTAAGACGTTTCAGCAGGGGGCACTTTTTGCCGAGTATCTTTAGCTGAACATCGACGAACAGGTTCATGTATTCATCGATTTTTTCCGGGTTTTCCTTCATAAGCTTGCTGAGCGTTTTGCCCTCGATGTAGTCCGAGATGATAGCCCACTTGCCGTCGATCTTGGTTACTTCTTCTATCTTGGGAATGTTCAGCCCCGTTTCCTCAACGCGCGCCTGATTCAGCGCCTCGTTAAGGATGTCGGATTTGGGGAAGGATTCGTCAAAAACCTTGGCGCACAGGTCGCCGTCGCGGTATATTTTTTTATGCGTTCTTTCAGCTATAACATTGTCGAGTTTCATGTTGCTCCCCCTTTAAACTGCGTTTTTGTTGTTGCCGTAGTAGGCGTTGAGGTACATCTGCTTGATCTCGCTCATAAGCGGATAGCGCGGGTTTGCGCCTGTGCACTGGTCGTCGAACGCCTGCTCGGTCATCTCGTCCAGTGTGCTCAGGAAGTCTTCCTCGCTCACGCCGTAGTCGGCTATCTTTTCTTTAATGCCTATCTTCGCCTTAAGCTCGTTTATGCTGTCGATAAGATTTTCAACGCTCTCTTGGTCGTCCTTGCCGGCAAAGCCGAGGAACTGCGCGATCTCTGCGTAGCGCGCGAGGGTGTGCGGATGATCGTACTGCGGGAAGGTGCCCATCTTTGTGGGGACCTCAGAGCTGTTGAAGCGGATCACCTGCTCCAGCATCAGCGCGTTTGCAACGCCGTGGGCGATGTGGTGGAACGCTCCCAGCTTGTGAGCCATGCTGTGGCAAACGCCGAGGAAGGCGTTTGCGAACGCCATACCCGCCATTGTGGCGGCGTGCGCTACCTTTTCGCGGGCTACTGGCTCGTTCTGTCCGTTCTCGTAGCAGGCGGGCAGGTACTCAAAGATGACCTTGAGCGCCTTGAGCGCCAAGCCGTCGGTGAAGTCGGTCGCCATTACCGAGGCGTAAGCCTCCAGCGCGTGCGATACCGCGTCGATACCCGAGGCGGAGGTCAGACCCTTGGGGCCGCTCATCATGAAGTCAGCGTCGACGATAGCCATGTTCGGCATGAGCTCATAGTCGGCGAGCGGATATTTGATACCCGTCTCCTGATCGGTGATGACCGCGAAGGGGGTAACCTCGGAGCCTGTGCCCGAGGAGGTGGGGATGGCGATGAAATACGCCTTTTCGCCCATCTTGGGGAAGGTGTAGATGCGCTTGCGGATATCTGAGAAGCGCATAGCCATGTCTTGGAAGTCCACATCGGGATGCTCGTACAGCACCCACATTATCTTCGCGGCGTCCATTGCGGAGCCGCCGCCCAGCGCGATTATAACGTCGGGCTCAAAACTGCGCATAGCCTCGGCTCCTTTCTGAGCCGAAAGCAGCGACGGGTCGGGCTCAACGTCCGAGAACACCGTGTAGGCGATGCCCATTTCGTCAAGCTTATCGGTGACCGGCTTTGAATAGCCGTTTTTGTACAGGAACGAGTCGGTAACAAGGAAGGCGCGTTTTTTGCCCATAACGTCTTTAAGCTCCTGCATGGCAACAGGCATGCAGCCCTTCTTTATGTAAACCTTCTCGGGCGCTCTGAACCAAAGCATGTTCTCTCTCCTCTCGGCAACGGTTTTTATGTTCAGCAGGTGCTTTACTCCGACGTTCTCGCTCACCGAGTTGCCGCCCCATGAGCCGCAGCCGAGGGTAAGCGAGGGCGCGAGGTTGAAGTTGTAAAGGTCGCCGATTCCGCCGTGAGAGGACGGGGTGTTGACAAGTATGCGGCAGGTCTTCATTTTTGCCGCGAATTGATCTATTTTAGCCGTTTCGTTAACGGCGTCGAGGTAGATTGATGAGGTGTGGCCGTAGCCGCCGTCCGCGATAAGACGCTCCGCCTTTGCTATAGCGTCATCAAAGCTTACGGATCTGTACATTGCGAGCACGGGGCTGAGTTTTTCGTGAGCGAATTCCTCGGTGATATCCACGGACTCGACCTCGCCGATGAGTATCTTGGTGGCTTCAGGCACCGTCACGCCCGCCAGCTTGGCGATGGTAACGGGCTTCTGACCTACGATCTTCGCGTTCAGCGCGCCGTTGATGATGATAGTCTTGCGCACCTTGTCGATCTCGTCGTCCTTCAGGAAGTAGCAGCCGCGCGCGGCAAATTCAGCCTTTACCGCGTCGTAAATGCTCTCGTCCACAATAACGCTCTGCTCCGACGCGCAGATCATGCCGTTGTCGAAGGTCTTGGAGTGGATAATCGAGTTGACCGCGAGCAGGATGTCGGCGCTCTTGTCGATGATGGCGGGGGTGTTGCCTGCGCCAACGCCCAAAGCGGGCTTGCCGCTGGAATACGCCGCCTTTACCATTCCGGGGCCGCCGGTGGCAAGTATGCAGTCAGCCTCCTGCATCAGCATGTTGGTGAGCTCAAGCGAGGGAACGTCGATCCAACGGATGATGCCCTCGGGAGCGCCCGCCTTGACAGCCGCTTCCAAAACGATCTTTGCCGCGGCGATAGTGCTCTTCTTGGCGCGGGGATGGGGGCTGATGATGATCCCGTTGCGGGTCTTAAGGCACAGCAGCGCCTTGAAGATCGCGGTGGAGGTGGGGTTGGTCGTGGGGATAACAGCGGCGATAACGCCGATGGGCTCGGCGATCTTTACCGTGCCGAACACCTTGTTTTCCTCAATAACGCCGCAGGTCTTTGCGTCCTTGTAGGCGTTGTAGATGTACTCGGAGGCAAAGTGGTTCTTTATCACCTTGTCCTCAACAATGCCCATGCCGGTTTCCTCGACCGCCATTTTTGCCAGCGGGATCCTCGCGCGGCACGCTGCTGTCGAGGCGGCAAGGAAGATCTTGTCCACCTGCTCCTGCGTGAAGGTCGAAAACGTCTTTTGCGCTTCTCTTACTGCGCCCAGCGCCGCAGCAAAGCTCTCGGCGTTGTCCACGATGGGATATTCTTTGTTGCTCATAAAATCTACCTCTTTATATTACCGCTGTGTGCGGAAAGCTTATTTTCTCTTCATTTCAACAAGCTTGTAGTTGTGTGCCTTGGCGAAGGATACTCCGTAGGAGCCGGTGTACGCCTTGATGGTGAGCTCGGGAGAGCAGTCCTCAAAAGCGGAGTCCGCGATCTTGGTGATGTTGAGCGGGATGGTGACCTCGCTCAGGTCGAAGCACTGGAAGAACACCTTGTCGTCGATGCTTGACAGAACGTCGCTCTCGGGAAGCTCGATCGACTTGATGCCGGTAGCGGAAAACGCGTTCCAGCCCATTTTTTTGATGGTCGAGGGCAGAGTGATCTTAGTAAGGTTTCTGCAGTTCCAAAAAGCGTTGTTGCCGATGGTCTTTACGCCTTCGGGAATGTTGATCTCTTTAAGGTTCTGACAGCCCGAGAAAGAGTATTTCTGGATCTCGGTGACGCCCTGGGGGATAGTTACGGTTTCAAGATTATTGTTCTGGAAGACGTTTGAGCCGATAACGCAAACCTTTGCGCCCTGAGCGGTCTCGGGGATGGTGATGTTCTTGTCTTTGCCGTTGTACTGGGTCAGAATGACCTCGTTGTCATTCAGTCTGTAGAAGCCGAAGCCGTTTTCCACAAAGTCGGGATTTGTAGGCTCGATCTTGTAGCCGGGTTGGTTATTGCCGTTCGCGGCAGACGCTGAGGTCTTTTTTGAGTCCTTCTGACAGCCGCAGCCCGAAGCTGCGACGGCTACGCCGGCGCACATAACGAGCGCCAGAGCCGAACAAATGATTCTTTTCATGCTTTTCATATCAAACTTTCCTTTCGGTTTTTGATAACACGACTGAGTTTTGGAGCTTACCGCCGTTCGCGCGCTTAGTCGCCCTTCCCGTTTTGCCGCGGAGTTTATCGTGTTATCTTATTTTTGTGTGATTTTTTTGGTTTTGCAAAACAGATAGGCGGATCTAGGGCAAATCGACCCGAATCAAACCCCAATTATGAATATTATACTATAAAAGCCTACGCGTTTCAATCGGTTTTTTAATATTTTTTAATTTTTCGCATTTTTCGCTTTTTCGCATTTTTCAAAATAGCAAAGCAAAAGGTTTTGCGTTGTAACCACTCCCCTATATATTGTATATAGAAACCGTTTTCGACCGAAAAATACGCGCTAATGACAGGATTTGCGGACTGAATGTTACAAAATCTTACGAATCTGTAACCAATTGTCTTAAAATAATTCCTGCTCGGAAATAATACTTGAACAAATTGACTGAAAATACCCTGAAATGAAAAAAATATCCTGTAAGGGGTTGATTTTTCGTAAATGAGATGCTATAATTGTTACAAATTTGTTAATAAAAAGTTTCCTGCTGTAATTATTCGGTTACAAAATTAACAGAAATACTTGTTCTGAATTGGAGGTAGACGACATGAACAAGATAAAAAAAGTGTTTGCCATTGCGCTTAGCACAGTGACGATCGCCGGCGTCTGCGTATGCGGCGGAGGCGGCGTTTCCGCGGGCGCTTCCGGCACGGGCGCGGGACTTGCAGAACACGCGCTCAACGCGTACTACGAAGGTTGGGATTACGTTTGGGGCGGCACAGAGCCCGGCGGCGTAGACTGCACCGGTCTTATTTGGATGTACTGCGGCGGCAGCCGTGTTGAGCTGCTTGCAGACGCAAAAGCCAACGGCAGAGAATGGGGCTATGTCAGCAACGGTATCCCCAGAGTGCACGGACTGGGACTTTCCCGTCCTAACCATGCGGGCGTGTACATCGAGGACGGCATGGAGGTCGACGCAAGAGGCAGTGAATGGGGCGTACGCTACCAGGCTATCGGCGAAAACGGTTACAACAACTGGGATTGCTGGTTCAAGCTTACCGCTGTTTCCTATCCCGACACCGGCTGGGAATCCTTCAACGGCAACTATTACTACTATGAAAACGGTGAGTATATAGTCAGCACCTCGAGAACCATCGACGGTACTACCTATTACTTCGACTCTAAGGGTCACTCAAGCACAACACCCTCTAACACCTCAAGCTCATCCGGCTCATCAAGCTCAAAAAGCTCAGGCAGCTCTTCAACTTCGACAAAGAGCAAGCCTACAAGCTGGAAAAAGGGTTCATCCGACGACGAGGTCATCAAGATCCAGAACCGTCTTGCCGAGCTTGGTTACTATGACGGCGGCATCGACGGCGTATTCGGCGACAAGACCGACGAGGCTTTCAGAGCGTTCCAGAAGAACGCCGGCTTGACCGTTGACGGCATCGCTGGCACCGACCGCTTGATTCTCTACTCCGATAACGCTCCTTATGCTAAGAAGGAAGAGGAAGAGAAGCCCGTTGCAAGCCAAACAGAAGAAGTTGAACAGACCGAGGAAACAACGGAGCCCGAGACCGAGCAGACAGAAGAAACTGTTCCTGCGGTTGAAGAGACCGATGATTCCGATGATTCCGATGATTCCGATGATGAGTACGAGAACACCCTGCTCGTTGTTCAGCTTGGCGATTTCAGCGACAGCGTAGCTACCGTTCAGTCAAAGCTTGTTGAACTTGGTTATTTCGGCCTTGAGGCTACAGGCTACTTCGGCGACAACACTACCGACGCTATCACAAGCTTCCAGCTTGCTAACGGCATCGATGCGACCGGCCTTATGGACGCCAACACCTACGAGATCCTTTTCAGCGACGACGCTGTAGAGGCTTCAAAACCCGAGGAGGAGGCAGTCGGTGAAGAATCGGCTACCGAGGAGATCGTCGAGGAAGGTTCCGATGAAATGATCGGCGACGTTACAGGTGAGGTCATCGAGGAATCCGCCGGAGATATCGTCGTGGAGGACGTTGTTGAAGAGGCGACCGAGGATGCCAAGGCGGTTCTCTCCACCGAGGAATCCACTTCCGTAGCGGAAGCCGAAAACGCAAGAAACAGACAGTATTCACCCATCGGCAAGACCAACAGCGAATTTGCCGCTGCTGCTTCAAGAACTGCCGCTCAGGCAAACGAGGTAACAGCTAAAGCGTTGGAGAAATCCTCTAATATCGTTCCTTCCGCCAACACAGCGGAGGTCAAGAGAACACCCAATGTATGGATCTGGATGCTTCTCGCGGCCGCAGTGCTCGGTATCGCTGCTTTCATCATTCTGATGTACAGCAGAAAGCACTCCAAGGCTAACAGCAAGGCCTCAAAGAAGAAATCTTCAACAAAGGCGCAGTTGAACACTCGCTGGTAAACACATAATAAATCGTCCCGTGGGAACTCCCGCGGGACGTTTTTGTCATGTCTTATTTTTTGAAATCCAATGTTATGCTGCCCTTGTCTGTCTCGAACTGCGTAAGCTTTACGCCCGCTGAGGTCAGCATTTTTTTTGACGCTTTTGTGGCGTCGGTGTCGGCATACTTATCGTAAAGGTACACCACTTCCGAAATGCCCGACTGTATTATCGCCTTGGCGCACTCGTTGCAGGGGAAAAGGTCGACATAAAGCTTTGCGCCCTTTAGGTTCTTTCCGCGCGCGTTCAAAATCGCATTCAGCTCGGCGTGCACTACATAATTGTATTTTGTGTCGTCGCCCTCGCGCTCCCAGGGATAAACGTCGTCGGAGCAGCCGTAGGGAAAACCGTTGTAGCCCGTGGAAAGGATTATGTTGTTTTGGTCTACTATGCAGGCGCCCACCTGCGTGTTGGGATCCTTGCTGCGCTTTGCCGCCAGCAGGGACACGCCCATAAAATACTCGTCCCAGCTTATGTAATCACTGCGTTTCATGTTCTGCCTCCCTTTGCCAAAAAACAAATAATTAATATTAATGTTTATTATATCATATAATAAAAAAATATTAAATACCTTTAAATCTAAAAATCCCTGTTTTCTAAACTTTTTTTGATATTATTATTGATTTTTACGCCCTTTTGGTGTATCATTTTTAAATGAAAAGATAAAAATAGCATTAGCGGGAGATTAGTATTATATCTCCCGTATATCTTTATTGAATCGGGAGAACCATATGAGAATCGTTATTATTGGCTGCGGCAAGGTGGGCACCTCCATCGCAAGAGAGCTCAACGCCGAGGATCACTATATCACCGTAGTCGACAACAACCGCAAAGCTGTGGCGCGGCTTTCCGAGTCGCTCGACGTAATGGGTGTTGAGGGCAACGGCGCGACCTACGAGGTGCTGGCCGAAGCCGGCGCCGAGGACGCCGACCTTGTTATCGCCGCTACCGCGCGCGACGAGGTAAACCTCTACGCCTGCCTTATGGCGCGAGCCGCCGGAGTTCCGCATACAATCGCGCGTGTTCGCAGTCCCGAATACACCGACGATCTCTATAGGGTAAAGGATCAGCTCCGCCTTTCCATGTCCATAAACCCCGAGCTTACCGAGGCTATCGAGATAAGCCGTCTGCTCCGCTTTTCCGGCGCGCTCGAGATCGACAGCTTCGCCAAGGGCGCGGTCGAGCTTATCAAGGTGCTTGTCCCGGAAAATTCGCCGGTTTGCGGCAAAAGGATCAGCCAGATCGACACCGTTAAGGGCAGGGTGCGTATCTGCACCGTAGAGCGCGGCAGCGAGGTCTATATCGCCAACGGCGACACCGTCATTCAGGCGGGCGACAAGGTAACGGTAGTTGCCAAGCCCGAGATCGCCGCGCGCTTTTTCAAAAAATCCAACATCAACATCGGCAGAAGCCGCGACGTTATCCTTTTGGGCGGCGGCAAGGTCTCATTCTACCTCGCCCAAAGATTGCTCAAGGCGGGCGTCAACGTCAAGATCATCGAGCGCAATGTTCAGCGCTGCGAGGAGCTTGCCGAAGCTCTGCACAGCGCCATGATAATACACGGCGACTGCATGGATCAGGATCTGCTGCTCAGCGAGGGCATCGACAGCGCCGACGGCGTTGCCGCGCTGATGGATTACGACGAGGAGAATATCCTGATATCTTTGTATATCAAATCGGTTTCAAAGGCGAAGATCATCACAAAGATCAACAACGAATCCTTTGACAATATCATCGGTAATCTCGGGCTTGAGTGCGTTATCAACCCTAAGACGCTCACCGGTGAATACATCGCGCGTTACATCCGCGCCATGCAGAATTCGCTCGGCAGTAACGTCGAGACCCTTTACCGCCTGCACGAGGACAGGGTAGAGGCTCTTGAATTCCGCGTAAAAAACAACTCAAAGGCTACGAACATACCGCTTGCAGAGCTAAATCTGCGCAGCGATCTTCAGGTGATTTGTATCTCACGAAAAGGCAGAATCATCCTGCCTTCCGGCAACGACACCATCGAGCCCGGCGATTCGGTCGTAGTTATCACAAAGCACAAGGGTCTGAAAGACCTTGACGATATCGTTAAACGCTGAGGACAGACTCTATGAACAAACGATTGATAATTTACATCCTCGGCTGGGTGCTTATAGTCGAGGGGGTGGCAATGCAGCTCTGCACGATCACCTCGCTCATTTACCGCGAACACGAGGGGATATATTTCTTCCTTACGGGACTGGGCGCGGTGACAGCAGGCGTGCTTGCTGTAAAAATTAAAAAACCGAAAAATATGGTGCTCTACCAGAAGGCGGGCTACGCCGCGACGGCTCTCAGCTGGATATTGATGTCGCTGGTGGCTGCTCTGCCGTTCTTCCTGAGCCGCGAGATCCCCAATTATCTGGACGCGTTTTTCGAGTCCGTTTCGGGCTTTACCACCACGGGAGCTACCATTCTTACGAACGTTGAGTCTTTGAGCCACTGCATGCTGCTGTGGCGAAGCGTAATGATCCTGCTGGGCGGCATGGGCGTTATCGTCTTTTTGCTCGCGCTCATACCAAAGCTCGGCGGTCAGCAGAACATTTACCTGATGAAGGCTGAAAGCCCGGGTCCGATAATCGGTAAGGCGGTGCCAAAAATGCGCAACTACGCCGCGCTGCTCTACGGCATCTATCTCGGCCTTGTGGCTTTAGAGATCATTCTGCTGCTCTGCGGCGGCATGGATTTCTTCAACGCCGTGAACACCTCGTTCTCAACTGCCGGCACGGGCGGCTTCGGCATCCACAACGACAATATGGCGGCTTATCATTCGCACTATCTGCAAACCGTTATCGCCGTATTCATGATGCTTTTCGGCGTCAATTTCTCGGTTTACATTCTTATCCTCGCCCGCAAATTCAAGCAGATACTCAAAATCGAGGAGCTTTGGTTCTACTTCGGCTTCATCGCGGTATCCACGTTGGTGATCGCGCTCAACATCATGCCGCTCTACAACAACGACGCGGGCGAATCCTTCCATCAAAGCTTTTTCTATGTTTCGTCCATAATCACCACAACGGGCTTTGGCATAGGCGACGTCAATCACTGGCCGCAGCTTTCCAAGGGGATCATAATGATCATCACCTTTGTCGGCGCAATGGCGGGCAGCACCGGCGGCGGCTTCAAGATATCGCGCATAGTCATCCTTGCCAAGGAAGTCAAAAAAGAGCTTTCAATGCTTATCCATCCGCGCAACATCCGCACCATAAAGATGGACGGCAAGTCTGTCGATCATCAGGTAACGCGCAACACCTCGGTTTTTCTTGTCGTCTACCTCGCGGTTTTTGTAGGCAGCTTCCTGCTTGTTTCGATCGAGGGCAGGGACATGGTGACAAGCTTCACCTCGGTTTCGGCAACGCTCAACAACACCGGCCCCGGACTTAACGACGTAGGCCCCGTGGGCAACTACGCCGATTTCACCGTGCTGTCAAAGCTGGTGTTTGTATTCGACATGATCGCGGGCAGGCTAGAGCTTTTCCCGATACTCATCCTGCTCACCCCATCCGCTTGGAAAAAATCATAAAACCAGGGCGCACTTTTTTGTGCGCCCTCTTTTGAAAAACCAATATGAAAAAACTATTATCATTAACGTTTGCGCTCTTGTTTGCCTGCTTGACGGCGGGCTGCGGCGCTCAGACAAATAAATACTCCGAAAGCTTTGACGCTATGGATACCTTCATGCAGGTCGACGTTTACGGCGACGAACAGGCGATGAAGGACATAAAAGCCGAAATAACGCGGCTTGACGGCTTGCTCTCGACCACCGGTGAGGACAGCGACGTTTCAAAAATCAATAAAAGCGGCTCCGCGACCGCCGACGAAGCAGTGCTCGGCTTGGCTGAAAAGTCGCTTGATCTGTGCCGCGACACCGGCGGCGCGCTGGATATCACGGTTTACCCCGTCGTCGAAGAGTGGGGCTTTATCAGCAAGGACTACAAGATCCCCGATGAAAAGACGCTTTCCGATCTTTTGCAGCTCGTCGATCACAACAAGGTTGCTGTAAAGGACGGCAGGATAACTCTGCCTAAAGGCGCAAAGCTCGATTTCGGCGCGGTCGCTAAGGGTTACGCAGCCGACCGCGCGAAGGCGATTCTCGACAGCTCCCAATCCGACAGCGCTCTGCTCAACCTCGGCGGCACCGTCCTTGCCTACGGTGAAAAGGAGGGCGGCAAAAAGTGGAAGATCGGCATTGCCGACCCCGAAAACAGCGCCGGCTACATGGGCTATATCACCTGCAAGGATAAAATAATCGCCACCTCCGGCAGCTACGAGCGCTGCTTCACAGGCGACGACGGCAAAATCTACAGCCATATTATCGACCCGAAAACGGGCGTTCCCGTCGACAACGGTATCGAATCGGTCACGATCATTTCCGACAGCGGCGCGCTCAGCGACGCTCTTTCCACCGCCTTGTTCGTGATGGGCAGGGAAGAGGCGGAGCGTTATCATAAAAAAGCCCACGGCGGCTTTAACTATATCATACTGACGAGCGACAAAAAAGCCTATGTCAGCGGCGGTATTTCCGAAAGCTTCACCGTCGCGGACGGGTACGATTATGAGCTGATAGTTTTATAAATTACAAGCTGCAAATGACAAATTGCAAGTTTTTTAGTTCAGGGTTCAAAGTAAAGGGTTTTATTAGATAATTGTATTATTGTCAATTGCCCGCAAAGTCCCACTCCGGGATATACTCCTCCGTTGCCGAGGACAGCTCCTGCGTAAAACCATCCAACCCTAAGCTGAACAGCACGCGCTCGACCTTTTCGTATTCGCGGCGCGTGATCTTCCTGTTTAGCTTGGGGTCTTTTTTTGCCTCGCCGCAGGGCACGTACTGGCACATAAGGCTCACCAGAACGTCGTTTTTAAAATACCTCGCCAGCCGTTCGAGCACCGCTATGCTGTTTTTGGTGTGCGACGGCAGAATGAGGTGGCGCACGATAACGCCCTTTTTCATCATTCCCTCGTCGTCGTAGCGCGGCTTGCCCACCTGGAATATCATTTCCTGTATCGCCGCCGTTGCGGTTTCGACATAATTCGGAGCCGATGAAAGCTTTTTTGCCAACGCGTCGTCGGCGTATTTGAAGTCGGGCAGGTAAACGTCGACCAGCCCGTCGAGGATGCTTAGCGTTTTCGGCGAGGTGTAGCCGCTGCAGTTGTACACAACGGGTATGCGCGGGCGGTAAATATCAAGGCTCTCCGCCACCGCCTCAACGAAGTGATCGGCGGTCACCAGATTGATGTTGTGGACGCCCGCTTCCTCAAGCATTTTGTAGCCCTTCGCCAGCTCCTTCGGGGTCAGGGTAACGCCCTTGCCCGTAAGCGAGATCTCGTGGTTCTGGCAGTATTTGCATTTCATCGTGCAGCCCGAGAAAAACACTGTTCCGCTGCCCCTTGTGCCGCTTATGCAGGTCTCTTCGCCATAGTGCGGGGCGACGCGCGCTACCACCGGCAGAGTGCCCATTTTGCAAAATCCGTCGCCGCTGTGCTCGGTGCGCACCGCGTTGCATTTGCGCGGACATAAATCACAGATCATAACTATCACCATAACAAGTATATCACGGTTTTGCCGATTTTTAAACCTATAATTTTAATTCGATAGTCGAAAAAACCTCATGTCAAAAAATTGTTGATATATTTATACATTATCACCAAAAACAGAGCATAAAGTTTGTATTGCGCAAAAGCTCATATTTCTAAACAAGAAATATAATTCTGGCTGAATTTGATAAAATATACTTATCATATTATGTGAAACTATGAAAATTCTATACACAGGAGTGATAGTATGAAATTCAAAAAGTCGTTATCGTTGTTGCTTTCCGCGGTAATGGTTTCGGGCTGCGCCGCTATAGCGGCGAACGCGGTCTCCGTTGACAGCGAGCCTGTTGGTTACTACAACCAGAACCTTTACGAGACCGAAGCAAATTCCGCCAAGAACACAAATGATTTTGGCGCGACCTATTCTGCATCTTCCACCACATGGAAAACCTGGTCTCCGGGCGCTTCCGCGGTCAAGGTAAAGCTGTACAGAACAGGTTCTGACGCCGAGTCCGGCGCAGCTGTTTTGGGCGAGCACGCGATGACAAAGGACAGCAGCGGTATTTGGTCTGTAACCTTACAGGGCGATTACAAAAACGTTTATTACACCTATCTGGTAACCGTTAGCGGTACCACCAACGAAACACAGGACGTATACTCCAAGGCTACGGGCGTTAACGGCAAACGTTCGATGGTCGTTGACCTCGACGCTACCGACCCCGACGGCTGGAACACCGATAAGCACGTATTCCAGGACACTCAGACCGCTTCTGTTGTCTGGGAAGTTCATGTTCGTGACTTCTCTGTTTCTTCCACCTCAGGAGTAAGCGAAGAAAACAAGGGCAAGTACCTTGCCTTTACCGAAGGCGGCACCACCCTCAACGGTCAGGCGGGCGCTATGTCTACCTGCGTTGACTACCTTGTTGAAAACGGCGTAAACACTGTTCAGCTTCAGCCTGTTTACGACTTCGGTTCGGTAAGAGAAGATCTTCCTTCCTCCTCCACCAACCGCAACTGGGGTTATGACCCCGTAAACTACAACGTTCCCGAGGGCAGCTATTCCTCCAACCCCTACGACGGCAACGTCAGGATCAAAGAATTCAAGCAAATGGTTCAGGCGCTCCACGACAGAGGAATCACAGTTGTTATGGACGTTGTTTACAACCACACCTATGTATCCGACGGCTCCTGCCTTAATCTGACCGTTCCGGGCTACTACTACAGAATGACTGCCGCCGGCAAGTATTCAAACGGTTCCGGCTGCGGCAATGAGACCGCGTCCGATAAGGCTATGTTCCGCAAGTATATGATCGACTCCTGCAAATACTGGGCAGAAGAGTATCATATCGACGGCTTCCGTTTCGACCTGATGGCGCTTCATGATGTAACCACCATGAACAACATCCGTACAACTCTCGACAGCCTCCAGGGCGGTCAGAACATCCTTATGTACGGCGAGCCCTGGTCCGGCGGTTCCTCACAGTGCCCCAACCCCTGCACCCAGGCAAAGTCCACTTCTCTTGATTCCCGCGTAGGTATGTTCAACGACACCTACCGCGACGCCATCAAGGGCAGCACCGACGGCTCAGACGGCAACTTCATTCAGGGCAGCGAAGCGGCTACCGCTAAGATCGTTGCGGGTATCAACGGCAAGAGCTTTGCCGCGAAGGCTCCTTCGCAGACAGTAGCTTACGCTGACGCGCACGACAACCTCATCCTCTGGGATAAGCTCACCTATTCTAACGGCGGCACCAACTACACCGGCACCGGCGAGAATATCCAAAGGCAGGCTATCGGCGTTATGACGCTGCTTATGACCTCTAACGGTATCCCGTTCATGACTGCGGGCTCCGAAATGGGCAGAACCAAGAAGGGCAACGCCAACAGCTACAACGCCAGCGACGCTATCAATGAGATCGACTGGTCAAGAGCCAACACTATGAAGAACCTGCCCGCATGGTACAAGACTATGGTCGCCCTGCGCAGCAACTTCACCCCCATCAAGAGCAATTCGTTCGTAACTCCTACATACGCTTCCAGCCAAGGCCACGTTGTTGCCTACACCTACAACAACTCTACCTCCGGCGAGTGGAGCAAGGTCTGCGTGCTCTATAACAACGACACACAGGCTTACACCATTTCCAACCTCGGCGCTTCCAGCTGGAAGGTAGTTGCCAACAGCGTAGCCGGCAGCTCCATCAGCAAGACCGGCGCAAGCATTCAGGGTATCGCTGATCTGAACTCCAGCTCAGTATCCGTTCCCGCCAAAGGCTCTATCGTACTTATCAACGGCTTTGGCAACAAGACCGTTACCGATTCCTTCGGCACACTGACCGTTACTCATAAGACCGAGAGCGGCACCGTGCTCAAGACCCAGAATGCCAAGTATCGCACAGGCAGCACCTACCGTGCGCTTCCCGACAGCAGCATCCTGTTCAGCCGCGCTCTCAAGAACACCACCGGAACACCCTCCGGCACCGTTCAGGCCGGCGGCACCTACAATGTTACCTTCACCTACAGCGACTCGGCTATTCAGGACGGTTATCTCACCGTTAATTATCTTGACAGCACCGGCAGCCCCGTAAGAGAAGCTGTTAGACGCCACCTCAAGGAAGGCAAAAGCTTCAACGAAACAGCTCCCGCTGTTCAGGGCTATGAGCTTGACACCGACAAGTATCCCTCCGGCACCGTAGGCACATTTGACGGAACCGACAAGACCATCAACTTCACCTACAAGGCTCTCGCGGCTACCACCAAGATCCACTATCAGGACAACACCTCAGCAAAGAACGTTTGGATGTACGCTTACAACGACAACGGCGACGTATTCGGCAAGTGGGACGAAGTTCTCAAGAACGCTCAGGCTAAGATGACACTCACCAACGGCGAGTGGGTCGGCACCATCCCCGCAAGCAGCTCGCGCGTTATCTTCCGCATCAGCGGCGGTAAGCAGGAACCCGGTCAGGGCGAAGACGGCTATCTTGTAGCCGGCGAAGCTTGGATCAAGAGCAAGGTCGTTAAGTTCTCCGCTACCGTTAAGACCAGCCATATCGATCTGGCCACCGGCGCGAAGATCGCTCCCGACGTTGTTTCCAACGCAAGCAATGTTACCTCTGCTTCCACCTACACCACAAGCGCACTCGCAGGCAGAACCGATGTTATCGTTCCCGGCAACGCCACAGGCAGCTTCGCTCCCGGCGTGACCAACGTAGTATACTTCTACACAGGCGGCGATCAGCCCACCGATCCTACCGATCCCACCGATCCGCCCACAGATCCCACTGATCCGCCCACAGAACCTCCCACAGAGCCCATCAGCGATAATCCCGAAGGCGTTCTCGTAGGCGCAGTCCTCAACGGAGAAACGATCACCATCAACGACGTAACCGCTATTCAGGAATACCTTGCAGAGCGCAGGACCTTCAACGAAGATCAGATGAAGGCTGCAGACTGCAACGGCGACAAGAGGATCTCCATTAAGGACGCTACCGTGCTCCAGAAGTATCTCGCAGAGTACACCACCGAGATCGGCAACGTAGGCAGACGCGTATAAAAGCTTTGCTGTAAAGCTGATTCTTAACTAAATCAAAACCGGCTAAGTTCGTAAGCTTAGCCGGTTTTTTGTTTGTTGTTGCAGCGATAATATAGGGGTAAGGTTTTAGTGGCAGGTGTAGGTATTAGGTACTAGGTACTAGGTATTAGCGAAGTTGCCTTGACGGAAAGCCTCCCCCATTACTTGTCATGGGGGAGGTGCCCGAAGGGCGGAGGGGGCAGAGTTCTCCGATAACGCCATGTTTTGTTAAGAAAGCAAGAACCGACCCCACGTAGTACAATCAACGTTTCTGCTAATTCATCCAGTATCTAGCTTCTAGCCTCTAGCATCCGGCATGTCATCCTGAGCGGTGCCCGTTGCCACGGGAGGGCAGCGCGGCTTTGGATAGAAAAGCATAACCGCAACTTCGTTCTAACGCCGCATCAAAACGCGTGCTGAACCGGTGACCTTTAGTATAACTCTATAGAGCGCGTACTGAAATAATCGAAGGTGATTTCCCTGACAGGGAAAATGTCGCGAAGCGACAAAAGGGTTGCCGCCCGGCTACGGGCCCCCTCGATTGCGCAGAAAAGCCGTTTAAAAACGTTGAACAAAAATGCCGCCCCACACCACTAATACCTATAATACCGCATCAGGAAAAAAAGAAGCAGGGCGCAAACCCTGCTTCAAATCTTTGATTATTTATACCTTGTGCCGTTTTTAGGCTTATTGGTTTTAGCCGCTTTAGCCTGTTTAGCCGGTTTTTTATTCTTTGCGCCTGCGTCGTATTGATCGTCGTAGTCGCTGTTCTCGCGGTATCTGCCGCCGTTCTGCGCGCTTGCCGCCGAAGCCGAAGGCTTGCTGCCGGTGTGAACGGATGCCGCCTTTTTGCGCCTGTTAGATGAGGATATGAAATAGTATACGAATCCGGCGATGCTCAGTATTGTCAGCGCGATGCCGATAATCAAGATCCAGTGGCCGTTGTTTCCGCTTGAAACATTGGATTTTTGCATGTCGGAGAAGTCTACGACGCCTGTTTTGATCTCAGACGCGTTTGACGCGGTGAGCTTTGACTTGATAGTGTCCCAGTCGCTGCTCGACAAGGTCTTTTCATCGACCTTGTCCTTAGATGTGTCAAACAACGCCGCTGTGGTCGACGGTGTGCTTGCGGGAGGAGTATAGGTCTGGTTGCCGCCTACGTAAACCTCGTCAGGGCTGTTATACTCATTGCCGTTGCTGTCGTAATAGGATGATCCGCCGCTGTAATCGTCGTCATCATCGTCATCGTAGTTGCCTGAGTTGCCTGAGCCGCCTGAGCTTGAACCGCCGTCGGAGTATCCGCTGCCTGAGCCGCTGCCGCTGTCGTCGCCGGAGTATCCGCCGCCCGAGCCGCTGCCGCTTCCGCTGTCGTCGCCGCTGCCTGAGCCGCTGCCGCTTCCGCTGTCGTCGCCGCTGCCTGAGCCGCTTCCGCTGTCGTCGCCGCTGCCTGAACCGCTGCCGCTGTCATCGCCGCTGCCGCCGCCACCGGGGGTTTCGCCGCCGTCGTTTCCACCCTGATCCGAATAGCCGTTGGGATCGCCGCCGTCGGCGCCTCCGCCTCCGCCTATATCCTCAGCGAATACCGCGAAGGTACACAGGGATGTCAGTGCAAAAAGAACGCATATAATTGCCGCGATAAACTTTGAATGTCTTCTCATTCAAACACCTTCCTTTTGTTTAGATGCGGTTCGGTCAAATTATTCCTCTACGGCTGTTGTTTCAGGGTCCTTTGCAACAAAGTACATATCGGGATCGTATTTATCGACCGAGTCGCTTTTTTCGTATTTGAAATCTTTGGTGAGTGTCTCGAGGTATTTCTCGAAGTCTGTTTCCTTCATTGCTCTGATGATTGTCTTGTCGTTTTCTCCGCTGTTTAGGTAATCGTCCTTTGCCGATTCCGTATTGTAGCGGAAGATATAGAAGTAGATCGCGTTTTCTCCTTCGCCGCTCTTAACGGTAGTCGCCTTGCCCTCGCCGAGCTCCTTGACTGCCTTGTCAAGCTCTTCCTTGAGGTTGGCGTTGTTCTTGTTCATGGTGCTTGTTGAAGCTGCACCCTCCTGAAGGCTGTTTGCGGTGGTATAATCTTTGATCTGCTTCTCTGAGGTCTCAGCCGCCTTGGTGCTGTCCTTGGTGTCGTTGACCGCTTTAGCGATCTTGTCAAGGTCGCCGCAGAGCTGCTTTACCTTAGCATCGTCAAAAGCTACGTTCTTGCTCTGCTGGGTCGCCTCGTCCGTGGTCGACTCGTAAAGCTGGACCGGAAGAATTGTGATCCTTACGTAGTTGTCCTCAAAATACTTTGTGAGGTCTTCCTTTGAAACTGCCTGTGAGCCGCCCTCGAAATAGAGCTTTTCAAACAATCTGGCGCTGTTGTTGGAGAAGTTTGTATCAAAAAGATCGCTATCTTCGGTCGTCATGCCCAGTGCGCCTTCGTCGCGGAGCTTGAAGTTCTGCGCGTAAAGCTTGAAGCTTTCAAGTGAAACGCCCTTTTTCTCAAGGATCTCCTTCATGGGAGTGAAGGAATAGTACTGGAGATACTGGGTGTTTGTGGTGCCGTAGTGCCAAATCAGCTCAGCGTCCGTATCGATCTTCTCGGTTACAGCCGAGTCGACTGTAGCGCCGTAGTTTTTGACCTCTTTGTTGAGCACGAGGATCTCGAGTGTTCTGAGCTGGGCTCTGTCCTTGATCCACTTGCTGGCGACTTCTTTGTTGCCGGCCTTGTCAGTGATCTCTTTGTCGAGCCAGCTGTCGCTTGACGCGTCATAGTCGTCCATTTTGGATGCAATGGCTTCAGCGTCCTTGTACGCATAGTACATGGCGGTGAGGTAAACGCCGATTGCAAGCTTTTCATCGTCTGTTTTGTAAGACCATTCCTGGCTTGTGGTACATCCCGCTGCAAACACTGAGAACAGCATCAGGACAGCCATCAGCAAGGAAGCGATTTTAACTGTTGGTTTCATTCTTTTACCATCCTTATTATTATTTATTGCCCAAACTATGGGTACGTACCTTATCATTATACACATTTTTTTCGCTGATGTCTACATTTTACGAAAAATTCTGCGTTTATTTCAAAAAATATTTTATTTAAAAGCTTTATTTTTATCACCCAGACCGAAAATCCGCTTCAACGCAGGTATAGGCTGTTGTCCGTTTTGGATCTTCACCGACAAAAACGGCTTGCTGCCTGCGTTGAGCTGCGCCTTTCCGTTCAGCGCGATAAGCAGATCGGCAACGGCGGGTGACTTTATTTCCTTGACATACAGCAAAATAGCGTTCTCGTTCTGCCTTATCTCATAAACGCCCATGGCGTGCGCCTTGTTGCGTATCAGCGCAATGTCTATAAGCCCCAGCACCGACTTTGGTATCCTGCCAAAGCGATCCCAAAGCTCATCCTTAACGTCCTCGCTGTCCTCAACGCTGCGTATATCGGCTATCCTGCGGTAAACGTCAAGCCTCAGGGTCAGGCTCTCGACGTATTCCTCCGGGATGTGCGCGTCAACAGAAATGTCGATAAGGCAGTCCAGGTTGTCGCTTTTCGGCTGTTCGCCGCGTTCCTCGCTGACCGCCTCGCCCAGCAGCTTAAGGTACATGTCGTAGCCCACGCTCTCCATGTGGCCGTGCTGCTGCGCGCCCATTATGTTGCCCGCGCCGCGCAGCTCCAAGTCGCGCATGGCTATTTTGAAGCCGCTTCCGAACTCGGTGAACTCCCTTATCGCTTCAAGGCGCTTTTGCTGTATCTCGCTCAGCACCTTGCTGCGGCGGAAGGTGAAGTAAGCATAGGCGCGCCGCGCGCTCCTGCCCACTCTGCCGCGAAGCTGATGAAGCTGCGAAAGCCCCATGCAGTCGGCGTTTTCTATGATAAGCGTGTTGGCGTTGGGCAAATCTACGCCGGTCTCGATTATGGTGGTGCACACCAGTACGTCCACCTCCTGAGCCAGCATCTGCCGCCACACCTCGCTGAGCTCCTGCTCGTTCATCTTGCCGTGACCCACGGCTATACGCGCCTCCGGTACGGCTTCGTGTATGCGGTTGGCGGCGCCGTTTATGGATTCCACGTTGTTGTGCAGGTAGAACACCTGACCGCCACGGCGCAGCTCGCGCCTTATAGCCTCGTTTATCACCGCCTCGTCGTGCTCCAGCACATAGGTCTGCACCGGCTGACGGTTTAGCGGCGCTTCCTCAAGCACGCTCATGTCGCGCAGACCGCTCATCGCCATGTTCAGCGTGCGCGGTATCGGGGTCGCCGACAGCGTCAGCACGTCGACGTTTTTCACCAGCTCTTTGAAGCGCTCCTTTTGCTGAACGCCGAACCGCTGTTCCTCGTCGATTATCGCCAAGCCCAGGTCGCGGAACACCACGTCCTTCTGCACAAGGCGGTGGGTGCCGATTATCATATCCACCTCGCCGCGCTTCAAACGTTCAAGGATATCCTTTTGTTGCTTTGCCGTGCGGAACCGCGATAGCAGCTCAACGCGTATGGGGTAGCCCTCGAACCGCTTGCACACGGTCTGGTAATGCTGCCACGCCAAAATCGTGGTGGGGCAGAGGAGGGCGCATTGTTTGCTGTCGGAAACGCACTTGAACGCCGCGCGCAGCGCGACCTCGGTCTTGCCGAAGCCCACGTCGCCGCACAGCAGACGATCCATCGGCGCGGTGCGCTCCATATCGCGCTTTATCTCTCGAGCGCAGGTGAGCTGATCGGGCGTTTCCTCGTATTCAAATTTTGCCTCGAAATCGCGCTGCCATTCGTTATCGCGCGAAAAAGCGTAGCCCTTCGCCCTCATTCGCGCCGAATACAGGGCGATAAGCTCCTTCGCGATGTCCTTTACCGAGGTCTTGACGCGCGCCTTCGCCTTTTGCCAGTCGCCCGAGCCGAGGCGGCTGAGCTTTACGCGGCTGTTTTCCTGTGCGCCGATATATTTTGCGACCATGTCGAGCTGGGTGACGGGCACGTAAAGCGCGTCGCCCTTCGCGTAGTCGATCTTGATGTAGTCCTTTATCACGCCGTGGGTGTCGATCTTGCGGATGCCGCCGAACACGCCTATGCCGTGAACGCTGTGCACCACGTAGTCGCCCGCCGAAAGCTCCGACAGACTGTAGATCTCCTGCCCGTCCTTTTTGCGCTTGCGCTTTTTCTCCGGGCGGTAAGCCGCCTGCCCGTAGCTTATCAGGAAGAATTTTTCCGATGGCAGCTCGATCCCCGCGCTGAGCGCGCCGCTCATTACATACAGCACGCCTTTTTCGGCTTTGGGCAGCGATTTTGTGTATTCCGCGTTGTAGCCGTCCGATCTCAGGCTTTCGACAAGATTGTTCGCCGCCTTGTCGGTGCCGGCGAGCACTACGCCGCTGCTCTCGGGGGAGTACAGTCCGCGCAGGTCCTCGACAAGCTGCTTGTAAGAGCCGTTCCACTGGCTGAGCTGCTTTGCCGAAAAGCTGATGATATCGCTGAGCGGCAGGGGAATACTGCCGTGGACGAAGCTCTCCAGCACCACCGCGCCGTGCGCCGCGAAAAATTCGGAGCACTCGTTGAAGGTCAGTGAAAAGCGGTCGAAGCCGCGCGCGAGGACGCCGTCCTGTAACCCCTGCTTTAGCTGCTCGGTGTTCTGAAAGTCCATCGACTTGCCGCGGTCGCTCACGTTGGAGTACTCGCTGACAAACAGCAGACTGTCGCGGCTGATGTAGTCGAGCAGGCACTCGGGCTTTTCGTATATCTGACCGATAAATTTGTCGGCGTTTGCGGGCGTCGCGCCGCCGCGCAGCAGCTCCGCCTCGCTGTAAAGCCGTTCACGGGCTTTTGCGGCGGATTTTCCACGCAGCAGACCCGCCTTGTGGATGATTTTGTCCGCCAGCGCGTTTCTGTCCTCGATAATTATCTCGGTCGAGGGCGTAAGGCGGATAGTTCCGGCGTTTTCAAAGCGGCGCTGAGTTTCCAAATCGAAGTAGCTCAAATCGCATATTTCGTCGCCCCAGAACTCGGCGCGCACGGGATGCTCGCTGTCGGGCATGAAAAAGTCGAGGATACCGCCGCGCAGCGAGAACTGACCGCAGCCGTCTACCGCGTCGAACCGCTCATAGCCGAGCAGAGTCAGCGCGCGCACGGCTTTTTCTATGGGTATCTCTTTGCCTTCCTTCAGCTCCAGAACTGTGTCGCGCAGCACGCTTTGCGGCACGGTGAGCTGGCACGCCGCGTCTACGCAGGCTATCGCCACGTCACATTCGCCGTCCAGCAGCTTCAGCAGCACCTTTAATCGCTGGTGCTCGTACTCGTGTGAGCGGCTGCTTATCTCTTCAAGGAAGTTGTAGTCGCGCACGGGGTAAACAAACGCCGAAAGCCCCATGCAGCACAAATCGTTGCACAGGGTCTGCGCCTCGCGTTCATCGGAGGCAACGCACAGCGCCGTTTTCTTCTTGGCGCGGCACATGGTATTTATGATGTTAGCCTTCGCGACGGGGAACAGCCCCGAAACGCAAAGGGTTTTTCCCGTTTTGGCGTTTTTCAGCAGGTTGCGGAAAGCCGCGTTGCGCCCGAACGCCTCGGGAAGAAAGTCCATTTTGTTCATTGTCGATCGTTAATTGAATCTGTTCATCGCCCGGTCTGTCTTTCCGTCGATGATAAGTCCGACCGCCTCATAGGCGTTTTCAAACATTTTATCAAGCGTTTTGCGCTCGTCGTCGGAAAAGCGCGACAGCACCCAGTCAGCTAAGTCCCAATCGGGATTAGGCTTTGCGCCGATGCCTATCTTTATGCGCGGAAAGGCGTCGCTGCCGCTCAGGTAGATTATGCTGCGCATGCCCTTTTGACCGCCGTCGCTGCCCTTTTGGCGTATGCGCATTTTGCCCACGTCGAGCGACACATCATCAAAAATGACTATGACGTTCTCCGGCGGTATCTTGTAGAAGTTCATCGCCTCAACCACCGCCTGACCGCTGTTGTTCATGTAGGTGGTCGGCTTCATCAGCAGCGCCTTTTTGCCGCCGATGGCAGCCTCGCCCACAAAGCTTTTATATTTTATTTTATTCACTTTTATTCCAAGCTTTTCGGCGATGTAGTCTATCGCCAGCCAGCCGCAGTTGTGGCGGGTGTTCTCGTATTTGCGGTCGGGATTCCCCAAACCGACAATAAGGTATTCGACCGAGCCGCCAAAGGTTTTTCTTCCGAACATTGGTTGTATCTCCTAACAATGCAACATGTCATTCTGAGCGGTGCCCGAAGGGCAAAACCGCGCAGCGGTTTAGTCGAAGTGATTCCCCTTCCAAGGGGAAATGTCGCGCAAGCGACAAAAGGGTTGCCGCCCGGCTACGGGTCCCCCTCGGCGACAGACAAGGTTTCCTGACAGGGGGATCCTTCGACTATTCGCTTCGCGAATTCTGCTTCGCAGACCGCTCCGGATGACAGATTCGCATATACAAGACATGGCGGACTTTTACAAGTCCGCCTGTTTTATCGTTGAATATATGTTTTTTATGAGAACGCCGCTGTAAAGGGCTTGTCGTTGTAGATTCTCGCGATAGCCTCAGCAAAAATGGGAGCGGTGGGGAGGATGGTGAACTTGTCGATCATCTTCTCCTCGGGAACGGGGATGGTGTCGAGCAGGATGACCTCTTTGATTGCGCTGTTCTTGATCCTCTCAACAGCGGGACCGGAAAGCACCGCGTGGGTCGCGCATGCGTAAACCTCGGTAGCGCCGCCCTTTTCAACAATGGCGTTTGCAGCGTTGCAGAGCGTGCCGGCGGTGTCGATCATATCGTCAACAAGGATGACCTTCTTGCCCTTGGCGTCGCCGATGATGTTCATTACCTCGCAAACATTCGCCTTGGGTCTGCGCTTGTCAATGATCGCCAGACCTGTGCCGATCTTGGAAGCGAAGTTTCTGGAGCGTGTAACAGAGCCGAGGTCGGGTGAAACAACGATAAAGTCGTCAAAGTTGCCGCCGATCTTCTCTTTCATGTGGTTGGCGAGGATGCCGGCGCCGTGCAGGTGGTCAACGGGGATGTTGAAAAAGCCCTGGATCTGGTTGGCGTGCAGGTCCATCGTCAGCACACGGTCAGCGCCCGCTGTGGTGATGATGTCGGCGCAAAGCTTTGCCGAGATCGGATCTCTCGCTTTTGCCTTTCTGTCCTGACGGGCATAGCCAAAGTAGGGCATTACCGCGGTGATCCTCGCGGCGGAAGCGCGCTTCATGGCGTCGATCATGATAAGCATTTCCATGATGTTGTCGTTTACGGGGGTGCAGGTGGACTGAACGATAAAGCAGTCGCTGCCGCGCACGGATTCGTGCAGCGAAACGGCTATCTCACCGTCGGAAAAATGGGTGCAGTCGCTTTTGCCCAGCGGCAGACCCAAACAGCCCGCGATGCCCTGCGCAACGTCAACGTTGGAATTGCCCGAGAAGATTTTGATGTCTTTTCCGTGAAAGTTCATGTTGTTTCTCCCTTTCTCATATCTAGGTTAGCTGCCTGTTTATGTAAAAAACATGTGTTTACGTATGAAATGCGCGCACTGTAGGGGTCGGTGATCAATCGCAGGTGTAACCCTTAGCCTTGGCGATTTGGTTGAGCTCCTCAAGCTGCTCGGGGTCGTTGGCGCCCAAAACAGCGTCGCTGCACTCTGCGGTGTATGCGCCTACGGTCTCGCCCTCCTGCAAAAGCAGAGCGATGGCGTCGGGCAGATAATACTCGCCCGCGGCGTTATCGGACTTTATTTTGTCCAGCACGCTAAGCAGCTTTTGACAGCCGAACCAGTAGCCGCCCGAGTTCACCTCATTTATTTTAAGCGTTTCCGCGTCGGCGTCCTTGTGCTCAACTATTGCCTTAAGGTTGCCCTGAGCGTCGCGCACTATCCTGCCGTAGCCGGTGGCGTCGTCGAGCTTTGCCGAGATGACCGTTGCCGCGCAGCCGGTATCGGTATGCTGCGCAAGCGAGTTTTCAATGGTCTGCGCCGTCATAAAGGGCGCGTCGCCGTTGAGGATTACTACGTTGCCGTCATGCGCGCTCAAAAAGTCCTTAGCCATCATTACGGCGTGACCCGTGCCCAGGCGTTCCTTCTGGTATACGCTCTCGACCGGGAAGTCGAGCGTTTGCAGATATTCCTCTATGTATTCCTTGTGGTAGCCCTTGACTACGCAGATGTCGTTTACCCCCGCCTGTTTGAGCGCGGAGATGACCCACTGCAGCATAGGCTTGCCAAGCACTAAAGACATGGGCTTCGGCTTATCGGACTTCATCCGCTTGCCTTCGCCGCCCGCCAGAATTATCGCACAGTTACTCATAAAAACCTCGCTGTTTGAAATGACCCGAAAAACGGGCAAATAAGCTTTTGACGCTTTTTATACTCATTAATATTATCGCATAAAAAATAGAAATTTCAAGTGAAATTTGCAAAAAAATCCGATGTTTATCGGAAATTAAACGATTTATACAATATTAATAAAAATTGCAGGTGTTTTTTAGAAGAAAAAATTTTCAAAAAAATGTAGTAATTTCCGTCAATCTTTGGTATAATAACATTTAGGCATAGATATGTTGGCAGTTAATTGCTGCCACAGCCGCATTAATACATTTTAGGAGGACTACCACTATGGCAAGAAAATGGGTTTACCTTTTTTCTGAAGGTAACGCAAACATGCGTGAGCTCCTCGGCGGTAAGGGCGCTAACCTTGCTGAAATGACCAGCATGGGACTTCCCGTACCCCAGGGCTTCACAATTACAACAGAAGCTTGTACTCAGTATTATGAGGACGGCAGAAAGATCAACGACGAGATCCAGGGTCAGATCAACGAGTACATCGTAAAGATGGAAGAGATCACCGGCAAAAAGTTCGGCGATGAAAAGAACCCCCTGCTCGTATCCGTTCGTTCAGGCGCCAGAGCTTCAATGCCCGGTATGATGGACACGATCCTCAACCTCGGTCTTAAAACCCCCGTTGGGCTTGGGACTGCTACAGAAGATTCATCCAGATGTATTCCGACGTAGTTATGGAAGTTGGTAAGAAGTACTTTGAAGAGCTTATCGACAAGATGAAGGCTGAAAAGGGCGTTACTCAGGACGTAGAGCTTGACGCTGACGACCTCAAAGAGCTTGCAACACAGTTCAAGGCTGAATACAAGGCGAAAATCGGCGCAGACTTCCCCGATGATCCCAAGGAGCAGCTTATGGGCGCTGTTATGGCAGTATTCCGTTCTTGGGACAACCCCAGAGCTAACGTATACCGCCGCGATAACGATATCCCCTATTCATGGGGTACTGCCGTTAACGTTCAGTCAATGGCGTTCGGCAACATGGGTGACGACTGCGGTACCGGCGTTGCCTTCACACGTGATCCCGCTACAGGCGAGAAGAAGCTGATGGGTGAGTTCCTTACCAACGCACAGGGCGAAGACGTTGTTGCCGGCGTTCGTACTCCTATGCCCATCGCTCAGATGGCGGAGAAATTCCCCGAGGCGTTCGCTCAGTTCAAGGACGTTTGCGCTACCCTCGAAAACCACTACAGAGATATGCAGGACATGGAGTTCACCGTTGAGCACGGCAAGCTCTACATGCTGCAGACCAGAAACGGCAAGAGAACAGCTCAGGCTGCTCTTAAGATCGCTTGCGACCTCGTTGACGAGGGCATGAGAACCGAAAAAGAAGCCGTTGCAATGATCGATCCCAGAAACCTCGACACCCTGCTCCATCCCCAGTTCGATACAGCTGCTCTTAAGGCTGCTACTCCTATCGGCAAGGGTCTGGGCGCTTCCCCCGGCGCTGCATGCGGCAAGATCGTGTTTACCGCTGAGGATGCTGAGGCTTGGAACGCAAGAGGCGAGAAGGTAGTTCTCGTTCGTCTTGAGACCTCTCCCGAGGATATCACCGGCATGAAGGCTTCACAGGGCATCCTGACCGTTCGCGGCGGTATGACCTCTCACGCTGCCGTTGTTGCCCGCGGCATGGGCACCTGCTGCGTATCCGGTTGCGGCGACATCGCTATGGACGAGGAGAACAAGAAGTTCACACTCGCAGGCAAAGAATTCCACGAGGGCGACTGGCTCTCAATCGACGGCTCCACCGGTAACATCTATGACGGCGCTATCGCCACCAAGGATGCTGAGATCGCCGGCGAGTTCGGAAGGATCATGGCTTGGGCTGACGAGAACAGAAGACTTAAGGTTCGCACCAACGCCGACACACCCGCCGACGCCAAGAAGGCTCGCGAGCTGGGCGCTGAGGGTATCGGTCTCTGCCGTACCGAGCACATGTTCTTTGAAGAAGACAGAATCGCTGCGTTCCGCGAGATGATCTGCGCTGACACAGTTGAAGAGAGAGAAGCTGCTCTCGACAAGATCCTGCCTTATCAGCAGGGCGACTTCAAGGCTCTCTACGAAGCTCTCGAGGGCTGCCCCGTAACCATCCGTTTCCTCGATCCGCCTCTCCACGAGTTCGTTCCCACCGAGGAAGATGATATCAAGAAGCTGGCTGACGCGCAGGGCAAGAGCGTAGAGGACATCAAGGCTCTCATCGCTTCCCTCCACGAGTTCAACCCCATGATGGGTCACCGCGGCTGCCGTCTGGCTGTAACATATCCCGAGATCGCAAAGATGCAGACAAAGGCTGTTATCCGCGCTGCTATCGAGGTTCAGGCTGCTCATCCCGATTGGAATGTTAAGCCCGAGATCATGATCCCGCTCGTATGCGAGATCAAAGAGCTCAAGTTCGTTAAGAAGGTTGTTGTTGAGACCGCCGACGCTGAGATCGCCGCTGCAGGCGTTAAGCTCGAGTATGAGGTCGGTACAATGATCGAGATTCCCAGAGCTGCTCTTACCGCTGACGAGATCGCTACCGAGGCTGACTTCTTCTGCTTCGGCACCAACGACCTTACTCAGATGACCTTCGGCTTCAGCCGTGACGACGCCGGCAAGTTCCTCAACGCTTACTACGACACCAAGATCTTCGAGAACGATCCCTTCGCAAAGCTCGATCAGACCGGCGTTGGCAAGCTGATGGAAATGGCTATCAAGCTCGGCAAGCCCGTTAATCCCAACCTCCACATCGGTATCTGCGGCGAGCACGGCGGCGATCCTTCGTCCGTAGAGTTCTGCCATAAGATCGGTCTTGACTACGTATCCTGCTCACCCTTCCGTGTGCCGATCGCAAGACTGGCTGCCGCTCAGGCTGCTATCGCAGAAGGTTGATTTGATTTCCTGTAGAGATCAATATAGCTGAATAATTACAAAAGCTGTCACAGGCATTGCCTGCGGCAGCTTTTTTCAATTGCGCCTCGTCCACCATCCTCTGCGCGGTTTCCATATCGCTGCGCTCCACGGCGGAGAGGTAGTCGGCGTCTACGCGTTTGGAAAACTCTGGCATAGTTTCTGTATGATTTCCTGTTCGGTCTTGGTATTTTGTAGTATATCCGAAATGGTTGAAATAGCTTGGTAACGTTGCTCGCTGCCACGTGGAAGATCCTCTATTATATTCATAATCTGATTTTTCAAAGCTTCGGACAGCTCCCCGTCCTTGAACTTTGATAACAGCTGATGATATACTTTCGACCACTTCGCAATAATGTATTCTGTTTCCGACTTTTCTTTCAGTGATAACGTCATATAAAAATTCCTTTACCGGTCTCGCGTCATTTTCTGAGGTTGCATTTATGACAAAAACGTGATAAATTACCGGATTATCATATTTGCCATCCAGTAAGACAATTTTTTTATTTATTTCTATAATCCTTGAATTATCAGATAGTGTATAACCTTTGTTTGTTTTTATCTCGCGTTTGGAAAACTCTGGCGTAGTTTCTGTATGATTTCCTGTTCGGTCCTGGAATTGTTTAGTATATCCGTAATAATCTGCCTGAGGATTGTATATCGCTCTCTGCCCTGTGTCCTTCCTTCCTTTAAGATACTGGAAATCATAAGAACTGTAGAATCCGACAAACTGGATTCCAGTAATGCTTTGGTAATCTCTGCCGAAGCTCTCAAACTGTTCTCTGCTGTTACCATAATACTCTCCTTCATTTTTTATCTCGTCTTTAATGATCTCCGCGTATGTTTCTGATTTTGCGTTGATAATAAAAACAGAATGAATCTGTGGGTTATTATAATTTCCGGATAATACCACAAGTTTATTATTTAAGTCAGCATATCTCGCGTTTTGATATGGTTTGTTGCTTAGGGAAATATTACTAAGATTTTTGTACTCACTTTCAAGTAAAAGCTTATCTTCATCTGTAAACAAATCATATGCCAATCCACGATTATTATACACTTTTATTTCTTCATCATCAAGTGTATCAAGATTTATATTTTTATAACTTTTATAACCCCTATCGCTATTCTTTATTCTTCCACTTGAAACGTTTTCTTTGTTTGCGCCTTACAGCCCGCTCTCGCCGCCTCGTCCACCATCCTCTGCGCGGTTTCCATGTCGCCGCGCTCCACGGCGGCGAGGTAGTCGCGGTCGGTTTTTGTGAAGCGGTCGGAATAGTTTATTCTATTTTTTGCTTAATACTATTGATTTCATTCTTGAATTGTGATAAATTATTATTAAGAAACGATGGTGTTATATTTCCAAGATTTACGTTCTTGGCGATCACTGACAGCTCGTTTCTTTTTTTTGCGTCATAATCAATCACTTTCTTATTTTTTATAGCTTCTCGTATTATTTCCTCATAACTTTTATCGCGTCCTTCTCCTTCAAACCATTCTCTTTCTGCAATAGTAAGTACAATGTGAGGCTTTACTTTAAACTTACCATATGAATAATATAAAGCAAAAATCCTCCGTTTATCAAAGGATAAGCGGAGGATGATCAGCAACAAAAAACAGCTCGGTACTCTGTTTTGAGTATCGAGCTGTTGGTTTTTAGTATACGTAAACAGGTGTGCCGAAATCGGTTCTTTCGTAAATTACCTGTACCTTGTCAAGCGGGGTGTTTACACAGCCGTGTGAGCCGTTGCCCTGATAGATGTCGCCGCCGAAGGATGAACGCCAGCTTGCGTCGTGGATGCCGCAGCCGCCGTAGAAGCCCATCCAGTAGTTGACGAATGAGGAATAGCCGGGTCCTGTGAGCGTAACGTTCTGGCCGCGAGTGGTCATGGTGAAGTTGCCGGTGGGCGTGTCACATTCGCCGTCGGTATTGCCCGTTACTACGTCGGTGTCAAGGATAAGCTTGCCGTTTTCATAGAACCACATGTGCTGCTGGGCTATGCTGATCTCAACATAGGTGCCCGAGCCCTTGATCTGGCTCTTTGGAGCGCTGCGCGTGCTTTCGTCATCATCTGCCGCCACGATATTGAGTGAACTCCATGTGCCCGCTACGGTTTTGCCGCTTTTGAGGTTGATATAAGGCTGAACGCGGAAGTAGTAGGTCTCGCCCGCGGTGAGCTTGTCGGTGGTAAACGAGCCGTTGTCGGCGGTGCCGATAAGCTCATATGTACCCTTCTTGCCCTTAGCCATGTAGATGTTGTAGCCTGAAGCAAGCTGCTTTTCTCTCCAGTTGAGAGTCACGCGGTTGCTTCCGCTTCTGGCTATGAAGTCGGCGGGCGCGCCCAGTCCGCTTACCAGCTCAACGGTTTTGCCGTTTGCCGAGTACAGTCTTTCGTTGTTGACCACACGGTAGGGAAGGATCTTGTATGTGTAGAGCTTGCCGTTTTCAACGTCCTCGTCTGCAAATTCGCTTGCGCTGCCTTTGAGGTTTGCATACTGCTGGAACTCGTTGTTGTTGTCATCGCTCGCGCGCTGTATATCGTAACCCGATACCTTGTCGTTCTGCTTCCAACTGAACGCCAGAACCTCGGAGGAACGCTCGATCTTGATGTCCTCTGCCTCGCCGATCGGAGTGAAAAGCTCGTACTCGGTTGCGGGACATTCATACAGGGTGCCGTTTTTCTGAATGTACGCTGTTATTCTGAAACGATATTTGGTGGTGTCGGCAAGGTCGTTGAGCTCAGCCGTGGGCTTGTTGGTGTTGGCGATGAGCTTGTATTCGGTGTCAACATCGGTATCAAGCGCGAAGACATTGTAGCCTGTTGCGCCGTTCAATGCCGACCACGACAATACTACCTTGTGCGGTTCAAGCTTATCAACGGTGATGCCGTTGACGCCGCTCAGCATTACCGAGCGCGGTCTGTTTGTCGCTATCGATGCGGACATGGCCGTTTCGTCTGCTTTTTTCGCTTTTGAATCATCACTGTCCGACAGCGCGAAGCCGACAACGGTTACGCCCGAAATAGCGATTATAAAGCCGAGAAGTACAATAAGAGCGATTTTGCTCCCTTTCATATACTCATTCCCCTTCATTAAATGATGTATTGGATATAATATTGGTGTATTATTAGTATATTAGATTATTCAATTAATTATAGCCCATAATGTCGCAATTTGTCAATTGTTATCAAATACTAATTATCAGATGTAAATTGCCGAGGTTTTCAGCATATTTTGCTTATCGGGTCACGGTTGACGCCCTGTATCTTAAAAAATCGATTATCATCAGTATATAGCATACGGTTTTTGGCAGCATCAACATTCCCAAAAGCGGCACGTAAGCCGCGCCCACGGCGACGGGCAGGTAAAACGCGAACGACAGTGTAACATAAAGCCAAATGCGGCTCAGCTCGCGTATCTTGCCGCGTGTCTGAAAATAAACCACCACTATCAGCACGCCCAACAGCGCAAACGGGACGTTGCGTAGTATCGCCCAAAGCAGATTCGTTTCATTGCTGAACCAGCCGTTTTGCGGAAACAGGCATATTATTATACGCGCGGCGGCAAGCGCGTAAACCGATATCGCGATAGCTTTGCCGTGCTTTTTGTTGTACAGCAGGCAGTGCAGATGGTAAAGCAGAACGTAAAACACCGTCATCGTTATCGAGGTCACCAGCTTGCCCGTGCCCAGCCGGAACGAAAAGTCGCCGTCCACAAAGTAATTCAGCACGCGCGGCACCAGATGGAACGCGTCGCCCGCGCCCAGAATGAACGCGGCAAGTCCCATCAGCCTGCCCACGGCGTTTTTGCTTCGCACCAGCAAATACACGCCCGAGGTAATAGCGAATAAAAGATAGATTATGTCAAAAGAGCTTTCACCGTATTTCATTTTGTTTCCTCTTGATTTTTGACTGCCGGCGCGGCGATGTCTTCATCGTTGATCTTTACAACCTTGCCGATAATGTCTTTTTCGTCAATAAGTCCTATTTCCGACGAGCGGCTGTCAAGTGATACTCCGCGGTTGTCGCCCATTACGAATACCTTGCCCTCGGGCAGGTCGAGGGGCACTGCGTAGTCCTCGGTTATCCCCGAGTAGGTCGAGCCCTTGATATACGGCTCCGAAAGCTCCGCACCGTCTACGACGATCCTGTCGTTGTCGTAGTCGAGCCACAGGGTTTGACCACCCACGGCGATGACGCGCCTTATATACACGCTGTCGCCGCGCCCCGAGATGACAACGATATCGCCGCTTTTGGGCGCGCCTGCCATCTTCTCGGCGCTCAGCTTGTCGCCGCTTTTTATGGTGTCCTCCATCGACAGGCCGTCCATGGTGTAGACGTCGTATTTGTTCATTTTGTTTTTTATCGTAAAGAAAATCGCGCCGATCAGACAAAGCACAAGCGCCAGAAGCAGGCACTCTATAATCAAAAACCGCCTGTTTTCCCGTTTTATTTCGCGGCGCTCCTCTTCGTCTATCAGCTCCTCGGAGCCTTCGTCGTGCCACGAAACCACAAGCTGCGGCTGCGTTACGGGTTCGTTTGCTTCGGGGCTTTCGTCAGGGCGGCTGCTTTCGGGGTTCGGTTTTTCCGTCGGCTTTTTCGGCTGGACATACACCTTCGTGTGCCCATACTCAGGCGCTGTCTGCACAGGTCTGCCGCAGAACGGACAGAAGTTGTCTGAGCAACTAATTTCTTTTTGACAATTGACGCATTTCATTTTCATGCTCCTATTGTGTTAAAATAGATAGTCATAATAATTATCGTTGTTATATGATTGGGAAGATGAGCTTTCGGTGGTTTTAGATTTGCTCATGTTGGCGCAGGAAGCAATCAAAATACTAAATAAAACAATTAATATAATAATTCCTACAACGCCTATTATTATTAAATTTCTTTCCTTTTTCTTTTTTTGTTCTTCTTCGTCGATCTCAGGGTATGTGATCGGCTGGCTGTTTATATCATAGTTTGCGCTGACAGTATTATTGTCAATACTGCGAATTCCGGAAAGCCGGGCCGAGAAACTGTTATCTGACATTTTGCCGTTCCGGTTTTGCCGGGAAGACTCCGTGTTCCGGTAGTATTTTGGATCGTCGGAAATGCGATAGATATAGTTCTTTTGGGGATCATAATTGATGTTAGGGTTTTGCTCACGCAGCTTTTTCATAGATTGTGAGTAAAACTTTTTGTTTTCCAGCATGCGCACTGAATAGGTTTTTCCCGGATCGTAACGGGTAAATGAGCTGCGCGTTCGTCTGCTGCTCCCCATATAGGCAGTGCGCGGGAACCGCTTCGGCGCGTCGCCGGAATTGGCGTCCGCGGTGCGTTTCATGGCTGCACCCGCCGTATTGTTTTGACCGGTGCGCCACGGATCATTATCGTAGCCGGCGGCCATCGTTCGGTTTGGATCGGGTGCGTCCTTAACCGATATCAGTACATCATCAGGCGATGAAAGCGCTTTTTCGCAAAGGGCGATCAGCTCGGTCATGTTTTTGCAGCGGTCTTTGGAGTAAACCTCCAGGCCATGCATCAGCACGCTTTCAAACGCGGGGGATATGCTTATGCCAAGCTGAGAAGGCGGTTTTAAGTCGTCTCCGGCGCAGCGGTCCAGCGAGTCGGGCGGAGTTTCGCCTGTTATACATTTATATATAGTTGCGCACAAGCCGTAAACATCCGTCCACGGTCCCTGCGCGCTTTTGCGGCTGTACTGTTCATATGGAGCGTAACCGGGCTTTAGCAGGACAGACATCGTTTTTGCGCCTTCGTCCGAAAAATACCGCGCAGAGCCAAAGTCGGTGATTTTAAGCATTCCGCTTTTCAAAAGCATGATATTGTCAGGAGAAATATCGCGGTGGATAATGTTTTCGCTGTGCATTTTATCAAGCGAACGCATAAGCGGTATCATAAGGCGGATAATGGCATCCGGTTTAAATACACCCTTCTCATGAATATATTTACTCAGATTTTTGCCGTCCAAATACTCCATAACTATGTAGGCGGTGTTGTTTTCGGTAAAGTATTCGCGAACGTCAACAATTCCGTTCTCCTGCGAAAATTTGGCGATGCTTTTTGCCTCGAGCAAAAAGTTTTCCTTGCCGTGGGCAAAATAGTCGTTTGAGTTATTGTAGTTTATTGTGACGGAATTGGTATAGGCGTTGAATCGGTTGGCATAACCTGCGGGAAAGTACTCTTTAACAGCGATTTTGATTTCGAGTGTTAGGTCATAACCTACGTAGGTAATACCAAAACCACCTTCGCCTATGGCGCTGCCGATAAGGTACTTGCCTTTTAATACGGTGCCTGCGGCAAGCTGGTGGGGCGGGTTTTGCTCAGACGGTTTACCTCCGCAGTACGGGCAGAATTTTATCCCGTCTTTTATTTCCTTCATACAGTGAACGCAGCGCATAACATGTTCTCCTTATAGATAAACTAAAGGCAACACCGCACAATTCACGGCGCACGCCTTGCTTGAATATTATTCCGGCATTGCACCCAAAAATCAGCGCCCATACGTCAGTATGCGCACCGATTATTTGTACACCCTGCCGAAAAATCTTACTGCGCAATCCGCACACCTGAATTATGCGGTATTGCCTAAACAACTAAAATATACGGGTTTTGTTTTGAGTCGAGGTGTTTCAGAATGTTCAGCACGTTGCTCTCCGGCGCCGATATGCAGCCGTGCGTCGGCTCGGTTCCGGTGTGGAAAAAGACCGCGCTGCCCTTTTCCGGATCACATTCGGTGTTGTAATCGATAACAAAACCGTATTTGTAGTCGGACACGCCGCCCATTTTCACGGCTTTTGCGCCGCCGCTTGAAAGCTCGACTCTTTTGTTGTAATCGTCAGATTCGGGGTCGTCTATCCAGTAGGTGCCGTCGGTTATATGGAAGTGCGCCAGTCCGGTTTCGGGGACAATGTTCTGATAAAACGCTTCGCCTATGGCGTACAGCCCCTTTGGCGTGGCGTCGGTTTCTCCGTTGCTGGCATTGCCCTTGCACGCAAGCGATTTGTCTTCCTCCCAAGCGCCGCCTTTGTTCTCAAAGAATCTGATCTCAGCGGTCGCTCCGTCGGTGCTGACGGTGACCAGCTGCAAGGGCATGTTTTTTGCAAAATCCGCAAAGGTTATACCGCCCTTGCTCAGTATATCTCCCATTTCATCAGGGTAATAAGCGGGCTCGGTGTAGGGGATGAGCGGGTCTGAACCGATTTCTCCGGCGACGTCTGTCCTGGCGGTGTTGTCGATATCGTCCGCGCTCTTCGCGGGGTCGGAGGACGACTCTGCCTTTGATTCGTTATTGTTTGCGGCAAAGTACATCACCGTGCCGCCCGCCAAAAGGACGAGCGAGATAACGCAAAGGATTATTCCGATAACGATCGGAGTGCTGAGCTTTTTGCCGGAGTTGTTCATATGTTTCACCTCATTAGTTGTGTGGGGTCGTACGTCAGTATTTCAAAGATTTTCTGCTTACGGGGAAGGAAAAGTAAGTGCCGGGATACGGCTCGTCGAGCAGCGTGAAGTCCCACCATTCGGTCGCGCAGGGGCGGAAGCCGCCTTCGGTCATGGCGTTGCGCAGAAGCATCCTGTTGCTGTACTGCTCATCGGTTATGCCCGTGTAGTCAGGGTGAGATATCTCGCCGAAGTAATCGAAGGTCGAGCCCATGTCTATTTCCTTGCCGGAGCTGTCGCAAAGCGTCATATCTACGGTGCAGCCGCGGCTGTGCCCCGAATAATGGGCGATGTAGCCGTAGTCGAACAGAACGCTTTTGTCAAGCTCGGGATAAAAATCCGACTTCATCTTGTCGTCGTTCGGGTCAGCCGCCCATGCGGCAAAGTGATCGACTGCTATCTGCGGACGGTACGCGTCGTATATTTTTATCCTGTAGCCCTTTTCTCTGAGCTTGTCGGCGACAGACGCCAGCGCGCGCGCCGCCTCTTTGGTGAGCAGGGCGAGCGGCTCCTCATAGCCGTTTACGCGCTTTCCCACAAAATTATATTCCGAGTAATAGCGTATGTCAAGGACAACGTCGGGGATAACGTCGCTCAGCGATACAAAGCCCGTTCCGTCATAGATATCGTTGGGGTCGGAACGGTCGTCGTTCATCACAAAGGGTTCAGTTGCGGGTTCGGCAGTGGTTTCGACCTCTGTAACAGGCGTCGTCGTGGGCGTTTCCGTTGCCGAAACAGCCGCAGCTGCCGTCGACGGCTGTGCCGCGCTGTCCGGGGTAGAGGCGGGCGCGGAGCTCTCTTTGCCGCCGCACGCCGTCAAAAACAGCGACGCGGTCAGTAAAAGCGAGACGCAAATGATCATTCTTTTCATAAGTCCTCCGGTCAATACGGTTCAACGTAGGTTATGCAGGTATCGTCATAAAAGGCGTCGGAAGCGTCAAGTATCGTGATAATAACGTAATCCGTGTCGACATAACCGTCATCGAAAACACTTGAAAAGTTTATCTTTTGAAGGCTGCGGCTTTCCTGATATGTCATAACATACAGCGGAGATGTTATTGTTTCGCCGTTTGAGAATTCAAGCTGTATTCTTGTGGGCTTGCTGTTGTTCTCGTACTGTTTTTTATTTCCGGCGTAGCCGTTGATTATCCCTATACCTCTCAGGCGGCGCGTTCCGGGAAGGTCAAGCCTTATCCACTCGCCGACGCCTTTGCCGTCAGCGCCTTCGCACCAGCAGGTGGTGTCACGGCTGAGCACGTTTGACGCGTCGTAGTTGTAGGTTAGCTTGGTTTCGGAATCGGTTTGATCTTCAAGCTGCGAGCTTGCCGTCGCGTCTGAAAAGTATGTAGCGTCAGGGGGCGCGGGGGTGTCTATAACGGGCTTTGCCGTCGGCGTTTCGGTGGGCTTTTCGGTGGGCTTTTCGGTGGGCTTCTCGGTGGGCTTCTCGGTGGTTTCTTCTTCAGGCTCTTCCGTCGTTTCCTCAACGGGCTTTACGGTCGTTTCTTCCGCAGGCTTAACAGTAGTCGCCTCGGAGACAGACGTCGCCTGTGCAGAGGCTTCTGCCGCGGATGAGCTTTTTTTATCATCGCCGGATTTGTTAAAAAACAAGACTATTGCAAAGATGATCGCCGTGACGAGCAACGCCGAAACAACAGCGATCAGAGCTATGACGAGCTTGTTTTTGCTGCCGCTCTCAGGCTCGTCGTAAGGCATGGGCTGACCGTACGGCGGAACGGGCGGAACCGGACTCCACCCGGACTGATTCTCCATGAAAGGTTCATTGTTGTTTTGCGCGGGAGGCTCCGCCTGCCTTTGCGGGTTTGCTGTACTGACGTCATCGGCGTAAACGGTTTTATTGTCTTGCCCGTACTCTGAGCGGGCATTGTGCGGCGGGGTCTCACCGTTTGGATTCTTGCCGCAAAACGGGCAGAAGTTTACTTCCTTGCCGTCAGTGTTTATTTCTTTCTTACAGTGATAACAGCGCATATGTAAGCTCCTTGTCAGATTATTGTCGCGCCTCCCAGGACAGAGTCGCCCTGATACAGCACGACAGCCTGCCCCTTGGCTATGGCGCGCTGGGGCTCGTCAAAAACTACGCGAATAGCGTTCTCGCCTGCCGCGTATACTGTGGCGGGCTGCTCCTTTTGATTGTAGCGCACGCGGGCGTTAACGCGCATGGGCTCGGTGATTTTTTCAACGGAAATAAGGTTGAGATCTTCCGCGAAGAGCTCCTTTGAGAACAGAGCCTCGTTGTCGCATAGCACGACCTTGTTTTCGGCGAGGTTCTTTTCTTTAACGTACATCGGATGCGGCAAAGCCAGCCCAAGCCCCTTGCGCTGACCTACGGTGTAGCGGATAATGCCCTTGTGCTCCCCCAGCACCTTGCCGGTTTCGTCAACGAAGTCGCCGTTCGGATATGTCTTTCCCGTGTATTCCTCTATGAAGCGCGCGTAGTCGCCGTCGGGAACAAAGCAGATATCCTGGCTGTCGTGCTTGCGCGCGTTCACAAAGCCCGTCTGTTCGGCGAGCTTACGGGTCTCGTCCTTTGTCATCTCGCCCAGCGGGAACGCTGTTTTTGAAAGCTGCCTCTGGGTGAGAGAGTAGAGCACGTAGCTTTGGTCCTTGCTGAGGTCGCAAGCCTTTTTCAGCAGCCATCTGCCGCAACTGTCATCATATTCAACGCGGGCGTAGTGACCCGTGACAACGCAGTCAAAGTCCAGCTCCTCCGCGCGGCGTATTAGCTTATCGAATTTTATGTAGCGGTTGCAGTCTATGCAGGGGTTGGGCGTGCAGCCGGTTTCGTAGGCGCGGATAAAGCGCACTATAACGTTTTCGGCAAAGCTGTCCTTAAAGTTGTATACAAAGTGGGGGATGCCCAGCCTGCGGCAGACGCTGCGCGCGTCCTCAACGTCGTCAAGCGAGCAGCAGGTCTTTTCGCCGGGCGCCGCGTCGGTCTCGCTGTCAAATAGCTTAAGTGTGATGCCCGTGCAGTCGAAGCCGCGCTGCTGCATAAGATACGCGGCGACCGAGCTGTCGACGCCGCCGCTCATTGCTATAAGAGCTTTAGCCATATCAGCCACCAAGACGTATCATCTCGTCTATGCAGCGCTTCGCGTCGCGGATGGTGTCGTCGTCAAGCTCTATTTCCTCGCCGCCCGTGCCTGCAAGGCAGTTGTACACGTCGACCAGAGTAGTTGCCTTCATGTTGGGGCAAATAAGCTTTAGGCTGAGGATGTGGAATTTCTTGTCGGGGCACATGTACTGCAAGTGCTCGGCAATACTGATCTCGGTGCCGATGATGAATTCTTTTTTGTCCGATTTTACGGCGTAGTCCATTATGCCTGAGGTCGAGCCGATGTAGTCGGCAAGCTCGCAAACGGCTGGCACGCACTCGGGGTGGACCAGCAGCTCGGCGTCGGGGTGCAGCGCCTTTGCCGCCTTAACGTCGTCCACGGTCACGCAGGCGTGTATCGGGCAGCCGCCGTTTAAAAGCTTGATGCTTTTATCGGGGCACTGCGCCGCGACATGCGCGCCGAGGTTGCAGTCGGGTATAAACAGAATGTTTTTGCTGTCGATGTTATTGACTATCTTCACCGCCGAAGACGAGGTGACGCAAACGTCGCAGATCGTTTTCAATTCAGCGGTCGTATTGATGTATGCGACTACGGTGTAGTCGGGGAAATTCTCTTTTACCTGAGAAATAAGCGCCTTGTCCATCTGATCCGCCATAGCGCAGCCCGCCATGGGCGCCGCGAGGATAACGGTTTTATCGGGTGAGAGTATCTTGCAGGTCTCCGCCATAAAGCGCACGCCGCACATTAGGATGGTCTTGTTTGTCACCTTTGAAGCGTCGACGCTCAGCTTGTAGCTGTCGCCCGTGAAATCGGCTATCTCGCAGATCTCGCGCGCCTGATAACTGTGCGCCAAAACGCAAACGTCCTTTTCTTTTTTAAGTTTTATGATCTCTTGCTGTAATTGAGCTATGTTCATAACATAAAGCTCCTTTCGTAGAATAATCCACACTAATTATACATTCTAATCGGCATATATGCAATAGAAACCGAGCAGTTTTCTATCGGTTTTTTTACATTTTATTGATTTATTGCTAAAAGAAGGAAGAGATCATTGAACCGTATTTCAGCGGCAAAGAAATGTATATACAGGCAAAATTTACATATTATCTGCTGCAGGATAAAATTTTTGTGTAAATTTCGAAAAATATTCAAAAAAAGCCCTTTACATTTGAAAATCTATGTGTTATAATCAGCTTACGAAACAGTATAAATGCTACAAAGCAATTTGTTAAAAATTTGTCAATCAGGAGGAATAATTATGAAGAAATTTATTACAGCGTTGATTGCAGTTATGATCATGGCTTTCTCAACCGTATCTGCCTTTGCCGTTTCTGTTGATAGCCCCATCGCTACTACAGAGCCCGAGACACAGGCAACTACGATTGTTCCTAAGCCTGATGACGGCAACAAGTCTCCTAAGACCGGTTCCGGCAGCGATGTCATCACTTATTTGCTGATTGCCGCTTCTGTTATCGGCTGCGGTGTTGCTTCGGTCGCGCTTGTAAAAACTGCAAAGAAAAACTGATTTCGTAAATCCAAGGCCTCTGCCAGTCGGCGGAGGCTTTTTGTTTTTATCTATCGCGCTTCCGAATGATTTCGCGCGGTGTTCCTTATAGGCGGGACTGACAAAATTCACGAAAAATTCATAAAACCGACAGCTAATTTCCCAACTGCGCCGCCCAAAAAGCATTGACATAAAGCGGCTTAGATGATACAATTATAGGAAATATGGTGATGTTTTATGAGTAAAGAAAAAAAGAAAACAATTTTGATAATATCCATAATAGTGTGTGCCGCGATCTTTTTGTTCGCAGTCGGCCGCTTGGTGATCGAGCAGCTTGGAATAAACCTGACGGGCAGCACCTATAACGATACTATAGAATCTTATGCGCCCGACCTCACTGTGGGCACCACCTCGGAAAACGGCGTGTATGTCGATGAGGACGAAACGAACGCTACCTCGTCCTCCAACGGCAAATCGAACGTTGTACCCGCTCCTCCCGTCGACAGCAAGGTGGACTTCAAGGGTCTGCGCGAGCAGAATCCCGACGTTTATTCGTGGATATATATCCCCGACACCAACATTTCACTGCCCGTATTGCAGAGCAGCGAGGACGACAACTATTATCTGGATCACGACGTATACAAGAATTACAGCTTCCCGGGAGCTATCTATTCCCAGTCGATGAACAAAAAGGATTATTCCGACCGGGTGACCGTGCTTTACGGACATAACATGCGCAACGGCTCGATGTTCGCCAATCTGCACATGTTCGGCGACGAAAGCTTTTTCAACAGCCACAGGTACATATACATCTACACCCCTGACAGGCTGCTTACATACGAGGTCGTGTCGGCGCATGCATACGACGACAAGCACATCCTCAATTCTTACGATTTCAAAAAAGACGATGTTTTCCAAAAATGGCTCGATTTGGCGCAGAATCCCCATTCGCTTTACAGCAACGTGCGCAGCGGCGTAAAGCTGGACATGAATAGCAAAATGCTGGTACTGAGCACCTGTCTTAGCAGTGGCGACGGCCGTTTTCTTGTGCAAGGAGTATTGATAAAAGATGAAAAGACAAAGTGACGACGCAGTTTCACAGGACAAGGGCTTCATTGAGGAAGAGGCGGCAGCGCTCGAGATCGATGAGGCTGAAAACGCGCCTGAGGAAGCCGCGGATGAAAATACCGAAAATAAGACGATATATGACGACGCGTCCGATTATAAATTTCTGAAATCAAGAGCGAGTATCTCGCATCATTCAAGCGGAACGCACCACCATTCTTCAAGCGGTCACCACCACCATCACCACCACAGACGCCGCAAAAAGAAGATGAAAAAGTGGAAAAAGGTGCTTATAATCGTTGTTTCCGCTATTCTCGTGATAGCACTGTCGATTTGCGTCACGCTGCAGATCCTCTACCTCAACGGCAGAAGCGACTTCTTCGACGTCAATCTTAACATGGTAGTTCCCGAAACGGTTCAGGCTGAGGTCCAGGACAACGGCGACTACATAATGTACAAGGGCGTTACCTATAAGTACAACCACGACGTAACCAACATACTGTTCATGGGCGTGGACAAGCGCTCGATCGACGACGAGACCGCACAGGGCACGGGCGGACAGGCGGACGCCATCGTAATGATCGCGATGAACGTTAAAGATCACAAGATGACCCTTCTCGCCGTTCCGCGTGACACCATCACCGACGTCGCGCTGTATTCTCCCAGCGGCCACTATTCAGGCATGAAGGAAATGCAGGTATGTATGGCTTACGCTTACGGCGACGGCAAGGAGATAAGCTGCGAAAACACGGTTTCCTCCGTCAGACGCATCTTCTATAACGTTCCCGTAAACACTTATTACGCGCTTGATCTTGACGGTATAGCCGCGGTCAATGACAGCGTGGGCGGAGTCGACGTTGCTTCTCCCGAGACCATAGGTCCTTTCACCGAGGGCGAAAGCTATCATCTGGAGGGCAAGCTGTCCGAAAACTTCGTTCGTCTGAGAGATAAATCAGGTGTGGATTCAAGCATGAAGCGTCTTGAACGCCAGAAGATATACGCAAAAGGCTTTTTGTCCACGATGACCAAGAAGCTTAAGGGCGACATCACCTCGGCGATCACGGTTTACAACGAGTCCTCGCCGTATTCGTGCACTAACCTCAACGCGGCAAAGGTAACATATCTTGCTGCCGAATTCATGTTCGGCGGCGGAATGGATACCGAGTTGCTCACCATGCCGGGTGAACTCAGCTACGATAACCAGTACGCGCGATTCAACATCGACGAAGAAAAATTCTTCGAGCAGTTCCTCAGCGTGTACTACGAAAGAATGTAAAATACCGCAAAAATAAAGCCCGTCGCGAAAGCGGCGGGTTATTTTTATATACTTGCAAATATCATAAAAATATCTTGATTTGTGCATAAAAATATGATATTATTTACACAGGTATAACCTCTTGAAAGGAGTTGCCTCTATGATAAAGATGATTTCTCTGTTGTTGTCCGCGGTCGTCGTTTGCATGGCGCTCTGCGCGTGCGGCGGTAAGGACAGCGGCTTGGCGCACGGCGGCAAAACGGCGTCGCCCGACAGTCCGGTTACCACGGCGCCGGCGGCAAAGTCAACGCCGGACGAAGCGCCTAAGCTGAGCGACGAGCAGATCGGCGCCTGCGAAAAAGCGGCTCAGGCTTACGTCAACCTGCTGTATCCGCGCAAGTCGCTCGACGATTATTACGAGCATCAGGACGAATACCTCGAGAACTTCTATAAAAGCGCGTTTTTCTGGGCATTCTATAAAAACGACCTGCGCGACAACTGCTTCTCGGATCTGCGAGAGTGGCTGTACGGTCAGGAGCTGCCTGTCTGCGACAAGGTCAGCTTTTCGGTAAAAACGGAAAGCCTGCAGCCTTTGCCACCTGGCGAGCTTGAACAGCTTACAGCCAAGCTAACAAACGACGGTCTGGAAATCAAGGAAGTCAGCGACGCGGCTCAAATAGCGTTCAGTGTGGATATAAGCTATACCGACGCAGATGGCAAGCATACGGCGCAGATCCATTCGGGCGGTAACATGCTTATCAAAAGCGCGGGCAGATGGTATCTTTATCAAGACCTTATCTCCGCAGATCATGTACGGTCGAGCGGCGGCAACGGCTTGCCTGTAAGCGACGTGTTCCGCTTTGAAAACTATGACCTTATCAACACAGGCGACGATTTCAACGACTTCAACGATTTCAACGACTACGGCGACTACGGCGGCAGGACCGAGGAAACTACCGAGGAAGACAACTATGTCCACAACAATTAGGCGGGATGATATGACAGTGTATAACGGCGATAAAACCGAGCGCAGGAGAATAAGCTTTTACGGGCTGGTGCAGGGCGTAGGCTTTCGCTGGCAGGCGCAGCGCGCCGCGGATATAGCCGGCGTCACCGGCTGGGTGCGCAACGAATACGACGGCAGCGTCACAATGGAGATACAGGGGATCCCCCGCAAGCTCGACGAGGTGGTTTCGGCGCTCGAGCGCGGCAGGTTCATACATATCGACAGGATATCAAGCCGCGCGATAGCCCTCGACCCCAACGAACGCTCCTTCCGCGTAAGGTACTGATAATAAAAAACAACAGCTCAACCTTTAAGGCTGAGCTGTTATTTTAATTAGATGATGTATAATAGTAAACCGAATCGTAGGCGTCGTTCGCGTCCTTTACTATGCTCTTTACCGAGCTTGTTATGGCGCTGTCGCCCATGTCGTAATGCTGCTGACCTTGGTCAACGCCGACATAGTATCTTATCACCTGGTTATCATGGATATAGTAGCGATATTCCTCATTGTTCGCGTGGCGGTAAACGAAGTAAAGCTCTTGGTTTTCGTCGAAGAAGTACCAGACCTTATCGTTTTCGTCGTCGTGGAACGAACCCTTTGTGCCTATCCATACGCGTCCGTTTTCGGCAACGACATAATCGTAGGAGCCGCCGTCCTTGTACTCGTTCATATATGCGATATCGGCGCCGAAACGCGGATAAATATAGTTAGAGTGAATGTCGTCGATATCCTCCGTGCTTAGCGGCGAGGTTTCGGGATACGTATGGGTCGGAGGCTCCGGAATACCCTTTGCCTCGGTGGGCCGGGTGACCTCTTTGGTCGTGTCGGGCGCCGCCGTCGCAAAGGTGGGCACAGTTGCTTGGCTCGTGCCCGATGCATTGGCTGACGGAGTGGTTGCCGCGGTCGTGTCAGTGTCAGAGCTGTCACTGTCATTATTAAACAGCATATATGCCATGATACCGCCGAGTATAAGGATAGCTGCGGCGGCAATGATGATCGCGACAATGATAGGCGCGTTGCTCTTTTGCTGCTGCCTGTAGCCGCCCCGATTGTAAGGCGGCATGTTCTGCGGCGGCTGCCACTGCGGACTCTGCGGCGGTCTCTGCTGCGGCGGTCTCTGCTGCGGATGGTATTGATTGACCGGCCGCTGAGGGTTTTGCCGATTTTGGTGTTCATTATATTGCTTGACGCGGTTGATGTCCACTTGGTTTGCGTCGATTGTGGGGCGTATTACCCGCGAGCCCTTGAACTCGTTCATCAAAACATCCATGTTTTGTGTTCGGTCTTCGGCGTATATGGCAAGGCCGTGCATAAGCGCCGCCTCGTGTTCCGGAGATATGGAAAAGCCCAGCTTCGACGGCGGCAGCAAGGCGTCGTGTACCTGACGGTCAAGGCTGTCCTCGGGCACCTTGCCGGTGATGCAGCAGTAAATGGTGGCGCACAGGGCGTAAACATCGGTGTACGGCCCCTGTTTGCCGTTTTTGCGGTACTGCTCCTCGGGGGCGAAGCCCTGCTTCAGCACGACCGAAAGCTCCCTGTCCTCGTTCGTGTAGTAGCGCGCCGAGCCGAAATCCATCAGCTTAAGCTTGCCGCTTCGGGTAAACATGATATTGTCGGGGCTTATGTCGCGGTGTATAACTCCCTTTGAATGTATCGATTTGAGCGATTTCATCACGGGAAGCATCAGCTCAATTATATCGTTGGAGCTGAACAGACCGTAGCGCGACGTGTAGTCCTTAAGGTTTTCACCCTCCAGATATTCCATGACTATGTATGCGGTGTTGTTAGCGGGGAAGTAGTCGAGAACGTCTACTATACCGTCCTCGTCCGAGAACGCCGCCACGCTTTTTGCCTCAAGCATAAAGCGCTCAACGCCCCTGCCGAAAAACTCCTCCTTACCCTTCGTCACCAGAATTTTGTCGGAGACCGAGTTGGTGCGGTTAGCCGCGCCCGAGGGGTAAAACTCCTTTATCGCCACGCGCTTTGAGAGCACAGTGTCAAGTCCTATGTAGGTTATCCCAAAGCCGCCCTCGCCGATGAATTTGCCCACCAAATAGCGCTCGGCAAGTATGGTGCCGGGCGTGAGGTGATAGGGCGCTTCGGCGGCGGTGTCTGAGGTTTTTTTACCGCAGCGCGGACAAAACGGAGCGCTGTCGACTTGATTCATGCAATTAAAACAGTATCTCTGCATATTATTTACCTTCGATATATTCAGAATATTTTTGTGTTGTCGTATTGCTTGGTGAACGGAAGGCTGAGGAACCAGCAGTTTTCAGTCGCGCCGCTCAGTGTGGGGTCTGAATTTGTGCCGTTGAGAAATGTAGTGGAGTAGTCAAGCTTGCCGTTGTTTACCGAAAACTGCGATGCGGGCGCATACAGCACCTTGTAGTAATTCGCCGAGCCGTTGCGGTAAACAAAGGCTATGTATTTTGTCCGCGGGTCGCGAACGCTTTCACTGTAGTAGATCGAGTAAAGCTCTATCCGCTCGCCGTAACGCGCCTCGGGATCGTTGTGCTCAACGTTGTTCAGGAAAAAGCTTTTCAGCGAATCTTTGTATTCCTGCGCCTCGCTGAGCGAAAGGGGAGAGGGAACGGTCGGTTGAGTAACCGCGGTAGTAGGCTGCGTGTTGTCGGGATAATAGAATGTGGGACGCGTGCTGTCTATGCCCGAAAGCAGCTCCTTGATGTTAAGGCTGGACTGCGCCTGAGACGAGCCGGAGCTTGAGGACGTCGCCTTTTGATCTCCGCCGCGTGAGGCGATAAGTATACAGCCCGCTATGACCGCGCCCAGCATGATAACAATGGGGATCGCTATTGATAAAACGGTGCGCCATGCCGGCTTAGGCGGAGTCGGCTGCTCGTTCGGCATTACGGTCGAATCAGGGGTCTTGCGCGCATTCATATATTCGTTCGGGCTTGCGGGCGGTTCCTGCTTTTTGGGCGAGGGCGAGGGCTTATACCCTTCCGCCGTATCGCGTTTTTCGGTTTTGCCGTGCTTGTCGGGCTGCGCGGTTTTTTCGCCGCCGTCGTCGGGCTTTGCCCCGGTGTTTTTCTTTTTTACGGGATAGGTTTTGGTGGTCGCCGTCTTTATGTCAACGGGCGTCTTTGCCGTAAATTCCGCTATAAGCGCGCTCATGTCGGGCGTGCGATCCTTGGCAAATACCGCCAGACCGTGCATCAGCGCCTGTTCGTGAGCGGCGCTTATGCTTATTCCACGCTTCGACGGCGGAACAAGCTCGTCATTTTTCACGCGTTCCTGGCTTACGGGCGGCACCTTGCCGGTTATGCAGGTGTAGATAGTGGCGCACAGGGCATATACGTCGGTGTAGGGGCCCTGCTCGCCGTCGTGACGGAATTGCTCCTCGGGAGCGAAGCCCTGTTTCAGGATAATGGCGATCTGTTCCTCGTCGTCGAGATAAGACCTCGCCGAGCCGAAGTCCATCAGCTTCAGCTTGCCCCTTTTGGTGTACATTATGTTGTCGGGGCTTATATCGCGGTGGATCAAGCCCTTGGCGTGCATGTTTTTCAGCGCCTTCATCACGGGGATAAGCAGGGAAATAAGCTCGTCGGCGTCAAACAAACCGTGACGGCTTATGTACTGCTTTAGGTTTTCGCCGTCGAGGAATTCCATCACGATGTACGCGGTGTTGTTTTCGTGGAAGTACTGCTGAACGTCAACTATACCTTCCTCGTCGTTGAAGGCGGCAACGCTCTTTGCTTCAAACAAAAAGCGGTCTACGCCCTTTTGAAAGAAATCCCTGCGCTCCTTGGGCACTTCAACATTGTTTGAAACGCTGTTGTCGCGCTGCGCTATGCCCGACGGATAGAATTCCTTTATCGCGACGCGCTTTGAAAGCGTCTTTTGCAGACCGATATAGGTTATGCCGAATCCGCCCTCGCCCAGCACTCTGCCTACGATATAGTCGCCGCCCAGCGCAGTGCCGCAGGGCAGATGATATGTCGCGCAGGCAGGCGCTGCCTTGCAGTCGGCGCCGCAGTGCCCGCAAAAGGAAGCGCCTTCAAGCGGATACATGCAATTATAGCAATATTTTTGCATAATACGTTTTCCTGTTCTCAGTTGGTGGGATATAATTGAGTGTAATTATAATAGTTTTCTGCCATGTCGCTTAAAAAGTAAGAGTTCACAGCCGCCTCGTCAAGGGTCGTGCCGGGCTCGTCCGCGTCAAAGATTTTGCTTTTTTCAACAAGCTTGCCGTTGCTTACTTCAAGTGAACCCGGATATATCGAAACCGAGCGGTAATAGCCTGCGGTCATGTTTTGATACAGGTAGTATATCAAGGTAAAACCGCCGGCTTTTTTCTCAACGTAATATACGCCCAGCGATTTTATTTGGTCGTTTTCCGAAACCTTGTCGTCGTACTCAAATATATTATCAAAAAAGTAATCCTTGATCTCGTTGCCGTAAAGCTGCGCCTGTGCAACCGTCAGACCATCTTCGGCAGGCGCGGTAGTGTGTTCGGTCGGACGCACAGTCGTTTCGGGAACAGTCGGCTTTGTCGTTTCGACGGGCGCGGAGGTTACCGATGTTTGAACATCCGACGAAGCGGAACCACCGTTGTTTTTGCCGTCATCGTTTCCTTTCAGAACGACAGCTATTATTATACCCGCCGCTATGACCGTGACCGCAATTATAACGATCGCCAGTATCTTGGGAAGATTGGAGTTTTTATTAGGGGCTGGTTGCGGATAATAAGAGTTCGTATCATAGGAATTCGGAGAGTATGAATTCGGAGTGTATGAATTCGGAGAATAGGAGTTTTGGCTATAGCCGCTTTGGCTGTAAGAGCTTTGAGCGTTTGTGTTTTGGCGGTAAGAGTTTTGGGGGTTGAGGTTTGTGGCGTACGAACCGTTGCCGGCGTTCCCGTTGTAAGAGGCCGAATGTGCGGTGGGGCGCGGTGAATCGGCTACGGGCTGCTGAAGTATGGTTTTCTCCTTCTTTGGCGGCTCGGCGGCAGGCAATGGCGGCTGAATGTGCGCCGCGTTGAAGCGCGATGAGTCGTTGTCGGTCGTCAGCTCCCTTATCAGCGCCGTGATGTTCGGCGTCCTTTCCGACGCCTTAACAGCCAGACCGTGCATTATTGCGTTTTCCTGGTAAGGCGCGATTTTCACGCCGAGCTCCGACGGTCGCATAAGCGTGTCTTCAATAAGGCGATCGACGCTGTTGGCGGGCACTCTGCCGGTTATGCAGGTGTAAATGGTTGCGCAAAGGGCGTACACGTCGGTGTACGGACCCTGAACGCCGTTGCTGCGGTACTGCTCCTCGGGCGCAAAGCCCTGCTTGAGCACCACCGAAAGCTGCCGTTCCTCGTTGGTGTAAAAGCGCGCGGAGCCGAAGTCCATCAGCTTCAGGCGCTGCAATTTATGATACATTATGTTGTCGGGCGAAATGTCGCGGTGGATAATACCCTGCGTGTGCATCGAATTCAGCGACTGCATCAGCGGTATCATCAGCGAAATAAGCCTTTCGGGCATGAAAACGCCGTGGTGCGAAACGTAGTCCTTAAGCGTTTCGCCCTCCAGATATTCCATAACTATGTAGGCGGTGTTGTTCTCACGGAAGTAGTCCATTATATCGACTATACCGTCTTCCTCGCAGAACGCCGCCACGTTTTTTGCCTCGTCCAAAAAGCGCTGCATGCCCTTTTTGTAAAAATCGATTCTGCTGCCGGTCACTATAATGTTCTCGGAGCTGTCGATCGAGCGGTTCGCCGCGCCCGAGGGATAGTATTCCTTTATGGCTACGCGCTTTGAAAGGGTCATTTGCAAGCCGATATAGGTTATGCCAAAGCCGCCTTCGCCTATCACCTGTCCAATAAGGTATTTGCCCGCGAGGACAGAGCCGGGCTTAAGGTGGTACGGCTCAGACTTGACGGGGGGAGTATTGTCAAAGCCGCAGCGCGCGCAAACCGGCGAGCCGTTCAGCTTTCTCATACATTTTAAACAGTATTCTTGCATAATCATTTACCTTTCGCGGTTTCTTTATAAGGTCGCTGTATGTGAGCTTTTTATCTGTAGCCCATCTGCTCCTGATACGAGATTATCAGGTCCATGTTAAAGGCTTCATGTGAATTGAATACGCCGTAGTCAAAATCCTTTGCTTTTACGGTGCCGTGGTACCAGCTCTTTTTGGTAAAGTACGCCTTTAATTTGGCGTCAGAGAATATATATCCGTGGCGCGCGAATATCTCGTTCAGGGCGAGGTTCAAAGTATCTCTGTCAAACGCCGCCAGATCTTGCACGGAGAGGATCTTTTTGTCGGAATCCGGCAGCAGATAGTCGTCGTCAGAGCCGCTGTGCCCGGACGATGACGCGTCCTCGGTCGTGTCGGACTCGGTACGTGTGCGCGGAGTTGTGTGTATCTCGTTTTCCACGCCCTTTGAAATATAGATCAGCGCTTCTTTGTTTTTGCTTATTTCATTGTTCGGCCACGGGCTTTGCGAAATGATGTATCCGGTGAGCACGTCGTCGCTGTATTCGCGTTTGACCTTGAATTTTATACCCGCCCTGTTAAGCGCCTCATACGCTTCTCTTTCGCTTTTGCCGCTCAGATCCGGCATTATAAGCAGCTCTTCCGCGACGTTCGCGGTCATTGTGGGCGCGGTCGCGGCGGTGGACGGCGGAACTGTCGTTTCAACGGCAGAGCTCACCTTATCCTTGTTTTCTTCGCCGCTTTGGTTAAAAAATATTAAATAGACAAAAAAACCGGCGACTGCCGCCGAAACTACTACTGCGGCTATTACGGCGATTATCATCGCCGCCCTGCTCGTTTTCTGAGGCTCATAATCCTCGGGATATCCGTAATCCTCAAGGAAGTCCTCATTTTGCGGGTTTTGGTTGTCGTCGGAACGATTCTGTTTGATCTCGTTGTTCATAATATCAGCTCCTCAAAAAGAATCTAATCTGCCATTTTTAATAATAAGCTTTTTTGCGAATTTTGTCAATCTAAAGAGGAAAAATATATAAAAATCATTTGCGCTTTTTTACAAATAACATGTTTACTTTTTGCGCTCCGGACGGTATAATAAAACTGATAATTTTTTAACGGAGGTAATGATATGAAGGCAATAGTTGTTTATTACTCAATGAGCGGCAATATGAAGCAGGTCGCGGAAAGCGTCGCGTCAAAGCTCAGCGCCGACGTGCTGGCGCTTCATCCCGTAAAGGCGTTCCCCGACAAGGGCGCGAAGAAGTTTTTGTGGGGCGGCAGAAGCGCCGTGATGGGCAGCAAGCCCAAGCTCCAGCCCTACATTTTCAACGGCAAAAAATACGATACTGTTATTTTCGGTTCTCCCGTGTGGGCGAGCAATATGGCGCCGCCCCTGCGCACCTTTATCGAGGACAACAAAGAGGCGCTCGAGGGCAAGCGCTTTGCCGGCGCTGTGTGCTTTATGGGCTCCGGCGGTCAGCGCGCGCTGAAGAAGCTCAAAAAGGCGCTGGGCATAGAGAATCTCGCGGTGGAACTGATGCTCGTCGAGCCTAAGGATAAGCCGCGCGAAGAGGTCGAGGCGCAGATACGCGAGTTCTGCGACGCGCTGAAGGCAAGCGATGATCAAGGTTGACCTTGTAACGGGCTTTCTGGGCTCGGGCAAGACCACGTTTTTAAAGCGTTACGCAAAATTCCTGCTCGGCAGGGGTCAGCGGATAGGTATCCTCGAAAACGATTACGGCGCGGTCAATGTTGATATGATGCTTTTGCGCGAGCTCGAGGGTGAAAACTGCGGGCTCGACATGGTGGCCGGCGCGTGCGACGCGGACTGCCACAAGCGCCGCTTCAAAACTAAGCTCATAGCGCTCGGCATGAGCGGCTATGACCGCGTGCTCATAGAGCCCTCGGGCGTGTTCGATATCGACGAGTTTTTCGACACTCTGTACGAGCCGCCGCTTGACCGCTGGTACGAGATCGGCAGCGTAGTAGCCGTGGTCGACGCTAACCTCGGCGACGATCTTTCGGACAGCGCGGACTATCTGCTTGCCTCGCAGGTCGCCGGCGCGGGCGTGGTCGTGCTCAGCAAAACCCAGTGGGCGACGGCTGAGGAGCAGGTGGCGACCGTCAGGCATATCGGTTCGGCGCTCAAAAAGGTAAAGTGCGAAAAATCCCTTGAAAACCGCGTTATCGCCAAGGATTGGGACGATCTTACCGACTCCGACTTTGAGCGCGTGATGAACTGCGGTTACGAGAGCCAAAGCTTTGTAAAGCGCGGCACCACCGACGACAGCGGCTTCGGCTCACAGTACTTTTTGAACCGCTCGTTTACCGCAGAGGAGTTTGCCGAGAAGGCGGCTGAGGCGTTCGCAAACAAAGACTGCGGCGACGTGTTCCGCGTTAAGGGCTTTGCGCGCGACGGCGACGGTTGGCTTGAATGCAACGCCACGAGAAGCCGCACCGATATCCGCCCTATAGACTGCGGTCAGGATATAGTGATCGTTATCGGCGAAAAGCTAAATAGTAACATCATCAGCGCAATATTCGACAGGAAAGCATAAATATTAGCTTGACATAGCATTTTTATTTTGGTAATATATTTTTAGTAAGCTTTTTCAGGTTAATGCGCAAAAGGCTTGCGGCAAATATTATCAACATATGAAAAGGAGATTCGGATTATGAAATTCTGCAAACACTGCGGCAATCAGCTCGCTGACGACGCCGTATGTAATTGCCCCGGTGCAGTAGCTGAGCGCAGCCAGCAGGGCGGCTATCAGCAGGGCGGCTATCAGCAGAGCGGCTATCAGCAGGGCGGCTATCAGGGCGGTTACCAGCAGGGTGGCTATCAGCAGGGCGGCTATCAGGGCGGTCCCCAGTACGTTACCCGTTCGGGCAAAAGCTTCGGACAGAAGCTTATCGAGCCATTCACCATTTACTTCAAGAACCCCAAGCTGGCGGTAGACAACAGGATCAAGGAGAAGGATTTTGTCACTCCCATTATTTACATCGCTGTTTTGTTCCTCGTTATGCTCGGCGTAAAGAACTGCATTTACGGTCATGTGGCTTATGAGGGCAGACCGTTGATCGACTACAACTTCGGTTTTGCGCTTTTGGCGGCGTTCATCGCTGTTATTGCAATGTGTACCGTATATGTTATGTCAAGATTCCTCATCCTGCTTGTATGCGGAAGAAAGCCTGCCAACGCAGGTCAGCTTTTTGTGGATTCGTTTATATCCTTCGGCGTTAATTCCATCGTTCCAATGGGCATCATCCTTATAGGCGGTCTGTTCTACTTGGCGTCCAGCCTGGTAGCTTCTATGTTCTTTGCGGTTGCGGTCGTTTGGTACATCTGCGCCGGACTTCTGGAGATCAAGGACGAATTTGATCCCAACGGCAATGTTTTCGTAAGACTTCTTATGGCGGGTCTTATTATCGGCGTATTCGTTGCGCTGTACTTCCTGCTTTACCGCGGACTGTACGAGATGAATGTAAGAACCATCTCTGCTTCTGCTTATTATTTTAGATATTGATTTGCTGTTATAATTCGACCGGCTCACATCGAGCCGGTCATTTTTTAATACAGCGTTACCCCAAACATGCCCATTACCCATAAAACCGCGCCGTATATCACCGACGCGCTCACGCCGTAAACCAGCACGCTGCCGGCTATGGAAAACATTTTTGCGCCTATCCCCGTTACAAAGCCCTCGGTCTTAAACTCTATCGCGGGTGCGGACACGGCGTTCGCAAAGCCCGTTATCGGCACCAAGGTGCCGGCTCCCGCCTTTCGCGCAAGCTTGTCATATAAGCCCAGCGCGGTTATCAGCACGCCTATGAAGATAAGCGTCACCGAGGTCGCCGTGCGTGAGGCAAGCTCGTCCAAGCCCCACTGCTTGAATAATTCAAAAATCCCCTGACCCGCCGCGCATATGCCGCCGCCGATCAAAAAAGCTCTCACACAGTTGAGGGCTGTTTTGCTTTTTGGAGCTTTTTGCTCAACCAGTTTCGCGTATTCCTTTGCCGTTACCATATCGTTCTTCCTCCGCCTTAATGTGTTATTTTTGTGAAATGAAATTGTTTATATACTAATATTCTTTTCCGAAATACCCGAATTATGTTGATTTTTTCACTTTATTTTTTTTGACGTTTGTTGTATAATAAAAAAAATATGTAAAATGGGGGGAGAAGAGCTTGGAGCATTATCTTGACAACAGCGCGACCACTGCAGTTTCAAAGGCGGCGGCGGACAAGGCTTACGCGGTAATGACCCGGCTTTACGGCAACCCTTCCTCGCTCCACTCAAAGGGCATCGAGGCTGAAAACGAGCTGAAAAACGCGCGCAAATCGGTCGCCCTGCGGCTGCGTGTCAGCGACGAGGAAATAACCTTTACGAGCGGAGGCACTGAGGCTAACAACCTTGCGCTTTTCGGCGCGGCTTACGCAAGGCTGCGCGAGCGCAAAAAAATCATCATTTCCGCAGTCGAGCACAGCAGCGTCACCGAGGCGGCAAAGCGGCTCGAAGCCGAGGGCTTTCAGGTCGAACGCATAGCTCCCCGAAAGGACGGGTTCATTCATCCCGAGGACGTCGCGGCTGCTGCCGACAAAAACACCTCGCTCGTGTCCGTCATGCTCGTCAACAACGAAACGGGCGCGATAATGCCCGTGTCCGAAATATTCGCCGCGGTCAAAGCGAAGGATGAAAAGATTCTCTGCCACACCGACGCCGTGCAGGCGTTCGGCAAGCTCGAAATAAAGGCAAAGGCGCTCGGCGCCGACCTTATCAGCGTGAGCGGTCACAAGGTGCACGCGCCCAAGGGCGTTGGCGCGCTTTACATAAAAAAGGGCGTGCGGCTCGTATCCCGTCAGTACGGCGGCGAACAGGAAAAGCGTATCCGCCCCGGCACCGAAAATCTGCCCGCGATAGCGGCATTCGGCGTTGCCTGCGACATGTTCGACATCGAAAACAATTACAAGACCGTATCGGCTCTTAATAACTACGCAAAGAAAAAGCTGCTTCAAATCGAGGGCGTAACCCTCAACTCGCCCGAAGCCGCGCTGCCGTATGTGCTCAACATATCGGCGGGCAGGGTGCGCAGCGAAACCATGCTGCACTTCCTCGAGGAGCGCGAGGTGTTCGTGTCCTCGGGCAGCGCCTGCGCAAAGGGCAAGCCGAGCCACGTTTTAAGCGCGATGGGGCTCAGCCGCGAAAAGGCTGACAGCGCGCTGAGAATAAGCTTTTGCAAACACAACACGCTTGAAGATATAGACGCCCTCTGTGAAGGAGTAGCGATTGGTTTGAAGGTGCTGGCGCACCGTTAGTACAGTTACAAGTTGCAAATTACAAATTACAAATTACCGGTCACAGGCAAATGAACTTGTCGTTTGTAATTTTCAACTTTCAACTACAAAGAGGTATTATGAAAGAAATTTTGCTTTTGAAGGACGGCGAGATCGTATTAAAGGGTCTTAACCGCCGTCAATTCGAGGACGTACTCAAAAAAAATATACGGATCGCACTGCAATCGCTGGGCAGGTTCGAGATTACCTCGGCGCAGTCCACGATCACAGTCAAGCCGCTCGACGAGGATATCGACCTCGACGAGGCTTACGAGCGCGCGTCCAGGGTCTTCGGTATCGTCAGCCTTTCGCGCGCGGCTCTGTGCGACGAAAAGAGCATGGAATCAGTTATCGCCACGGCGCCCGCTTATCTTGAAAAGCAGCTTCGCGCCGCCAAGACCTTCAAGGTCGAGGCAAAGCGCAGCGACAAGCGGTTTCCGCTTAAATCTCCCGAGATTTGCCGCGAGCTCGGCGGCGTGCTCCTCTCAAAATATCCGCACCTGCGCGTCGATGTGCATGAGCCCGATGTGACCGTTTACGTTGAGATCCGCGACAAGGGCGCGTACGTTCACGCCGACGCCATTCGCGGCGCGGGCGGCATACCCGTTGGCACCGGCGGCAAGGCAGTGCTGCTTATCAGCGGCGGCATCGACTCGCCCGTCGCGGCGTACATGATGGCAAAGCGCGGCTTGAAGCTTACCGCCGTACACTTTGCAAGCCCGCCCTACACCAGCGCGCGCGCCGAGGACAAGGTGGTGCGTCTGCTGCAAAAGGTCAGCCGCTATGCGGGGCCGATGACTATGTACACCGTGCCCTTCACCGAGATACAGGAAAAGCTGCGCGACGATTGTCCCGAGGAGCTTTTCACCATCATCATGCGCCGCCTTATGATGCAGATGTCTGAGCGCATCGCGCTTGACAACGACTGCTCGGCGCTCATCACGGGCGAAAGCCTGGGTCAGGTCGCCAGCCAGACAATAGGCGCGCTGAACTGCACCGACGAGGCCGCCGACATGGTGGTTTTCCGTCCGCTTATCGGCATGGACAAGCAGGAGATAATCAACATCTCTTACAAAATAGATACCTACGAGACCTCGATCGAGCCGTACGAGGATTGCTGCACAGTGTTCACACCGCGGCATCCGCGCACCAAGCCCATCCTGAAATACGTAAAACAGGCGCAGGAAAGGGCGGAGTTTGAGCCGCTTATCGAGGAAGCGCTCAAAAATTTGAAGGTAACGCAGATATATCCCGATTATTTGCAATAATACTGACACGAAAGGAAGTAACCGCGTGTTGATAGAAGTTTTATCCGTATGTAAAAAGAACGAAACCGAGCCGCTGTCATGGCGCGACAAGGATATAGAGCGCAGCCTTGAAGCAAAGGGCTACAAGCTAAAGGGCATAAAAAAGACCCTGCTTCAGGCGTCCGCTATCAAGATGACGCTCTCCTCAATCGCAAAGTCCTACAACAAGCCCGACATCGCCATAGTCACCGGCGCGCTGAAATCAAAGGACAACAGCTCGTTCAAAAAGTATCTTGTCGAAAGCGTGGTCGCCGCCGAAAAGGCGGTGAACGAGCCTGTTCCCAAGGACTATTGGAAGAGCCGCAACGCCGCGTTCAAGGCGGCAAAGGCAAGACACGCGTCCAAGGAGGAGCTCGAGGAGCTTGAAAAGAGCTTTGAGCTCACGCGCAAAAAGGCGAAGGTGTTTTCGCTGGGCGACTTCGGCAACGGCTACAAGGGCTACGCCTTCATGTTCGACGGCATGCGCGTCGCGGTAGTGCCTAAGGCAGAGCTTTGCGGCATGGATTTTGCCGAAATCGCCGCATTGGCTTGCGAGCGCACCAACGATGTTTTTGAAAACAACAAGGACGAGTATCCCGACGGCTTTTCGGTACATACCTATGTGCCGCCGAAAACCGGCTTTGTCAACCGCTTTATCCCGCTGCCCGGCGACGGCGCAAAGGAGATAGCGCGCAAGTGCGTAGTCATAGCTTCGCTTTTGGTGTTTATCGTCGCGGGTTGGGTGCTTATTTATCACGCTGTTTACCGCCCGATAGAGGAGCAGAAGCTCAACGGCGATATCCAGAAGATAGCTCACAGCACCGAAGAGAAGGAAGGCGGCGAAACGCCAAACAAGGGCAAGGGCAGCTCGATCAACTGGGACGACCTGCTAAAGGTCAACAAAGAGATCGTCGGCTGGATCCAAATAAACGGCACCAAGATAGACTATCCCGTGCTCTGGCACAAGGGCGACGACATTACGGGTCAGTACTATCTCAACCATAACTACAAGCGTGACTACGATTCCTACGGCTGTATTTTCCTTGACTACCGCTGCACAAGCGGCATGAACAGCAAAAACATCGTGCTGCACGGTCACCATATGAACGACGGCTCAATGTTCGCCGGACTTATGGATTACGGCGGAACCGAGGGAAATCTCGATTTCTATAAAAAGCATCCCACAATTAAGTTTGACACGCCGCAGGGCGACGGAGTGTACAAGATCATTTCCGTTTACAAAACAAATACCCTGTCAGCTCACGGCGAATTCTTCAAATACATGGTAGGCGATTTCCAGAACGACAAGGACTTTATGAACTACGTCTACAACACCCGTATCCGTTCGCTCATCAACTGCCCCGTGGACGTGAACGAGGACGACGAGCTGCTCACGCTCTCGACCTGTTCGTACGAGTACACCAACTTCCGCACGGTCGTTGTGGCGCGCAGAGTGCGCATAGGCGAGACCTCAAAGGTCGACACAAATAAGGCTAGTCTCAACGGCAACGCCGTATGGCCCGAGGTCTACTACTCCTCGCGCGGCGGCAAGCGCCCGACCGTCACCGATTTCTGCACCGCCTACGAAAAGCAGCAGATCGACTGGTACGACGGCACCTACGACTTCAAGGATCAGAAGGTCACATCGGATACCACCGCCGAGGCTACCACCAAAAAGTCCGGCACCACCGCTTCATCCGGCAGCAACGAGCCCACAACTAAGCCGGTACAGCTTCACAGCGTAACGTTCATCAACTACGACGGCTCGTTTATCTCCACCCAGACGGTCGAGGACGGCAAGGCGGCAACGCCTCCGCCTGATCCTGTCAAGCCGAGCGACCAGTATTACGACTATAAGTTCAAGGGCTGGCAGCTTGACTTCAAAAAGGTGACGTGCGACATGACTATCGCGCCCAGCTTCGAGGCTATCCTAAAGCCCGAATACCGCAACCAGCAGTAGGAGGCGTCCGATGAATTGTATCATAATTTACTATTCGGCGCGCAAGACGTCTTTTTGCGAAAAGGCGCTTAAAAAGGCGTTCCCCGATATGGGACTGAATATGATTTCGGCGGTGTTCGCCACAATGCGTTCATCGCTTGGCGAAGAGCTGAAAAAGGCATTCGATACCTGCGACGTGGTATTTACCGTCGGCGGTCTGGAATTTGAGGACAACCGCAGCGTGCGCGACATAATATCGCAGGCGTCTGCGGGCAGCAAGCCCTCGCTTTGCCGCAGACTTGAAAATCCAAAGGGCGACGACGGATATCTGGTGCGCGCCGGAAATCAGCTTTTGGTGATGCTTCCCGACGAGCCACAGCAGATAGAGGAAATGACCCGCGGCGTTCTCGCCGATTACATCAAAACTATGCATTAATAGTGAGGAGAGATCTTATGAATACAGGCACATTTGAAAAATACGAATCCGAAGTGCGCTCTTATTGCAGACACTTCCCCAAGGTGTTCACCAACGCTCTGGGCGCTACCCTGACCGACGAAGACGGCAACGATTATATCGATTTCTTCTGCGGCGCGGGCGCTGTTAACTACGGCCACAACAACCCCTACATCAAGCAGAAGGTCGTTGATTACCTTTCCACCGACGGCATCATCCACGCGCTCGATATGTACACCGTTCCCAAGCGCAACTTCATCGAGGCGCTCGAAAAGAAGATCATCGAGCCGCGCGGACTCAAATACAAGATCCAGTTCTGCGGCCCCACCGGCACAAACGCCATCGAGGCGGCGCTCAAGCTCGCCAGAAAGAAAACCGGCAGAAGAAACGTGTTCGCCTTCATGGGCTGCTTCCACGGCATGACCCTCGGCGCGCTTTCGCTCACCTCCGAAATGTACGCCCGCAACGGCTGCGGCGCTACTCTCGGCGACGTTACCCACATCCCCGCGCCCTACATGGTAGAGGGCATGGATGTGCTTGAATACATGCAGATGCTTATCGACGACGACCACTCGGCAGTCGACAAGCCCGCGGCGGTCGTTATGGAGACCCTGCAGGCTGAGGGCGGCATCCGCCCGTTCAGCAACGAATTCCTGCAAGGCGTGCGCGAATTCTGCGACAGAAACGGTATCCTGCTCATCATCGACGACGTTCAGGTCGGCTGCTGCCGCACCGGCACCTTCTTCTCGTTCGAGCGCGCGGGCATCGTGCCCGACATGGTCGTTATGTCCAAGTCCATCGGCGGCATGGGCATGCCCCTCGCTATAGTGCTCCTTAAAGAGGAGCTCGACTGCTGGAAGCCCGGCGAGCACAACGGCACCTTCCGCGGCAACCAGCTCAGCTTTGTAGCCGGCGCGGCGAGCTTTGAATATCTGCTCGAGAACAACGTTGAGGCTGAAACAAAGCGCAAGGGCGAGATCGTGAAAAACTTCCTCGAAAAAGAGGTCGCTCCGCTCGACAGCCGCCTCGAGATCCGCGGCATGGGCTTGATCTGGGGCGTGGACTTCGGCAAGATCGACCCCGCTCTCAGCGAAGTCGTTATCGAAAAATGCTTCGACGAAAAGGTCATCTGCGAATGCGCGGGCAGAAACGGCGCGGTATTCAAGATCATGCCTCCGCTCGTTATCGAGGACGAGCTTCTCGAAAAGGGCTTGAAGGTCGTAGGCAAGGCTGTAAAAGAAGCATTAGCCAATGCGTAATTCGTAATGCGTAAAAAATCACCCGGCAGAGTTTTGTTCTCTGCCGGGTGGTTCGTTTTTGTTAATCCTTTACGCCCTTTTCAATACTATCACGGTCTTAATGCCGTTGTTTTCGATGTTCAGAGTAAGCTTTTCGTTTTCGAGCGTGCCGGTGAAGTCCGCGGGATTCTCGATCTCGGTCTCGCTCGATTGTGCCGAGAACTTAGCGACGCTGTGCTTGGCGGAGAATTTGGCGGTGTTGCCGTCGATGGTGCATACGCCTTCCATTTTGAATTCGCTTTCCTGACCCTCTATGTTGTCCTTTTCGTCGTATGTAAAGCTGTCGGCGGTTATTTCCATAGTGACCTCAAATGTTGCGCCGACCGGCATTTGAGTGCCCGAATCGTAAGATTCCATTACCCAGCTGCCTTCGATACCGCATGGGGCTTTGGTGGTTTCGACTTCTTTTGTTACGTCGGTCACCGCGCTGCTGTCAGTCTTGCTCGCGCTGCTGTCAGTCTTGCTCGTGGAGCCATTGCAGGCGCACAGCGCAAAGGTGAGCATAAGTGCTAATACAAGTGCTATTGCTTTTTTCATATTTATAACTCCTTTGTCTAAACGCCCGACCGGTTCAGTCGGGCGCTTTTGTTATGTGTTACGCTCTTTTCATATATATAGTCGAGGGCTTCGCTTCGGAATTGACGAGCGTCAGCTTGTCGCCGCTCAATTCGCCGGTAAACTCGTCCTCGATATCATCTTCTTCGGTCTTGCCGTTGTATGTGATCGAGGAATGTGTGCTGTGGAAGGTGTACTTGCCGTTTTCTTCCTTGTAGGTGCCGGTAGATTCGCCTTTGATAGTTTCGGTCTCCTGCTTGAAAACAAAGGTGCCGTCCTCGTTTATGTCGATAGACATCGTGAATTCCATATCCTCTGTGCCGGATTCTTCTTTGAAGGATTCCATCACCCAGCTTCCGACGGCGCTGTCCGCTTTTGCCTCGGTGACCTCCGCGGTGGTTTGGGCGGCGCTGCTGTCCGCCTTGCTTTCAACTGTGATGCTGTCCGCTTTGCTGCTTTCGGTCGTGCTGCTTGACGAGCCGCCGCACGCGCAAAGGGCGAACGCAAGCATAAGTGATAATACAAGCGCTATTGCTTTTTTCATGTTTTAACTCCTTTATATTGGGTTTTTAAAACCCCCGAGTTGCATCGGGGGTTATTTTTACATTACTTTTTTACAAGTACAAGATCTAAGCTGTTGAGGTTGAGGTTGAGCTTGCCGTCGATTATCGTGCCGGTAAACGTGGTGTTGATGTCCTCTTCGGTAGGCTTGCCGAATACGGTCGACGTCCTGTGCTTCGAGGTGCAGTTGATCGTGTCGCCGTTCTCCTCATACGTGCCGGTGATGACCAGCTCGCTGTTCAGCCCCTGCATGCTGATAGTCTGATTGACGGTGAAGGTCTTGTCGTCGTTGATATCCATAGTCGCCTTTACGTCGGCTCCCTGGGTGGATGCGTCGCCCTTAAAGCTTTCAAGCTCCCATGTGCCGACAAATTTGCTGCCCTCGGAGCCGCCCGACGAGCTGCCGCCGTTTCCGCAGGCGCAAAGCGCGAATACAAAGATAAGCGCCAACACTGCCGCAATTGCTTTTTTCATAGTAAATCTCCTTTCATCAATTTTTACTTTAACGTTTTACTATGTTGAATTTATAATACCATAATTATGATTTTTTGTCAATGCGGACTAAAACTCAACGTCCTTGACAAACACTGTGCCGCCGCAGGCAAAGGTGCCGCCGTCAACATACCATGTGCCGGCGCTGACGTTGCTCAGCTTGTCGACCCACACATAGGTCTGCTCGGGGCGCGCGTCGTCGTCGTATTTCATGGTCAGAAGCCCGCTGTCCTCGTTAAGCTCAGCCTTGCCCGAAAAACGTTCGCCCTTGATAAAGTGGATAAAGCCGAGGCCTTCGTCAAACTTGATCTTCTCGTTGAAATCATTCTGATTGACCCACGCGCAGGCGAGCACGCTCTGCAAATGCGATTCGCTCAGATTGAACGCCGATTCATTGCCCTGCTGCGCCGCGCTGACTGCGGCGCTTGCCTTTGACGAGGCTTCGGCGTCGGAACTGCCGCTGTTGCCGCAGGCGCAAAGCAGACTCAAACACAGTGCTGCCGCTATCACGGCACATATGATCTTTTTCATTATATATTCAGCGCCTCCCGTAAACGATTTCGCATTAAAACTCTATCCCTATCCTGCCTGTAAGCCCCTTGTCAAAGGGGTGCTTTATCTTTTTCATCTCGGTAACATAGTCCGCCTCGTCGATAAAACGCTCGGACGGGTTATGACCCGTCATAACTATTTCGATGCTGTTGGGCGCGTTGGTGATGAATTCAAGCACCTGCGCCTCGCTCAGCATGCCCTCGTTGATAACGTCGAAAACCTCGTCAAGCACTATCATGTCGTAGCGCTCCGCAAGCGCGGCGGTGGCGCTGCGCTCAAATATCCCGCGAAACAGCACTGACGTTTGCTGCTTTTCGGCTTCGGTCATATCAAAGGTGAATTTCAGCTCGAGCGGGCACGAAGTCACCGTAACATTATCAAGGGATTTAAGGATGTTGCGCTCGCCCGAAAACTCGGTTTTTAAAAACTGTACGAACATCACTTTCATGTTGCTGCCCGCCGCACGGACAGCCAAGCCCGCCGCCGCGGTGGTCTTGCCCTTGCCGTCGCCGTAGTATATATGGATCATAAATACCTCCGAAGTTGAGAGTTTAGGGTTTAGAATTAAGAGTTAGCTGCCATCCCGAGCGGCGCCAAGGGGCGAATTATTTCGAGATGACAGCGTTCTTAAGCTTTTAATCATCGTCAAAGGGCAGATCGTAGGGGTCGTAGTATATGACGCCGAGAATATTATAGGTGTTCTCATATTCGGCAAGATACTCCTGAATATAGGTAGCGTCGTCGATCGTGATATAGCCGTTGCCGTCTACGTCTGCGGCTAGGGTCTGCTTTTTTGCCATCAGGGTCTCTAATTGGGCGCAGTGGCGCTGAATGGCGGTGACGTCGTTTATGTTCACCTTTCCGTTGCCGTCTGCGTCGCCGCGGATGGTGGTGGCTAGTTTAGCCGCCGACGCGCCCGGAACAAAGATAGCCGAAATCAGCAAAAGAGCAGTGATTATCAGAGGGATCTTTTTCATATTATTCCTCATTCATCAATAGGTAAATCATAAGGGTTTGATGTAGTGATCACATCTTCGGTGTTGAAGCGTATGATCTCAAATTCTGTTCTTTGGTATGCTGTCTTTTCCATGGTGCACACTCCTTTATTGTTGATTGACATACTCTGCGGTGCTGTTTGCGTAGTTGTTTATTGCCTGAACAACATCCTTTAACTCTTGGGGGCGGTCAGGATTGTTTTTGGTCGAATTAAAATAATTAGCCGCGCTGTATATCTTCTGGACGCTGTTTTCACCGTTTACAATAGTTATGGTGTGAGCGTCAAAAATATGGTCGGGTTTAACATTGCTTATTTCCAAACAATATCTTGTATTTGAATTGGCGCTGTAAAGAACTAAGGGCACTTCGGTTCCGTCGACAAAGGTGTGGGTGTTTGCGAAGACGTTGCTTTCTGTAACATCAAAAATCATCTTAACGCTCATTTTTGCGTCTACAGATATTGTCGCGCCGCTGTATTTCATTCCGTAGGGTGCGTTGTAGTTGTTGAATTCCTTTATGTTGGTGGTATTGGGAAGATCCTCTGTTGTTATTACGCGCTCCCAATTTCCGCCGAGAGCGGTCTGGGGCGTGTTCAGCTCGCTGATGAAGTCGCTCGCCAGCGCGTCGGTGTGGTAGTCGAACAGAAGCTGCGTTGTGCCGCCGTAGTCAAGCATATCGCAAAGAAGCTGAACGAGCGGTTTCCTTTGTGAATAGTTGGCGTTATTCTTAATGAATAACACATAATCGGTAACAGAGTATTCGGCGTCAAAAAGCTTGATATTATCTTCATACAAGGTAAAGGTGATCTTATCGTTCATGCAGGGAGCGCCCACATTGCATACATAATACTTGCCTTTGTAATCCTCGATCAGATTAGTGCTTTCCTTTTCGGTGTGGTATTCGCCTTCGCCCCATACAAAGGTCGCTCTTAGTCTGCTTGTATCATAGTTGGGCTCTTTGATATAGAGGAAAAAGTTGACGTCAACATCGCCGTCGCCTATCGTCAGCGACTTTCCTCTAAGATAGGGCTTGGGATAAATGGGCGCGGCGGATGAGCCGTACTCCGCCCAATCGGCGGCGTTTCCGTTTACCGCCCTGCGGTTTACGGGCAGATACTGCACGTAAGGATGCGCGTTGGCTTTGTCGCAGAGCGACAGGGTTTCAACGCTGCAGTTTACGGTGGTGCTGCCCGCGTTTTTGTTCAGCACCTTGAAGATCGCCTTTACCGCAACGGCAGCGGTGTTGTTTTCCCCGGACGCTTCCGCAGGTTCGAAGACCTTGGAATAGTTGCCGACGATCCTGCCGCCGTTATTGTCGCCGAAGGTGTTGTAGGTGCCGGTTCCGCAGCCCTGTTCAACGGCGAAGGGGAAGAGGTTGAGCACTTCGACCTTGCCGGACTTCACCTTGTTATATGATTCCTTGTATTCCAGCACGGTCGGGTCCCATGTCAGCTCGTCAAGCTCAAGACCGATAAGGTATTTGTCGGTCGCGCGAATGGTGTATTCAACAGAGACATACGCCTCTTTTTCTTTGTTCTCGTATGAAGTCCATTCGGTGATCTCTATCTGTGATCCTTCAAACAGATTTGAGGTCGCTTTGATAGTAAATGTGTTGTCATCGGCGGAAACCGCGAACGGCGCCGCCGCCATTACGCTGAACAGCAATACCGCCGTTATCAGCAAGGATGTCAGTTTGATTAGTGAATGTTTCACAGGATCCCTCCTTCTTTATTGTGAAAAATAAAAATATGCCAAAAGTATGTGCAAAGGGTTGTTGCCGCGGGTCGTCAAATGTACAATTGCCTAATAACCCATTTTTATATACTATTATTATATACTATTTCGCAGTAATAAGCAATTAAGCATATTGCACAAAAATACAGCGATATGTCCGTGAAAGTTCTACATGCGATTTTTAGCGGATTTTTTGCCCAAAACCTTGAATTTTTTACCGTGTAATAGTATAATACATGTTGCGTGACTGCACATAGATATGCGATGAAGCGGGAGGTTGCGGCTTTTACAGCCGGTTTTTCCGTGGAGTATGTCCGATTTTAAACCGGGCGATTTACAATGAAACATAGGGTATAACTGCGGCTAACTTGGGTTGCTTAGCTATAGGTATGCTCTGCGCTTTCGAAACGTCCCGTTAACTTAATAGTTTAACGGCTTTTTTAATGCAGTGGGAAGAAACACCCGGCTGTGTGGAAAGAAAAGTTTTGAAGGCACGCCCGCCTACACGAAAAATATTAAGGAGGCGACGAAATGGCAGTCAAGGAAAAAATCAGGATAAGATTAAAGGGTTATGATCATCAGCTTGTTGATCAGTCCGCAGAGAGGATCGTGGCTACAGCCAAGCGCACAGGCGCAAAGGTTTCCGGCCCCGTTCCGCTCCCCACAGAGAAGCAGATCGTTACGATCCTGCGCGCAGTCCACAAGTATAAGGACAGCCGCGAGCAGTTCGAGATCCGCACTCACAAGCGTCTTATCGACATCTTAAGACCGTCAAACAAGACAGTCGAGGCTCTTATGAGCTTAGAGCTCCCTGCCGGCGTTGATATTGAGATAAAGTTATAATCCGCTGTCATCGGTAAACTTATCAAAATATACCAACCTACAAGCAGACAGGGTCATGTTGGCACAGCCAACCAATAACCTACAAGGAGGATAAATTCATGCAAAAAGCGATCATCGGCAAGAAAATCGGTATGACACAGATTTTCGATGAAAAGGGAAGAGTTGTTCCCGTAACCGTAGTTGAGGCAGGCCCCTGTGTGGTAACCGCCAAGAAAACGGTTGAAAACGACGGCTACGCGTCAGTACAGCTCGGCTTCGGCGACTTAAAGCCCCACAAGGTAACAAAACCCATGAAGGGCTTCTTCGACAAAGCAGGCGTAGCTCCCAAAAGAACTCTTAAAGAGTTTCGTTTCGCCGACACAGACGCCTATCAGGTAGGCGACCTCGTAAAGGCGGACGTATTCACCCCCGGCGACAAGATCGACGTAACCGGTAAGAGCAAGGGTAAAGGAACCGCAGGCGTTATCAAGAGATGGAACTTCCATCGCCTTAAGGAAAGCCACGGTACAGGCCCCTGCGTTCGTCACGGCGGTTCGATCGGTGCCTGCTCCAGCCCCTCAAGAGTTTGGAAGGGCAAGAAGATGGCAGGTCACCTCGGCGCGGAGCAGGTAACGGTACAGAACCTGACAGTAGTAAAGGTCGACGTTGAAAACAACCTTATCGCAGTCAAGGGCGCCGTTCCCGGTCCCAACAAAGGAATCGTTATTCTCAAAGATTCCGTAAAGGCTTAAGGAAGGGGGATTATAAATGCCTAGTATTTCAGTTGTAGATATGGAAGGCAAGCAGGTCGGCACAGTCGATCTCAGCGATTCCATCTTCGGTATCGAGCCCAACGCGGCAGTAATGCATCAGGTAGTGCTCAGCTATCTTGCAGCTCAGCGTCAGGGCACACAGTCCGCTCTCACCAGAGCAGAGGTTTCCGGCGGCGGCAAAAAGCCGTGGCGCCAGAAGGGCACAGGCCGCGCAAGACAGGGCTCCACACGCGCTCCCCAGTGGACGCACGGCGGCATCGTTTTCGCTCCCAAGCCCAGAGATTACCGCTTCACCGTCAACAAGAAGGAAAGAAGACTTGCTCTCAAGTCCGCTCTCTCCGTCAAGGCGGCTGACAGCGACCTCATCGTTGTTGATTCCATCAAGACCGATGAGTACAAGACAAAGAAAATCGTCGCTATGCTCGGCGCTGTCGGAGCTGACAAAAAGGCTCTCATCGTTCTGCCCGAGGTCGACGACATGGTAATCAAGTCCGCAAACAACATCCCCGGCGTAAAGACAGCTCAGGTCAACACCATCAATGTCTACGACATTCTCAATGCTGACAAGCTCATCATCGCCAAGGAAGCGGTAAGCAAGATCGAGGAGGTATACGCATGATAGCTCACGATATTGTAATTCGCCCGATCATCACCGAAAAAAGCATGCTCGGCGCGGTAAACAAGGTTTATACCTTTGAAGTTGCTAAAACAGCTAACAAAATAGAGATCGCAAAAGCTTGCGAGGCCATTTTTAAGGGAATCAAGGTAGCTAAGGTAAACACCGTCAGCGTTCGCGGAAAATGGCGCCGTCAAAGATATAAGGGCGGCTACACCAAGAGCTGGAAAAAAGCTATCGTTACCCTTACAGAAGACAGCAAGCCTATCGAATTCTTTGAAGGCATGATGTAATCCGAATTGCCGACGCGCGGAAGCTGTTTACGGAACAGCGTAGCGCAACGAGGCGTGACATCATTCGGACTATTAGTAGTTATGGGAGATGCCACTCCCGCAAAACCATCATGAGGAGAGTGAAACCAAATGGCAATTAAAGTTTACAAGCCGACTATCAACTCCAGAAGGAACATGTCGGTTATCAACTATTCGGGACTTTCAAAGGTTGCCCCCGAAAGAAGCTTGCTTGCTCCCCTGAACAAGAAAGCAGGCCGTAACAGCTACGGCAGGATCACCGTTCGTCACAGAGGCGGCGGCAACAGAAGAAAATACCGTATCATCGACTTCAAGCGCAACAAGTTTGACGTTGAAGGCACCGTTAAGACAATCGAGTACGATCCCAACCGTTCCGCGTTCATCGCGCTGGTTGAGTATGTTGACGGTGAAAAATCTTATATTCTGGCTCCCGAGGGTCTTAAGGTAGGCTACAAGGTGATCGCCGGCGAGAACGTTGATATCTGGCCCGGCAACGCGCTTCCCCTTACCTCTATCCCCGTCGGTACATTCGTTCACAACATCGAGCTTTACCCCGGCAGAGGCGGCCAGATGGCCCGTTCGGCCGGCAACATGGCTCAGCTTATGGCCAGAGAGGACGGCTACGCGCTGTTAAGACTTCCCTCGGGCGAGCTGAGAAAGGTAAGCGAGAAGTGCATGGCCACCGTTGGCCAGGTAAGTAACCCCGACCACTTTAACGTTAAGATCGGTAAAGCAGGCCGCAAGAGAAACATGGGCTGGCGTCCTACCGTACGCGGTTCCGTTATGAACCCGAACGATCACCCGCACGGCGGCGGTGAGGGTAAATCACCTGTCGGCCGTCCCGGACCTGTTACCCCGTGGGGTAAGCCCGCTCTCGGTTACAAGACACGTAAGCACAACAAGCAGAGCGATAAGCTTATCGTAAGAAGAAGAAACGGTAAGTAAGGCGAGAAAGGAGCTAAATAATGAGTAGAAGTACTAAAAAAGGTCCTTTTGTTCAGCCTGTACTGCTCAAAAGAGTCCTTGAAATGAACGAGAAGGGCGAAAAGAGAATTCTTAAGACTTGGTCAAGAAGCTCAACTATTTTCCCCGAATTCGTCGGTCATACATTCGCGGTTCACGACGGCCGCAAGCACGTTCCGGTATACGTAACAGAGGATATGGTCGGTCACAAGCTCGGTGAGTTTGCTCCGACAAGAACCTTTAAGGGTCACGCCGGTTCAAAAACAAGCAAATAAGCGGAAGGAGAGTAATGCAAATGGAAGCTAAGGCAATTGCGAAATTTGTTCGCGTTTCACCCCGCAAAGTAGGCGTTGTTTTGGACCTCATCAGAGGCAAGGACGTCAAGTACGCGGAAGCTGTTCTCAAGCACACTCCCAAGGCCGCTTGCGAGCCGCTCCTTAAGCTGCTCAAGTCAGCGATGGCAAACGCTGAGAACAACCATGACATGGATGTATCCAAGCTGTATGTTGCTTACGCAAACGCTACAGCAGGCCCCATCCTTAAAAGAATTCGTCCCAGAGCACAGGGCAGAGCGTTCCGCATCAACAAGAGAACCTCTCACATCACCCTTGTTCTCAAGGAAAAAGAAGACTAAGGGGAGGTTTGAATTATGGGTCAAAAAGTAAATCCGCACGGCCTCAGAGTCGGCGTAATTAAAGATTGGGATTCCCGTTGGTTCGCCAACAAGAAGGACTTCGGCGCAACTCTTTACGAGGACTACAACCTCCGCAGAACGCTCAAGAAGCAGCTTTACAACTTCGGAATCTCCAAGATCGAGATCGAAAGAAGCGGCGATAAAAAAGCAGAGAAAGTCCGCATCAGCATTCATTGCGCAAAGCCCGGTCTGGTAATCGGTAAGGGCGGCGCCGAGATCGAGAAGCTCAAGGCTCAGTGTCAGAAGATGCTCGGTACCAAGAATGTTAACATCAATATCGTAGAGGTCAAGGCGCCCGAGCTCGACGCTCAGCTCGTAGCCGAAAGCATCGCTCAGCAGCTCGAAAAGAGAATTTCTTTCCGCCGCGCTATGAAGCAGTCTATCGGCAACGCAATGCGCCGCGGCGCAAAGGGCATCAAGATCATGTGCTCCGGCCGTCTCGGCGGCGCTGAGATCGCCCGCAGCGAGCAGTATCACGAGGGCACCATTCCGCTTCAGACGCTTCGCGCCGACATCGACTACGGCTTCGCCGAGGCTAACACCACCTACGGTAAGGTAGGCGTCAAGGTATGGCTGTACAAGGGCGAGGTTCTCAACATCAACGAGAACAAGCCCGCGAGACGTCCCCGCAGAGAAGGAGGCAGAAAATAATGTTAATGCCTAAAAGAGTTAAATACAGAAGAGTTCACCGCGGCAGAATGACCGGTAAGGCGCTTCGTGGCAACAAGGTCACTTACGGCGAGTACGGCCTTCAGGCTACAGAGCCCGCGTGGATCACTTCAAACCAGATCGAAGCAGCGCGTGTCGCCATGACCCGTTACTGCAAAAGATTCGGTAAAGTATGGATCAAAATCTTCCCCGACAAGCCTATTACCGCCAGACCTGCTGAAACTCGTATGGGTAAAGGTAAAGGTAACGTCGAGTATTGGGTAGCTGTCGTCAAGCCCGGCAGAGTAATGTTCGAGCTGGCAGGCGTAGACGAAGAGACAGCCAGAGAGGCTATGCGTCTTGCAGCCAACAAGCTCCCCATCAAGTGCAAATTCATCAAGAAAGAGGAGGGTGAGCAGTAATGAAAGCATCAGATCTCAGAGATTTATCGGTTGAAGAGCTTCAGACCAAGCTCACCGAGCTCAAAACAGAGCTTTTCAATCTCCGTTTCCAGCTTGCTGTCAATCAGCTCGAAAATTCCAACCGCTTAGGCGCAGTCAAGAAGGACATCGCAAGAGTTTCCACCGTCATTCGTCAGCGTCAGCTCGCGGGTGAAGACTAACAGAGGAGGACTTTACAGTGAGTGATAGAAACATGAGAAAGACCGTTGTCGGCAAGGTAGTAAGCGACAAAATGGACAAGACCATCGTCGTTGCCGTTGAAGACAGCGTAAAGCACAAGCTTTATAACAAGATCGTTAAACGCACCGTTCGCTTCAAGGCGCACGACGAGAATAACGAGTGCGGCGTAGGCGACCGCGTAAAGATCATGGAGACCCGTCCTCTTTCCAAGGATAAGAGATGGAGACTCGTCGAGATCATCGAAAAAGCTAAATAAGTTTAGCGACTTTGAATTAAGGAGGAATACACTGTGATTCAACAGCAAACCATCCTCAAGGTTGCCGACAACACCGGCGCAAAAGAACTTATGTGCATTCGTGTACTCGGCGGTACCAGAAGGAAATATGCCAATATCGGCGACGTTATAGTTGCTACTGTTAAAAAAGCAGCACCCGGCGGCGTTGTTAAGAAGGGCGACGTTGTAAAGGCTGTTGTCGTTCGCTCCGCAAAGGGCGTAAGACGCGAAGACGGCACTTACATCCGTTTTGACGAAAACGCAGCCGTTATCATCAAAGAAGACAAGAACCCGCGCGGTACCCGTATTTTCGGACCCGTTGCGAGAGAGCTCCGCGACAAGGACTACATGAAGATCCTTTCGCTCGCTCCCGAAGTACTTTAATGGAGGTGTCACAATGAGTAAGGTTCATGTAAAAACAGGCGACACCGTTATGGTAATGAGCGGTAAGGACAAGGGCAAAAAAGGCACCGTTCTTGCCGTAAGCCCCACAGAGGGCAAGATCATTGTTGAAAAGGTCAACATGGTCTCTAAGCACGTAAAGCCCAGAAAAATGGGCGAGCCCGGCGGCATCATCAAGGCTGAAAGCGCGTTCTACGCCTGCAAAGCCCAGATCGTTTGCCCCCGCTGCAAAAAGCCCACAAGAGTCGCTCATAAGCTTTATGAGGACGGCTCCAAGGGCAGAATCTGCGCCAAATGCGGCGAAGCGCTGTAAGGAGGAAATAAGAAATGGCAAGACTTAAAGAAATGTATGTCAACGAAGTTGCACCTGCTCTTATGAAAAAGTTCTCCTACAAGAGCGTGATGCAGATTCCCAAGCTTGACAAGATCGTTGTCAACGTAGGCGCCGGCGAAGCCAGAGAAAACGCTAAGGTAATCGACGCTATCTGCAAGGATATCGCGGCGATCACCGGTCAAAAGCCCATGGTTTGCCACGCCAGAAAGTCAGTAGCTAACTTTAAGCTCAGAGAAGGCATGCCCATCGGCGTCAAGGTCACCCTTCGCGGCGACAGAATGTATGAGTTCCTCGACAGATTCTTCAACGTAGCGCTTCCCCGCGTAAGAGACTTCCGCGGTATCAACCCCAACTCTTTCGACGGCAGAGGCAACTACAGCATGGGTCTTAAGGAACAGCTCATCTTCCCTGAGATCGACTATGACAAGATCGACAAGGTTCGCGGTATGGACATTTGCTTTGTCACCACCGCAAAGACAGACGAAGAAGCTCGCGAGCTGCTTACGCTCATGGGCGCACCGTTTTCGAAGTAAGGAGGGATTGTTGTGGCTAAGACAGCTATGAAAGTAAAGCAGCAGAGAAAGCAGAGACCACACGCCTACCTCCGCAAGTATGGTATTTGTCGTATTTGCTTCCGTGAGCTCGCTTACAAGGGCGAGATCCCGGGCGTAAAGAAAGCAAGCTGGTAAGGAGGAAAAAGGTAATGCAGATTACAGATACTATCGCCGATTTGCTGACGAGGATCCGCAACGCAAACGCGGCGAAGCATGATTCTGTTGAAATCCCCGCTTCAAATCTTAAAAAGTCGATTTGTCAGATCCTTGCTGACGAGGGCTACATCAAGGGATTCAACGTTATTGAAGACGGCAAGCAGGGCATCATCAAGGTAACACTCAGATACCTCGACGGCAAGACTCCGGTTATCACCGGTCTGCGCCGTGTTTCCAAGCCCGGCCTGCGTATTTACAGCAATGCAGAGGATATGCCGAAGGTCATGAAGGGTCTCGGCGTCGCGATCATCTCCACCTCCAAGGGTGTTATGACTGACCGCGAGGCAAGAGCTCAGCATGTCGGCGGCGAGGTTCTCGCTTACATCTGGTAAGGAGGTGCGACTATGTCTCGAATTGGAAGAAAACCGATAAATATTCCCGCCGGCGTCGACGTTAAGGTCGAAAACGGCGTTATCACCGTCAAGGGACCCAAGGGCGAGCTCAGCTACAAGGCTAACCCCTCTATGACGGTAGAAGTCAAAGGCGCAGAGATCGAAGTCTCCCGTCCCGATGACAAGAAAGAGAACCGCTCGCTCCACGGCCTGACAAGAACGCTCATCAACAACATGGTTGTAGGCGTTACCGAGGGCTACAAAAAGGAGCTTGAGGTCAACGGCGTAGGTTACCGTGTTCAGAAGCAGGGTAACAAGTGCGTTATGAACCTGGGTTATTCACACCAGGTCATCGTTGAGGAAACCGAGGACATCAAGATCGAGGTCCCCAACCCCAACAAAATCGTTATTATCGGCATTGATAAGCAAAAGGTAGGTCAGTTTGCTGCCGAAGTCAGAGAAAAACGTCCTCCCGAGCCTTATAAGGGCAAAGGTATCAAGTACGTTGACGAGTATATCCGCCGCAAGGAAGGCAAAGCCGGTAAGGGTAAATAATTAAGGAGTGAAACAATATGGTAAGCAGACCTGATACAAAAAAGGCACGCGCAAAACGCCATAAGAGAGTCCGCGGCAAAGTAAGCGGTACCGCTCAGTGCCCCCGTTTGTGCGTATTCCGCTCCACCAACAACATCTACGCTCAGCTTATTGACGACGTAGCGGGTGTTACTCTTGCAGAGGCTAACAGCCTTAAGATGGAGAATGGCGGAAACAAAGAGGCAGCAAAGGCTGTCGGCAAGCTCATCGCAGAGCGCGCCAAGGAAAAAGACATCGTTGACGTTGTGTTCGACAGAGGCGGTAACATTTATCACGGCCGTGTAAAGGAATTGGCCGAAGGCGCTCGCGAGGGCGGCCTCAATTTCTAAGGAACAGGAGGAAAAAACTTTGGCTAATAAAGTAGAAGCAACAGGCGAATTAAAAGAAAGAGTCGTCACTATCAACCGTGTATCCAAAACGGTAAAGGGCGGCCGTATCTTCAAATTTGCGGCGCTTGTAGTCGTAGGTGACGGCAACGGAACCGTAGGCTTCGGCATCGGCAAGGCGGGCGAAGTTCCCGACGCTATCCGCAAGGGCATTGAGGACGCTAAGAAGAACCTTATGAAGGTATCGCTCAGAGGAACCACCATTCCTCACGAGATCATCGGCGAGTTCGGCGCCGGCAGAGTGCTCATGAAGCCTGCCGCTCCCGGTACCGGTGTTATCGCGGGCGGTCCTGTCCGTGCGGTAGTTGAGGCTGTTGGCATCAAGGACATCCGTACAAAGGCTCTCCGTTCCAACAACCCCTGCAACGTTGTTCGCGCGACTCTCGAAGGTCTCAGGGCGCTCAGAACCGCCGACGAGGTAGCTGCGATCCGCGGCAAGTCCGTAAAGGAAATTCTTTAATAGGGAGGCTGCACAGATGACAGTTAAATTGGTTAAGAGCCTCATCGGCTCCAAAAAAGATCAGATTGCAACCGCCCACGCTTTAGGTCTCAGGAAAATCGGCGACGTAACAACTCAGCCCGACAACCCCGCGACCAAGGGCAAGGTAGCAAAAATAATCCACCTCGTAGAGGTTAGTGAAGCGTAAGCAAGGAGGTGCGAACTTATGAAGTTACACGAACTTTCACCGGTTGAGGGCTCCAAAAAGAGCTCCAAGAGGATCGGCAGAGGTCCTGGCTCAGGCTGGGGTAAAACCTCCGGTAAGGGTCAAAAGGGCCAGAAGTCCCGTTCGGGCGGCAGCATCCGTCCCGGCTTCGAGGGCGGCCAGATGCCCCTGCAGCGCCGTGTTCCCAAAAGAGGTTTCAACAACATCTTTGCGAAAAACGTAGTTGCTATTAACCTCAGCACATTAAACAGAAAGTTTAACGACGGCGACACAGTTGACGCAGAGGCACTTAAGGCAGCAGGCGTTGTTAAAAACGGCTTCGACGCCATTAAGGTGCTCGGCAACGGTAAGCTTGAGAAAAAACTCACTGTTAAGGTTTCTGCTTTTTCCGAATCAGCCAAGGCCGCTATTGAGGCTGCGGGCGGAAAGGCAGAGGTGATTTAAGTTGCTTAAAACGATTAAAAACGCGTGGAAGATCCCCGATCTCCGCAAGAAGATCCTTTTCACGCTCTTAATCATCATTGTGTTCAGGATCGGTTCGGTCATCCCCGTTCCCTTCATCGACACAGTTGCTCTCCAAAATGCGATGGGCACGAACGACATTAACTCCGAAATGAGCAACAACATGATTGCTTATTTCAACACTCTTTCGGGCGGCGCGTTCTCTAATGCCACCATCTTCGCAATGGGTATCACCCCCTACATCAACAGCTCCATTATCATGCAGCTTCTCTGCGTAGCTATCCCCGCTTTGGAAAGACTTTCCAAAGAAGGCGAAGCCGGCAGAAAGAAGATCGGCGCAATCACCCGTTACGTAACGGTCGCGCTCGGTCTTATCCAGGGTACCGCTTACTTCTTCTATCTGAAGAACATGGGCATCACCAGCTACAACAGCGGCTTTGAGATCATCTTCACCGCTATCGTTATCGTGCTGGTATTCACCGCGGGCACCGCGCTGATGATGTGGCTCGGCGAGCAGATCAACAAATTCGGTATCGGCAACGGTATCTCGATCCTCCTGTTTGCGGGTATCATCGCAAGATTCCCCCGCACCGTTTACATCATCGGTCAGTACTGGAATGCCGCTCTCGGCACCGGTGAGGCAAATCAGGCGGATCCCGCAAAATTCGTATGGATCATTCTTTGGATCGTTCTCTTCCTCGCTGTAGTATGGATCATCACCTTCATGCAGGACAGCGAAAGAAGGATCCCCATCCAGTACGCAAAGCGTGTAGTCGGCAGAAAGATGTACGGCGGCCAGTCCAGCCACCTTCCCATCAAGGTTGCGCTCGGCGGCGTTCTCCCCATCATCTTCGCCAGCTCCATTCTTTCAATCCCCGGTACGATCAACCTGTTCATCGGTGTAAAAGAAGGCTTCTGGGGCTCGTTCTTCAACGCCTTCACACAGAGCAGCTGGATCTATATCGGATTATACTTCATCCTTATTCTCATGTTCGCTTATTTCTACACCACCATTCAGTACAACCCCATCGAAATGGCGAACAATCTCAAATCCAACAACGGCACCGTTCCGGGCATCCGTCCGGGCGCTCCCACCGCAGAGTACATCAAGAAGATCCTTTCAAGGATCACTCTTATCGGCGCGCTGTTCCTGTCTGTTATAGCAATCCTGCCCCTTATCTTCTGTAAGGTCACAGACCTCACCGCGCTCTCGCTCAGCGGCACATCCATCATCATTGTCGTAGGCGTTGCGCTTGAGACAGTGAAGCAGCTCGAAAGCCAGATGATGATGCGTCATTACAAAGGTTTTCTTGACTAATTGAGGAAAATGAGGTATAATATTATGAACATTATCATGTTAGGTGCTCCCGGTGCAGGTAAAGGCACACAGGCAGCTGTACTTTGTGAGCATTTTGGTATTCCCACTATTTCAACCGGCAACATGATTCGTGAAGCGCTGAAAAACGGCACTGAAATGGGTCTTAAGGCTAAGTCCTATATGGACGAAGGCAAGCTTGTTCCCGACGAGGTAGTTATCGGCATCGTTAAGGAAAGACTTAGCGAGGACGACTGCAAGGCGGGCTTCATCCTTGACGGCTTCCCCAGAACCATTCCTCAGGCCGAGGCTCTGGACGCAATGGGCGTTGACATCCAGTACGTCATCAACATCGACGTGCCCGACGAGGTCATCACCAAGCGCATGTCCGGACGCCGTGTTTGCCAGGATTGCGGCAGACCCTACCACATCGAGAGCTTAAAGCCCGCTGTGGACGGTGTGTGCGACGATTGCGGCGGCACCCTTGTTCAGCGTAAGGACGACCACCCCGACACCGTGCTCGCGCGTCTCGCTGTTTATCACAAAGAGACCGAGCCTCTCGCCAACTACTACGACAAGCAGGGCAAGCTTGTCAACGTAAAGGGCATGGACACTGTGGAAGCTACCACAGAGGCTGTTCTTAAGGCTATCGAGGCTTAAGCATGGTATCAATCAAAACAGCACGGGAACTTTCGCTTATGAAAGACGCCTGCAGGATTTCCGCTGAGGCGTTGCGTGCTGCGGGAGAGGCTGTAAAGCCCGGAATCTCCACATATGAGATAGATACAATAGTCCGCAGGTATATCGAGAAACAGGGGGCTTCCCCCTCGTTTCTCGGATACGGCGGCTTTCCCGCGAGCGCATGCATTTCCGTAAACAGTGTGGTTATCCATGGCATACCTTCAAAGCGCACCATTCTCAAGGAGGGCGACATAGTCAGCGTCGACGTAGGCGCTTTCTACAAGGGATATCACGGCGACAACGCCTATACCTTCCCTTGCGGAAAGATAAGCGCAAACGCTCAGGCTTTGCTTGACGCCACAAGAGAAAGCCTGTATGAGGGAATTAAACAGGCGCAGGCGCAAAACCGCATCGGCGATATCGGCGCTGCGGTACAAAAGTATGTCGAAGCTCGCAGTTACTCGGTGGTACGTAATTACACGGGCCACGGCGTAGGTGCGAAACTGCACGAAGACCCAAGCGTACCAAACTACGGTACAAGCGGCAGAGGCATAAAGCTTTTGCCGGGAATGACAATCGCCATCGAACCTATGGTAAACGAGGGCACACACTACACCCGTGTTCTGGGCGATAAATGGACGGTAGTCACCGCAGACGGCAAGCTGTCCGCTCACTTTGAACACACAGTCGCTATCACTCCCGACGGTCCGAAGATTCTGACCACCCCATGACAGCGCGGCTGTCAATATGTTGTATGGAGGAAAACATGAACATACAAAAGGGCAGCGTCGTCAGGGCTATGGCGGGGCGCGACAAGGACGGGTTCTTTGCAGTGCTCGGCGTTGAGGGCTCCTATGCGCTTATAGCAGACGGAAAAAGGCGGCGGATACAGACGCCCAAAAGGAAAAATCTTAAGCATCTGGCGCCGACCGACACCGTATTAACGGGTTCGATAGAAACCAATCCGCAATTAAGAAAAGCTTTACGAGATTATAACGGAGGTTAAGCTATGTCCAAACAGGACGTCATTGAAGTAGAAGGTATAGTACGCGAGGCTCTGCCCAACGCCCAGTTCAAGGTAGAGCTGCAAAACGGTCACGTGATTTTAGCTGTTATTTCAGGCAAGCTGCGCATGAACTTCATCCGCATTTTGCCGGGCGACAAGGTCACGGTGGAGATGTCTCCCTACGACCTGACAAGAGGAAGAATCACTTGGAGAAGTAAGTAAGAAACGCCGAGGTCCGGAGCCCGGAAACAGCGACCGGCGAGGACTAAGCTGAGGAGTCGCGATTAGCGACGGATCAGATTAGACGAGTGGAAGATGTTTACGGAGAAGCGAAGGACAACGAGGCGTGACAGAGAAGCTCCAAACAAAACACACTATTTTTTAGAAAGGAATGATTGTAAGTGAAAGTCAGACCTTCAGTAAAGAAAATGTGCGACAAGTGCAAGGTAATCAAGAGAAAGGGAAAGATCCTCGTTATCTGCGATAACCCCAAGCATAAGCAGCGTCAAGGCTGAGTATAAGCTTGTAAACGCACAAAACGCTTTTGAATTGAGAATGGATATTTGAATTAGTAATGCATAATTCGTAATTAATTAGGCGGAAACGTCTCTTTAAAGTCTAACGCAATACAAATCGGGTGCGGGTGTCCCGCCCTTCACTATTCACTATTCACTATTCACTAAGAAGCGACGTAAAAATTTAAATGTAACTTTTAATTAAATATGGAGGTGCAACTGAATGGCTCGTATAGCAGGTGTTGACTTGCCGAGAGATAAAAGAGTTGAGATCGGTTTAACTTATATTTTCGGCATAGGCCGCAAAACTGCAACAGACATTATTGCTGCAACAGGCGTTAATCCTGACACCCGTGTCAGAGATTTAACAGAAGAAGACGTTTCAAAGCTCAGAGAATACATCGAGCATCACTGCCGCGTAGAGGGTGACCTCCGCCGCGACATCGCTTATGACATCAAGAGACTTATTGATATCGGCTGTTACCGTGGCGTTCGTCACAGAAAGGGACTTCCCGTAAGAGGTCAGCGTTCCAAGACCAACGCTCGTACCCGCAAAGGTCCCCGTAAAACGATGGCCAACAAGAAGAAGTAAGGAGGCACGGTATTATGGCAGCACCCAAAGGTGGTAAAAAAGTAATTCGCCGTCGTCGTGAGCGTAAGCACATCGAAAGAGGCGCGGCGCATATCCAATCAACATTCAACAACACAATTGTCACTATTTCCGATACACAGGGCAACGCTGTATCTTGGGCTAGCGCAGGCGAGCTCGGATTCAGAGGAAGCAAAAAGTCCACTCCCTTCGCGGCTCAGTCCGCTGCAGAGACCGCGGCAAAGGCTGCGATGGAGCACGGCATGAAGTATGTCGAAGTGTACGTAAAGGGACCGGGACAGGGCAGAGAGGCTGCAATCAGAGCTTTGCAGACCGCAGGCCTTGAGGTAACCATGATCAAAGACGTTACCCCCATTCCTCACAACGGTTGCCGTCCTCCCAAGAGAAGACGCGTGTAGTATTATATAAGGAGGAAATCTTACATGGCTAAAAATATGCAGCCAATCGCAAAGCGTTGCAGAGCGCTTGGCATTTCTCCCGCTGTTATGGGTTACAGCAAAAAGACCTCAAACAGAAACCCCGGCGGCAAAATGAGAAGAAAAAAGAGCGAATACAGCATGCAGCTCACCGAGAAGCAGAAGGTAAAGTTTATCTACGGTATCCTCGAAAAGCAGTTCCATGCTTACTATGAGAAGGCTGAAAAGGCTGAAGGCAAAACAGGTGAAGAGCTGCTCTCTCTTGTTGAGCGCAGACTCGACAACGTTGTTTTCCGTCTGGGTCTCGCCGCAACAAGACGTGAGGCAAGACAGCTTGTAAACCACGCTCACTTCACCGTAAACGGCAAAAAGGTCAACATCCCCTCTTACCTCGTTAAGGTGGGCGACGTTATCGGCGTTAAGGAGACCAGCCGTTCCACAACAAGATTTAAGGCTATTGCAGAGGGTGAAAACGCTTCTATGGTCACTCCCAAGTGGCTCGAGAAGGACGCTAATCTCCTCGGCGGCAAGGTCGTAGCGCTTCCTCAGAGAGACGATATCGACTATCCCGTTGAAGAGCACCTCATCGTTGAGTTGTACTCCAAGTAATCTATCACTTGTTTTTTCACAGGATTACACACACATACCCGCCATGCTAACGGCGGCATAATGTAAGGAGGATTCGCGAATGATCGAAATAGAAAAGCCAAGAATTGAAACCGCAGAATTAACCGAGGACGGAAAGTACGGTAAGTTTGTTGTCGAGCCGCTCGAGCGCGGATTCGGCAACACTCTCGGCAACAGCCTTCGCAGAGTGCTGCTTTCCTCACTTGAGGGCTGTGCCGTCACATCTATAAAGATTGACGGTGTTCTTCACGAATTTTCAACTATTCCCGGCGTTAAAGAAGACGTTACGGAAATTGTGCTTAACATGAAAAGTCTTGTTGCAAAGCTGTTTGACACCTGCCCCAAGGTCGTTGAGATCAACGCCGAGGGTCCCTGCGAGGTAACAGCTGCCGACATCAAGTGTGACAACGAGGTAGAGGTCCTCAATCCTACGCTTCACATCGCCACTCTCGGCGACGGCGCAAAGCTCAACATGGAGATCACTATTGACAAGGGCAGAGGCTATGTTCCCTCGGAGCGCAACAAGCAGCTCAGCGGCAATAACGTCATCGGCGTTTTGCCCATCGACTCTATCTACACACCTGTGTTAAAGGTAAACTACACAGTTGACAATACCCGCGTGGGTCAGATCACCGACTACGACAAGCTGACCCTTGATGTTTGGACAAACGGCGTTATCAATGCGGAAGAGGCGGTTTCCCTCGCCGCGAAGGTGCTCACCGAGCATCTCAACCTCTTTGTCAACCTCTCCGACAAGGCTTCATCCGCTGAAGTTATGGTCGAGAAGGACGACAAGGGCAAGGAGAAGATCCTTGAAATGACTATCGAAGACCTCGATCTGTCAGTTCGTTCGTTCAACTGCCTCAAGCGTGCGGGAATCAACACGGTTGAAGATTTGATCAACAGATCCGAAGAGGATATGATGAAAGTGCGCAACCTCGGCAGAAAGTCTCTGGAAGAGGTTGTTCAGAAGCTCAACTCTCTCGGTTTCAGTCTTCAGAAGGAAGACGAATAAAACGGTAAAGGAGTGAATGAAATGCCCGGTACAAGAAAGCTGGGAAGAACCACCGCGCAGAGAACCGCTATGCTTCGCGCAATGGTGACTTTCCTTCTCGAAAACGGCAAAATCGAAACAACCAATACTCGTGCCAAGGAAGTTCAGGCTATGGCAGAGAAAATGATAACTACAGCAAAAACCGACACACTTCACAACAAGCGCCTCGTTATGGCGTTCGTGACCAAAGAGGACGTTGTAAAGAAGCTTTTCTCTGAAATTGCTCCCAAGTACGCTGACCGCAACGGCGGCTACACAAGAGTTACCAAGATCGGCCCCCGTCGCGGAGACGGCGCCGAAATGGCAATTATCGAGCTGGTTTGATAAACAAAAAACAGGCTGCCTTCGGGCAGCCTTTTTTGTTTGTGAGAAGCTGGATGCTAGTGAGTTATAAGTGTAACCGCTTAATAACCACCCCCTGACATAAACAAACCCTCCGCAGTAAGCAGAGGGTTTGCGTACATATATTGTAATTATTCATCAGACGATGACGT
>CACYPV010000012.1 GCA_902776375.1 uncultured Ruminococcus sp. | reverse complement strand
GCAGCCCTTCGGGCAGCACCAGCTCTTTAAGGCTGCGGCAGTCAAAGAACGCCTCTTCGCCTATGCGGGTAACGCCGTCGGGAATGTTGATCTCGCTCAAATAGCGGCAATCCGAGAAGGTGTCGTCGGCTATTTCGGTAATGCCGTTGCCGAGAGTTACCTTTTCAAGCGCCAGACATCTTTCAAACGCGCTCGCGTCAATGCTTGTTACACTGTCGGGGATATCGACTTTTTTCAAGCCTACGCAGCCGTAGAAGGTTCCCTTGCCGATATGCTTGATGGTGTCGGGAATATAAATGTTTTGAAGGTACTTATTGTTGTAGAACGTCCAGTCGCCGATCGAGGTCACGGGAACGTCGACATAGCCGTTGTTGTATGCCGAATCGGTGGAGGCGCCGTTCATCGATATCCGCTCGCGAACGCTTTCGGGGATTGCTACGAACTTAGACTCGCCCGAGTAATCGATGAGCTCGTATGTGCCGTCGCTCAGTTTTACGAACGTAAAGCTCGGCGAGGAGGGATTGTAGTATCCGCCGCCCGAGGCACTGTCACTCGTGCTACTGCTTCCGCCGGTCCAATCAAGATTAGCGCCTGCATTTCTAGCCCTCGCGACCTGCTCCGCAATCTGTGTTTGGCTCAGACCGAGCATAGCAGCGACATCGTCGATGGTTTGCTGCTCGTTTTTGCCGTTGAACTTGGTAGCGTTCTTGATACTGGAAACACCCGTGGTGCTGATGAACCTGTAGAATACGGAAACAGCGTTCTCACCCAGCCAATAAGTGTCCCCGATCAAGTTGCCGATGGATGTTATGCAAACAGGATTTCCGTAATTGCCGGAGCGCCACTTGACAATATAGCTGCGCTTGTTTGAATCAACATAGTTTTCAACCGTTCCCCCGGTACAGTATGCGGTGTCGCCCATGGATCCCGGTCCTATTATCAGGTCGCAGGTCTGCACTCCCCAGTCGGCGGTAAAGATACAGTTGTAGTTACGGTTGCTGTCTAAACTGAATCCTGCGCTTTCCAAATCAAAAGACCATATGCCGCCGCCCTTGTCGGTCATATATCCCTTTTTGGAGCCCCATGTGATAAACTGTTCGCCTGTATTGTGATCTTCGAGGAAGAAGGTGATTTTCTTGAAGTTTTTCCATTCGCTTGGCACTTGAAAATAGATTTTTCCGCTATACGAGTAACCGGGTGCGGGATTATATGGTGACAATGGATCGGTGGGATAAGTGTAGGGATCATCGGTAGGTGTGGGAGGTACGTAGTTGGGGTCAACATACTTACCGGTAGTAAAGTTGCCGGAAACAACATTTTCCTCACCGAGCTCTGTCTTCATCTGTTCGTTGAGCTCTTTGGTCGGCCATGAGCCGTACTCGCCGCCGCCGTAGTAGAAGTACCAATCGCCGGCATAACCTATCTTACCGGAAACGGGGCTCTCTACCATCTTTTCGGGATCAAAGCTTACGACATAAACCATGTTGTCGAAGGTGAATGACTCACCAAAGCCCATACATTCTTCGTGGGGATAGTATGCATCACCCACCCAATCCTCGTTAAAGAAGTTGTCGGCATAAGCGCCGAACTCGGAAAGGTCAATGTCATCATACATGTCGTCGAGAATAATGTCGACCTGATAAGTTTTTTCGTCTGCGTTAAGGGAATACCAATCTTCACCCAGATAAGCCGCGGCGATCATATTGGCTTGCTGCCAAAAATTATTGCTGCGGATATCAAGGTTCCATACGTCGATACCGCATTGCCCGAACGCTTTTAGATAGATGTAACGGAACAGTATGTCGTATGTTTCGTGCTCGTCATATCTGGAATAATACTGAGCCGGAGTATCTATAGTCTGTTGGGCAGCGTTATAGAAGGGGTTCTTTGCGGGGTTCGTTTCCATACCGGCGTCGAGGTAGTTGTCCCAAATGATCATAGTAGTATTGCCTGCTTCGCCGTTGCCGTAGGTGGGAACATCGATATAGTACAGGTTGTCCACGTCGTTCTCGTTGACCTTGCGGGTCTTGTAGCCCGGCCAGCCGTGACTGCCTGCTTTGCTGTCGGGTGTGTCGTAGCCTGACCACCAGTAACAGCCTGCTGCGCCGCCGCAGCGCGGGTCTTTGGTCATATTGTTCTGCCAAGCTGCGGGCATGGCGAACATCAGGCGTTGAGTTTCTACACCTGTGCTTGGAGTATATGTACCGAGAATGCCGTACGAACCTGAATCATTCTCATAGTCATAGCCGTATGTTGTATCATCATACCAATCATCATAGCCGCTTGTAGTTTCATAATACCAATCCTCATAGCCGCTTGTGGTTTCGTAATACCAATCGCTGTAGCTGACTGCCGTGCCACTTTCGGGCGCTGCCTGTGCAGTAAATGAAAATATGATCGCTACGATGACCAGGAAAGGAATCGACAACAAGCCGATTTTTTTAATAAGCTGTTTCATAATGACCTCCTTTTTTGATTAAAAATCTATTTATTATTATTTTATCATTTCTATATTGAGAACGCAATCCAAAATTCATATCGTATTTTTAGTGATAATGCACATGTATTTTTGCCTGTGCGCAGTTATGCTCTATGTTCCGGGAACAAAGCAAAACACAATGCGTATGTGCAAGTTTGCTAAAATATTCGCCTGATATTTGGATTGCCCTAAAGGTTGATATGTGCTACAATATATTTGTATAATGACATGTTTTTACAAGGAGGTACATGTATGAATGTTTTGTTCAAAAAAACACTTTCGGTATTGCTTGCGGCAGTTTTGCTGCTGACGGTTTTGCCGTTCGCTGCAACGGCTGCTGAAGTGACAGAGAAATCCGTCGGAGCTTCAAGCGGCATACCCGGCAATTACACGGTTTACGCAGTTGGTAACGGCGAAGGCTGGTGGCTTAGAGGCGCAATCTGGGATCCCGCATACGCGGCAAACGAGATGACAGAAGTAGCTGACGATGTTTGGGAGATCGCATTTAAAAATGTACCCGACGGCTTTGAGCGTCAGATCAAGTTCGCTATCGACGGTACATGGACCCACAACTTCGGCGGCGTATTCGAGGACAGCGGTGTCGTGAGCGACGCAGTTTACAACGGCGACAACATCACTTTCGATACGGATGATGTTTGCACCGTTAAGGCTCAGCTCGACCTGAGTAACTTTGACTTAACCACCAAGCAAGGCGCAAAGTTCACTGTGACGATAGACTATGGTGAAGAGTCGCCCGCCGAAGCTCCGACAAGCGGTACAACAGGCGATTGTACTTGGAATCTTACCGCCGACGGCACTCTTACCATCAGCGGCAACGGAGCGATGGGGAATTATGATGCGCCTTGGGGAAACAAAATCAAAAAGGTTGTTATAAAAGACGGTGTGACGAGTGTAGGCGCTTTTGCTTTTTACAACTGCACCGGCTTGACAAGCGTCTCCATTGGCAACAGCGTGACGAGCATTAATTCTTGTGCGTTTTACAACTGCACCGGCTTGACTAGCGTCATTATTCCCGCCAGCGTGACGAGAATCTGCGGTTCAGCGTTTTACTACTGCACCGGCTTGACAAGCGTTACGATCCCCAACAGCGTGACGAGCATCGGCGGTAGTGCGTTTAGCTTTTGCAAAGGCTTGACAAGCGTCACGATTGGTAGCAGTGTAACGAGTATCGGCGAACGTGCGTTTTCCGCCTGCACCCTCTTGACAAGCGTCACGATACCCGATAGCGTGACGAGTATCGGTAATGGTGCGTTTGACAATACGGCATGGTACAATAACCAGCCTAAGGGCTTGGTTTACGCCGGAAAGGTCGTCTACAAATATAAGGGAACTATGCCACAAAACACATCTATTACCATTAAAGACGGCACAAAAGGAATTGCATATATGGCGTTTTACGGCTGCACCGGCTTGACAAGCGTCACGATTCCCAACAGAGTGACGAGTATCGGCAGTTCTGCGTTTTACAACTGCACCGGCTTGACAAGCGTCACGATCCCCAATAGTGTGACGAGTATCGGTGAGGGGGCATTTATAAACTGCACCGGCTTGACAAGCGTCACCATCGGCAACAGCGTGACGAGTATCGGCAGTTCTACGTTTTACGGCTGCAAAAGCTTGACAAGCGTCACGATTCCCGACAGCGTGACGAGTATCGGCTATGAGGCGTTTTACAACTGCACCGGCTTGACAAGCGTCATCATCGGCAACAGCGTGACGAGTATTGACAGTTATGCGTTTTCCGGCTGCACCGGCTTGACAAGCGTCACGATCCCCAATAGCGTGAAGAGTATCGGCACTCAAGCGTTTCAGCGCTGCACCGGCTTGACAAGCGTTTACATCCCTGACAGCGTGACAAGTATCGATGAATATGCTTTAGGATATTATTACAACAATGGCTACCAAAAAGTAGCCGGATTTACGATTTACGGTACTCCGGGAAGCGAAGCGCAACGGTATGCCAATGATAACGGCTTTATATTTGAAGAGGTATCTCCGGAAGAACCGACCGAGGAACCCATTATTACGGGCGGGCTGACGCTAACCGCGACATCTAACATTTCGTCCGAAACCACAACTCACTTTTCATCTTCGCGGCTTGCCGAACAAAATAATTATATTACGGTAAGCTACTGCGTACAGTCGGAGATGAAGCTTGTAAACTGCGACTGGCTGCTGACCTATGATGGCACGGTGCTGCAGTTTGATGAAGAAGCTAACACAACAGGCGAAGGCAGAAACGCAAAGCTTGATGTAATGCCTAGTGTTTCTGACGAATTCGTCAACACCAACCCCACATCCGTAGAGTACGGCATCAGTGGCAACTGCACCGACCTGAACGCGTATTATCTTGACAACGATAACGGCGGCAGAGTGGCTTTTGTCACCGTCACATTTAAGGTGATAGGCCCGGGCAGCACAACGGTTGATCTCAGAGTGGGCGATATGCGTTTGACCAATAAGATGTGGGGCGAGAGCACCGTCGACTACGAAACGCAGGCGGTGCTTGACGGAGCTGTACTGACCGACACGCTTCCCGATTTTGATACAAGGGTCTACTTGGGAAAGTATAACGAAGATTATATAGTTTGCGCCGAGGCTCCCACGGAGCCGACCGAGGAACCGACTATAGACCCCGATACTATCCTTGATTACAGCAGCGTTTACGCCGTTGGCAACGGAAAAGGCACATGGCTAAACAGCATATCATGGCGGCCGTCCGCGGCGTTGAATCAAATGACTGAGATAGCGGAAGATGTGTGGAAGATAGTGTACAGCGACGTTCCCGCGGGCAATGATTATCAGGTCAGGTTTGCGATAGACGGCGCGTGGACGCACAGCTTCGGCGGAGTGTTCAAAGGCAGCGGCGTCGTGAGCGACGCGGTGTATGACGGTGACAATATTACTTTTAACACCCACACCGATTGCGACATAATAATACGCCTCGACCTCAGTGATTTTAACCTTAAGACTAAGGAGGGCGCAAAGTTCACCGTCACTATTGAGGATTACGTGGAAGAGACCACAGCCGCAGTTGAAGAGACTACCGAGGCAGTCGAAGAGACCACTGAGGCAGTTGAAGAGACTACCGAAGCAGTCGAAGAAACAACCGAGGCTGTTGAAGAAACCACCACTCCCGCAGAGGAAGATGATACCTTCATCGTAGCAGGTTCCGAGCCCGAGATCTTCGGCACCGGCTGGGACGGCGCCAATACCGACAACCTGATGACTAAGCAGGGTGACGGTACCTACACCAAGGACTACACCGTTGAAAAGGCTTATGATGCTGTTCAGCTCAAGGCTGTCAAGAACGGCGCAGATTGGATCGGCGACAAGACCGGCAAAAACGTTACCTTCAACGTTACCGGCGAAGGCACCTTTACTGTCACCTATCATCCGGCTGCCGGTGAAGAGCCCGAATATGTTGAAGTAACAGGCGACAATGTTGAACTGATCACCGAGTTCAATTACAACACCGTTTACGCCGTAGGTAACGGCGAGGGCACATGGCTCAACGACGCAAACTGGGATCCCGCATACTCAGAAAACAAGATGACTGAGATCATTGACGAAGTTTGGGAGATTGAATTCGAAAACGTTCCCGAAGGCTTAGATCGTCAGATCAAGTTTACTATCGACGGCGATTGGCCCTACAACTTCGGCGGCGCGTTCGTAGAGAGCGGCGTTGAAACCCCGGCGGATTTCAACGGCGACAACATCACCTTCGATACCGATGATACTTGCACCGTTAAGGCTCAGCTCGACCTCAGAAACTTTGACTTCGTTACCAAGACAGGCGCTAAGTTTACTCTTACCATCACTTATGATGATGTGGAAGAGACCACCGAGGCTTACGAAGAAACAACTGCGAACCCCGAAGAGACAACCGCTCCTGTAGAAGAAGGCACCACCGAGGCTTACGAAGAAACGACCGCGAACTACGAAGAGACAACCTCTCATGTAGAGGATACTACCTCTGTTCCGGCAAATTCCCTGATTGTAAAGGCTACCTCAAATCTTTTCCCGCAGACTGTAAATGCTTATAACAATCTCTCCGCTTATGAGGATGGCAACGGCAACGTATTCGTTACCGTAGAATACAAGCTCGCAGCTCCCGGACAGTACCTCATCAACCTCGACGTTGAAGAGTTCAGCTGGGATCCCGCTGTTCTTGAATTCAAAGAAGCCTACAATATAATGGGCTATGGCCGTCAGGCTAAATTCACCATCTTCCCGTTCGCGTTTGAGCAGGGTCTCGGCGCAGGTATGGTCAATACCTTCGGCGACGACAACGGCGGCAGACTCGTAGGTAGCTACACCTCTGTTCTGCCTGCTGCTTACGCTACTGAGGAAGACAACGTATCACCTGTAACTGTTGTAAGAGCCGTATTCAAGGTTCTCGACAGAGAAGCAGGCGTAACCACAGTTGATTGCCTTATTGATGCCCTTGCACTCTGCGATGATACCATAGCAGAGCCCTATGTTCAGCATCGCCTTGTATACAACGGAGTGGTTGATCAGGACATCCTTGACAACTGCACTGTTCAGACTATTATCAAGCCCGAAGGTCAGGTAGTGCCTCCTGTTGAGGAGACCACTACTCCCGAAGAGACCACCGAGGCTCAGGAAGAAACCACCGAGGCTTACGAAGAAACGACCGCTCCCGCAGAGGAGGGTACTACTGAGTATTACGAGGCGACGACTTGTGCTCCGGAATACTGCACTGTGTCCGGTATATCCAACTACTGCCAAGCTGTTGCGGCTCGGGAGATAGAGGTCGGCGACACTGTAACAGTATCCTTCAAAGCTCCCGAGGATCGCGAGATAGTCGACATCCAGTGGGGCATGAACTACGACAAGGATCTGCTTGAACTCACTGAGATCAACTCATTCGATGGTGGCAGAATGCTCGTCAACCCCAATGCCGAATCCTACAATGTGATGGGCAGCTACTCCAACATCTCCACTCCCGCCAGCATAACAAAGGGCGGCAATCTCATCACCTTCGTATTTACTGTTAAGGGCGGTGGCGAGACTACCGTTGACCTCAACGTTGTCGATATGACGATTCGTATCGACAACGAGGATCAAATCCGTGTGGAGAACGGCGAGATAAAAAATATTTGCACCCATAAAACGACCCGAACGATACCCGGCTATCCCGCGACCTGCACCCAAGCCGGACTGACCGATGAGATCGTTTGCGCCGAATGTGGAAAGGTTATGACCAAAGCCGTGGTGATACCTGCTAAGGGTCATACTCCTGTGGCAGATCAAGCCAAAGCCGCTACTTGCACCGAAACCGGCTTGACCGAGGGCTCGCATTGCTCTGTGTGCAATGAGGTGTTGGTTGAGCAAATCGAGATACCCGCGTTGGGACATTTGCCGGTGCTTGATCCGTATCTTGCACCGACCTGCTCACATGAGGGTCATACTGCCGGCTCGCATTGCGCACGCTGCGGCGAGGTGTTCGTTCAAGGCGAACCGATAGCCAAGCTGCCTCACACTGAAGTGTTAGACGAAGCTGTGGAGCCAAGCTGCGGTCACACAGGTCTGACCGAGGGCTCGCACTGTTCTGTTTGCGGCGAGGTGATAGTCGCGCAGGATGTCATTCCCGCCTTGAAGCATCAATATGAAATCGTGCCCGCTGTGCCTGCCACCTATACCAAGGAGGGCTCAACCGACGGCGTGCGTTGCAAGCGCTGCGGTGAATGGCTGATCGCGCCGCAGGTCATCCCCAAAAAGCCGATAGACTTTACATTCGGCGATGTAAACGAGGACGGCAAGGTGAACATCCGCGATGTTACCGCTATCCAAAGATTTTTGGCGGAATACACCGACCTGACCGAAAGGCAGCGCGGCGCCGCCGATGTGAATTTCGACGGGGTTGTGGACGTCAGAGACGCCACCCTCTTGCAAATGTATTTCGCCGAGTTTGACGTGACTTTGGGATAGCCTTGTTCGGCTGTAACCACAATCAAATATACCGATAATAAAAACCGTCCGGCGTCGATCATTCGATACCGGACGGCTTCCTTTTAGTCTTCTTCTGTGTACAACGCAATGAGGTCGTTATTTAGGTGGACAATATGTAGCTTGCAATTCACATCATCGTTGCTTTCAGGAACAAGTCCATCATAAACTTGAGAAGAATACCGGTTAAGACCAAGAATCAGTCTTTTAATATATCCGGCTTCTTTTTTGCGTCATTTTTCTCATCCATTTCTTTCCCGTATAATAGAAACCATCCTGAAACGGCTGTACTCCGCAATGGAGTACAGCCGTAATTGCTTAAAGGGTGATATACATTTGTCCGTTTTGTGTTTGACCTATCTCTCCGCGTGATTCGGACGGTGTTATGCAAAGATATAATGTCTATTTCCTTAGTAAGTGATTCGCTGTACCTTTGAATAGGCACCCTTGGTGCTGCCGAATACCGGCTGTACCTGTACGCAATAGGTTGTGCCCTTTACCGCGTTCGGGTAGACAAAATTGCAGTCGGGAACCTGTGTGGACGACCACTGCGCGGTATCGTTCCGGCGGTAGTAGACGATGTATTTTGTCGCGCCGTCAATAGCGTTCCAGCTTGCGTTAAGGCTGTTATCGCCGCGCGAGAGCGCAACCGCGGGCTTTTGCGTGTATGGGTTATAAAATACCTTTGTCTGTACCTTGGAATAGGGACCGTTCAAATTTTGCCCGATTGCGCGGAGCTGGAAATAATACTGCTGTCCCTCTGTTACGTTCAGATACGGATAGTAGGTGTTTGCGGTTGTGGTTGACGACCAACTTTTGTCGCCTGCTTTTTTGTAGTAAACCACATATTTTACCGCACCCTTTGCGGCGTTCCATTCCAGGCGGACACCGTTCTTTTTGTTTGACAGGCGCAGCTCGGGCTTTTCAATCGTGACAACAGATTTTGAGGACGACCAAGCGCCGTAGGCGGTGCCGTTTTTCTCGGTTTTATACATTGCGCGCACCTGATAGGTGTAGGTGGTGCCTGCCGTTACGTTTTGCTCGGCAAAGCCGGTTTCTGTCGTTGTGTAATAGGTGTATGCTTTGTCGCCTGTTTTTTTGCGCGCGATTTGGTATTGATTTGCACCGTCAACAGCACTCCATTGAAGGGTGTTGCTGCCGTTATAGGTGAGAGTTGTCATATTGGCACGGGCAAGATAAGTCATGCTCTTGACCTTGGAATACGCGCCGTTTTTGCCGTTGAAAATATTCTGCACCTGAACGCAGTACAGCTTGCCCGATTCGGTGTTTGGAATCACCGCTTTGTTGTCGGTTGCGGTAAAGCTCGACCAAGTGCTGCGCTCGGCAGGGCGGTAATATACCACATAGGAATCCGCGCCGGTGCTGCTCCAGGCTGCCGTTAATCCGGCGCTGTTGTTGGAGAGGGAAAGGCTTGGCGGAATCTCGTATGTCTTGCTTACAACATTGGAATAATAATTTGTATTGTCGTAATAGCTGTGTGCGCAAACCTGGAAGCAGTAGCGCACGCCGGGTTTAAGATGATTCAGTGTATAGCTTGTGTCGTATGTGTAATCGTAATCCCACTCTTTTTCCGACTCCGGACGGTAGTATACAATATACCTGTCGGCGCCATAGCAATTGTTCCATTGCAGCGAAATACCGGAGCCTGTGTTTTCGACTTTTTGAATCACAGGATTTTTTTGGTAAACTCTGATGGTTTTCGCCGCCGAATAATACGTCAACTTCGCCTCAATTTCGGCGTCTCCGGGCGCTTTTGCCGTCACCATGCCGCCGGAGGTAACAGACGCGGTGCCGGTGTCTTTTACCGACCAGGTAATTCCGGTGTTATCCAGTACGGTTATGATATAGGGATATTGCGAATTGCTGACACACAGGCGAGCCTGCACTGTTTGATCGGTTTCCATGCTGTATATAAATCCGTCCAGCTGAATAAAGAAATGGAAAGAATATGTTTCGAGACTTCCGAAGATGGTGTGGTAGTCAGAGTCGGTTGCCTCGGTGAATTCCTCTGTCGCCAGTTGAAGTGTGCGTGTGACATGCTTGTCCGACGGCTTTTTGCAGCTTGCGGTGTCGCTGCCGGTGCCAAAGCACTGTACCCACGTGATTCTTCCGTTATTTTTAAAGCAGCCTACACCAATTGTGGTGTAATCTCCGCTTAATATATTTTCACGGTGACCGGTTGAATTCATCCATGAATTCATAACGTCGTCGGCGTTCATCTGGTTGAATGCAATGTTTTCGCCGCTCATCAGGGTGTTGGCGCTCATGCAGGTGGAACCGTTGGGACGGGTGTGAGAAAAACAAACCGCACATTCGGCAGCGCGCAGCATGGCGGTATCCATCAGAGACTGGTTCATAACAAGCGGTTTCAGCCCGTTTTTGCTGCGCTCTTGGTTTACCAGCGTCAGCACCGAAAATGCCTCGCTGTAGCTTTCGTCGCCGCTTAAAGCCACCTGCTGCAGCTTGCGAAGTCCGTTGTAGCCATAAGGCTTCAGCGCAGCGTTTGCACAGGTGAGCTGCACATCTTTTTCAAATGCGATGGAATGAACGAATTCGGTGCTTTTCGGAAGGCTGAGCTTTTTCAGGGAGCTGCATCCCAAAAACGCAGCGCGGTTGACGTTTTTCAGCTTTGGAAAACTAACAGAGTTCAATAGATTGTCATTCAAAAATGCCTGATACGGAATTACTGTTACCTCCGCCGCATAAACGCTCTTTAATGCCCGACAGTTTCCAAAGGCTCCGTTGCCGATTGATTTCACGGAAGCCGGCAGTGACACGCTTTCCAACGAGCTGCAGTCACCAAAAGACATCGCGTAAATTTCCTGCAATCCGCCGAAGTTGATTTGCGCAAGCTTTTTGCATTCCCTGAACATTTGGTAGCCGGTTGTTTTTAGCCCCTTTCCGAAGGTCACGGATTTCAGCGCAGGACAACTGTAAAAGGTAAAGTCTTCCGCACTTGTTACCGAATCGGGAATCACGATGCTGTCTAGAGCGTAGCATTCCTGAAACGCCGAATCTTTAAGCGTTACGACAGCGGACAAATCCACAGATTCAAGGTACAGGTTTCTGCAGAACGCGCAGCTGCCGATGGTTTTTACCGATGCAGGGACCTGAAAGGTTTTTCCGGCCTTGCGCGGCGGATAAAAAAGAAGTGTGTCCATTGCCTTGTTGTACAGCACTCCGTTAATTGCCTTCAAAGAGGTGTTGGCGGAATCGACTTTAATGTCGGTCAAATGGGAGCCAAAAAACGCCATTGCGGAAAACTGCTTCAAATCCTTTCCCAGGGTGATGGTTGACAGGCCTGTGCTTTCAAAAGCGTAATCGCCGATTTCGGTAACACCGCTGATTTGAGCCTTTTGTATATTGCTGCAATCACAAAACGCACCGCTGCCGATTTTTTTAACGCTGCTTGGCAAAACAATTTCTTTCAGGCTGGAGCATTCGTAAAAAGCCCCTTCACCAATGCTCGTCACGGACGATGGAACGGAAATGCTTTCCAGAGATTTAAAATCCATAAAAGCATAGCTGTAAATGTCGGTGATGCCGTTTTGAATGACGATGTGTTTAACGCCGGAAGCTTTGTCCGACCACGGGTATTTGCTGTTATCCATCAAGCCTTGCATCGAGCCGGAGCCGGTGATGGTCAGCGTGTCGCCCTTTACGGAAAAGCTAATGCCTGCGCCAACCGAAGCCGAACCTGTTTTGTCGGCAAGGCTATCTGCGTTTTCCCTTTCACCTGCGGATACATTGGAAGGTGTGTAGCCTTTGAATGCGGATTCATCCCCAACATCAAGGGTTGGTAAAGAAACAGCGTCAGTCTTAACCGCAGGTTGTTCGGTGGTGTAATCCGGGTTTGTTTGCACTGCCGCCGAAACGGTGGGAAATGCCGTAAGCAGCATTGCGCCTGTGATGAACATAGAGATTAGTTTTTTCATGATGATACCTCCTATTTAAAAGATGTCTGGATGTTCAGCCAGCTTTTTCTTTTTTATTTTGGATTTTCGTTTACAATGAACTGTTTTCATAACGGTCAATTCCGTAGTTTTCCCAAAACAGCAGGTCGTTTTGACTGTCATATAGTAAATTATACGCAATCGGAGCGTCATCCACACGATTCAGTTTAAATTGATACTTTCTGCGTACATTCTCCGGCAGATCCGAAACCGGCGTGCCCTTTTGATAAACGGTCAGCTCGCCGTCGTTATCCATACCGTTTTCGGCATAGGTAACGGTCAATGTTCTATTGGTAATCCGTTCCTGTCCGCTTGTGCCGGGCGTTTGGTCAAGGTGCCTGTCGCCAAGCGTAAAAGAATAGGTCGTACCGGAGGTTTTTTGAAGGTTGTTCACTGTACAGCGCATGGTGCTGTACAGGGTTTTGGAAGCGTCATTCCCAAAATCACCGTCCAGCAGATACACGCAGGCGCACCGTCCGTCCCCGCGAATCGTCAAAGAATAATGCTCGAATGTCTACCTACCCTGAGCAGCACTGCGTTTTCGGTGATAATGTCCACTTTTGTGTCCATTTTTATTCTTAATTCTTAGAAAAATCCCACTAATATTATACTACTTGCTTTAATATTTAGCAAGTATTTAGGGCTGTTTTTTCTATCTTTCAGTAATTTATCAAGTGTTGGTCTGCTTACGCTTAAAGCCTTTGCAAACTGCACCTTATTGATTTCTCTGCTTTGGTATTGTGCATAGAGTTTATCAAATGTCTTTTCGTCTATCTTCTTTACCTGTCTGCCCTTATACTTTCCAGCTTCAACGTCAATAGCTATTCCTTCGCGCTGTCTTTCAGGTAGATTTGCTCTCTCAAACTCGTAAATCGCGCCCAACATAGCTCCGCCTCGTTTATAAAAACATTGTAGGTTCCGGCAACAGGCAGCGCCGACGCGATGGGCTGTCCGCTGCTTTCCTTATACAAACTAGCAAGCGAATCCCCTTCTCTCTTTATTGCAAAACAAAAAACACCCCGTAGGGTGTTTTTTGTTTGGCGGAGAGAAGGTGCGTTGGGATTATTAGAGACAAAGTGCCACGCTTGATGCGGCGTGTGTGGAGTTTAACGTTTCTGCAACTCTCTCGCTAAAAACGTGCCGCCGGCACGTTTTCTTAACGCTCGCCTTCGAATCCCCTTCTCTCCATTGTAAAAAAATATGGAAGCACAGTTTGTGCTTCCAATTCTTTTGGCGGAGAGAAGGGGATTCGAACCCCTGGTACGGCGATTACCGTACACATGATTTCCAATCATGCTCCTTCGGCCAGCTCGGACATCTCTCCGTGCGCCGCTGACTATTATAACAAATATATTTAAAAAAATCAACCCCTGTTTTCGGAAAAATTTAAACCAGTGACATTCCGGCTGCATATCTTTGCATAAATATTCGAATAAAATTGATAAATAACGGCTGAAATACTTGATTTTTCAATATTTGTCTGCTATAATTTGTTTTGCTGTATGCTAAAAAGAAAATAAAAAATCATTAAGGAGTTGTTTTTCAATGAAAAAAGTATTTTCCGCGCTTCTCGCGGGCGTAATGGCTTGCTCAATGGCAGTTGCTTTTGCAGGCTGCGGCGGCAGCTCAAGCTCAAGCAAAGCTGAGAGCAGCGAGGCAAAAAGCACAGCCGATTCCGCTGACAAGAGCACAGCTGATTCCGCTGACAAGGGTACGCTTCACATGGCTACAAACGCTTTCTTCGAGCCCTATGAGTACTATGACGGCGACAAGATCGTAGGTATCGATGTTGAGATCGCAGAGGCTATTTGTGACAAGCTCGGTTACACACTCAAGGTAGACGACATGGATTTCGATTCCATCATCACCGCTGTTCAGTCCGGCAAGGCTGATTTCGGTATGGCGGGCATGACCGTTACCGAGGAGAGAAAGCAGGCTATCGACTTTACAGATACATACACCAACGCTGTTCAGGTCATTATCGTTAAGGAAGGCAGCGACGCTGTTAAGAACGCTGACGACCTTGCAGGAGCTGTTGTAGGCGTTCAGATGGGAACCACAGGCGACATCTATGTATCTGACCTTGAAGCAGAGGGAACAACCGTTGAGCGTTACAACAAGGGCGCTGACGCTGTTCTCGCTTTGAGCCAGGGCAAGGTAGACGCTGTTGTTATCGACAACGAGCCCGCCAAGTCTTTTGTAGCTCAGAACGAGGGACTTACCATTCTTAACGATCCTTTCGAGAATGAAGAGTATGCTATCTGCATCGCTAAGGGCAGCGAGCTGACCGCTAAGTTCAACGAAGCTCTTAAGGCTCTTAAGGAAGAGGGCAAGGTTGACGAGATCGTAAAGAAGTATATCAAGGCTTGATTTGAATTAATATGATCTGAAACGGGCGGGTTTTGTGCCTGCCCGTTTTCTGTAACAGGGAAGTTGTTATGAATTTTTTACTGCCAATTTCTACCGCTGTTTCCGCAGTCGCGGCAGACGCCGCAGAAAGCAGCGGCTCTGATAATTTTTTCTCGGGCTTATGGAATAGCTTTGAAAAAACCTTTATTTATCAGGACAGATGGATGTTCTTTTTAAACGGCTTGTGGGCGACCCTGCGTATCGCCTTCTTCGCCGCCATCTTAGGTATCATTCTCGGCTTTTTGATCGCCGCTGTCCGTTCGACCTATGATTTGCATTTAAGGGGTAAAAAAAGCAGAAATTTCGGTCATTTCATGCTAAAGGTCTTAAATGTCATCAGCAATATCTACATCACAATCATCCGCGGCACGCCCGCTGTTATCCAGGTGATGATAATGTATTTTATCATCTTTGCCAACTCGCGCAACAAAGAGCTCGCCGCCGTGCTTTCGTTCGGCATCAATTCGGGCGCATATGTCGCCGAGATCGTTCGTTCCGGCATCATGTCGGTCGACAAGGGACAGACGGAGGCGGCGCGTTCGCTCGGCTTCAATTATCCCGGAACAATGTTCCTTATTGTCTTTCCGCAGGCGTTCAAGAATATTCTGCCCGCACTCGGCAATGAGTTCATCGTGCTTATCAAGGAGACCTCTGTTGCCGCTTACGTCGGTATCGCCGAGCTCACATACGTGGGTAACCTCATACGGTCGCGAACGTGGGAGGCGTTCTTCCCGCTGATAGCCGTGGCGCTGATTTATCTTGCCATAGTGATGTTGTTGTCCTTCCTGTTGAAGAAGCTTGAGAGGAGGCTGCGCAGAAGTGAACGATAATGAAGTTTTGATAAAAGTCGAGAATCTGCACAAGTATTTCGACAAGCTCGAGGTGCTCAAGGGCATCAACGCCGAAATCAGAAAAGGCGATGTTATGGTAGTTATCGGCGCGTCAGGCTCCGGTAAATCCACCTTTTTGCGCTGCCTTAACCTGCTTGAGGAGCCTACGAGCGGCAGCATCATTTTTGAGGGCGTCGATATAACCGATTCAAAGATCGACATCAATAAGCACCGCCAGAAGATGGGTATGGTGTTCCAGCAGTTCAATCTGTTCAATAACAAAAACGTTATTGAGAACATGACTCTCGGCCCCATCAGGCTTTTGAAGCAGAACAAGAATGAGGCAAGGGCGAACGCCATGAGGCTTCTCGAGCGCGTAGGACTTGCCGACAAGGCTTATGCTTATCCCAGCCAGCTTTCGGGCGGTCAAAAGCAGCGTGTGGCTATCGTTCGCGCGCTGGCTATGAATCCCGACGTTATGCTGTTTGACGAGCCTACCTCAGCGCTCGACCCCGAAATGGTCGGCGAGGTGCTCGATGTTATGAAGCAGCTCGCGCGTGAGGGCATGACGATGGTCGTTGTAACTCACGAGATGGGCTTTGCCAGAGAGGTAGGCACCGAGGTCGTGTTCGTAGACGAGGGCGTTATCGTGGAGAAAGCTCCGCCAAAGGAGTTTTTTGAAAATCCCAAAAATCCGCGTTTGAAAGACTTTTTATCAAAGGTATTATAAAGAAAGGCACGCTTCGGCGTGCTTTTCTATTTTTAGCTTGATAAAAAGGGAGATTTGTTGTATAATGTAGCATGAGAATGTATGGGGGTGATTCCTTTGGCTGTAAGCGCGGGCGATCGCGTCGAGATGAAAAAACCGCATCCATGCGGCAGCGCGGTGTTTACCGTGCTCAGGATCGGCATGGATTTTAAGCTTAAATGCGACAAATGCGGCCACGAGGTCACGCTCCCGCGTAAGAAAGCCGAGAAGAACATCCGAAAGATTTTGGAGTAATACTTATGTTTGAAAGAATCGAGATTTTTGATAAACGCTACAGCGAGCTCAACCGCCGCCTTTACGAGCCCTCGGTCGCTGCCGACCCCGACGAATACCAAAAGGTGATGAAGGAGATAAAGTCGATCGAGGAGATCGTTCTGACTTACCGCGACTACAAAAAGGCGCTGCAAGCCGAGCACGACAGCCTTGAAATACTCAATGATAATTCTGATACAGAATTAAAAGAGCTTGCGCAGCTAGAGCTTGAAGAGGCTAAAGAGAAGATAGAGGAGCTTTCCGAACAGCTAAAGATATTGCTGCTGCCCAAGGACCCTAATGACGAGCGCAATGTTATCATCGAGATACGCGGCGGCGCGGGGGGAGAGGAGAGCGCGCTGTTTTCCGCCGTGCTTTTCCGCATGTACTCCATGTACGCCGAGCGGCGCGGTTATAAAATCGAGATAATCAACGCCAATGAGACCGAGCTGGGCGGCTACAAGGAGATCTCCTTTATGATAAACGGCGAGGGCGCTTATTCCCGCTTTAAGTACGAGAGCGGCGTTCACCGCGTCCAGCGCGTGCCCGAAACCGAAAGTCAGGGCAGGGTCCACACGTCCACAACCACGGTCGCTGTGCTGCCCGAGGCGGAGGATGTTGAGCTCGAGATCAACCCCGCTGACCTGAAAATCGACACCTTCCGATCCAGCGGCGCGGGTGGTCAGCACATCAACAAAACCAGCTCCGCTATCCGCATAACGCACATCCCAACGGGCACGGTCGTAGAGTGTCAGGACGAGCGCAGCCAGTACAAGAACAAGGACAAGGCGCTCAAGGTGCTCAAAAGCCGCTTGCTCAAAGAGAAGCAGGACGCGCAGGCGAGCGAGATAGCCGCTGACAGAAAATCGCAGGTCGGCACAGGCGACCGCAGCGAGCGCATACGCACCTATAATTACCCGCAGGGCAGACTGACCGATCACCGCATCGGGCTAACGCTTTACAAGTTAGAAGATATTTTGAACGGAAACCTCGACGAGGTCATCGACGCGCTTGTCACCGCCGACCGCGCCGAAAAGCTAAAGGAAAGCATGGAACAGAGCTGATGAAAACACAGGTTTTAGACAAGTCGCAGGTCGATATAGCCGCGCGGATACTGAAAAACGGCGGGGTAGTGGGCATACCCACCGAGACGGTCTACGGGCTTGCCACCGACGCGCTGAACGGCGAGGCGGTAAAGAAGATCTTTCAGGCAAAGGGCAGACCGATGGACAATCCGCTTATCGTTCACATAGCGGATTATTCTGATATAGAAAAATACAACTTGGTAAGAGAGATCCCCGAGAGCGCCGAAAAGCTCGCCAAAGCCTTTTGGCCGGGACCGCTCACCATCATTATGAAGCGCACTGACGTTATCCCTCCCGAGGTGTCGGCAGGGCTCGACACAGTGGCTATCCGCTTTCCGGCACACCCTTTGGCGCAGCAGATAATAAAAGCGGCGGGTACCCCGTTAGCGGCTCCGTCCGCCAACCTTTCCGGCTCGCCCAGTCCCACCACCGCAAGGCACGTCCTTAATGACATGGACGGCAGGATAGACGCGGTGCTCGACGGAGGCGCTAGCGAGGTCGGCGTAGAGAGCACGGTCATCACCTTGGCCGCGGACGTTCCGCGCGTGCTTCGCCCCGGCGGCGTGACCGTCGAGGAGCTTCGTGAGGCGCTCGGCGAGGTTGAGGTCGACGACGCTGTGATCCATCAGCTCAAAGAGGGCGCAGTCGCGGCAAGCCCGGGCATGAAGTACAAACACTACGCGCCTAAAGCGAATGTCCTGCTGCTAAAAGGCGGCGACGAGGCGTATATTTCATATGTAAACGCCCATGCCGCCGACGATGTTTGCGCGCTTTGCTGCGACGAGGATCTGCTCCTTTTGAAGGTCAAGACCGTGTCGCTCGGCAGACGCGGCGACTACCTTACCCATGCGCGGCACCTTTTTGACTGCCTGCGCAGGATCGACGAAAACAAAACTATCTGCACGGTTTATTCGCGCCTTCCGTCTGTTGAAGGCGTTGGCTTGGCGGTGTACAACCGCCTTATCCGCGCGGCGGGATTTGAGGTGATCGACCTTGAAGCATTATAAACTGATAGGGCTTACCGGACAGAGCGGCGCGGGCAAAAGCACCGTCGCGGAGGTTTTCGCAAAGCTCGGAGCCTATGTAATAAACGCAGATAAGATCGTCGCGGAGCTATATAATGCCGGATCGCCCTGCCTTAAAGCTGTTGCGGCTGAATTTGGGCAGGATATATTAAATCCGGACGGAACGCTTGACCGCAGGAAGCTTGCACAACGCGCCTTTGCGTCAAGGGAGCGCACCAACGCTCTTAACAGGCTCGTCCATCCGTTCGTTACGGCAAGGCTGTTCGAGCTGCTGAGGGGCGCGGAGGGCATAGTCGTATTTGACGCTCCGCAGCTTTTTGAAGCGAACGCAGACGTTATCTGCGACGCGGTCGTTGCGGTCACGGCTGACAAGGATATCCGCGTAAACAGAATAATCAAGCGCGACTCCTTAAGCGAAGAACAAGCGATGCTGAGGGTCAACGCACAGCACGGCGAGGAATATTTCAGGGCGCGCGCAGACTATATAATAGAAAACAACTTTGATGAGGAAAGCCTGAGAATACAGGCAGAGAAGGTATATAATAAGCTTGATAAGGGGTGAGTTAATGGCGCAAAACCGTAATGCAAGGGGTAAAAAGCGGAAGGTGAACAAGGCTGTTATAATAGTTCCCATAGTTATAATTTTGATTTTTGCGGTATTGCTCGGAGCCGTGTATTTCTATTTTTCAAACAAGCTGCAGAATAATCAGTACCCGCAGAAGTACGGGGAATATGTTGAAAAGGCTTCAAAGGAATACGACCTTGACAAATCGCTCATTTACGCGGTCATACGCACCGAAAGCAAATTCAACGAAAACGCCGAGTCGCGCGTGGGCGCCTGCGGACTTATGCAGATTATGCCCGAGACCTTTGAAACGTATATGAATATTCGCGACGAAAGCGGAAAATATACAACCGACGATCTTTTCAATCCCGCGATAAATATCGACTACGGCTGTTATATCCTGCGCGATCTGCTCAACGAATACAATGGCAACGAGGAGTGCGCGGTGGCGGCTTACAACGCGGGTTCAGGCAACGTGGACTCGTGGCTCAGCGACCCTAACATCAGTCCCGACGGACAAACGCTTATAGTCAGCAATATCCCCGACTCGTTTTCCGAGACCCGAAGCTATGTAATAAGCGTGGAGGAAGCCAAGGAAACATATCAGGATTTACTTAAGAATTAGTTAAAGTGAAAAAACAGAAAGGAAAGATATTATGTCAGAAGAAAAGAACAAAACGCAGGAGCTGCGCGAAAAGCTGCTTTGCGATACAAAAGGCTTTAAAGCGTTGTCAGCCGACGACATCGCGGCGGCGGATGAATTCTGCGAGGGCTACAAAAAGTTTTTGAACGCCTCTCCCGTTGAGCGCGAGGCTGTCGTTTATACCGTAAAGGCGGCGGAAGCCGCAGGCTTCGCTCCCTTTGATCCAGATAAGACCTACAAGGCGGGGGACAGGGTGTATCTAGTCAACCGCGACAAGGCTGTCGCGCTTGCGGTCATCGGCAAAAACGGCGTTAAAAACGGCGCGCGTCTGGCTATCGCGCATATCGATTCGCCGCGCATCGACCTCAAGCCCAATCCTCTTTACGAGAGCAACGATCTGGCGCTCTTCAAGACCCACTACTACGGCGGCTTGAAAAAGTACCAGTGGACGGCTATCCCGCTCACGCTCCACGGCGTTATCGTCAAGCTCGACGGCACGCGCGTAGACGTAAAGTGGGGCGACGAAGCAGACGAAAGCTGCTTCTGCGTCACCGACCTGCTGCCGCATTTGGCTCAGGAGCAGGTCACAAAACCTATGGCAAAGGCGTTCACGGGCGAGGATCTCAACGTGCTCGTCGGCTCGCGCCCTTATCCCGAGGCGGAGGACGAGAAGGAGCTTGTAAAGCTCAACGTTATGTCCATACTGAATGAAAAATACGGCATCACCGAGGGCGACTTCCTCTCGGCGGAGCTGTGCCTCGTGCCGTCCTTCAAGGCTAAGGACATCGGCTTTGACCGCAGCATGATCGGCGGCTACGGTCACGACGACAAGGTCTGCGCTTATCCCGCGCTTATGGCGGCTATCGACGCCAAAGACGTTGAGCAGACCTGCATAACCTACCTCACCGATAAAGAGGAGATAGGCAGCGACGGCAACACCGGCATGCAGAGCGATTTCCTGCGCTACTTCATCTACGACCTCGCAAAGCTTGACGGCGTTGAGGGCTACCGCGCTATGTCAAAGAGCACCTGCCTTTCCGCCGACGTGAACGCGGCGTTCGACCCCACCTACGCCTCAGCTTACGAAGCGAAGAACAGCTGCTACATCAACGGCGGCGTCGTCATCTCAAAATACACCGGTCACGGCGGCAAGTACGACACCTCCGACGCCTCCGCCGAATACATGGGCGCGGTCCGCACCCTGCTTGAGAAAAACAACATCCAGTGGCAGATAGGCGAGCTCGGCAGGGTAGACCTTGGCGGCGGCGGTACCATTGCCAAGTACGTCGCCAACATGAACGTCGACGTTATCGATCTTGGCGTACCCGTCCTCAGCATGCACGCGCCGTTCGAAATTGTGTCAAAGACCGATGTATACATGGCCTACAGGGCTTTTTATGAATTCTTTTCAGATTGAGCGGCTGTTTTGAAAATAAGCAATTATATATAAACTCAAAGGCAATTTGAACAAAATATGACCCCCTGAGGTGTGCATTGTGACAAAAACTCTGCACATCTCATTTTTTAGTTGAGTTTTTCAAGAATTCAAGTTATAATAGAATTGGTAATGTATATTGCTATAGGCATATTCTGTTTAGGAGGTTAATTAACGATGAAAAACACGAAAAAATTGATAAGCATTTTGCTTGTTGCACTGTTGCTTATCTCTACCGCAGTTGTCGCCGCCGTATCAGCCGGAGCTGCGGAAACACTTGCAAGCGTATATCAAACCAATCCGAACGGTCAGTACGGTAAGCAGGCTACCATTACAATAGACGGCAGCGTGAACGACTGGTCAGAGGATATGATGATTGCGCGCGGCGCAGCTTGGGATTGCCCCAACCATTGGAAAGGCTCTCACGAAAACAGTCTTGCCGACTGTTACGCGCTTTTCGCGGCTTATGACAGCACGAATCTTTATATCGGTATGCAGTTTGTAAACACCACCGACACATGGCAGCGCCCCGGCGACGCTTCTTTGATGGACGGCGGCAAGATGGGCGAGATCCCGATCGTTCTCGGCCTCAGCGTTGACCCGAGCTCAACCGGCATGACCGGCAAGCTGAAGGAAAAGGTAAATAACAAATACGGCATTTGGGGTTTAGACTCTACATTCCAGACCCATGTCGATCACCTGTTCTTTATGAGCGCGAAGGTCGGCACAGGCACACCCGCTATGTTTACATGTGATTCCACCGGCGCTTCCGATTACGCGGAACACTGCAAACCCTTCTCATCTGCGGGCATCAGCTACAAGAAGGCTGACACCAATATCTGCAGCGAGATCTGGGGCTTGAATTACTCGGAAGAACCCAGCGACGTTTTTGATGACAACGCTGACTGGGTTGACTACAAGACCTTTACCGGCAGCAAGGGCAAGCACGATATCAGTTACGATACCTTCTATGAGATGGCTATTCCTTTCTCCGCTCTCGGAACAACCGCTTCTTATGTTGCCGATAACGGCATCGGCGCTATATTCTTCGGTACCAGAGGCGAGTCTATGATGGACTGCGTTCCCTTCGACGGTGTTTCAATGCTTGACAACGCTAAGCTCGAATACCGCGCGGGCGATAACACCTCTAAGGAAAAAGAGGACGACGACCTTATTACCGTTCCGCTCGCAAGGATCGGAGCTCAGGGCGACGCTCCCATTCCCACTACTCCCACCACCCCCACCACTCCCACAACACCCACTGAGCCTACCGATCCTGTAGGCGATACCCTTACCGTAAACGCCACATCCAACCTGTTCCCGACCTCTACTCAGAGCGGACTCAGCGTAGGCGACACCTTAACAGTAAAGTATGATCTTAAAACCAGCAAAAAGATTGCCAGCGCAGACTGGAGCCTTTCCTATGACAGCAGCAAGCTCAGGATCAAGACTTCCGGCACAGCGCTTTGCCCCGTTGGCGGCGGCATTATCAACGACAACGGCAATCCCATTTACGGCAACTTCACCGATGTTACCAATCAGTACGACTTCACCTCCGGCGACGCATTCGTACAGGCTGAGTTCGAAGTCCTCGCTGCAGGCACCGCTAACGTCAATCTCAACGTTGAGGAAATGAACGTGCTCACCGGCACTACCCTGCAGAGCGTTGTAGAGAACAGCGTTGTCAAGTCCGTTTCCGGCGTGACAGTTACTCCTACCTCGCAGATCGACGACGGCGGCGTAACTCCCGGAGCGACCTTGACAGTAAGAGGCACCTCCAATTTGTTCGACGACGCTACAGGTACCTTCGACGAGACCACCAACAAGGTCACCGTATCTTACCGCCTCAAGTCCTCCAAGAATGTAGCTAACGCTGAGTGGAAGCTTACATATGATACATCCAAGCTTTCTCTCGACACGGTTTCCATGCCCAAAACAAGCCCCACCCTCAACACCAATACACCAGGAACTGTTTTCGGCAACTTTACCGACACCGGCCTTGTAAGCTACAGCACGATGGACGACTTTGTAGTCGCGACCTTCAACGTTCTCGGCACCGGCACCACCACCGTTAATCTGCAGGTCATCAACCTCGGTATCGGCAACCCCGTTCCCGGCGACATCCAGTTCGCTTATCTTGTAGACGACGGCGTTGTTAAAAACATCTCCGGTCAGAGCGGCTTCTCCGGCTACACCTACTCCACTCAGACGCTCATCAACGCGGCTGACGATGTTCTCGCTGGCGACGTTGACCTCAACGGCACCGTAAATATTCAGGATGCTACTCTGCTACAGCGCTACTTCGCTGAGTACACGACCCTCACCTCCGCTCAGCTCCGCGCGGCTGACGCCAACAAGGACGGCAAGGTCAATATCCGCGACGTAACACAGATCCAGAGAATCAATGCGGGCTTCGTTTCCTGAGCTTTGTAACTCCGATAAAACATAAAATCATCAAAACGGCAGTTTCGAAAGAGGCTGCCGCTTTTTGTGAATAGTGAATAGTGAATAGATTCATATTTCTCCCTTCAACATCATATACTGGTACAGAACCAAAACAAAAGGAGAGAGCAATATGGAGTTTAATCAGGAAAACCGTACTTTTCGCGCGCCGTGCACCGTGCTGGATACGGTTGCCGAACAGTTGACGGACGTCGATTTGACCTTGCCCGATTATTGTCCGGATATCGAAAAAATACTTAAATGCACGTTGAATCCCAAGATCCATTCCAAGACGCTTTCGGGCGGTCAGCTTCAAATCGACGGTGAGTGCGACGTAAGCGTTTTGTATGTGGGGCGCGAGAAAAAGACCATCCGCTGCTGCGAGCACAGCGTTAGCTTTTCGCAGAGCTTTCCCGTCCGCGACGCCGGCGAGGGCTTTATCATCATCACCAAGACCAAGCCCGAATACATCAACTGCCGCGCGCTCAGTCCGCGCAGACTTGTCATGCACGGCGCTTTTTCGCTGTACGCCAAGGTCATAACCCCCAAGAGCGCCGAGCTGTTCGAGCCGTCGGGCGACTCTATTGAGACGCTCAGCCAAACAATACCGCTGTGCGATCTAAAGGCGAATTGTCAGGAGCAGTTCACCGTAAGCGAGGAGATATCCGCAGCCGACAAGCCCGCCGTAGATTCGCTGCTCTATACTAAGGTGACGGCTGGGCTTACCGACGCTAAGGCTGTCAGCGGCAAGCTGCTGCTTTACGGCGATATCAATATAAGCCTTTTCTATTTGACAGACCCCGAGAGCGGCGAGACGGCAAAGCTCAACTGCGTCGTGCCTTTTCAGCAGATACTCGACTGCGCCGGTATAGACGAGAACACCGACAACATCTATCATGTAGAGGTGATGTCCTACGACGTCCGCGTCAAGAACGACATTCTTTCCGACAAGCCCACAGTCGCCTTTGACGCCATGCTATGCGTGTCCGCCGAGGGTTACACAACGGGCGAGGCTGATATTGTGACCGACGCCTTTTGCACTGCTTACGCCTGCGCGCCGCAGTTTGAGGATATGAAGACCGTCGGCGGCGTATGCGCTATTGAGGATACCTTTATTCAGAAGACCACGGTCAAGATCGAAGGCAGCAAGCCCTCAAAAATCCTCGATATCTTCGCTGACAGCGGCGCTTGCGAGACCATGCCTGACGGCAAAAATGTGACCGCGAAGGGCAAACTGAACCTTTGTATCCTTGCTTTGGACGAAAACAACGTGCCCTTTGCCGTTGAGCGAGCCTGCGAGATCGAGCGCGTGCTTCCCTCCGCGGACGGCTGCAACACCGTGCTTTTCGGCAGCGTGCGGGTTGTGAGCGTCAGCTACCGAATGACCGAGGACAGCGCCGTGGATGTGCGCTGCGAGCTGAAATTCACGGGCGGCGCCGTAAACAGCGAGCGTCACCGAGCGGTAAGCTCGGTCGAGGTATTCGACGACAAGCCCATCGCTCCCGATAACTGCGCGCTCACGCTGTATTTCGCCTCAACTGGCGAGAGCCTGTGGGACATCGCCAAAAGCCACAACACGGCGCTTGCCCCGCTCATGGAAGAAAACTCGCTTGACGGCGTAACGCTCGAAAGCGACCGCATGCTGCTGATACCGAAGCTGTAAGGAGGCGTAGTATGGAAGACAGAAACGTTTATCAGGATATATCGCGCCGCACCGACGGCGATGTGTATATCGGGGTCGTGGGTCCCGTTCGCACAGGCAAATCCACCTTTATAAAGCGGTTCATGGACTCGCTTGTGCTGCCGAATATAAGCGACGAAAGCGTCTACGCCCGCACGGTCGACGAGCTTCCGCAGTCCTCGGCGGGCAAGACGATAATGACGACCGAGCCTAAGTTCATACCCGAGGAAAGCGTCGAGGTCGATCTGGGCGACAACATTTCCTTCAAAGTGCGCATGATAGACTGCGTGGGCTACATCGTCGACAGCGCCCTCGGTCACAGCGAGGAAAACGGACCTAGGATGGTGAAGACCCCGTGGGCGGAGGAAGAGATACCCTTTGACCAAGCGGCAGAGATCGGCACCAAAAAGGTCATCACCGACCACAGCTCCATCGGGCTTGTCATAACGACCGACGGCAGCTTCAGCGATATTTCCCGCGAGGACTATCTGCCCGCCGAGACCCGCGTTATCAATGAACTAAAGGCAATCGACAAGCCCTTTATTATCCTGCTCAATTCCTCACATCCCGAGTCAGAGGAAGCTCAAAGCCTTGCCGAGGAGCTATCGCAAAAGTATCAGGTGCCCGTTTTGCCCGTAAGCTGCATGGAGCTGAGCGAAAACGAGATAAAGCGCATTTTAGCCCAGCTGCTCTTTGAGTTCCCGGTGCGCGAGATAAAGGTAGATATCCCAAAGTGGGTCGTCAAGCTTGACAGCGGTCACTGGCTGAAATCGTCTGTGTTCTCGGCTATTCGCGAAGCCGCGCAGAAGGTGGGGAAGATACGCGAGATACGGCAGGCGATAGGGGAAATGACCGACTGTGAGTACATCACGGGCAGCGAGCTTTTGAACCTTGACCTCGGCAGCGGCAACGCTTCCGTCGGCGTGTCTATCGCGCCCGGGCTGTTTTACCGCGTGCTTTCCGAGGAAACCGGACTTGACATCGCCGACGAGAACGCGCTTATGAGCTGCATCAATTCTCTTTCACAAAAGCAGCGCGAGTTCGATAAAATAGCTCAAGCGTATGAGCAGGTTAAGGAGAGCGGCTACGGAATAGTTATGCCCACTATCGACGAGCTTAAGCTTGACGAGCCGAAGATCATTAAGCAGAGCGGCAAATACGGCGTAAAGCTCAGAGCGAGCGCGCCCTCGATACACATGATGAGGGTCGAAACTCAGACCGAGGTCACCCCGATAGTCGGCTCCGAGGCGCAGTCGGAGGAGCTTGTGAATTACCTGCTCAGAGAATTTGAGGAAAGTCCCGAGAAGATATGGGAGAGCAACATTTTCGGCAAGTCAGTGCACGAGCTTGTGAACGAAGGGCTGCACAACAAGCTGAGCCGAATGCCCGCGGACGCCCGCAGAAAGATAGGGCAGACGATCGAGCGGGTCATCAACGACGGCTGCAACGGGCTGATCTGCATTATATTATAGTTGAATAGTAGTTATACTGAGCGGCGCCCGCAGGGCAAAACCGTTCCTCGAATCAGTCGAAGTATCCCAAGGCGGTAATCGGAAACGCACTTTACTGCCGAAGGATCCTTCGGCTATTTCGTTATGTAAAAACTAAAACATATCGGTACAGCAAATATCGCAAAACACTGATTTGTGAACAATGCACAAAATATATCCAATCAATTTGTAAACAATAACGAAAAAGAGCTGCGCAGATTTTTATTATTGAAAAAAAGGGCGAAATAAAGTATAATACTGTATATATGTCATTTTCTATATACGGAGGGTGTAATATGCTGCAATCAAGCGTCGGCGCGCTGCGCGCTATCGCGGGCGAGCTAAGTCTTTACGACAAATCAATATCTGCGGCTAAGGTGATTTTGACCGGCTTCGCGGTCGTTTTTTCCATGCTGTTTTTGCTGATAATCATTATCAAATCATACAGCGCCATTATCGCGGGGCTGCAACGCGCCTCGGATAACAGGAAAAAGAAAAAGACGAAGCTGGTGCTTGAGCCCGTAAGTATGGATAAGGGCGTTCACATCATAACAAAGCCCGCGTATGTTACTCCGCCGACTGTCGACGACGACGAGATCCCCGAGGAGGTCGTGGCGGTTATAGCGGCGGCTGTGGCGGCAAGCTTCGGTCCATCCTCAAAAGCGAGGATCAAAAGTATCAAAAAAGCAAGCGGCGGACGTTCCGCGTGGGCGAACGCAGGTGTTCTTGACAACACACGCCCGTTTTAGGCAATATTAATTTGAAAGGAACGTCTGTATGGAAATATTCAACGGCTTTTTAGATGCCATTTACGGCATTTTTTCAAGCTCGGGTCTTAATACCCTCAACTGGCAAAACTATGTGATGATAGGCGTGTCGATCTTTTTGATCTACCTCGCCATTAAAAAGCAATACGAACCGCTGCTGCTTCTGCCGATCGCCTTCGGTATGCTGCTTGTAAACCTCTATCCCGAAATCATGGCGGCTCCCTCGACGGAGCTTGTCAGGATGGCGGACAAATCCGACCCTGCGGCGGCGGGTCACGCCACGCAGCTTATAAACGGCGTGTGGTATTACGAGAATCCGACCAACGGCGGCTTGCTTTACTACCTGTATCAGGGCGTTAAGCTGGGCATTTATCCTCCGCTTATCTTCCTCGGTATCGGCTGCATGACCGACTTCGGTCCGCTTATCTCCAACCCCAAGAGCCTTATTCTCGGCGCGGCGGCTCAGATAGGCATTTTCGTGACCTTTACCGGCGCTATTTTCCTCGGTTTTTCAGAGCCACAGTCCGGCGCTATCGCCATTATCGGCGGCGCCGACGGCCCGACCGCTATATTCGTCACCACCAAGCTCGCGCCCGAAATGCTGGGCTCTATCGCTATTGCGGCTTATTCCTACATGGCGCTGGTGCCTATAATCCAGCCGCCTATTATGAAGGCGCTCACCACCAAAAAGGAGCGCGCCGTCGTTATGGAGCAGCTTCGCCCGGTATCAAAGCTCGAGAAGATCATTTTCCCGATCATCGTTGTTATCCTCATCTCTATTTTCCTGCCCGACGCGGCTCCGCTTGTCGGTATGCTCATGCTCGGCAACCTGTTCAAGGAATCCGGAGTTGTCGACAGGATTGCAAAAGCGGCTCAAAACGAGCTGATGAACATCATAACCATCTTCCTCGGCGTCACGGTCGGCGCTACCGCGAAGGGCAGCACCTTCCTTACCTTCGACACCATCAAGATCATTGTTCTGGGACTTATCGCGTTTTCAATGGGTACCGCGTTCGGCGTGCTGTTCGGCAAGCTTATGTATAAGTTTACCGGCGGCAAGGTCAACCCGCTCATCGGTTCCGCAGGCGTTTCCGCCGTTCCTATGGCGGCGCGCGTCTCTCAACGCGTCGGTCAGCAGGAGAACCCCGGCAACTTCCTGTTGATGCACGCAATGGGTCCGAACGTCGCCGGAGTTATCGGTTCGGCGGTCGCGGCAGGCGTTCTGCTCAACGTAATTCCGCATTAATTTTATTATTATTATTCTATTTTAGAATTAAATACTTCTCTATTTGTACTATAATAGCAAAGTATGAGTTTTTACAGCCTTTAAAAGGAGTTTTTTCATGGGCAAGAATATTACGATTCAAAAGATACTCCGCATTTTGCTGCACAGGCTTCCGCTTATTATCCTTTCGGGAGCTTTGATGGCGGTGATATTTTTCCTGTATACAAGCTTTTTTGTAAAACCCGTATACAGCGCTTCCGCGGTTCTTTATGTGCAGAATTACGGTAAACAAAACAATCAGTCGGCAACGACCGCCGCTACCACGGCGACCGATCCGAAAAAGCAGACTGCAACTACCGCGCCTAACAAGGTTACCGACGATGCCGACGCCGCCCTTGTCGCTGACGGCAAAAAGGGCTCAAGCTCCGGCAATGATTCTGTATCGAGCAACAATGATCTGGCGCAGAAGATCTTCGCGTCGGACATGGCAGCTTCCGCCACTCTGGCTAAAAACTGCATAATCATGTTCAATAACGCGCCTATCGTTCAGGAGCAGTATAAGGGCTGCAGCGTTACGATGACCACTATAGACGACAGCTTTTATATAAGGATCACTGCTACCGGAAAAGATAAAGATAAGGTTGCCATTGCTCCGCAAAACATCGTTACTGCGTGCTCCGAGGTTTTTTACGGTAGTATCGGATACGGCAATCTCAGAGAAGTCAGCATAGATAAAGTGGCTCACGCCAGTAAATCGAGCAGACAGCAGAGCGCTATGATCGGCGGCGCTATAGGCGTTATCATCGCCTGCGTGATTTCGATACTGCTTGAATTGATCGATACCACTATCAAGCACGACGATGATCTTTCCGGCATGTACAAGGTTCCCGTATTCGCGGAGATCCCAGATTTTGAGAATTCGGGTAGGTGACGGACATGAAGATTAAAGTTGGAAACAAGAAAAACAAGAAGAAAGATATCAAGATCGAAACTATTTCCGATAAGAGTAAATTCGCTATAGTTGAGTCGTACAAGGCGGCGAGAACCAACATCATGTTTTCGCTTTCGGCTGACGACAAAAAGGTCTTTGCGGTAACGAGCTATTCAAAGGGTGAAGGAAAGAGTACCGTTTCCTCAAACCTTGCGATATCCTTCTCAAAAATGGAAAAGCGCGTTCTGCTTATAGACAGCGACCTCAGACGCCCGAATATCCATAACATTTTTAAGGTCGAGAATTCTGTTGGCCTTTCGAATATTATCGGTAAGATGGGCGACTTTGACGAGATAGTTCAGCGCAATGTATTGCCTAATCTCGACATCCTTCCCTCGGGCACCATCCCTCCGAACCCCTCCGAGCTGCTTTGCTCAGCGCGTTTTATCAGCCTTGTCAAGCGTATCGTTGAGGAGTACGATTACATCATCTTTGACACTCCGCCTATCGGCGTAGTTTCCGACGCTTTGCTCTTAAAGGATCTTGTTGCGGGCTTCGTTGTGGTGCTCAGAGAGCGCAGCACTACCCACGGCGATATCCAGAATCTGCTCGAAAGCGCCAAGCTCGCGGACTGCAAGCTGCTCGGCTTTATAAAGGTCGGCTGTATCACCAGCAAGAAGCGCAGCAGACGCAGCTACTACTATTACCAGTATTATTGATAATTCTTGTCAGACTTACCGATAAAACGTCGGTAAGTCTGTTTTTTTATTGACAAAACTCTGAAAATGCAGGATTTTTAAAAAAGACTTGCAATTTCCTGCGCTATGGTTTAAAATACTAGTTGCATATCAATATAAATTGCAATTAGAGATTAAGGAGAACCCAAAATGAATTATTCAAAGCTGAATGCTCAGGAGCTTGAGCAGGAGTACCAAAGTCTTAAAAAACAGTACGAGGAGATCAAGGGAATGGGGCTGAGCCTCAACATGGCTCGCGGAAAGCCCGGCAAGGCGCAGCTTGACCTCTCTCTCGATATGCTCGACATTGTAAACAGCAGCTCCGATTTTGTCGGCGCGGATAAAATGGATTGCCGCAACTACGGTATCCTTGCCGGCATCGAGGAATGCAGAAAGCTTTTCGGCGACATCCTCGGCGTTGACTACAAAAACGTCATGGTCGGCGGCAGCTCGAGCCTCAACATGATGTTCGATACGATTTCCTGCATGATGACCAAGCCCATAGTTGAGGGCTGCAAGCCGTGGTACGAGGTGCCCGACAGAAAGTTCCTTTGTCCCGTTCCCGGCTACGACCGCCATTTCGGCATCACGGGCTACTACGGCTTTGAAATGATACCCGTTCCCATGGACGAGAACGGCCCTGATATGGATATGATCGAAAAGCTCGTCGCGGAGGACGAGAGCATCAAGGGCGTATGGTGCGTGCCAAAGTATTCCAATCCCTCGGGCGTTACCTACAGCGACGAGACCGTAAGGCGCTTCGCGAATTTGAAGCCTGCCGCCAAGGACTTCCGCATCATGTGGGACAACGCTTACTGCGTGCACGACGTTACCGACACACCCGATTCACTGCTCAATATCTACGATGAGTGCGTTAAGGCGGGCAACGAGGATATGCCTCTGATGTTCTGCTCCACCTCAAAGATTACCTTCCCCGGAGCGGGCGTAGCCGCAATGGCTGCTTCCCCCAACAACATGAAGGTGTTTATGGAGCGTTATAACTTTGAGGTCATCAGCTATGACAAGCTCAACATGCTGCGCCATGTAAAGTATTTCGGCGATTACAACGGCGTTTTGGAGCACATGAAAAAGCATAAGGCTGTGCTTGCGCCCAAGTTTGAGATCGTGCTCAACACCCTTGCCAAGGAGCTTAACCCAGTGGGAATAGGGGAGTGGACCAACCCCAACGGCGGTTACTTCGTAAGCATAGACGTTATGGAAGGCACCGCGAAAAGAGTAGTCGCCCTTTGTAAGGAGGCAGGTCTGGTGCTCACGGGCGCCGGCGCGACCTATCCCAACGGCAACGACCCCAAGGATTCCAATATCCGCATCGCGCCGTCCTTCCCGCCGAACGACGAGCTTCAAAACGCAATGGACGTGTTCTGCGTGTGCGTTAAGCTTGCGGCATGTGAGAAGCTTTTGAACAATTGACAATAAAAATACACAGTGATATAATAAACCCGACGTTCATTACGCCGGGATTATTATTTTTTGGGGATGATCAAATGAAAAAGTTTATATCAGTTTTTATTATTATTCTAATGCTGTCGGCGTTTATGCTTTCGGGCTGTTCGTCCGATGCTGAAAAATATAACACGGTTTTGACTTTTCACACTGTGGATGCCTATGAATATAAAGATCTTGACGTATCCGCTGAGGAGCTTTCTGCTGAAAAGGCTGTTATTGAAGCTCGACTTTCGGCTATAGGGATAACCGATTATGAAATCGATACCGATGAATCGGATGATACGTTGACGGTCAAATTCAACAGACCCGATAACATCAAGGCAGAGAATGACGAGGATGTGATCAACTATGAGGGTGATATTGCCAATTATTTGACCACACAAGCTGCCGTTACTTTCAGACCTGGAAATGAATACTTAGAGGAAGCCTATGATGATAACGGAAATCCTGTTTATAGAATTCCCTCGGGTAAAACCGGAAAAGTACTGATGGACGGCTCTATGGTTAAAAGTGCAAGGTCTGAAATTCAGCAGAACGGCGATACGGCTGAGCCCGTTATAGTGTTAGAATTCACCGCCGATGGTACTGAAAAATTCAAAAGCCTTACCGAAAGGTACACGAACAAAATCATTTCGATATGGTTAGATGACGAAATGCTAGCCGCGCCTACGGTACAGGTGCCGATCACCGACGGACAGGTTATTGTTTCGGGCAATTTTACAATTGAAGAAGCGACTAAGATCGCCAATCAAATCAACTCCGGCACGCTGCCTTATCCGCTGGAATAGAGATTTGAAAATAATTAATTGACAATTGACGGTGGACAATTGCGGGCGAGTCTTTCGCGAAGCCCGCACATGATTTGTATTGTTTTGTGGAAAAGTCGCTGCAAATAATCTAAACGTTTCAGCTAACGACTTATAACTTATTACTTATAACTTATAACTCACTAACCACTAGCCACTAACCACTAGCCACTAAAAATTCTTTATGCATTTTTTATAAAGATAAAAAAATCTGCGCAAATATTCTTTATTCTATTGACAAATTAACAAAAAAAACATATAATAACTCTGTTATGTCTGTAAGTATGCACGCGTAACGGAGTTGTTTTTTGCGTGCTATTCAGATACCCAAGCGTAGGAGCAGCCGCCGAAAGCGGTTTTTTCTGTGCTTGAAACATTATTTACGGAGGTTTTTTAGGCATGATGAAAAGAGTTCCAAAGCCTGTCTTTTTCATTGTCGCTTTGTTGATCCTCGCCTTTGCGTTCACCGCCATTTTCGGTATCGCCTATTTTACCGGCGATAACAAAACCACGGTGCTCAAGGGTGTGGGCGACATTCGATGGGGAATTGACATCAGCGGCGGCGTAAACGCGACCTTCAAGCCGGCAAACGACTATGACGCCGATTCCGATGAGCTTGATGCCGCGAAAGCAATTATTGAGACGAGAATGGTGTCCTCGGGTATTACGGATTACGAACTGTACGCCGATACCAACAAGGACAGGATCATCGTACGTTTCCCGTGGAAGTCGGACGAAAAAGAGTATAACGCCAGCGAGGCTATAAGCGAGATATCCGCTACCGCCAAGCTAACGTTCCGTCCCGGCAACTCCTACGAGACTGCGACGATCGATAAAAACGGCAAAACCATTTATCTGACTCCGTCAGGTGAGACCGCCGGCGACGAGAATATCCTCATGACCGGCGATATGGTAAAGGATGCCAAAGCCGCTGTCAGACAGGAAACCGGCAAAATGAGCGAGCCTATCGTTGAGCTCACCCTTACCGAAGAGGGTGCCGAGAAGTTCAAGCAGATCACCACTGATTACAAAGACAAGGTCGTTTCCATCTGGATGGACGATCAGATGATCTCCGCTCCCAGGGTAAACTCGATTATCACCGACGGCAATGCCGTTATCGAAGGCGACTTCACATCTGCGGAGGCTGCCGACCTTGCCAACAAGATCAAAGCCGGTGCGCTTCCCTTTGAGCTTGAAACCGTCACCTACGGCAACATCAGCCCCACACTGGGTCAGAACGCCCTTCTCGCTATGGGTTGGGCTGCGGGTATCGCCTTTGTGCTCATCATGATCATCATGATCGTGTTCTACCGCCTGCCCGGCTGTATCGCCGTTATTTCGCTTATCGGTCAGCTTGCGCTTTCCGTAGCGGCTATCTCGGGATACTTCACTATATTCCCGTCATTCACAATGACTCTGCCCGGTATCGCTGGTCTTATCCTGTCGATAGGTATGGGCGTTGACTGTAACGTTATCACCGCAGAACGTATCAAGGAAGAGCTGCGCGGAGGAAGGACCCTTGACGGCGCGCTTGAAAAGGGTACCAAGAACTCGCTTTCAGCGATCATCGACGGTAACATGACGGTCGTTATCGTATCGATCATCCTGCTGCTCGTATTCGGTCCCTCTAACATTCTTTCGTTCATCTTTGGTGAAGCTACAACGGGTACTATCTACTCGTTCGGTTACACATTGCTGGTAGGCGTTATCTCCAACTTCATCATGGGTATCTTCTTCTCAAGACTGATGCTCAGAAGCATTGCGGGACTCAAGCCTTTCAGAAATCCCTGGTTGTATGGAGGTGCTAAGAATGGCAAATAATGAGCTTAAAAATCCGGCAACTACCATGACCAAAGAGGAAATCAGCGAAAAGTTTAACGGCGGCAGACGCATCATAAACTTTACCGGCAAAAGCAAGATCTACTTCTGCATTTCACTCGGCATTATTCTTATCGGTATAATTTGCCTTTTCATCTTTAACGTCACGCTCGATATCCAGTTCTCGGGCGGCGCGACCCTGACATACAGCTATAAGGGCGATATCAACCACGACGAGCTGCATAACTTCATTCAGGAAAAAACCACTAAAGACACTGTTTCCACCTCGTTCTCCAGCGATATGGCGGGCAACACCGGCAACAACGTTACCGTACAGTTCCCCGGCAACGAGGCTATCGACAAGGAGATCGGCGCAAAGCTGACTGACGAGCTGCAAAAGCAATTCCCCGACGCTGAGTTCGCACTGCTCGAAGAAAACTCTGTTGACCCGTCAATGGGCTTCAGCTTCCTGCTCAAGTGCTTGGTCGCTGTAGGAATCGCAAGCTTGCTCATGGTTCTGTACGTGGCTCTGCGTTTCAGAAAGATCGGCGGTTTCTCCGCGGGCGTGTTCGCGCTTGTCGCGCTGTTCCACGACGTAGCGATGATCTTCTTCATGTACGTCATCTTCCGCTGGCCGATCGATTCCAACTTTATCGCGGTAGTTCTGATGATCCTCGGTTACTCGCTTAACGATACCATCGTTATTTACGACCGTGTTCGTGAGCAGAGAAAGCTTATGGGCAGAAAGGTCGGCATCGACACGGTATTCAACGTGAGCGCCACAAAGACCATAAAGAGAACTATCATGACGTCTGTCACTACTCTTGTCGCGATCATGACTGTTTTCATCGTTGCAAGCGTATTCAATATCAGCTCTGTTAAGGGCTTCGCGCTTCCGATGATGATCGGTGTTATTTCCGGCTGCTACTCTTCTATCTGCATCGCAGGTCCCCTGTGGGTCATCTGGCAGAACAGAAAGGCAAAGAGATAATTTCATTTCCATTTATCGCTACAGAATATTTTCAATCAACGGGTACTCGCTTCCTTTTATGGAGGCGAGTCCTTTTTTTGCGCTCGTGCTCTCGGCAAAGTACATTTGGTAGCTGCCCTTTGCAAGAAAAGCGCTCATTCTTGAAACGCAAAAGCCTATGCTGTCCACCGCGTCGTGGCTTAGCAGGGTATAGGTCTTGCGCGAGCCGGACTCCCAGTCGGCTTCAAGCTTTTTACACTCGGCTATCGCTTCATCTGAGTTGCCGTCGGATATCAGATGATCTATATTATTTATCCGCTTCGCGTAGCCGTCGGACTTTCCGCTCACGTAAACGACCTCGAACACCGACGCCGCCAATACCGATAACGCAAGCGCCAGTGAAATAATCAACCGCTTCAATTTAATTCTCCTTTAGAATTATATTTGTTTTTCCGTTACCGTCCATTGTCATAATAAAAACTTTGTTTCTGTTTGTATTATTCGAATTAAGAATATTATCGATCTGCTTTTCGTCTGCTCCGCAAAGCTTCAATGCGGATGAAATGAACTTGCCGTCGTTTATCACCACGGCTTCTATTTTGTTGTCGTCGATTTTGACGCCGCTTTCATCGGCGTTCGGCGTGCGCTTCTGCGGCTTTTCAAGCACGCTCAGCGAGCCGTTCGTTTCCATTATGCAGTACTGGACGTCGCCTAACGAGAATATGTTCTGCTGCCTCAGTTGGGCGCAGAGGTCGTCTACGCTCAGTCGCAGGCGCTTTAGCTGCTTTTGCAGTAGCTTTCCGTCTTCGATTATCACCACAGGGCTGCCGCAGATAAGCTTGCGGAACCGCAGACTTTTCAGCATAACCGCACTGACAGTCAGCTCGAGCGACACAAGTATCAGCACCGGCACTACTCCGCTCAGCAGCGGCTGGGATGTGTTTTGCATCGGCAGCGAGGCGATGTCGGATATCACCATCGTCACCACCAGCTCGCTGGGCTGCATGTCACTTATCTGCCGCTTGCCCATCAGCCGTATGGCGAACATCACAAAGGCGTAGAGGATAACGGTGCGGATTATTGAGATTAGCATAAGATCACCGTATTTGTTATGTCCTGTTTTGTGTTGAATATTCAGAGCCGGATATTCAATAATAAATATTGGTGATACAATGAATAATTCTTTATCAGAACTAAAATCGATCCTGCAAACCCGCTTTAATAATTCCGCCGATCTTTCCATACGCTATATATCCTTGCGTTCCGATCAAAAAATCACGGCGGCGGTCATTACCATTGAAGGCATGGTCGACAAAGAGGAGCTTGCGCAGGTCGCGGTGAACGGGCTGTTGGCGTATGATTTCAAGAGCAGCAATGCAAATGAAGCATTCAACATAATGCTGTACTCCGTGCTCGCTTCGTCGGATGTGACGTCATTTTCGGGTTTTGCAGATTTTTCAGGTATTGAGCAGCTTATCGGCTACATCACCTCAGGCTTTGCCGTGTTCGCGATTGACGGCGTGGAGCGGATGATAGCCGTTGGCGCGCAGGGTTACGCGTTCAGAAGCGTGTCCGAGCCTGAGAGCGAGGTGGTGCAGCGCGGCGCGCGCGAGGGCTTTTCGGAGCCGCTGCGCGTGAACATGTCGCTTATCCGCAGGCGCATAAAAGACCCCGACCTGGTTTTTGAGCAGGTCACAGCGGGGGAGAAGTCGAAAACTCAGATCATGCTGTGCTATCTGCAAAGCGCGGTCTCACAAAAGCTGCTGGATAAGCTGCGCAAAAGACTTGATAACTGCGACCTTGAAACGGTGCTCGCCTCGGGCTATCTCACCGAATACCTCGAGGATCCCCACACCAGCCGCCTGTTTTCGGGTGTGGGCATTTCCGAGCGACCGGACACGGTCTGCGGCAAGCTGACCGAGGGCAGGATCGCCGTTATCGTTGACGGCACGCCCGCGGTCATCATCGTGCCGCGCCTGTTCGTTGAGGAATTTCAGGGCGTCGACGACTACTCCAACCGCACCTACTACGCCTCGTTTATCCGCGTTTTAAAATATCTTTCGTTCTTCATTTCGATATATCTGCCGGCGCTGTATACGGCGTTAGCGCAGTTTCACCCCGAGTATTTCCCGACGTGGATATTGATAAAAACCGCGAATTCCCTTTCGCGCACACCGCTGCCGGTAACGCTGGAGGCGCTTGCCGTGACCTTTGTGTACGAGATAATGAAGGAGGCGGGGCTGAGGATACCTAAGTCGCTCGGTCACGCGGTCAGCATAGTCGGCGCGCTGGTGATAGGCGAGAGCGCGGTCAGCGCGGGGATAATCAGCTCGTCGACCCTCATGGTGGCGGCGACCGCGGCTATATGCAGCTATGTAACCTCGCCGCTTTATCCGCCCGTGACCGTGCTCAGGTTCGGCTTTATCGCGGTCGGCGGCATCCTGGGCTTGTGGGGCATAGTGCTCGCGACCGCGCTCGTGCTGATCAGCCTGTGTTCAAAGACCTCGCTCGGCGTGCCTTATCTGTCTTCTATCTCGCCGTTTTCGCTGCGTGCCATGCGCGACGTGTTCGTGCGTTCAAGTTGGCGATCGCTTTCAAAGCACACTATCAAGGTGCAAAATTTTGCCGAAACGGAGGAGAAGTAATGCGGTCGGAAGTGAGATTTTCATCCAAAAGGCTGCTGCTTACGCTCATGCTTTGCGCCTGCTCGGTAATTCTTTTACAGAATTATAGCGTCCCCGCAGAGCTGTCTTTTACCTTAAAGCTTTGCAGTTTGCTTCTGGGGCTTGCGGTCTGCTTTATTTGCTTTTTGCCGGCCGTCTTGTTAAAAAAGCGCAGCGGCGGTGATTTGCTTTCGCTTGTGAGCCGCCGTTCAATGCTTGAACAACGCGCGGTCGGCGTGTTTTACGCCGTGTATTTCCTGTACGCGTCGCTGTATTTTCTGACACCGTACTGCGACATGTTCTGCAAAAAGTACTATCCCGACGCCAGTCCCTGCCTTGTGGCGTTCCTGTTGCTCGCCTGCTGCGTTTACGCCGCGTTCAAGGGCGCCAACGCCATAACGCGCTTCGGTATATTTCTGTTTGTGCTCGCAATGCTGACCAACATCCTGATGTTCGGCGGCAGCGTTTCATCACTGCGTTTCGACAGCGGGGCATGGGCGATAGAAGGCGGAGCGGACGCGTTCGCGCGCGGAGTCAATTACTTTGCGACTCCCTGTTTTATCGCCGCGATATTTGTCTGCCTTGCCGGCGAGGCTCGGCTTTTCAAGCTGCGGCATCCGCTTATCGCGGTCGCGCTCACGGGGCTGAAATTTGCGCTTGTGCTGTTCTTTATAACGTTTGCGGTGGGGGAGTACGCGCAGCGGCAGGAGTACCAGACCTTCGTGCTGTCGCGCGTGGCGCACTTCGGAAGCTTTGCGGGCGTAGAGAGCTTTTACATGGCGCTTTGCACCATGTCGGTATTTATGATAATTTCGCTTTTGCTGTGCTGTCTGTGCAAGTCGTTCAACAAGAGCGGCAGCTTGCCGTTTACCGCTTCCTTTGCGGTCGCGGCATTTGTACTGCACTTTATCGCAGCTAGCAATAATTCTGTTAAAGAAATATTGACCGACCCGCTTTTGCTCAATATCTTTAGCATATGCGCGTCTGTGGTCGTACCTCTGCTGTATTATTTCCGCAGTTCATTTGAAAGGAGCCGCCATGCTTAAAAAGATTATTATCATTTTATCGGTTTTTCCGCTTGTACTTGGCGGCTGCAAAAGCTCTCACAAGCTTGAGACCGCCTCGATCATCGAGAACGTCAGCGTTCACAAACAGGACGGTCAGCTCGTCTACACCTTTTATATCCTGACCGACAGCGATACGCCGAGCGCCGTCGCTATAAACGCGGATTCGTTTGAAGAGGCGCAGTCGCTCGCCGCGGAGAAGTTTATTCCCGACATGTCGCTGTCAAAGCTCGAGCTTCTGCTTATCGAAAAAGAGGCGAGAAGCGAAGTTATGCCGAGGGATATTGAATATATTTCCACTCAGGCTTCGTTTTCGCCGATCGCGCGGGTCGCCGTATGCGACAATGCTGTGATAGAAAAAATGCGACAGGTAAGCGAGGCGCAGAACACGATAAAGAACCAAATAGTTCTATGTAAGAAAAATAATCCTGACGTAAATACCGATTATCTCAGCGTGTTCAACAGCTTTTCGGGCGGCAGGGATAAGACCGTGACCGTGCCTTATATAGGCGGCAATGGGGATTTTAAGGTGACGACGATTGAAATCAATAAATAAAACAATAAAAAAGCCAAAAAAACAACAAAAAAATGAAAAATAATTCATAAAAACACTTTATTAAATCAGCCTTTTGTAGTATAATATAAACTAAGTATAAAATTCTCATACTATACCCATTTTTAATACCCATTATAAAAGGCGGTGGATTTATGTCTGAATTTTCGGTACCTCTTTCCGAGATAGTCGACAGGCTTGGTCTTGATAAGGTTTACGTTTCCGAAAACTACGAAGATACAAGGATCTCATCTATGGAGATCAACCGACCCGGACTTGAGCTGACGGGCTACTTTGAATTCTTCGACAACAAGCGCATACAGATCCTGGGCAATACCGAGTTCTCGTATCTCGGGCGTTTCGGCAGCGAGGCGCAGCGCATGGTCATCGAATCGATATTCAGCTTCGGTCCGCCTGCGGTCATCATCTGCCGTCAGATAGAACCGACGAACGTTATTCTCGAGAGCGCAAAGCTTCACAAGGTATCTATCTTCAGGACGGATGAAAACACATCTGACCTGACAGCCCGTTTGGTACAATTCCTCAACCGCGAGCTCGCGCCGCGCATCACGCGCCACGGCGTGCTTGTCGAGGTGTACGGCGAAGGTTGTCTGCTTATCGGCGACAGCGGCGTTGGTAAAAGCGAGACCGCTATAGAGCTTATCAAGCGCGGTCACCGGCTTGTAGCGGACGATGCGGTTGAGATACTCAGGACGTCCACAAACACGATAATAGGTCAGTCGCCGCAGAACATCCGTCATTTTATCGAGCTGCGCGGCATAGGAATTATCAACGCGCGTCAGCTTTTCGGTATGGGCTCTATCAAAACCAGCGAGAAGATCGACATGGTAGTCAATCTTGAATTGTGGGACAACACAAAGGTCTACGACCGCATGGGTCTTGACAACGAGTACATGGAGATACTCGGCGTTGAGGTGCCGACAATGACTATCCCCGTCAAGCCCGGCCGTAACCTTGCGGTAATAATCGAAGTAGCCGCCATGAACAACCGCCAGAAAAAGATGGGCTACAATGCGGCAAAAGACCTGCTTGTCAGTCTTGGCATGGACGTTTCGGCAATGCCCGAATCACCTAAGGTCGTTATCGATAAATGGGAGTAATAGTGGTTAGCGAGATATAAGTATTATTAAATATCTAGCGTCTAGCATCTAGCGTCTAGCAACTAAAAACGAGGTACAACATGGACAGAACAGATATAATATACAATCTTGCCGAGATACTCAACTGCTCGGCGCTTAAATATGAACCGCTCAGCAAGCACACCACCTTCAAGATCGGCGGCGCGGCTGATACATACGTGAGGGTGACGTCGCTCAGCAAGCTCAGCGCGATCATCAAGGAGTGCATGGACTCTGACGTTGACTTTATGATAATCGGCAACGGCAGCAATATCCTCGCTCCCGACGAGGGTTACCACGGCGTCGTTATCCGCCTTGACGGCGACTTCCGCAAGATATCTCTTGTCGACGAGGACACCATCTACTGCGGAGCCGGAGCTACGCTCGCGGCGCTTTGCAAGTTCGCTTCAAGGTGCGGCCTTAGCGGACTTGAATTTGCCTGGGGAATCCCCGGCACAGTCGGCGGCGCGGTGTTTATGAACGCGGGCGCGTACGGCGGCGAGATGAAGGACGTCGTTTACAGCGTAAACCACCTTACCTACGACGGCGAGGCGGGACGCACCGAGAAGGATGACCTTGAAATGGGATACCGCACAAGCGTATACCGCGGTAAAAAGGCGGTCATCACGGGCGTAACCTTAAAGCTCAAAAAGGACGATCCCGAGAATATCCGCGCGCGCATGGACGATTACATGGGCAGAAGAAGCAGCAAGCAGCCGCTCGATTACCCCAGCGCGGGCAGCGTTTTCAAACGCCCCGAGGGCGCGTTCGCCGGCGCGCTCATCCAGCAGTGCGGGCTCAAAGGCAAATGCCACGGCGACGCTCAGGTAAGCGAAAAGCACGCGGGCTTTATCATCAACAAAAACAAAGCCACCGCCAACGACGTTAAAAGCCTTATCCGCGAGGTGCAGACCAAGGTGTTTGACGAGACGGGCTACAACCTTGAATGTGAACTTATTATCCTGTAAATAATTATTCTTTAGGAGAATTATATGGAGTTTGTAATAATCACCGGCATGTCGGGAGCGGGCAAGACCTCTGCTCTGCGGGTGCTTGAGGATATCGGCTACTACTGTGTGGACAATATCCCCGCCTCGCTGCTCTCAATGCTGTACTCACTCTGCTGCAAGTCCGAAGACGAGAGCATGCACCGCGTAGCGGTCGTTGTGGACGTTAGGGGAACCGAAAAATACAATTTGATGAATGTCGGTATCGAGCAATTCAAGCTGGCGCACAACGAGGTGAAGATACTTTTCTTCGACGCAAAAACCGACACCATCGTCACGCGCTACAAGGAAACGCGCCGCAGGCATCCGCTCACCGATCGCTTAAAGGACGGCTTGGTGACCGACGCGGTCGAGTTTGAAAGGGCGCTGCTTGTGCCGGTAAAGAACCTTTCGGACTATAAGATCGATACAACCTACATGACTAACAAGCAGCTGCGCGAGCGTGTCATGAGCCTTTTTATGGACGATACCTCGCAGTCGATAACGCTCACCTTCATGTCGTTCGGCTTTAAGTTCGGCATCCCGCTTGAAGCCGACATGATAATCGACGTGCGCTGCTTGCCCAATCCGTTCTATATACCCGAGCTGAAAGAGCTGACCGGGCTTGACAAGGCTGTGCGCGACTACGTGCTCGGCAGCCCCGAGACCCAGGAGTTTGTTCAACGTACATTAAGCATGCTCGATTATTCCGTACCGCTCTACCTGAAGGAGGGCAAAAGCGAGCTGGTCGTCGGCGTTGGCTGCACAGGCGGCAAACACCGCAGCATAACCGTAGCCCGCGAGCTGGAGCACCATTTTTTGAAGCTCGGTTACAGATGTATCATCCAGCACAGGGATGTGGATAAGGTGGTCGAGTAGTTGTCGGAGAATAGAAGCTAGAAGCTAGATACTAGATGCTAGATGTTCTTCATCAAGCGTTGTGTCTTATTGCCAGCCTCATGGCTACAGCATCTAGCTTCCAGCCTCTAGCATCTAGCATCTAAAAGGAGGAGCCGTGTCTTTTTCATCTGACGTCAAAAAGGAGCTCAGTGAATGTCAAAGCTCCGATATAGAAATTCTAAAAGCGGAGCTGTACGGCATTTTGCTGTTCGGCAAGACCTTCCGTGAGGATAAGATAGTTTTTACGACCGAGAATTCTTATGCCGCCAAGCGCGCGACATACTTGCTCGAGCGTTTGTATACCCCGATAATCGAGCGGCAGAACGCTCTGCGCGCTCGCTCGGGAGACAGCCGCCTGTACAGGATATCCGTTGTCGATTCAAACGACTGCAGGCGTATTTTCGAGGATTTCGGGCACAGCAGCAGTCAGGTGACCCTGCGCGTTAACCGCGCTAACCTTCCGACCGACTCCACCTCGGCGGCGTTCGTCAGGGGAGCGTTCTTCGCCTGCGGCTCGGTGTCTGACCCGATGAAGAGTTATCATGCGGAGTTTTGCGTTCCGCACAAAAATCTCAGCGTTGATTTGTGCAAGATACTGACCGAGGTGACCGAGTGCCGCTTCAATCCGAAAACAGTCAGGCGCAGCGGCAGCTACATCGTGTATTTTAAAGAGAGCGATCAGATCTGCGACCTGCTGACATATATCGGCGCGCCCATTCAGTCGATGGAGATCATGGGCACGGTGGCGGTCAAGCAGGTGCGCAACAACGTGAACCGCCGCATAAACAGTGAGATAGCTAATATAGATAAAGTCGCTTCGGCTTCCGCTAAGCAGCTTGAAGCGATAGAATATATCAAAAAAACGATAGGGCTTGAGGCGCTGCCCGATGATCTTCGAGAAATAGCGTATCTGCGGCTTGAAAATCCGGAGATGTCGCTACGCGCGCTGGGCGAGAATCTCAGCCCGCCGATAAGCCGCAGCGGGGCTAATCACCGCATGCAGCGCATAATGGAATACATGCCCACGGAGGACAGCAATGGATAAAGAAATGTCGCTTGAACAGGCTAACGACCTGCTTGAACAAACAATAAAGCAGCTCGAGAACCGCGCCCTGCCAATGGACGAGAGCATAGAGCTTTACGCTAAGGCGTGCGAGCTGTTGGCTCTCTGCATGAAAAAGCTTGACGCGTACAAGGGCAGGATAGAACAGATAGATCAAAAGCTCGCCCGGGATATGACGGAGGATAATTATGGATAAAAGCAATCTGACTATAATCGAAAACGCTTTGTACGGCTATTTGCCTTCCACAGACCTAAAGGAGGGCAAGCTCATCGAAGCCATGCGCTACAGCTTAGAAGCGGGCGGCAAGCGCGTGCGCCCCATGCTGGTGCTCGAATTCAACAAGCTTTGCGGCGGAAAGACCGAAGCGGCGCTTCCGTTTGCCTGTGCCGTTGAGATGATACACACCTACTCGCTCATCCATGACGATCTGCCGTGCATGGACGACGACGACCTGCGCAGGGGCAAGCCCTCGAACCATAAGGTGTTCGGCGAGGACACCGCTTTGCTTGCGGGCGACGCGTTGCAGACCCTCGCGTTCGAGATACTTACCTCCGACAAAACCGCCGGGCTGGCAGGGGAAAGGGCGTGCCGCAGGGCAGTAAACACCCTTGCAAAATATTCCGGCTGCGTCGGCATGGCCGGCGGTCAGATGATAGACCTCGAAAACGAGGACGCCCACGCGCCGATAGAGGTCGTGGAGGAGCTTATCGCCAAAAAGACCGCGTGTCTGCTTCAGGCGGCGTGCGAGCTGGGCTGTATTGCGGCAGGAGCCGACGACGAAACAATAGCCGCCGCCTCCGAGTACGGCAAGAGCATAGGCTTCGCGTTCCAGATACAGGACGATATCCTCGACCTGACTTCCACAAACGAGGTGCTCGGCAAGCCCGTGGGCAGCGACGAGGAAAAGCATAAATCCACCATCGTGTCGCTTGTAGGCATAGACAAAAGCAGAGAGCTTGTGGACAAATACACCTCTCAGGCAATAGCCGCTCTGCACAAAATAGGCGGCAACACTAAGGGGCTCAGCTTTTACGCGATGGATTTGGCAAAACGTGTAAGATAACCGAGGTTCAATTTATTTGGGGATCGATATTATGGGTGAGTATAAAATACTCTCAACAATTAAATCACCCGACGACGTAAAGCAGCTTGACGAAAAGAGCGTCGATCTTCTGTGCGAGGAGATCAGAGAAAAGCTGGTGGAGGTCGTTTCCGTAAACGGCGGTCATCTCTCGCCCAATCTGGGCGTTGTGGAGCTGACGGTCGCGATGCATCGCGTCTTCAACTTCCCGAAGGACAGCCTTGTGTGGGACGTGGGTCACCAAAGCTACACCCACAAGCTGCTCACCGGCAGATTCGACCGCTTTGATACCCTGCGCACCAAGGGCGGCATTTCGGGCTTTCCAAAGAAGGAGGAGAGCATTTACGACGACTTCAACACCGGTCACAGCAGCACGTCCATTTCAGCGGCGTTCGGCATAGCTAACGCCAAGGCTATGCGCGGCGACAACAGCCACACCGTTGCGGTCATCGGCGACGGCTCGCTTACGGGCGGACTTGCGTTTGAGGCAATGAACAACGCCGGACGCTTCAACAAAAACTTCATCGTTGTGCTCAACGACAACAAAATGTCCATCTCCAAAAACGTCGGCGCTATCCCGCGTTATCTCACAACGGTGCGCATACAGCCGAGGTATATCCGCATAAAGCGCGGCACCGAGCGCGTGCTTTCGAAGATACCGTTTCTCGGCAGGGTCATGAAGGCTATCCTGCGCCGCAGCAAATCAAGGATAAAAAACCTTGTGTACAAGAACACCCTGTTCGATTGCTTCGGCTTTACATATTTGGGACCCATCGACGGTCACAATGTCGAGGAGCTTGAAAACGCTTTCCTCGCCGCAAAGAAAAACAACACTCCCGCGCTTATCCACGTTGTCACCAAAAAGGGCAAGGGCTATCAGCCCGCCGAGAGCAAGCCGGGCGAGTTCCACGGCATAGGTCAGTTCGATATCGATTCGGGCGAGCCGATGTCCAGCCACTGGGGCTTTTCCGCCGAGTTCGGCAAAATGCTCTGCTCGCTCGCCGAGAAGGACGACAAGATCTGCGCCATCACCGCCGCCATGACCAGCGGCACCGGACTGACGGAGTTTTCCAAAAACCACAAAAACCGCTTTTTCGACGTCGGCATTGCCGAGGAGCACGCGGTCACCTTCGGCTGCGGACTGGCTTCAAAGGGCTTCCGCCCCGTGTTTGCGGTTTACTCAACGTTTTTGCAGCGCTCGTACGATCAGCTCATCCACGACGCGTCGCTCGGCAACAACCACCTTGTTTTAGCTATCGACCGCGCCGGCATAGTGGGCAGCGACGGCGAGACCCATCAGGGCGTTTTCGACGTTTCGATGCTCAACACCATCCCGAATTCCACCGTCTATTCGCCCACATATTTTGAGGGCATGCGCAAGTCGCTCCACACCGCGCTCTATGTTCAAAAGGGCTTGGCGGCTGTGCGATATCCGCGAGGCGGCGAGCTTTACCGCCCCGACGACTTCCCCGAGGAGAGCATAGACTACAACATCTACGGCAACCCCAACGCGCGTTATCTCATGGTGACCTATGGCAGACTGTTCTCCTACGCCTGCAAGGCTCAGCAAGTCCTGCGCGAAAAGGGGATAGACGTTTGCATTTTAAAGCTTTGCAAGATAAAGCCGATAAGCGGCGAGGCCACTTTCTTTGCCTCGCGCTTCAAAGAGATATGGTTCTTTGAGGAAGGCGTGAAAAACGGCGGTATCGCGCGCAATTTCTCCGACCTGCTGGTGATAAGGGGCTTTAGGGGCGACTATCACATCAAGGCGATAGGCGACGAATTCGTAAAGCAGATGACCGTAAACGAGGCGCTCGCGATGCTCAAGCTCGACAGCGAGGGCATGGTCGAGGTCATTTTAAAGGACTTGAATAATGAAAAAACGACTTGATGTTTTGGTATATGAAAAGGGCTTTGCCGAAAGCCGCGAAAAGGCTAAGGCGGTCATTATGGCGGGGCTTGTGTATGTCGACAACCAAAAAGCCGACAAATGCGGAGCTTCGTATGATGAAAACGCAGATATCGAGGTGCGCGGCAGCGGCTTGAAGTACGTCAGCCGCGGCGGCTTGAAGCTCGAAAAGGCGATAGACCGGTTCGGGCTTGACCTCAGCGATAAAACCACAATGGACATAGGCGCATCCACGGGCGGCTTCACCGACTGTATGCTTCAAAACGGCGCCAAAAAGGTGTATTCAATCGACGTCGGCTACGGTCAGCTTGCATGGAAGCTGCGCACCGACGAGCGCGTTGTCAACCTTGAACGCACCAATATGCGCAAGGTCACGCGCGAGCAGGTGCCGGACGATATCGACTTCTTTTCGGTGGACGTTTCGTTCATCTCGCTTCGCCTCATCCTTCCCGTGGCAAGGGAGCTTATGGCTGAGAATGCCGAGGCTGTCTGCCTTATAAAGCCGCAGTTCGAGGCTGGCAGGGAAAAGGTAGGCAAAAAGGGCGTAGTCCGCGACCCCTCGGTGCATGTCGAGGTGGTGCAGGGGATATATGACTTTTGCCTTCAAAACGGCTTCGACGTGCTCAACCTCGACTACTCGCCGATCAAGGGACCCGAGGGCAACATCGAGTACCTGATCCACCTGAGAAGATCAGACGACCCGAAATCGTTTACAGACACAACTCCCGAGCAGCTTGTAAAAGCGTCGCACGAGGAGCTTGATAATTAGGGAGTTATAAGTAATAAGTTATAAGTTATAAGTTGAGGTATTAGGTACTAGGTATCAGGTATTAGGGGGCGTAGAGAGGCAAAATCGCGTTCAGCGATTTAGTCGAAGGTGATTCCCCTTTCAAGGGGAAATGTCGCGCAAGCGACAAAAGGGTTGCCGCCCGGCTACGGGCCCCTTCGGCAATGAACAAACGTATCTGCCCCACATTGGGGGATCCTTCGACTTCGTTACGCTACGCTCCACTTCGCTCAGGATGACAATTCCGCATTCCGCATTCCGCATTCCGCATTAATCAAGCTTCCAGCATCTATGTACCCCATGTGTGCCACATTCCCTAAGGACATGCGGCAATATGGCACGCATGGTAAAAACCCAGTATTCATGCGGCTTTTTCAATCGTGCCAACCTGTTTTTAATATGGCACGCATGTAGGGAATTACGCTGCAAAAAAAGATATTCTGCACCAATCGTGCCAAATAGTTTTTTATAATATGGCACGCATGGAGGTTACTACACTGCAAACAAGTGTATTTCAGCGTCAATCGTGCCACATAAAAACAAAGTGGCACAATTGTAAAAACCCAGTGTTTAAGCCATTTTTCCCCAATCGTGCCACGTGCCACATTCCCTTAGGGAGGTACTAGATGCTAGAGGCTAGAGGCTAGATGAATTAGCAGAAACGTTGGTACATTGCCGAGGGGGATCCTTATAACTTATTACTTATTACTTATAACTTATTACTTATAACTTATAACTCACTAGCCACTAACCACTTAAAAGAGGACAATATGAAAACAGCTATCATCGTAAATCTGACAAAAGAAAAGGCTATCACCTGTGCCGCGCGGATCATTGAGATCCTCTCATCCGCCGGCGCCGAGCTTGTCATGCCCTCTGAGTGCGCTCCGTGGTTCAAGGACAGCAAGGTGGCTTTTGCCGAAACTGTCGAAAAGCTTTTTGAGATGTCCGATCTGGCTGTCACCGTAGGCGGCGACGGCACCATAATCCACGCCGCAAAGTTCGCGGCTCGCGCGTTAGTTCCGCTTATCGGCGTGAACGTCGGCAGGCTTGGCTTTGCCGCGGACGTTGAACCGGAGGAGATCGAGGATCTGAAAAAGCTTGTCAGCGGCGCGTACATTACCGAGGAGCGCCTGCTGCTTGAGATAGAGGTGCAGAAGCCCTCGGGCTCGAGCAGATATCTTGCGGTGAACGACGCGGTCGTCACCCACGGCCAGCTATCGAAAATAGTCGATTTCAACCTTTCACTCAACGGCGAGGCTATCTCTCAGTACCGCGCGGACGGTCTGCTGTTTTCAACTCCCACCGGCTCCACGGCTTATTCGCTCTCTGCGGGAGGTCCCATTCTTTCTCCCACAATGGAGTGCATACTGATGACCCCCGTGTGCCCGCACTCGCTGTTCTCGCGCTCGGTCGTTTTCAACGCCGATTCAAGCCTCTGCGTAAGAGTTAAGATACCCTCGAATTGCAGCTGCATGCTGTCTATCGACGGCGAGAAGAACATCGAGATCACCGAAGCGGACAGGGTGTATATCAGGCGGTCTGCGCTAAAGCTTAAACTGCTTTCAATCGAAAACCGCAACTTCTACCGCAAGCTCAACGAAAAGCTCAAAGAGAGGGAACTGTAATGAAAAGCGGAAGACACGCAAAAATACTTGAAATAATCTCCGAATACCCCGTTGAAACTCAGGACGAGATAATCGCCAGACTCAAAGAATCGGGCTACAAGGCCACTCAGGCTACCATCTCGCGCGACATCAAGGACTTGCGCCTTGTCAAAACCTTGGGAAGCGACGGCAAATACCGCTACATTTCCGACGCGAGCCGCAGCTCTAACAACCTAACCGCCTTTGAGCAGCTCTTTTCGGGGTCGGTCGTATCGGTCGCGTGCGCGCGGAATATTGTTGTAATCAAGACCCTCAGCGGCATGGCGAACGCCGTGTGCGCCTCGCTTGACTCCACCGAGAACCCTTCCATCGTCGGCACTATCGCGGGCGACGACACTATTTTCGCCGCTTGCTCAGACGACCGCAGCGCCGCCGAGCTTACGGATTCTCTAAAGCAATATATTATAAATAAGTAAATCGGGTAAGTTATATGTTAAAAACCTTATACATCGAAAATATCGCTGTTATCGAAAAAACGACCATTGACTTCTCGCGCGGGCTAAACGTCCTGACGGGTGAGACCGGCGCGGGAAAAAGTATCATTATAGACGCCATCAACGCCATCATGGGTCAACGCACCTCAAAGGATATCATCCGCACGGGCGAAAGCAACGCCTTTGTAAGCGCTGTGTTTGAGGACGTAAACCCCTCTGTAAAAGCCGCTCTTGAGGAGCTGGGCTTCGACAGTGACGACGACGAGCTCATTATCCAGCGCGCCTTGAGCCAAAGCGGCAAGAACACCTGCAAAATAGGCGGCAGACCAGCGACCGTAGCTATGCTGCGCGAGCTGAGCAGGCACCTTATCAACATCCACGGTCAGCACGAGAGCTACGAGCTCTTTTCCACCGATACGCACCTGGGCTACATCGACAGCTACGGCGGCTGCGGTGAGCTTCTCGATGAGTACCGTGAGAGCTATAAACAGTTTAAAATTCTTCAAAAGAAATTAAACGAAGCCAATTCAGACGAAAGCGAACGCCTGCGCGAGATAGACCTGCTGCAATTCCAGTCGCAGGAGCTATTTGAAGCCGACGTGCAAATAGGCGAGGAAGAACGGCTCGAAGCCGAGCGCACCTCGCTGATGAACTTTGAGAAGATATCATCCCTGCTCAACAAGGCAAGGCTCATGCTCGACGGCGAGGACTCCGACGGCGGCATAGAATCTGTTGATATCGCCGCCTCAGCAATGCAGAGCGCCGCGCGTTACGACTCCGGATACGAGGAGCTGAGCAACAGCCTGACCGATATTTACTACAACCTTCGCGACTGCGCCGAGAGCATTTCCGACGCTATCGACAATTTGGACAGCGACCCCGAGCGCCTTGAAGAGATCGAGGAGCGTTTTGACCTGCTCAACCGCCTGACCCGCAAATACAACTGCACCTCAGACGAGCTGCCCGCTCTTGCCGAGCAAATGCAGACCCGCCTTGAAGAGCTGCTCAATTACGATAAAAACCGCGACGAGCTTATCGCCGCCTGCGAAGCCGCCAAAGCCAACGCCTCTGCGCTGGCGCAAAAGCTGAGTGAAAAGCGCAAAGAAGCGGCGCTCACCTTCGCCGGCAAGGTCAGGGAGGAGATGCGCTTCCTCAACATGCCCAACGTTGAGCTCGTTCCGCAGTTTCAGGAAACTGAATTAAGCCCGGACGGGGTCGACAAGGTCGAGCTGCTCATCTCAGCCAACCCCGGCGAGACCCCGCGCCCCGTCGCGAAGATCGCCTCCGGCGGCGAGCTGTCCAGAATGATGCTCGCCATAAAGACCGTCCTTTCGGAATCGGACGACGTTGACACGCTGATATTCGACGAGGTCGACACGGGTATCTCCGGTTCAGCCGCCGAAAAGGTCGGCTTGAAGCTTAAAGAGGTATCGCGCGCCGGACAGGTGCTGTGCGTTACTCACCAGGCGCAGATCGCCGCGCTCGCTGATTTCCACTATCTGATCGACAAACGAGTGGAGCAGGGCAGGACGTTCACCGTCGTCACCGAGCTCGACCATGACGCAAGGGTCAACGAGCTTGCAAGGATAATCGGCGGAGTGAACATAACTCAGGCGGCAATTTCGCACGCCGAGGAAATGCTTAATAGTTGAGAGTTGAAAGTTAGAGGCTGGAAGCTAGATGCTAGATGCTTGATTAATGCGGAATGCGGAATGCGGAATGCGGAATTGTCATCCTGAGCGAAGTGGAGCGTAGCGGAACGAAGTCGAAGGATCCCCCTCGGCTGCAAATAAACGCTTCTGCCCCTAATCGGGGGATCCTTATAACTTATAACTTATTACTTATTACTTATATCTTCTTACTTATAATGAAGTGTACCCTTTGTCAAGTACAATTTTGAAGTTTAGTCAAATAAATTAAAAAAAGTGTGGTATAATGCCGGTGCTTTGCCAACAAGGA
>CACYPV010000011.1:103983-145066 GCA_902776375.1 uncultured Ruminococcus sp. | reverse complement strand
CCCTATCCTCCTTGTTGGCAAAGCACCGGCATTATACCACACTTTTTTTAATTTATTTGACTAAACTTCAAAATTGTACTTGACAAAGGGTACACTTCAATGACAAGTTACAAACGACAAATGACAAGTTGATTGAAGCTCAACGTTTTTTTGATAAAAAAACTTGCAATTTGTAATTTGTAATTATCAACTTAAAAAAAACTCTCAACTCTCAACTCTCAACTTCAGAAGGTATCTTTTGAAATACCTCCGTGACCTTTCCCCTTTGCCAGAGCATCGGGGTGACGCGAATAGAGTAGCCGCAGCCGTTGTCCATAGCCCACTCAAACGGTTTTGCCTGCGGGAGCCCGTAGACCGCCAGCAGGGTCATTATAACGCCGCCGTGGGTCACGATGGCGCTGTCGGTGGTGCCGGTTTTCATAAGCCCCTCGACTATGCTTTCAAACATTTTGCAGACGCGGCGCACAAAATCGGCGTTGCTCTCCCCTCCGGGCGGCTTTACGGTATTGTCGCCCGCGAGCCATTTTTGAAAATCCTCGCTGTCTTTGAGCTCGTCCGCTGTCTTGCCCTCCCAGTCGCCGAAGCTGCATTCGCGCAAATCGGCGATAGATAAGGGGTTAATATTCGGATAAAGAATTTTACAGCTCTCCGTGCAGCGCTTTAACGGGCTTGTAAATACTACGCTCACCTTCGGATACTCAAGCTCCGACGCAAGCTTTTTAAGCGCCAGCGCGCCCTTGTCGGAAAGCGAGGGGTCGGTGGTACCGATGTATTTGCCCGAGAGCGTTTCGTCTATCGCGCCGTGGCGGATAAGATGTATGACATAAGATTTCATAAAATCTCCGATTACACTTTACAAAATGTTTATTTAAGTATATACTGATTGTATACTATTCACTTATCAATTTATTATACTACTATATGAAAAGGAGTGTCAAGAGTTTGAACAAGGATTTTTCGCGGATTATTGTTTTTTTGCGCAAAGAAAGAGGTATAAGCCAAAAACAGGCTGCCGCAGATCTGGGCGTATCGCAGGCTTTGCTGTCGCATTATGAAAAAGGAATACGCGAATGCGGGCTTGATTTTCTTGTAAGAGCGGCGGATTATTACGAAGTGAGCACGGACTATCTGCTGGGCAGGACGGTACAGCGCAGCCCCGTGACCATTAGCGAGCTGCCCGAAAGCGACGAATTCAGCCGCTTGAAGGGCAACATGATAAACCAAATCAACCGCCGTCTGCTTTCAAACACCACCGGCATCATCTACGACCTGCTGGCACAGATGGGCAGCAAGCGGCTTACGAACGCCGTAAGCAATTACCTGATGTGCGCCGAGTATCAGATCTTCCGCAGCATTTACAGCTCAAATCCGTCAAATCCCTCCGTTATGTTCACGCTCGACCAAAAACGCTATAAGAATCTCACCTCGGCTGCTATGCTGCTCGACCTTGAAATAGCCGACGCGGTCGCCGAACGCGAAAATCTGGCTCTGACACTTTCGCCCGACATCATTTCGGGATACTTTGAAAACGGAGCGTCCTCGCTGTTCAACCTCATTCAATTTGCTGAAAGGAACGTGCGCAGCCACAACCGCGCCGATAACAATTAATATTATACGCCAAAAGAGCAGACTCGACAGAGCCTGCCCTTTCGGTTTTAAGGAGATACATTAAGAAAAGTGTAATGTCTGATCAAAGCACCCTTTCCTCGACGGGAGGGAGCATTATGGCGATCTCGAGGTTGCCGTTGCGGCACCTTAATTCGTCGATAAACGCCTGAACCTCGTCTTCATCTCTGAGCTCAACGCGGTAGCTCAGCTTGTACAGGCTGCCCATGTTGGTGGTCTTTACATTCAAAAGCTTAGCCTGCTTGGTGTATTTGTCGAAAAGATCGTCGAATTCATGCGCATAGTTGAGGTCTTCGGGAATGGTTATCTTAAGGTCGCGCTGCATATCGTCGGTTTCCTTAAAGCGGACTACGGTTGAAAGCATCATTATAGCGCTTACCGCGACTACGAACACCAAGGCGAGTCCGAGGTATCCCTTTGCCGAGGCAAGTCCGGACGCCATAGCGAGGAAGATGCTGACGATCTCCTTTGCCGAGCCCGGCGCGCTGCGGAAGCGCACCAGTGAGAACGCGCCCATTACCGCTATACCGGCGCCCACGCTGTCGCTGACGAGCATGATGACCATTTGGACTATAACGGGTATCAGCAGCACCGCCAGCAAAAAGCCCTTGCTTTGGCGGCTTTTGAAGCCCGACGCGAACGCTATTATCGCGCCGAAAAGCAGCGAAGCTAACGAACATATTACATATGTATAGGTGGATAGTTCTGCTGTGGAATTATAAATCGGTGAAAAAAAGTTATCAAGCACAGTTTTGCCCTCCTCTGTAGTAGTTTTTTCTTGCTTCTGTTATTTGATAAGCCGTTCCGTATTTTGAGAAGGTGCCGGGGAAGATACGCAGCTCCTTCAGCGCCGCTGTAAGCCAGAGCGGCATGGCGCAAAGCGCCTTGATCTCCATTATGCACAGACCGCCGTCGAGTATTCTCTCGCCGTAGTGACCCTTTGCAAGGTCGAGGTTATCTGTGCGGAACCGCACGTTGCGGTCAAAGGTTATCCTCAGCTCGTGATCCGTTTTGCTGTAAAACGCCGTGCGGTCGTAGGCGATGAACATTTTTGGCGAGATGGTCTTGTAGTAGTTCATCGACCAGTCGATCTCGCGCATTATCTGCGAATCGTTGGGCATTTCGCGCCCGAGGATATACCTCATCGCCTGTAAATATTCAAGCGTCTGTCTGCGCTTATAAACGACGCCGTCGTATTTCTTCTTTAACTCCAGAAACACCTTGCTGCCCGCCTTCGGGGTCGAGTAGCTTCTCAGCCTGATTTTTTCTTTATACGCCGGCTTTTCCATCGAATTGCGTATCAGGCGGTAGTCGTCGGTGTCAAAGTAGAGCGAGCACACTGTGCTCTCGCCGTACTCGTCCGGTTTTATGTGTTCGTTTATCAAATCAAGCAGCGCCTTGCGTTGTTTCAGAGTGATTATGTATTTCTTTTCGGTTCTCTCGAAAACGCTTTGTATTTTCATCTCGCTGTCCCCTTTCCGTTTGTTGTGGCTATATAATAACCTGTCAACCTTAAAAAAGCCTTAAAAGTTTTAAGTTTTTTATTTTTTGTGAATTATTTTAAAAAAGTCCGATTTATCGGCATTTTAAGCTTTATTTAAGTATTGTATAATATAAATATACTTGTTATAATAATGAAAAAGGGAGGCGGCATTATGCAGGTACTTATTGTGGAGGATGAAAAGCGGCTGGCGAAGGCGCTTAAACAGATTTTGACGGAACAAAAATATATGGTGGACATGGTTCACGACGGCAGGGACGGGCTGGATTACGCCATGAGCGGGATATATGACGTGATAATCCTGGACGTCATGCTCCCCTACCGCGACGGCTTCGAGATAGCCTACGAGCTGCGCAAGAACAAAATAGAAACACCCATACTTATGCTGACGGCAAAGGACACTGTTCCCGATAAGGTGAGCGGGCTGAACAGCGGAGCCGACGACTACATGACCAAGCCCTTCGCGCCCGAGGAGCTGCTCGCCCGTATCAAGGCGCTTACAAGACGGCGCGGCGAGGTTATGCTGGACGAAACGGGCTTTGGCGATTTCAGCTTCAACGCCTCTACAAGCGAGCTGAGCAAGGGCGCCAAGAGCGTGCGGCTCAACTTTAAGGAAGCAGAGATCTTGAAGCTGCTGCTCGCGAACCGCGACACGATAATTTCAAAGGAAGATATAATAACAAAGGTGTGGGGCTACGACTCCGACGCGGGCTCGAACAACGTTGAGGCTTACGTTTCGTTCCTGCGCCGCAAGCTCAACTTCATTAATTCTTCTACAGAAATAAAGTCCATCAAAAAGATGGGCTACAGACTGGAGCAAAGCCATGATTAAAAAGCTCAGACGCCGCATTATACTGATCAATATGCTGCTTATCGGCGCGGTCATTTTGTCGATCATCGTGGTTGTGAACGTGAACAGCTATTCAACCTCGCTGCACACGATGGATCGCGGCTTGAATCAGGCGGTCGAAAAAAGCGGAAGGCAGCAGTTTGACGCCCCTCCCGAAGGCTTTAGCGGCGAGGATAAAACAAACGATTTCAAGAAGGAAAAGCGGGACTTCGGCGACGAGGCTCCGATACAGATCTCGGACTATGTTATAGTTGAGCTCGACGAAAACGGAACCACACTATCTGTCACCGAGTCAAATATCACCCTTGACGAAGAAACGCTGAAAAGGTGCGTTGAAGCGGTCAGCGATAAAGGCGAGGGCTTCGGTCAGCTTTTTGACGAGGGGCTGATGTTCGTTAAGAAGAACGAATTCGGGCACGCAAAGATCATTTTTGCAAGCAACAACTATATCTTTTCAAATCTGCGCGAATCAATAATAATCAGCTCGCTGCTGTTTTTTGGAAGCATGGCGATAATTTTCGTGATAAGCCTGCTGCTGTCGGGGCTCGCGGTCAAGCCCGTAAAGCGCGCGTGGGAGCAGCAAAAGCAGTTTGTAGCCGACGCGTCGCACGAGCTGAAAACGCCGCTGACGGTCATCATGGCAAACAACAATATCATGATGTCGCACAAGGATTCCACCGTCGCAGACGAGCAGCAATGGCTCGAAAGCACCGACGAGGAAGCGCAGCACATGAAAAAGCTTATCGAAAACATGCTGTTCCTCGCGAAATCCGACGCGGATGAAATAAAGCCCGTCATGAGCGACGTCGATTTCAGCGATATAGTCGAGGGCTGCGCGCTGAACTTTGAGCCCGTGGCGTTCGAGAAGGATATTATGATAGAAACCGACATAGCCGAAAACGTCACGCTGAAAGGCGACGCGACCCAGCTCAATCAGCTGGCGCACATACTCACGGACAACGCGGTAAAGTACGGCGAAAGCGGCACGACGGTGACGATCAGGCTGAAAAAGCACGGCGATAAAAAAGAGTTTTCCGTAAACAACCTCGGCGCCCCCATCCCTCCCGAGGATCTGGAGCACATTTTCGACCGCTTTTACCGCGCGGAAAAAAGCCGCACCACAAAGGGCTACGGCTTGGGGCTTTCTATAGCCCAGCGCATCACGGAGAGCATGAACGGAAAAATCACGGTAGAAAGCAACAAAGAAAACGGTACGACATTTACGGTAAAATTCAATTGATTTATACACAACAGCTGTTTGGAAAGCTTCGGCTTTTCAGGCAGCCGTTTTTTTATAGGTATTAGGTACTAGGTATTAGGTACTAGATTAATGCGGAATTCGGAATTCGGAATGCGGAATTGTCATCCTGAGCGCCCGTTGCCACGGGAGGGCAGTGCGGCTTTTGATAGAAAAGCATAACCGCAACTTCGGATAAACGCCGCGTCATAACGCGTGCTAAAACGGTGACCTAAATCTATCTGTATAAAGCGCGTACTGAAAAAATCGAAGGATCCCCCAATGTGGGGCAGAAACGTTGATTATAATACGCAGGGGCGATGCTTGCCGCCGCCCATTCGCCGCCCTGCGGCGAATACCCTCATCCGACCAATTCGCAAGCGAATTGCCCACCTTCCCCACAAGGGGGAAGGCTTTCCCTCTCGGCAACGTTCCCTAATACCTGATACCTGATACCTAATCTAGCTTCTAGCCTCTAGCCTCTAGCATCTAGCCTCTAGCTTCCGGCATCTAACCTTTGCTGTAATACAGCAAGCACATAAACCCTACGCCCAAGAATCCGCCGATGAACATTCCTATAATAATACCCGCGATCATAAAATTTTCCTCCCGATCTTTTTTTGACATTTATTCCATACATTATATGTAATAATGATATGGGGTGATTCTTATGCGAACGGTGTATGTGGATGTTTTGGTCGCGGTAAATCTTCTGACAGACTGCATGCTGTTGATGTCGGTCTGCAGGCTGCTGCGCCTGCAAACAAAGCCGTGGCGGATAATTCTGGGCGGAGCGGTCGGCGGCGCGTGCAGCCTTGCGGCGCTGTTGCCGGAGCTTCCGTCTGCTTTGACCGCGGCGCTGGATCTTATCTTCGCGGCGCTGATGATACTGGCGACATTCGGCAGAGCGAGCCCGAAACGGTTTTTGATACGCACGGCTGCGCTGTTCGCGGCTTCGTTTTCATTCTGCGGGATAATGCTGTTCGTGTGTACTATCTTCAAGCCTAAAGGCATTGCGGTGATAAACGACGTGGTGTATTTCAACATTTCGCCGATATGGCTCATACTGCTGTCGCTGCTGTGCTTTTACGCGCTTAAGCTGTTCGGCAGACTGACGCACAAAGCCGCCGCAAAGCGTGTTTGCACCGTACAGGCGCGGCTAGGCAACGATACCGCAGAGTTTACGGCGCTGGTGGATTCCGGCTGTCACGTGACCGAACCCTTCTCGGGCGACGCGGTTATAATAGCCGAAAAAGCCCTGCTAAAGGATATTCCACTTTTAAATTTCCAAATAAGAATTATACCCTTTGAAAGTCTCGGCGGCAGCGGCGCGCTTGAAGGCATACCCGCCAAAGAGATAAGCATAGACGGCAAGGCTTTGCCTGAGCGCGTGTACATCGGATTGTGCGACGGAGTGCTGCGCGGCGACGTCAAGGCGATAGTGCCGTCGGAAATTTTGAGAGAGAGGTAATGAAATGAAAGGGATACTGCTTCGTCTGCGGCTGTTTTTCACAGACGACAACACGGTATTTTACATCAACGGGAGCGACTCTCTTCCCCCGCCGCTCGGCAAGGCGGAGGAACGCGCGGTGCTTGACCGCATAAAATCGGGCGACAACCGCGCGCGTGAGCCGCTTATCGTACACAACCTACGCTTAGTTGTGTACATCGCCAAGAAATTTGAGTCGCCCGGAGCGTCCACCGAGGACTTGATATCCATTGGCACTATAGGGCTTATCAAGGCGGTGAACACTTTTTCGCCCGAAAAGAACATCAAGCTTGCGACCTACGCCTCGCGCTGCATCGAAAACGAGATACTGATGCACCTGCGCAAGTCCTCGCAGCTAAAAAACGAGATCTCGATCGACGAGCCGCTGAACACCGACTGGGACGGCAACGAGCTGCTGCTCTGCGATATACTTGGCAGCGACGCCGAGGATATCAACCAAAACCTCGAGCGCGAGGCTGAAAAGCAGCTAGTGCTGGACGAGGTGTCAAAGCTCTGCCCGCGCGAATGTCGCATAATGGAGCTGCGCTTCGGGCTGAACGGCAACCGCGAGCACACGCAAAAGCAGGTTGCGGACATGATGGGGATATCGCAGTCCTATATTTCAAGGCTTGAAAAAAAGATAATAAAGCACTTGAAAAGCGAGCTTGTCAGCCGCTGCTGACATGCCAGAAGCTAGAAGCTAGAAGCTAGAGGCTAGTGAGTAATAAGTTATAAGTAGGGGCGCACCCATGTGTGCGCCCGCATAGACATGCGCAACGTTTTCGGGCGGACACGCGGGTCCGCCCCTACACCGACCCTAATACCTGATACCTGATACCTAATACCTAATACCTAGTACCTAACCCTGCAAACTTTCTATATACCAGAAAAAATTACATACTTTTATATTTTTTTTTCAGTTTTATAAAAGTCCTATAAAAACCTGCTACAACTTGCTACAAAGCGTATTTTCCGCATAAGCAAGCTGTTATTTCACGTAGCAGGTTGATTGGATCTATCCCAACCTGCTACAGACCTGCTACAAAAATCACTCGTCCCGACTGCCCTCGTTGCCAATAATGCCGTCGCCGTCGGATACCTGACCGTCGCTGTACATTCTTTCTACAGCTTCGGTGATGTCGGTCTGCGCCTGTGTGATCTCCTCGCGGATATCGCTCACCAGCTCCTTAGCGTTCGACTTCATATCGGACACGACCGATGAAGATGAGCCTTCGTTTCCGCAGCCTGCAAGCGCCGCGGTCAAAGTCAGCGCGGCAAACGCCGCACAAATGATTCTTTTGATATTTTTCATTATAATACTTCCTCATATATAAAAATGACGCCGCATTACACGACGCCATTAGTATATGAGGATTTTTATTTTTTATACTTTAAATTCATCTTTTTTATCAGCCTTTTCGGCAAGCTGAACATGCGGATACGGTATGGTTATGCCGTTTTCGTCAAAGGCGTTTTTGATTTCCTCCTCGGTTTGGAAAAGCACGGGATAGTAATCCTCCTGCTTCACCCAGATAAAAACCGTAATCTCGATCCCGCTGTCGAGGTGGTCTGAAACGTAGACCTTTGATTCGGGGTCGTCCAGTACCTTCGGGTTTTTCGAAAGCACGTTATATATAACGCTCTTGACCTTCGTAAGGTTATCCTCGTAGCTCACCGAGCACTTGATGCATATTCTGCGCGTGCCGGCAACGGAGCAATTGACGATGCTGCCGGATGTGAGCAGAGAGTTCGGGATATGCACCGTGAGGTTGTCAAAGGTGTGTATCTGCGTATAGAACATGCGGATGCTGTCGACATAGCCCTCGTAGCCGTTTATCCTGACCAGATCGCCTGCGATAATAGGCTTGTTGATAAGGATGATTATTCCGCTGACAAAGTTTTTGAGCGTGTCCTGAAAGGCGAGTCCTGCGGTAAGGGCTGCCGCGCCCAGCGCCGTGATGAGCGATGTGATGTTAATGCCCGCGGTGCCCATAGCAGTGATGACGATCACGCCGTAAAGCACAAAGCGCAAAAGCGAATACAGGAAGGTTTTAGCGGTGTGTTCAAGCTTTGATTTAACAAGCACCTTTTTTACGGGGATAAGCAGAAGGCGCACAACGATAACGCCGACTATCATTATGACGGCAAACATCAAAAAGCCGTGAGCAAAGTCCCACAAGCCTTGCTTTACTTTATCCCAATACAATTATATCACCTCGGTTTTAGTATAGGTATTAGATTAATGCGGAATTCGGAATGCGGAATGCGGATTTTATTTAGCAGAAACGTTTGTGCATTGCCGAAGGGGATCCTTCGACTAAATCGCTGAACGCGATTTTGCCTCCGGCACCGCTCAGGATGACAATTTCTTACAACTTATTACTTATTACTTATTACTCACTAGCCTCTAGTCACTGACGATATGCTCGCTGACCTGCTCGCCGTCCTTCCACAGCTTGATGACAACGTTGCCTTCCTCGTCGAACGAAACGCTTTTGCCGTTGCGCTTTCCGTCAACATAGGTGCAAACGTCGAGGAAATCTCCGTTTTTATCAAACCGCGCGCCGAAGCCGTCGGGCTTGTTGTCGTTCCATTTGCCGGCGTGCATGGTGCCGTCGCTTTGCCTGAATCCCACGCCCGTGCCGGAGCGGTTGCCGCCGTTCCAGCCGCCGATGTAATTCGCGCTGCCGTCCTTGTAATAGCAAACACCGAAGCCCTCGCGCTTATCATCGACGTAGTAGCCCTCGTAAGCCGTCAGTCCGTCGGGAGTTACTGTCCTGCCTCTGCCGACGCGCTTTCCGCTTTCGTCGACCTTGCCGTAGTAAGAGTATTCGCCCTGCCTTGTGTTTATCACACTGTCGGCTTCTGGCAGCTCGGCAACGATGATTTCGGGCTGTTCGGCGGTTTCGTCAACGCTTTCCGCCTGCTCTGCCTGAACGGGAGCTTCCTCTGAGGCAGCCGGAGCTTCTTTCGCGGGCTCTTCAACAGCCTCAGCATCGGGCTGCTCAACGGCATCCGCCTGCTCGGCTGCTTCCGTCTTCTCAATTGCTTCCGTCTGCTCCGGTTCGGCTTCATCTTCGCCGCCGCTTTCTTCCATAGCGTGACCCGCAAGCTCGCCGAAAATGTTTTTGTTGGTTTTATGCGCCTCGAATAAAATATTCTCGATCTTGTCGTACGCGGAATACGCCACAGGCTCCTCCTGCACGGGAGCTTCGATAGGAACGGAAATATCGTCCTTGCTGAGATACGGCGCGAACTTAAGCTTCAGCACATCCCTGACGTTTGCCGAAATGAACGTCTCGCGCGTAAATCGGAATCCGTCGCCGGCGGCGGGCTCCTCCTGCTTTACCTCCTCGGGCTTGAACGAGCTGTCATACCACAGCATGCCGGAGTTTGAGTAGATAAGCGCGGCGCAGCGCCTTTTTGGCGAAGTAAGCGACGGGTACAGATCTACCGTTGACATGCCGGAGGGCTTAAAGCGCTGCAGGCAAAGCACCACAAGCTTTTCGACGCGCTTGGAATAAATGACCGCCGCAAGCCTGTTCTCAAGCTCGCGGTCATAGTACTCCGTGCGCAGCCATTCATGCGCGCTGTTAAAATACTGACGCTTGAACACGATACCGCTCGCGCTGTAACTCATAACGCTGTAGCCTCCGTCCGAGGCGCGCTTTACGGTCTGAACGGGTCGGCGGTCGCTGCTTATCTTCCACGAAAGGGGCTCGCCGTTTTTCATGGAATAAGTCAGGCTGTGCATGACGCCGTTGAGGCTGATCTCGGTCTTTTCGACCTGCGGCGAGCCTTTAGAGTTAAAAAAGTTCGCCCTAACGCCGGCCAAAGCGTCGTCCTTAAAATCCAGCCGCTCAAATTCAGAAACAAGCGCCGAGTATATGATAAGGTCTTTGGATACTTTTTGTAATTTGGAAAGCATGATTATATTTCCTTTACAGAATTATTAAAGAAAAGAGCCGCCCAACACTCCTGTGAGCTTTGAGACGGCTCCTATAAACAAAACAGTAAAATCAGATAGAAACTGACATAGCGACCTTGTAGAGCTTATCGTCGAATACGCGCTCCATATCAAGCGCCTCGTTGATGTCGAGGTCGGTGATCTTGCCGTCGCGCATAACGACTACGCGGTTGCCCAAGCCCTGGTCGAGCAGGGAAACAGCCTCGTAACCCATCTGGCTGGCGACAACTCTGTCGCGCACGGTGGGGCTGCCGCCGCGCTGAACGTGACCGAGGATAGTGGCTCTCGCCTCGATGCCGAGCCTCTGCTCAATGTACTTAGCGAGGTCGCCCACATGACCTACGCCCTCGGCAACTACGATAACAAAGTGCTTTTTGCCGGTTTTCTGGGTGTTGACTATCCTTGCGATAACGTCGCGCTCGGTGTTGTACTCAACCTCAGGAATAAGGATAGCGGTTGCGCCCGCAGCGATACCGGTCTGCAAGGCTATGTCGCCGCAGCGTCTGCCCATAACCTCAACGATAGAGCAGCGGTCGTGGGACTGAGCGGTGTCGCGGATACGGTCTACCATATCGATAGCGGTGTTGATAGCCGTGTCAAAGCCAACGGTGTATTCGGAGCAGGCTATGTCGTTGTCGATAGTGCCGGGAACGCCGATGCAGTTGATGCCCGCCGCCGTGAGCGCTCTGGCGCCGCGGAAGGAACCGTCGCCGCCGATGACAACAACGCCCTCGATGCCCTTGCTGCGGCAGAAATCAGCCGCTCTCTCCTGAGCTTCCTTCTGCTTGAACTCTTCGCTTCTGGCGGTGTAGAGCATGGTGCCGCCGTTGCCGATGATGTCGGAAACAGAGCGCAGGTTCATCTCTTCGATATCGCCGTTAAGCAAGCCGTTAAAACCGCGATAGATACCGAAAACGCGCATGTTTCTGTTTATGCCCGAACGAACGACCGCTCTTACAGCCGCGTTCATGCCCGGAGCGTCGCCGCCGCTTGTCAATACCGCAATTGTTTTTTGTGCCATATCATTACCTCCATAGGATAAATCATTTTTTTCCATACTATTATAATACAAAACAGGTGTGTTTACAAGGGATTTTTATAAATTTTCTAAAAAATATTACAAAATATACAAGCCGCGCTTCACTATTGTTATTACAATTAGCTTGACATTTCGCGCGAGTAGTATTATGATAATATAGAATTAAACTACAAATAAGGTGAATGTATGACAAAGCTTTATCTCGCCATCCCCTGCTACAACGAAGAAGAAGTGCTGTGGGATTCGGCTGAAAAACTTCTGAACAAGTATTATGATCTGATGTCGGCAGGCAAAATAACCGACGACAGCAAAATCGTTTTTATCGACGACGGCTCGCGCGACAAAACGTGGGATATCATTTCTGATCTGCACAATCAGAACGCTGTTTTTCAGGGCATCAAGCTCAGCCGCAACAGAGGCCACCAGAACGCTCTGCTATGCGGCCTTATGACCCTAAAGGACAAGGCGGACGCGGTGATCTCGATCGACGCCGACCTTCAGGACGATATCAACGTTTTTGACGAAATGCTCGATAAATTTGAGAAGGGCTGCGACGTCGTTTACGGCGTGCGCTCAAAGCGCGAGACCGACACCTTCTTCAAGCGCTTCACCGCGGAGTCGTTCTATAAGATACTCAACAAAATGGGCGCGAAGGTCATCTTCAATCACGCGGATTTCCGCCTTATGAGCCGCCGCGCGCTTGAAGCCTTTTCGCTGTACCGCGAGACCAATATCTTCCTGCGCGGCATGGTGCCGCTTATCGGCTACAAGTCCGACGTGGTAAAATACGAGCGTTCCGAACGTCTGGCGGGCGAAAGCAAATACCCGCTCAAAAAGATGCTCGCTCTGGCTTGGGAGGGCATAACCTCGCTGAGCATCCAGCCTATACGCATGATCACGTGGCTGGGACTTATAATCTTCCTGATAAGCCTTGCAATGATAATCTACTCGATCGTCAGCTTCTTCATAGGCTGGACGGTCAGCGGCTGGACAAGCACGCTGTGCTCTATCTGGGCGCTCGGCGGCCTGCAGCTTTTGGCGATAGGAATAATCGGCGAATACATCGGCAAGATCTACCTTGAAACAAAACGCCGCCCGCGCTACATCGTTGAAACTGTGCTCGACGACGAGAACGACGAAGAAGCTTAAAGTTGAAAATTGAAAGTTGAAAGTTATTTACGGAAACGTTGGTTTTTGACCGGCGTTTCTTTTTTTCGGCATTAAAAATCAAAGGATCCCCCTCGGCAATGAACAAACGTTTCCGACAAATGCAATGGTTTGATCAACGACGTAGGGGCGCACCCATGTGTGCGCCCGCAAATTATTGCAGCGTTTTCGGGCAGACACATGGGTCTGCCCCTACACCGACTCTAATACCTAATACCTAATACCTAGTACCTAACTTCAACTACAACATCTAGCCTCTAGCCTCTAGCATCTAGCTTCTATATTGTGTATATTCAACAAAAAAACACGTTAATCCCTTGTGTTACTTTTTAATCGTGAAAAATTCAGGAAAAATCGCTCGGATTTAGTCAAATCGATTGACTTTAAGTCTTTTTTTGATATAATAATGAAGGAATAATATATTTATTTATATGAGGATTTTTATGGAAACATCGATTCTTAACAGACTAAATAAAACCGCGGAGAAATACGCCGACAAGGTCATGTTCAAAGATGAGCACGGACAGATCACCTTCGGCGAGTTCAACGCGCTGACAAAGGTCATCGGCACCGCATTGGCAAAGCTTGTTCCCTGCGGAGCTCCCGTTGCCGTTATGTCGGGCAGACACATCATGACCCCCGCCTGCTTTTTGGGCGCGGTACGCGCGGGCTGCTTTTACGCGCCGATGGACGGCGACATGCCGCAGGCAAGGCTTAATCAGATCTGCGGCGTTATACAGGCTGATATAATGCTTGTTGACAAGGCTCACCTTGAGACCGCCCGATCGCTTGACTTTGACGGACAGATCATAGTCATGGAGGACGTCCTTGACACTCAGCCCGACGAGGAGCTTTTGAGCGAAAGAGAGAGCACGCTTGTGTGCACCTCTCCCCTTTACGTGATATTCACCTCCGGCTCTACGGGAGTGCCCAAGGGCGTTATCACCTCGCACCAGTCGCTTATGTGTTACATCGACTCTGTAGCAAAGGTGCTGCGCATCGACGATACCGACACGCTCGGCAATCAGAGCCCGCTCGACTACATCGCCGCTATAAGGGATATCTACCTGCCGATAAGCTTCGGCGCGTCGACCTACATCATCCCGAAAAACGAGTTCGCCGTTCCTACCACGCTGTTTGAAACGCTCAACCGCGAAAAGATAACCGCGCTGTGCTGGAGCGTAGCGGGCGTTGAGATACCGGCAAAGCTCGGCGCGTTTGACGTCGGCAAGCCCGAATACCTCAAAAAGCTCTGCTTCTCCGGCTCGGTAATGCCCTGCAAATATTTGAAGATCTGGCAGGAGCACCTGCCCGACGTTCTGTATGTCAACCAGTACGGTCCCACCGAGGCGACCGCGAGCTGCACCTACTACGTAGTTGAGGAAAAGGTGGACGACGACACCGTGCTTCCCATCGGCAAGCCCTATGACAACTACCGCGTTTTCCTGCTCAACGAGGACAACACCCCCACTAAGCAGGGCGAACAGGGCGAGATCTGCGTGACAGGTCCCATACTCGCGCTCGGCTACTACGGCAACCACGAGCAGACCGATAAGGTGTTCATGCAAAATCCGCTCAACGACAAGTACCGCGAGCTGATTTACAAAACAGGCGACCTCGGCAGCTTTGACGAAAACGGCGTGCTGCACTTCCACGGCAGAAAAGACCGCCAGATAAAGCACCTCGGCCACCGCATAGAGCTGGGCGAGATCGAGGAGACCGCCAAAAAGATAGCGGGCGTGACAGACTGCTGCGCGCTTTACTATAAAGAGAAGGCAACGCTTTACCTCTTCTACACCGGTGACGCCGGCGCAAAGGACATCACGATCTATTTCAGGCAAAACATGCCCGCCTTCATGGTGCCGCGCAAGCTTGTAGCGCTTGAAAAGCTTCCCGCTCTGCCCAACGGCAAGACCGATATGCAGACATTAAAAGGTTATTTTAAGTAATAAATAATAAAAATCAACAAATGATCAAAAGGAGAAATTATCATGGATGAATTAATGCAGATTCTGGAAGAACTCAGACCCGACGTAGATTTTGAAAACGAAACCGCTCTTATCACCGACGGCGTGCTCGATTCCTTTGACATCGTAGCGCTGGTTGGCGAGCTCAACGACGCTTTCGACATCGAGATCAAGCCCAACAACCTTGTGCCCGACAACTTCAACTCGGCTAAGGCTATGTGGAACCTCATCGAAGAGCTTCAGGACGAATAAGCATATGAACACTGAAATATTGAATAAACTTGCCGCGCAGCTTGGCACTCCCTCCTACATCTTTGATTTGGACGAGTTTGAAAAGCGCGCCGCGCTGGTACACAAATATTTCGGCAAAAACACAGGGCTTTGCTTTTCTATTAAGGCAAATCCCTTTTTGCTGGGACGACTGCCCGAAATTTTTGACAAAATAGAGGTCTGCTCCCCGGGCGAGCTCACGGTTTGTGAGAAAACGGGCGTGGACATGAGCAAGATAATCTTCTCGGGCGTCAACAAAACCGAAAAGGACGTTCGCCGCGCCGCTGAGGACGAGGTGGGCACCTTCACCGCCGAAAGCATTTTGCACGTTGAAATGATAAACGCCGAGGCTTTGTCACGCGGCAAGGTCTTCCCCGTGCTGCTGCGCGTCACCGACGTAAAGGGCGGCAGCCAGTTCGGCATGGAAGAGGCTCAGGTGCTCGACATTATCCGCAGCAGAGCAGATTACAAGGGCATCGAGATCGTGGGTATCCACTACTTTACGGGCACGCAAAAGAAGAAGGCGAAGCCTATTTTGCACGAGCTCGATTATCTGAGCGAGCTGATCGACCGCGTTAAGACCGACCTCGATTTCACTATAGAGCGCGTCGAGTACGGCACCGGACTTGCGGTAGATTACTTTGACGACAACGCTGACGCGCTTGAAGAGGATCGCCTTGCGTCTATCTCCGAAAAGATACAAGAGCTTGCCGAAAAGGCGGAGCTCACCGTTGAGATGGGCAGGTTCTTCGCCGCGCCCTGCGGTTACTACCTGACAAAGGTCATCGACGTTAAAACCAACTACGGCATAAACTACGCTATAGTTGACGGCGGACTCAATCAGCTTAAATACGACGGTCAGCTTCAGGGCATGCAGATACCGAGAATTATTCATTTAAAGAATAATAGCGTGACAGACGGCGAAAAGCCGTGGACGCTCTGCGGCAGCCTTTGCACGACCGCTGATATCCTTTCGCGCAACGCGGTGTTCGATTCGCTCGAGATCGGCGACATCCTTGTATTCTGCCGCACGGGCGCGTACTCCGTGACCGAGGGCATGGCTGTGTTCCTCAGCCGCGAGATGCCGGTCGTATCGGTTTATTCCGAAAAAGACGGCTTGACCGTGATACGCGAAATGCTGTATTCCGACATTTTTAATACCCCGTTGGTATGATAATCACTCAACTCTTAACTCTAAACTCTCACATAAAGGGGAGCTGTTATTTTGATATTTGACATATCCTATACATCACTTAATTTCCTGCTCTTTGTAGCGGCGACTATGCTGTTCTACTTTGCGCTTCCGCTGAAAAGGCAAAAGTGGGTAGTGCTGCTTGTCGCGAGCATGTTCTTCTACGCTGTAGCCGGTTACAAATACGCCTACTTTATTTTGTTCACCTCGCTGTCCACCTATTTGATAGCCCTGTGGATAGAAAAGATATCCAATGACTCTAAGGCAGCGCTGAAAAAGAACAAATCAGAGTGGGACCGCAACCAAAAAAAGGCGTATAAGAACAAAATCAAGGTTCAAAAGCGCCTTGTAATGACGCTTGCCCTTGTGCTGAACTTCGGCATTTTGGCGGCGGTAAAGTATTACAACTTCTTCGCGGGCAGCTTAAACGACGTGCTGGGCAATTTCGGAATGGATTTTTCCGCGCCCATGATGCAGATCACCATGGTGCTGGGTATTTCGTTCTACACCTTCCAGTCGATGGGCTACATAGTCGACGTGTACCGCGAAAAGACCCCCGCGCAAAAGAACCCGTTCAAGCTTTTGCTGTTCGTATCGTTCTTCCCGCAGATCGTTCAGGGACCTATAAGCATTTACGATCAGCTCGCTGAACAGCTTTACGAGCCGCACAAGTTTGACTTTACGCGCGTTAAGCACGGCATGGAGCTTATACTGTGGGGCTTCTTCAAAAAGCTGGTTATCGCCGACAGGGCTGTTATCGTCATCAACGCGGTCAGCACGCCCGTAGGCGGCAACGTCAGCCTGAGCGACGCAATATCGCACTACAGCTCATACAACGGCACCACGCTTACATTTATAGTATTGATGTGGGCTCTTCAGCTTTACGCCGACTTCTCGGGCGGTATAGATATCTCACGCGGTGTGGCGCAGATATTCGGCATCGACCTCATCGACAACTTCAAGCGTCCGTACTTCTCAAAATCTATCAACGAATACTGGCGCAGATGGCACATCTCGCTCGGCGCGTGGATGAAGAATTACGTCTTCTACCCCATCGCCATGTCGAATGTGTTCCTCAACGCAAGCAAGAAGATGAAGGGCACGCGCTTCGGCAAAACCGCCGCGGGCGCTCATATATCCAAGGTGTTGCCCACAAGCGTAGCCTCGCTCATAGTCTTCCTGCTGGTAGGTATCTGGCACGGCGCCGACTGGAAATATGTGGCGTTCGGCGTATGGAACGGCGTTATCATCATGCTCAGCATCATTATGCAGCCGCTGTTCGACGCCGCTCTCGATAAGCTTCACATCAAGCGCGAACGCCCTTGGTACGCGCTTTTCGCAATGTTCCGCACCTTCCTCATCGTGCTTGTCGGTTATGTGTTCGACGTTGCCCCCTCCTTCGGAGAAGGCATGAACACCATCATAAAGTTCTTCACGAATCAGAATTTCGCCCAGGGAATCGAGCAGATCTGGGGTCTGCAGTACAACGGAAGCTGGCTCGATTATCAGGACTACATCATCCTCGCCATTGGCATAGCGATAATGCTGTTCGTGAGCATCATGCAGGAGCGCAAGCCCGAGATCACGCTTCGCGAGCGCATGGACGAAAAGCCCTTTGCACTCAGGTTCATTCTGCTTTATCTCGCGATAATGGCAGTCGTGATCTTCGGTATTTACGGTTCGGGCTTCAACGCTTCAAGCTTCGTTTACATGCAATTTTGATTTAAGCTATGAAAAAAAATACCAATAGAAAACAATACGGCAAGCGAACGGTAAAAGTATGCAGCTTTTTTCTCGCTGTGATCTTATCGCTTTTCTTGCTTAACGACCTCTTTTTGCGCAGGATAGACCACAACAGCCTGCGCGTGGACGGCTACTATCTGGAGGACAAGGATTCTCTGGATGTGGTGATGCTGGGAGCCAGCGACGTGTACACCTGCTTTTCGTCAGGGCGCGCTTATCAGGATTACGGCTTTACCTCCTACCCCTTCGCCACCCAGTCGATAACAGCGTCGGGCACTATTACGGCTCTTAAGGAAGTTGTAAGGACGCAAAGTCCCGAACTGATAATGGTAGAGATAAACGCCTTTTTATACGGTACCGACAACAACGAATCGATCGAAGCGCACATGCGCAAGCTTGTGGATAACATACCTCTGACGAAAAACAAGATAGAATTCATCAGCAAAAACGTAAAGCCTGATGAGCAACCGGAGTATTACTTCCCGCTGATAAAATATCACAGCATTTGGAAGGAATACCCCTATCAGCTAAAGATGGTCTCCGCAAGGCTCAGGGAGCGCAACCGCGGCACCTCGCTGTTCAAGGGCTACCGCACCACGGCTACCATGTTCCGTCCGAAAGACAAGGTCCTCAACGACAAAATAATCGACGATAACAAAACAAAAGCGCTTACACCCTCGCTTGAAAACAAACTGCGCGAGATGCTTGACTACTGCAAGAGCGAAAACCTGAACGTCGTATTCATGCGCAATCCGCACCTTGTTTACAAACGCACCTATGACAGGGTACGCCGCTGTAACCGCGCCGCTGAGATCATCAACAGCTACGGCTACGATTTCATCAATCTGGAGCGCGACTGGAAAAAGATCGGCATCGACACCAAAACCGACTTCTACAACTACGACCACCTGAACGTGTACGGCGCGGTCAAGGTAACGGAGTATTTGAGCAAGATCATTCGCGATAAGTACGGGGTGACCCCCCGCGAGATCAGCGATAAGCTGAAGGAAGAATGGCGCAATGCCGCCACTTACTTCAACAAAATATACCGTTACAGCGACTGGCTGATGAAAAACGGCTACTCAGAGGTCAAGATCGAAGAGGACGATGTGACCCTTGACGCGCTGGAAAAGTATTAAACGTTCAAACCGCATGCACAAAAGCGTGCGGTTTTTCTTTTTTATGGTTGTAAAATGCAGTAAAATGTGATATATTTAAAATATCTATGAAAATCCAAGCAAGGAGAGAAGCAATGAATCGCGTAAAACTTGATCGCCGTAATTCAAGTATGGATCTTATCCGTATCGTCGCTGTCTTTCTGGTGATGTCGGTGCACTTTTTGTACCACACCTCTAAAACCGTTGAAAACCACGTAAGGGACGGTTTTTACAACGTAAAGATAGACGGTATGGGCCCGATAGAGGGCATTTTCAAATACTTTGAGACCGGCGATATCGACTGTCTGCACGGGCCGTTGATGTTCCTTCTTATTTTGATGAAGGTGCTGTTCTCGGCGTGCGTTCCATTATTCATGATACTTACCGGCTACCTGATGAGCAAAAAGGTACTCAGCCGCAAATACTACTTAGGCATCCGCAAAACCTTGGTGATATTCGTGCTCGCCTGCATCGTCTGCATGTTCTTTAAGTCGGTCTACCTGATCCCCGCGGCAAAGGAAGCCTTTTGGGACTTTGACTTTGCCGGCATGTTCGACGCGATAGCCAAATCAAAAAGTTATGAGCTAAAGGACTACATATTCAGCATATTCGGTTTCTCCGGCGCCAACTACGCGTGGTACGTCGAGATGTATGTCGGGCTGTTCCTTATCGCGCCCTTCCTGAATCTCGCCTACAACAAGCTCGGCTCTAAGCGGAAAAAGCAGGTGCTGGTGGCTACGATGGTGTTTTTAGCCATCCTCCCCTCGCTTATAAACTCCTTTAAATTCAACTCCGCCGACTGGTGGCTCAACCCCGTGAGCGACACTAAGGGATATCAAAAGCTTATCCCCTCGTTCTGGATGGGCAGCATGTACCCGCTTGCTTACTACTTTACGGGCGCGTACATCCGCGAATACGGCATAAAGCTCAAAACCCGCTCAATGCTGCCGCTGTTCGCCATACTGACCTTCCTGTTCACCGCCTACTGCCAGTACCGCAGCTACGGCAGCAAGTTCCAAAGCGGCTCGTGGATATACTGGTACGGCGTTATCCCCTACATCACCGCGGTGCTGCTGTTCACGATGCTCAGCCGCGTAAAAGCCAACAACTGGCACCCGACGGTTCGGTTCGCGATGTGGAAGATATCGGACGTCACCTTCGGAATGTACCTGCTGTCGTTCATCTTCGACATGCTGATATACAACAGCGTGCTCAACACCTGGTTTGATAATGTGTATGAAAAGCTGCCGTTCTATCTGCCGTGCGTGCTGATCTGCTTCGTGCTGTCGATGATCTCGTCGTTCATTCTGACAGCGGCGGCAAAGGGACTTATAATTCTTTATCAGAAAATCAAAGCCTTTGTGATATTGCAGAGAGAAAAAGCCAACTATATGAAATGGCAGGATCTCTTGTTCATCGCCCTGTTGGTCGCAGCGTTCATTTTCTCTATTTGGAAAACGCGCTACGGCTTTGGCGGCAACGACGAACCGTTTTATCTCACGATCCCCCACCGCCTTACAAAGGGCGACGCGCTGTTCCGCGACGAATGGAACCTCGCGCAGATGTGCTCTATACTGCAGCTGCCGTTCACATGGATATACACCACCATCACAGGCTCGACCGACGGCATCATCCTCGCGGCGCGCATATTTTATGTGTTCGTCCACTGCGGCGCTGCGGTGCTCATTTACACAAGACTGCGCAAATACGGCGTGATATCCGTTATCGCCTGCGTGCTGTACTTCATTTACACCCCCTACAACATCATGTCGCTCAGCTACGACTCGATGGGCGTTGAGCTTGTGGCTTTGGCGGGAGTGATGCTCGCAACGGCGGATTATCAAAAGAAGCTCTCGCTGATCTTCAGCGGACTGTTCTTTGCCGGCGCGGTGCTGTGCTGCCCGTACCTGCTGATCGTTTATGTTATTTACGCGGTCTGCATGGGTATCCACCTGCTGCTCAAAAACAAAGACCTGCGCTTCGTGCTTAAAAGCGATATGTTCAGCCTGCGCAGCTTCCTGTTCTTCACACTGGGAGCAGGTATACTTGCCGTGATCTTCATGCTGTTCACCCTGCCGAGAGTAGGTATAAGCGGACTGTTTGAAAACCTGCAGTACATGCTTAAGGATCCCGAGCATCCGCCCGTACAATTCGGCGACAAGGTTTGGAAATACTTTAGGGCGATATTCTTCATGAAGCCGCACTTCAAGTATTCGATTTACAGCTACTGCGCAATGGCGCTCGTTATGCTGATAGATCGCAAAAGAATGCTTCACCGCTCGGTTTATCTCATCATCACCTCGGGCATAGTGATGTACACCTACATGCTCATCTTCCCCGAGCTGCACAAATCCACATACAACGCCATCATGTTCCCGCTTGTTTTCATCGGCATCACTTCTTATGTGCTCTGCAAAAACAAGCCGCGCGAGCTTTTCGCGGGAGTTTTCGTGCTTGGCATACTCTATTCATTCTTCGTGCATTACACCTCGAATCAGGGCTTCTACGTCATATCTATGGCGTTTGCAGCAGTCAATATAGCAAGCCTCATGTTCCTCGCACAGCTCATTAAGGAAATGCAGGAATCGCCCGACAACATCACCTACGCGGTATGGGTAAAGCGGTGCAGCTTCGCGGCTGTCGCGTTTATGCTGATATTGCAGGGCTGCTTTGAGATCGGCTCAAAGGCGCGCCACTGCTTCTGGGACGCACAGGCGACCGAGGTCAACTTTGAGATAACCCAGGGACCCGCCGAGGGACTTATCACCACTCATCAAAAAGCGCAGACATACGATCAGATTTACGATGATATCTCGATGTATTGGGGCAAAGAGGACGACAACCTGCTCGTGCTGTCCGAACGCACCTGGATATACCTTGCGGCTGACAAGCCCTACGGCACGTTTTCCGCGTGGCTGTCCGGCGAAAAGCCAAATTCGCTGAAACGCCTGAAGGAGTTCTACAAGATCAACCCAGACAAAACGCCTAAATACATCTATGTCCCGAACGATTCCAAATGGGATATGGGTTGGCTGCTGGCAGAGCTCAACCATATGGGATATCAATACCACACAACGAACGCGGGCTATGCGCTGGAAAAGCAAGGCTAGAAGCTAGAGGCTAGAAGCTAGAGGCTAGATGCTAGAGGCTAGTTGCTGAAAGCTAACAGTGATACTTAATTGGAAACGTCGGTTCTTTGCCGGCGTTTCTTTTTGCATTTATTTAAAAAATCAATTTTCAATACTTAATTTTCAATTTCAAAAGCCTTGTAATTCTATCCGTTTTATGTTATAGTAAGGTTGTATAGGTATACATTACTATACACTGTAAAAATATTGTTTCATTGGGGGAACGATTATGATCAAAGAGAAAGCATTATACGACATTTGGTGTGAAAACGCCACAGAAGATAAGGATTTGATTGAAGAACTTAAAGCTATACAAGGAGATGAAGAAGCGATCCGCGACCGCTTCTACACCGCGCTCAAATTCGGCACCGCCGGACTTAGAGGCGTTATCGGCGCCGGCACCAACCGCATGAACATCTACGTTGTTCGTCAGGCTACTCAGGGCTTGGCTAACTACGTGCTCAACAAGTACGGCAAGGGTGCTGTGGCGATATCGCACGACAGCCGCATCAAAGCCGACCTGTTTATGATCGAGGCGGCAAAGGTGCTTGCTGCCAACGGCATCAAGGTATACATCACCACCGAGCTGCAGCCCACTCCGGTGCTCTCCTACCTCGTACGCTATTTCAAGTGTCAGGCGGGCATTATGGTGACAGCAAGCCACAACCCCGCAAAATACAACGGCTACAAGGCTTATGGCGAGGACGGCTGCCAGATGACTGACGCCGCCGCTGCAGCGGTTTACGATGAGATCCAGAAGCTCGACATGTTCAAGGACGTCAAGACCGCGGACTTTGACGAGGCGCTCAAATCCGGCATGATCGAATATGTTGACGACAGCGTTTACGACAGCTATATCGAGAAGGTGCTCGAGCAGCAGGTCAACCCCGGCATCTGCAAGGGCGCGGGCATGAAGATAGTCTACACTCCGCTCAACGGCTGCGGAAACAAGCTGGTAAGAAGAGTTCTTAAAGAGATCGGCGTTGACGACGTAGTGATCGTCAAGGAGCAGGAGCTGCCCGACGGCAATTTCACCACCTGCCCCTACCCCAACCCCGAGATCAAGGAAGCGCTGCAAAAGGGCTTGGAGCTCTGCGAAAAGGAGCAGCCCGACCTGCTTCTCGCCACCGACCCCGACGCCGACCGTGTGGGCATCGCCGTGCGCGACTACGACGGCAGCTACCGCCTTATCACCGGCAACGAGGACGGCGTTATGCTGACTAACTACATCCTCTCCTGCAAGAAGGAAGCCGGCAAACTGCCCGAGAATCCCGTTGTGGTTAAGACTATAGTCACCACTAAGCTTATCAACAAGCTGTGCGAAAAGTACGGCTGCGAGCTCAAAAACGTGCTCACGGGCTTCAAATACATCGGAGAGGTAATTCTCGGCTTAGAGCAGAAGGGCGAAGAAGATCGCTATCTGTTCGGCTTTGAGGAGAGCTACGGCTACCTCGCCGGCACCTATGTTCGTGACAAGGACGCGGTTGTAGCATCTATGCTCGTCGCTGAGATGACCGCTTATTACAGAAAGCAGGGCAGGTCTCTCGCCGAGGTCATCGACGGACTGTACGACGAATTCGGCTTCTACCTCAACCAGACCTTCGCGTTTGAGTTTGAGGGCGCCTCAGGCATGCAGAAGATGGCGGACATGATGACAGCCGTCAGAAACGACATCCCCGAAGCTGTGGGTGGCTACAAGGTGGTCAAGGTAAGCGACTATCAGCTCAAAGAAGAAACCGATCTGCTTACGGGCAAAACCGAAAAGCTCACCCTCCCCACCTCCAACGTCATCGCGCTACACCTTGAAGGCGACAACGCGGTGATAATCCGTCCCAGCGGCACCGAGCCCAAGATCAAGCTCTATGTAACAGCCGTCGGCAAAACAAAGGACGAGGCGCTTGAGGTTTGCAAGACGCTTGTAGATTCCGCAAAGGAGATCCTCGGACTTTGAATCAATGCGTGATTCGTAATGCATAATTCGTAATTGTTATAATCAAAAAGAAAGGCAGGCTCGTTTGAGTCTGCCTTTTACTGTTGATCGGATAAAATTCACGCGCACGCAAAAACGGTCGGCAGTGCACTTGCCGACCGTTCGATTACTTTTAAACTAAACTATACTTGGGACTCACTCCAATATCTACAGGAATGTCTGAATCGTCCTTACCGTGTACATGGGAATAATCCTCGCTTTGCTTAGAATAAACCGTTTAATCAATTAAGTATTACATTGGACCTTCTCCGGTTTCGTAGAATAATCGGTTAAAAGCTTAAACTTCTCATGGGACTAATCTCCTATCACTGAGATCGGTTATTCAAAAGTAACTTAATATTAAATTGTAAGAAGTCCGTTGATCCCAAACACTCTTGCTGCTCACCGAAACATCTCTTACCAAGGCGGAAAACTTAATATATCAAAAAATGAAAGTTGAGTTTGTGTCCTTAGTTTTCCTGCAACGAATTCAAGTCTTAATCCAAACTACGATAATTATGTTTAATAACATCTAAAACTGATTAGCTGATATTCGACTTAATAAGTTACGTTTCCCTTCGCCCAAAAGCTTTGGGACTCTACATTGGGTGGTAAGCTCCGAATGAAATCTTTGATCGCTCTGATTTGAATAATCTTAACTTTCATCTGGAAGACCTCCTTGCTTTTCTTTATCTTTGTCTATATTATACCATAGATTATAACAATGTCAATACTTTTTATAAAAATATTTAAAATTTTATTTTTCAAAAACCTATTGCAATTGACTGAGGATAGTGATATAATAATAAGTGCGAGAGTGTATTAAAGCCCTAAACCTGATCGGTTTAGGGCTTTTTAATAATAAAAAAAGCCCGCCGTCTCACCTGGATAACACGGTGAGAACATGGGCGGACCGGACGGCGGGATCTTACTTTTCCCTGCCGAGAAGATAATCTACCGAAACTTCAAGGATATCGGCAAGAGCGACAAGCTCAACGTCTGTGACGAAACGGATCTGACCCTCAAGCTTGGAAAGGCCGGACGCGTTCATATCGACGCCGTTTACCTGAAGCTGCGCCAGCAGTTCCTTCTGCTTCATACCCTTTTGCTTTCTGACAAGCTCTACACGGTTGCCTACCAGATTTCTATCTCCCAATTCCTGTTTGCGTAATCTCATTTTCTACTCTCTCCATATCTTCTTTTTTGGAATTCTTTAAAAAAATTCCGGTGAAAAATTCTTTATTAAAATTCTTCAAGAACATTATGGTGTTATTATAATACTATATTAGAAAAAAAGCAAGTGTTTTTTGTAAATAAATTTAAAAAAATGAAATTTTTTCACGCTTTTAATTACAATTTCGAATTATATTGTTTATTTTGTATATGTTTACAAGATTATACTTGCTGTTAGTTATCTATATTCAATAGTTTTTTCGGCTCTGTGGAAGCTTGTTGATTGTGTTGACAAGTCCTGAAATTTTGTGGAAAGATGTTGATTATGTTGAAATAAGCGCTTTTTTAAGCAATTTGGTTACAAAGATTACAATTTAATTACAGCCGCCAAAACAAAAAAACGCACCGTTTTTAGCGGTGCGCTTTCTCATTTTTTAAGTAAATCAAACCTCAAAAGTGCCGTTTTCGATGGCTGTGATCATCGCCACGCGCTTGTCGTGACGGTCGCCTTCCTCGGGTGTGTTAAGGAATATATCGGTGAACTCCACCGCCTGCTCCTCGGTGATGACCCTGCCGCCCATGCAAAGGATGTTGGCGTGGTTGTGGCGTCTGGTCATCTCGGCGCCGAAGGCGTTGTTTACCACCGCCGCGCGTACGCCCTTGACCTTGTTAGCCGCCATGCCGATGCCGATGCCGGTGCCGCAGCAAAGGATACCGAGCTCACATTCGCCCTCGGCGACCTCCTTAGCCACCTTGTAGGCGTAGATAGGATAATCGACGCTCGCGTCGCTGTCGGTGCCGAAATCTTTGTAGGCGATGCCCTTGTCGTCCAGATATTTTTTGATGGCGACCATAAGGTTGTAGCCGCCGTGATCGCATCCAAGTGCTATCATTTCTTAACCCCCATTAATGTTTAATCTTTTATTAAGCTCGCGCTGTGCCTGCGGAAGCCTGAGATATACAGGCATAAGCTCCGCGGGCGTGAGCGTTTCGCCGTTTGTTATGCGTTTAAACGCCGCCAAAGCGACGGAAGACGCTGTTTGAGTTCGTGTATTGACCGAAGCTAAAGCTACGTTCCGGGGCGGATTTTCGAGCCCCTTGAAGGCTATCTCCGCGCCGTCGCCGACCAGCACGACCTTTTCGCTGTAACCTTGCAGCTCCAGCAGCAAATCGGAAAGCGATATCGCGCGGTCGTCGCATAGACGCTCGACCTTCTCCCCCGTCACTCTGAAAAACGCGTTGTAAAACTGCGAGCAGCGCGCGTCCATCAAGGCGCAGACGACGCAATCGCTTCCGAGCAGATTGTACGCCATGCTCTCGAGCGTAGAGGTCGAAACACAGGGCAGGTTTTTCGGAAAGGCAAAGCCCTTTGCCGCCGCCACGCCGATGCGCACGCCCGTGAACGAGCCGGGGCCGGCGTTTACCGCGACAGCTTCGATGTCGTCGCCGCTTACTCCGGCGTTTTTGCATAGCTGTTCGATCATCGGGACAAGCGTTTGACTGTGGGTCAGCGCGGTATTAATGAAAAACTCTCCGATTATCTTTTCCTCGGTCGCAAGGCAGACAGACGCCGCCTTGGCTGTAGTGTCCATAGCAAGGATAGTCATAGGTCGTCAACACCTTCTATCTCAAAAATCCGCTGTTCGTCGTGCTCTCCGCGGCTTATCGTTACGCGCAGCGCGTTATCGGGCAGCGCGCCCTCGATGTTCTCGCTCCACTCGATGACGAGCACGCCGTTGTCTATGTAATCGAAAAAGCCCGTGGAATACAGGTCGTCCCAGCTCTGCACCCTGTACATGTCAAAATGGTAGATCGGGATTTTTCCCCTGTACTCGTTGACAAGCGCGAAGGTCGGGCTTGAAACGCCGTCGTCTACCCCCAGACCTCTCGCGAGCCCTCGGGTAAAGGCGGTCTTGCCCATGCCCAAACCGCCGAACAGCGCTATGACTTCATCGCCGTTGAGCTTCGCGGCGAGGCGCTCGCCTATCCGCTCGGTCTCGGCGGCGCTGTCGGAAATGATCCTTATCATATCAGAACAGACCCGTGATCTTGCCGCTGTTGTCAACGTCGATGTTGTGAGCGGCAGGAGCCTTGGGAAGTCCGGGCATAGTCATGATGTCGCCGGTATATACGACCGTGAAGCCCGCTCCGTTTGAGAGCGAGACATTGCGCACGGTTATTTCAAAATCCTTGGGCGCGCCGAGCAGCGCGGGATTATCGGAAAGTGAGTACTGGGTCTTGGCGATGCATACGGGCAGCTTGTCCGCGCCGAGCTTCTGAACCTCGGCAATAGCCTTTTCTGCTGCCGTGGTGTAATTGACCTTTGAAGCTCCGTAAATGTGCTTCGCGACCGCCTCGATCTTCTCTTTTACGGTCAGATTCATATCGTAGATCGGAATGAAGTTGCTCGGCTTCTCGCACGCTTCAACTACCTTTTCAGCAAGCTCGATACCGCCGTCGCCGCCCTTGCCGAACACCTCGGAAAGCGCGAAGTCAGCGCCCTTTTGTCTGCAATAGCTCTCGATAAATCTGAGCTCTCCGTCAGTGTCGGTGCCGAAGCGGTTGATCGCTACGACAACGGGGATACCGTATTTACGCATGTTCTCGATATGTACGCCAAGGTTTTCGATACCCTTTTCAAGCGCTTCGAGGTTAGCGATGGAGACCTCGGACTTAGGCACGCCGCCGTTGTATTTGAGCGCGCGGCAGGTGGCTACTACCACGATGGCCGAGGGCTTCAAGCCGGCGTAGCGGCACTTTATATCAAGGAATTTCTCTGCGCCGAGATCGGAGCCGAAGCCCGCCTCGGTGATGCAGTAATCGGCAAGCTTGAGCGCGAGCTTTGTAGCGCGCACGCTGTTGCAGCCGTGGGCGATATTAGCGAAGGGGCCGCCGTGCATAATGGCGGGAGTGCCCTCGAGAGTCTGAACAAGATTGGGCTTGATAGCGTCCTTGAGCAGCGCGGTCATAGCGCCGTCAGCCTTGATGTCCTTAGCGTAAACGGGCTCGCCCGCGTAGTTGTAAGCGATAAGTATGTTGCCCAGCCTGCGCTTAAGGTCGTCGATATCCGCTGCAAGGCAAAGGATAGCCATGACCTCGGAGGCAACGGTGATGATGAAGTGATCCTCGCGCGGAACGCCGTTGACCTTACCGCCGAGTCCTACGATAATATTGCGCAGAGCGCGGTCATTCATGTCGAGGCAGCGCTTGAAAAGGATCCTGCGCGGGTCGATGCCGAGCTCGTTGCCCTGCTGGATATGGTTGTCGAGCATGGCGCAGCAAAGGTTATTGGCTGAGGTGATGGCGTGCATGTCGCCGGTAAAGTGCAGGTTGATGTCCTCCATCGGCAGCACCTGAGCGTATCCGCCGCCGGCAGCTCCGCCCTTGATCCCGAACACTGGGCCGAGCGACGGCTCGCGCAGAGCGATGATCGCCTTCTTACCTATCTTAGCCATAGCCTGACCCAAGCCGGCAGTGGTGGTGGTTTTGCCTTCGCCCGCGGGCGTGGGATTGATCGCGGTGACCAAAACAAGCTTGCCGTCGGGGTTGCCCTGAACACGCGCAGCCAGCTCGTCGGAGAGCTTAGCCTTGTATTTGCCGTAGAATTCAAGCTCGTCCTCGGATATGCCGATCTGAGCCGCTACGTCCTTTATGGGCAGCAAATTCGCCTGCTGAGCTATTTCAATATCTGATAACATTTTTCATTCCTCCCGATAAATATCATTATCCTATATATTATAACAAACGTTTTAAAGAGTATTATTCCAAATTAAAAAAATAACTTGATATTATCCGCGGAATTTATTATAATAAGAAGGTAAACAGTATTTTCCACAGACAGAGGAGTTTTCATGAAGAAATTTTCCGATACATTTTCGGACTTTTTCCGAAAAACCGATATAGTGATGTGGCTGCTGACTATAGCCGCCATCGTCTACAGTATGCTGCTGATCTCAAGCATGCAGCGCGCGGGCGATTATAATTACATCCGCTCGCAGGTGATCGCGGTCATAATAGGCTTCGCGGCAGCCATACTGATTTCCTTCGCCGATTACAGGTTCATCATCAAAAAATGGTACTTTGCGCTGATAGCCGGACTTTTACTGGCGGCTGTGGTGTTCGCCTTCGGACGGAGAGTAAGCGGCACCGACGACACGGCATGGATAGAGCTGCCGGGCGGCTTTTCGCTGCAGCCCTCGGAGCTTATCAAGATCTGCTTCATCATCACATTTTCAAAGCATATAACCTATCTGCACGAAAAAAAGCTTATACACAGCCTTGCGGGCGTGCTGACCCTGCTGGCGCACGCGCTCATCCCCATGATGATAATCCACTTTCAGGGCGACGACGGAACCGTGCTCATCTTCGCGCTGATGTTCGTTATAATGGCGTTCGTTGCCGGCGTTCAGTTCAGATATTTCGCGGCGCTCGGCGGACTGCTGCTTGTGAGTATTCCGATAATATGGAACGTTTTTATGAACGAGGAGCACCGCAACCGCTTTCTCGCGCTGTTTGACCTCGACGGCAACTCGATGACCAACTACGGCTGGCAGCAGTATCAGGGCAAGGTGTCAATAGCAAGCGGCGAGCTTAGCGGCAGCGGACTTTACAACGGCCCGCGCGTCGATTACGCTATTGTGCCTGAGCAGGAAAACGACTTTATTATGACGGTCGCGGGCGAAGAGCTCGGCTTTATAGGATGCCTGCTGCTTATTTTGATACTGTTCGGCATCATTATAAAAGTGCTGATGAACGCTTCAAACGCCGGCGAGACCGCAGGCAAGCTGATATGCACGGGCGTGTTCGCGGCTTTTGCCTCACAGACGATCATCAACATCGGCATGGTGCTCGGCTTTTTCCCCGTTATCGGCATCACCCTGCCGCTGTTCAGCTCGGGCGGCACCTCGGCGCTCAGCTCGCTGGTATGTATAGGTCTTGTCCAGAGCGTGCGCGGGCACAACATGGACGACATGGACACGGCAAAGGTTCGCAAGGGCAGCCAGATAAGAATAAGATTATAACTATTAAGGGTCAGCTTGTTTCTGACCCTTATATTTTTGTGAGAAAAAATAAGAACAGCAAAACGGTTACATAATTTTCATCAATATTTCACTATAATTATTTGCTATTATTCTTTTTTCGAAATAAGATTTGTGCATTTTTTGCTACAATAAAATAAGATAGGAAAGGTGTGTTGCTATGATTAACAAGAACCTGATCGACCTTGAAGCTTTGAGCGTAGACCAGATAAACAAGCTCATCAGAAAAGCTAAAAGGATAATGAAAAGCCCCTCGGATTACCGCCACGCCTGCGACGGAAAGATCCTTGCGACCCTGTTTTACGAGCCGAGCACACGTACGCAGATGTCGTTCCAGACCGCTATGCTAAAGCTCGGCGGGCGAACCATCGGCTTTGACAACCCGATGAACTCCTCCGTTGCCAAGGGCGAAAGCCTTAAGGACACCATATCGATCGTCAGCGGCTACGCGGATATCATCGCGATGCGTCACCCCGTTGAGGGAACCGCCATGGCGGCGTCGCTCTACTCGGAGGTACCGCTTATAAACTGCGGCGACGGCGGTCACCTGCACCCCACCCAGACGCTCACCGACATAATCACCCTGAGCTGCGAAAAGGGCAGGCTCGACCATCTTAAGATCGGCGTATGCGGCGACCTGCTCAACGGAAGGACAGTGCACTCGCTTATCAAAACTCTTGCAAAATACGAGGGCAACTCCTTTGTACTTATTTCTACAAAAGAATTAAGTATACCGCTTTATATAATCGATATCCTTGAAAAGAACGGCTGCCCCTACGAGATATCGCATAGCCTCTCGGACGCTATAGTCGACCTTGACATGCTTTATATGACGAGGATCCAGCGCGAGCGCTTCAAGAGCGAGGAAGACTACGAGGCGCAAAAATATGTTTTCGTGCTCGACCGCGAAAAGCTTGACAAGGCGAGGGAGGATATGATTATCCTTCATCCCCTGCCCCGCGTGAACGAGATAACTGTCGACATCGACGACGACCCGCGCGCGCTGTACTTCAAGCAGGCGCAGTACGGAATGTTCGGCAGGATGGCGCTTATCCTGCTGCTGCTTCAGGACGAGGACTTTGTTATAGAGTCACGCGACTTTGAGATCAGCCCTCACCGCTGCAGCAACCCCAAATGTGTTACTCAAAGCGAGGCTTACCTGCCGAACTTGAGCTATAGAAAACTTGGTATGCAGATGTGCGACTTCTGCGACAAAAGAATTGATTAAGGAGGAATTCTTATGCCAAATGAAAAACCTAAAAAGAAAAGTATGTTGGGAACGTTTATCATCGCCGCGATAGCTTACATCGTGCTGGGCGTGTTTATGGTCGCCTATCCCGATAAGGCAGCCGGCGGATTCAGGGTCGTTATAGGCATAATCCTGATGGTTTACGGTATCATCAACGTCATTTCGTTCTTCCTGAATAAGGACAGCGAGGAAAACCTGTTCATGGAGCTTGCGCTCGGGGTGCTGGCGATAGGACTTGGTATTTTCGCTTTGGTAGCTCCCGATACCGTTGAAATGGTCATCTTTTATGCTATCGGCGCAGTGCTGATCGTAGACGGCGTAGTCAACCTAAAGCGCGCGTTCAACCTTAAGTCAATGGGCTTCCACCGTTGGAACGTATTCCTTATCGCCGCGATCATCGGCGTGATTTTAGGTATCCTCTGCATCACTCTTTACAATGCTTTTGAAACAGCCGTTATCATCCTTATCGGCATATCGCTGATTTATGAGGGCGTTACAAGCCTTGTTACCATTTGCATTGACGCAAGAACACGCAAGAAGATCAGCTCGGAGCTTATGCGAGTTGACCGCGACGAAAGAGATTCATACAGATAATTAAAGGAGAAGTTTATGAAAAAGACGTTTAAACGCAGTTTATCCGTATTGCTGGCAGCCGTTATGCTGCTTAGCTTTACAGCGCTCGGCTCCGCAAACGCAGCCGACTCAGGCGAGGCGGCGTCCGCCGTTTCCGCACCCCAATCCTACGGACTTCCCGAAACTATCCAGGAAGGCGCGATCCTGCACTGCTGGTGCTGGAGTTATAACACCATCAAAGATAACCTTCCGCAAATCGCCGCCGCGGGATTTAAGACTGTCCAAACCTCACCCGTGCAGCGTCCGAAAGACTACAGCGTTTCTTACAAAGATATCAGCGGTCAGTGGTGGAAGCTATATCAGCCGCTGGGACTGAGCGTCGCGGGCAGCAACACATCGTGGATAGGCAGCAAAGAAGAGCTGACGGCGCTTTGCACAGAAGCGGATAAATACGGCATCAAGGTCGTAGTCGATATAGTTGCCAACCATCTGGCAAACAAAAATTCCGCGGGCGGCGGCTTTAGCAATGTAAACACAAATGTTGACGCCGATTTGTACAATGCGGCATACTTCCACAGTAACACCGCAGGTATGACAGGAGTAACCACACGCTATGGTATCACACAGAACCATCTGGGAATGCCCGATCTCAACACTGGCAACGAGTACGTGCAGAGCAAGGTGGTTTCACTGATAAACGAATGCCTTGAATGCGGCGTAGACGGCTTCCGTTATGACGCAGCGAAGCACATCGAGCTTCCCGACGAACAACCATACAACGGCAATAACTTCGCGAGCGACTTTTGGACGCTCGTTCTCGATAACAACTCCGAATTCCAATACGGCGAGATTCTCCCGGGCGCTGACAGGATTGAGGATTACGCAAAGATCATGAAGGTCACCGCGGCAAATTATGGCTCCAACCTGCGGCAGGCGATCATCAACAAAAAGCTCACAACAACTGCTATCAAGAATAATCGCATGATAAACATTGATAACACGCAAGCTGTGATGTGGGTGGAATCTCACGACAACTACACCGACGATGGCACCTGGTCCGCACTCAACAACGACCAAATCAATCTCGGCTGGGCGGTCATCGCGGCGCAAGGCGACTCTACTCCCCTGTTCTTTGCGCGTCCCAAGGGCAGCTCAACCACTAGCCAGTGGGGCTCGAATAAAATGGGACAGGCAGGCGACGGCAACTACTACAGCCAGACCGTCAGCGCCGTCAACCACTTCCGCAACGCTATGGTCGGCGAGTCGAAAAACGTTGTGGAGATCGTCAAACAAAAGGTTCAAATGATCGAGCGCGGCACAAAAGGCGCTGTGCTTGTAAGCGTATCCGACGGCGAGACCAATGTCAACGTATCGACTAATCTGGAAGCCGGCGAATATACCGACCGCATAAGCGGCGAAACCTTCACCGTTGCCAACGGCAAGCTCACCGGTAAGGTTGGAGCAAGCGCTGTCGTTGTCCTCTACAATGACGCGGAAGAAGTCCTCGTAGGCGACGTCAACAACAACGGCGAGATCGATATCGACGACGCCACCACACTGCAAAGACATCTTGCAAAATTCACCTTAGCCGGCGGCGCTCCGATCATCGACGAGACCGATCCCAAGCAGTTTATGGTTGCGGACGTTGACAAGGACGGCGATATCACCATCCTCGACGTAACCGTTATTCAGCAAATGCTCGCACGCTTCATCTGATCAAATAAAAAAAAATCAGGCTATAGACCGCATTGGTTTATAGCCTGATTTTTTATATCAGCATACTTTGATAACATCATTGAGCGCCACCGAGCAGATAAGGCACTCGGAAACCTCCGTTTCAAGCGACTGCCTGAGCGCCTCCTTATACAGCAAAAGCTGCTTTTGGTAAAGCGCAACAAGCTTGTTGATATCGCGCACGCGGTCGGTTTTGTAGTCGACGATGACCAGCCTGCCGTCTTCTTCAAAAGCAAGGTCGACTGCGCCCTGCATAACGATCTCATCATTCGTTTCGGGGTAATCGTCAGATATCAGCGACGGATGTATCTTGACCGTGAAGCGTTCCTCGCGGTAGACCTTCGGGGAAGCTATTACTCTGTCAAAAAGCCTGTTGCGAACAAGCTTTCCGAGTCCGGCGGTATCGATTAGTTCCGCCTGTTCGTCGCTCAGCATGCCCTCCCCTTTCAGCCGCGCGATCTCGCTGTCGATGCTTTCGCGCGCCTTTGAAAAATCGCAGTACTGCAAAAACAGATGGTGCGCCGAGCCGCGCTCTACCGCGGAGCTCTGAGCTTTGCTGAGGAACCTCGGCTTGGCGATGATACGCTCGTAGTAATCCTCGCTCTCCGCGTGCGCTATCTGCGACGCGCTGACCTTCTGCGGCAGCGTTGTTGCCGCCGCATACGGATACTGATACGCAAGGTTCCAAGACAGTATCTCAGCGTAGTTTTGCTCGCTGACCGGTTTATCGGAAGCAACACGCAAAAGCGTATCAGCGGTATCCATAAGTAAAAGCTGCTCGGGGTCGTTGATCAAGCGGAAATCCCAGACGGGATAATCCCCGCGTATCGTTATCTGCTCAGCGCCGCCGAGCATTTTTATGCGCGAAGAAGGGTTGCAAAGCGCGCAAAGAGTCAGCCAGTCAAGCGGCTTTTTTGCGCTTGTCACGGTGAACGGGTCTATTATCGAATCAAACATTAGCTGAGAGCACGTGTCGGTAATAAACTTTTCCGCGTTGGCTACAGCGCCCACGATGATAAGCTTTTCTCTGGCGCGGGTAAGGGCAACGTAAAGTATGCGGAGCTCTTCGGCAAGCTCGTTGCGCTCGATCTCGATCTCAACAGCGAGCCTCGGCAAGGTGTTGTAGCGGCACACGCCCTGCTTGCGCTTAATGCCCAAGCCCGCTGCGTTGTCGATAAGCACGTCGGAATTGAGGTCCATTTTGTTGAAGCGCTTCGCGGTTCCCGCCAGGAAGCAGAACGGGTATTCCAAGCCCTTTGATTTGTGGATGCTGAGCACGCGCACGCCGTTGAGCGCGTCGGCGTCGTTTACAGAAGCAGAGGGAAGCTCTATACCGCCCTCGACAAGTCTGTCGATAAAACCGATAAAATCGGATAAGGTCTTAGCTCCGCCGCCCTCGTAGCTCCGCGCGAAATGCCTGACCAAATCAAGGTTTTTCAGCGGCGTTTCGCCTGAGCTCACGGCACATGTGACTGCGCCGAGCGAGGTGAGCTCAAGCGCCCTGCCGATAAGCTCATCGACTGTCGTGACGCAGGCGCAGGAGCGCAGAGAAGCAAGCTGTGACAGGAAGGCGGCTGCTTTTTTGCTTTCGCTCTGAAAGGCTTCAAGAGAAGCGAACAGCGACGTCCTGCGGCTTTTTGCGCGCATTTGCGCGAGCTCGTCGGGAGTAAAGCCGTAAATCGGGCTGCACAGCACCGAAAGCAGGGCGATATCCGAAGCAGGATTGTTGATTACACGCAAAAGGTTGAGCAGTATCTTGACCTCCAGCGCGTCAAACACGCTCTCCTTTTCTTCGCTGTAGGCGGGGATTCCGCGGTCGATCAGCGCCTTAACGATTGCCGCGGCGCTGTTTTTCGCGCTGCGGAGCATCACCGCAAAGTCGCCGAATGTCGGGCGGCGCGTATCGTCGCCTACGGTAACAGTCATGTCGGACGCCATGATCTCGCGTATGCGCCGCGCTATGTACGCCGCCTCGAGCTCGATGCCCGACTCATCCTCAAAGGCGGATTTATCGATGACCGCAAACTCTGTTTCACAGCCCTCGGCAGGTTTGTACGGAAAACCGGGGTTGAGAAATTCATCGACGGTATAATCCATTTGAGCGGAGTCGCGGGTCATAAGGCGCGAAAAGATAAAGTTGACCGTGTCGCACACCTCGGCGCGGCTTCTAAAATTCTTGTCAAGAATTATAGTTGCGGGGTATTGCGGTGCATCATCATCAAATCGTGCAAAGCTTTCCTTGCGGTCGATAAAAATCTGCGGCTTTGCCTGACGGAAGCCGTAAATGCACTGCTTGACGTCGCCGACGGCGAACAGGTTCTGCTCGTCGCGCGAAACGCAGTTGAAGATAAGGTTTTGCACGTCGTTTATGTCTTGGTATTCGTCTACGATTACCGCGTCGTAGCGGCTTGATATCTCATAGCCCTGCACGGTCTTTTCGTAGCCGCCCATTCCGTCAGGCGAAGCGAGCAGCTTAACGGTGAGCAGCTCAATGTCCGAGAATGTGAGCACATTCTTTTTGCGCTTTATCTCATTCAGCTCCGAGATATAACGGCGCGTCAAGTCGAACAGCACGCGCACAAGCCTTTGCAAATCCGAAAATTCCTCGCGCGCCTCCTGAGCGGTGCGGCAAAAATACTTTTTCAGCCGCTTTACCGTATCTTTAACGCTGTCGCGGTTTGTGGCGACAGCCAGCTTTATCGGGTCGTCGGCATACCCTTTAGGCGCTCTGAGCGTTTGCGCCGAAAAACTGTGAACAGCTTTTAAAATGTCGTCCCAATCGCCGCTAAACAGCGTTCTTTGAAGCTTTTGAAAATACGCTTGATCGTCCTCGATGATAGGCTCAAGCTTGTCGTACAGCTTATCGTCGCCGTCTAAAAGCAGACTTATGGAGCTTTCGCACAGGTTTACACAATGCGCGACCGCCGGGATGGCGTAGTCGATGATTATCTTCCCCCAAATGGAATCAGCCACATTCCTCTCCCCATAGCTTTGGAGCATATCGTCAAGCCATTCATCCGGGAACGGCTGGGTTTCGAGGAAGCTGTGTATCTTCATAACGGTGTTGCGCAGGTTGACGTCGCCGCCCTTGCCTGAAAAAGCGTCAAGCAGCTCGCCGAACTCAGCGCCGCCCTCATTGTAAAATGCCTCGACAGCGATATCCATAGCCGCTGTCTTCATCAGCTCCAGCTCGGCGGTATCGGCTATGCGATAGTCGGCGGACACGCCCAGCGTGTGGAAGTATTCCTTTACCAGATCGCCGCAGAAGCTGTCTATCGTGCTGATCGAAGCGGTGTGCAGCAGCTTGCTTTGGTGGATCAACTTAGTGTTGAACGGGTCGTCCTCCAACAGCTTTGAGAGCGTGTCGGCGATGCGCTGTTTCATTTCCGCCGCCGCGTCGCGGGTGAAGGTCACAACAAGCAGCCTGTCGGCGTCAACGGGGTTGTCGGCTGAGGTTATCATGCGGATAACGCGCTCAACCAAAACGGCGGTTTTGCCCGAGCCTGCCGCCGCCGAAACCAGCACGGTGCCGTCCGTCGCGGTTATGGCGTTTAGCTGTTCCTTTGTCCATTCGCGCTTCATTGCGGCTCACCTCCGTTCTGTTCCTCGTCAAGCTTTTCGTACACCTCGTCGTTTTTCATGCGGAAAACATTTACCGGCGCGCTTTGACGGTAGCCGCACACGCTGTCGTAGGGGCAGTACTCGCACGCGTCGGCGCCGCCCTTCAAGGGAGCCGCCGCTATGTCGCCGCCGAAAAGCTTCTCTCCCATCTCGGCGACGGTATCGTTGAGCTTTTGGAAGATCTTTCCGAACTGTTCAAGGGTGGCGAGGCTATCGCTTTTTACGTTTTCGCCGTTCTTTATTTTGATCGGGATATACTTTGCGCCCTCGGTCTTGTCCATGCCCTTTATAACTCTTACGTCGTCTAGCAGCAGACCGTTCATTTTGAAATCATCGGATATCTTCTTCTCCACCGCGCCGCTGTCAAGTCCGTCGGCGTTGATATTCGGCACGACAGCCGGCATATAAAGTATACCCGCAGGGGTTATTTCGCCGTAGCGCACTGCTCCCTCGCGCTTGACCGCGCAGAGGTAAAGCAGCATTTGCAGGTTGAGCCCGTACAGTATATCGGACAGTTTGAACGTCTTGCCACCGGTTTTGTAGTCGACGACGCGCAAATAATCGCCGCTGTCGGTGTGCATTACGTCCACCCTGTCTATGCTGCCGCACACGGCTATGTTTTCACCCGTTGGCAGCTTGACGGTGTAGTAAGGAATATCTTTGCCGATATCCAGCTCGCAGTCGGCAACGTCAAAGTCGCTTTGACAAAGCTCCTCTATCAGGTGCTTTAACAGCAGCAGAAAATTGTCGCGCAGCACATGCAGGCGGTACAAAAAGGACTTCTCCTTTGTGTCGCTGCCGCCGAGATAGCCTTCAAGATAATCGCCGACCGCTTTGTCGATAAAGGCTGTAAGCTCTTCATCATTCATCGATGAATATTCTGATTTAGAATATTGAGTGAAGAATCGCTCTAGGATCAAGTGCACCATCGTGCCGTATTCCATGGGATTTATCTCAGCTTTCAGCCGCTCGCGCACGCGCAGTCCGTAACAGCAGAAATACGAAAAGCGGCACTTGCTGAACTTTTCGACCTGCGAGGCAGATACGGTGAGGTTTTCGCCAAACAGCATACGGGCGTTGGCTGGATTTTCTATTTTGAACGGCGAGCGGTCAAGCGCGCGTTTCAGCGCCTCGGTACCCGATGAATAGCGCGGATGCGCCTTGAAAAACTCACCCAAGCCCTTTAGCTCCGCGTTACCTCCGGACAGCGAGCGCGCGTATTCCTCAAAGGCGGGAGTGAGCGCCAGCATGGCGTCGCGCCTGCCGTTATAGTCGGTTTTATCGGTGACTTTAAGCTGTGGATAAACCTTGATCATCTCGCTGATTATAGCCGAGGGCTTCTTTTTTTCGCCCTCCATATCGACCAAAGGATAGCAGGCAAAAAGGTACTGCGACGGCGCGATAACGGCGCAGTACGCCATAAAGGTCTCGTGATTTGCTATGTAAGAAAAGTCGTCGCTGATGGCGATGTCGTTGAGCAAAAGCTGCTTTATCTCGTAGCTCGAGAACAGCCCGGAGGCTTTTGGCGCGGCGGGAAACTCACCGTCGCAGCAGCCGATAAGGAACGCCGCCTCCTGCGAAGCTCCGCGGACGCGCTGGGCTGTGGTGACGTTTACGCAGTCTAGCGTCTGCGGTATCTGCGAAAATTCTATATTAGAAATTTGAATCGATAAAAGCTCATAGTATCGCTCGGCTGAGAGCACAAGCGAGCCCACGGCGGCGACGGTCTTGTCAAGCGCGTCCATAAGCAGCGCCCACACCCTGATCTGCTCGGCGCCCAAGCCCTTTTCAACGCCGGCTTCAAGCTCGTCATACATTGCGGAAAGCGCCGTGGGAACATCAAGCTCGACAAGAAGCTGATACAGCAGTATGGATATCTCCCCTGCGGTCTTGCCCTTGATGTCTTCCCTGAATTTAAGCAGCGGGTCAGCTATCCTGCGGCGCACAGATTCGCAGATCGCAAGCTGCTCCCTGTCGGAATCCTTAAACTCGTCGGAATAACCGCGCGGATTCAACGTGAACGGCGCGCAAAGCTTTTTGCCGCTTAGGTTCCAAATATAAATGTAGTTTTCAAAATCGCTTATTTCTTTATCGGAAATATAAGTCAGCCGCGTTTTGAGCAGCGACAGAAAATCCTCGCGGTCAAAGCCCTCGGTAATAAGCCTGAAAATAGAGTGGATAAGCCGCACGGCGGGCTTTACATTGACGTCCTTGCGGCTGTCCATAAAGAACGGGATATCGTACTTTTCAAGGATGACATCAAGAATACCGCGGTAATTTTTCTCGTCGCGGCAAATGATTGAAATGTCCTTGTAGCGCAGCCCGCGTTCGATAACAAGCCTTTTTATTTGCCGCGCGACAAACTCGCACTCGTCGTGAAGGTCTGCGGCGCTGTATACGGTGACGCCCTTCGGCTCAGTTTCGAACTTTTTGAACCGATGGCGGAAAACGTTTTGCTCCAGCTTGGCGATATCTTCATTCTCATAGCGCGGAGCCTGCGTCAGCTTGACGGGAGCCTTTATGTCAACAAAGTCGCGCTTGGCGATATCCTTAAGCACGTCGTATGTCATTTGTGAGATCATGAAAAGCTCTTCGTTTTGGCTGCCCTCAGGGTCGAGCGTGAGGGTGATATCCACCTCGCGGCAGCGCGAAAGCAGCAAGCGCACGACCTCGAGCTGCGCTTTTGTAAAGCCGCTGAAGCCGTCGATGAACAGCGGCTGATTCTTAAAGATATCATTATTCTCTAAAAGAATATTTTTTAAGCGTTCGGTATTGTCGAGAGGGTCGACATAGCTTTGCGAAAGCAGCGCGTCAAAGGTGTCGAGCACCAGCGCGGTCTCGTTGAGCTTGGCGCTGAGGGTTTCGTCGCTGATGTTCTCTGCCGCAGCGCGCAGCATAGGCGTAGTAATGCCGTTTTGCTTGCACTCGGTCAACGTATTCAGCAGCATATCGGCGACCGCGCGGGGTCTGCGGGATTTGAGCAGCGTCAGCTTTTCGCTTAGCTGTTCAAGCGCAACGCTCATAAGTACGGCGCGCGTGCCGCTGTCTATTACGTTTTTGGGAGCCGTGTGCGTGCGCTGAAAAACGTGGCGGCACATTCCGTCAAAGCCAAACACTTCAACATGCTTGCATTCTGCCGCGCCGAGTATTTCAAGGAACGCCTTTTCGGCCTCAAAGGTGCTCTGGTCGGGAACGAGCATCAGCACGTCCTCGCCGCCGAGCACGAGCTCGCGTACGCGGTCATATATGTAGGCGGTCTTGCCGGTGCCGCCCTTGCCGAGAATAAACCTTAACATATTAATCCACATGCCGGTGCGGCACCGGCACAAATAGAGATGAAAACGGAAGCCGCTAAATTTTCCGTTTTCAGTTGACAATAATTTATCTTGCAG
>CACYPV010000011.1:85132-103975 GCA_902776375.1 uncultured Ruminococcus sp. | reverse complement strand
TTGGTGGGAATTATTGCGATTTTAGGCTCACTTAGGTGGGTCTTGTTTTGGTGTTCAACAGGCTAAAATGCCTGTTTTTTACTTTTTCACACTATCACCCTGTGTTACTGATAATAGTATTATACCTCATTCACTGTCCCAAAAAAAGGACTTAGAAGAATGATGAACGGATTTTTTCAAATAATTCTACTATAAAAAACTTATATTCGCGCTTTTCGTTTTTTACAACGCCGTATTCCTGCTCGCCTAGAGCTTCCTTTGTTTTACGGTCGCCGTCAACGTCGGTGTTTATACACAGCGAGGGGAACATAACGCACCACCAGTTGTGCCCCTTGCCCTTGCCTATCGTTACGCGCAGAGCGTCGTATGTGCCCGATGGCAGCGTGTAGTTCTCGTAATGCCGCGTGGTGAAATACATGCGCGTTATCTCGGCGCGAACGGGATATTCAAAGCCGTTTTGAGCTACCTCGGCGGAGGCAATATCCGCAAGCTCCCGCAAATGAGCAGCGATCAGCGCCTCCGCTTCTTCCTTTGATTTTGCCTGCTCAAAGAGCGTTTGCGAGTATTCAAGGAGCCTGTCGCGCACTTTAAGTTTAAGATTTTGGTCGGCTTCGCTGTCGGAATTAGCCAAAATATGAAGCCTGAAAACGCTGTCGGAAATATCGGAGCACGCCGCCTGAAACGGTATCATTGTGAACAAAACTGTAAGTATCAGCGCGACACATGCCGCTTTTATAAATCCTTTCATAAACAAACCTGCCTTTAATTCTTTACAGGAATTATTGGCAGGTTATAATTTGTTATTCAACTGAGCAGCCGATTTTTATCGGCTTGCACAGAAATGTTTTGGGGTAATCGGTTTTCAGCGCTTCAACGCACTTTTTTGCCTTGCTCTCGGATTTAAAGATAGCGAACACCGCGGAACCTGAGCCGGACATACCGGCGCCGCTCGCCTTACAGTCGAGCATTTTTTTCTTGATCTCGGCGACCTCCGGTATTTGCAGGGCGAGCTCAAAGTCGTTGAACAGCGTTGAGGTTATCATAAACATATCGCGGCTGTAAAGCGCCTTCACCATCTCGTCGGTGTAGCAGGGGTGCTTTGGCAGCGCGTCGACCTTTTGATACGCCTCGGCGGTGGAAACGCTGACTGTATCGGGCTTGCAGATAACTATATGCGCACCGTGCAGGGTGGGCAGCTTCTTCATCGTGCCGCCGATGCCGGTGCAGAGCTTGGTGCCGCCCGCTATGCAAAACGGCACGTCAGCGCCCACGCGCTCGCCGATATCGAGCATCTCCTTGGGGCTGAGCTTGGTCGCAAACATCTGATTCAGACCGACGATGACCGCCGCGCCGTCGCTGCTTCCGCCGGCAAGCCCCGCCTGAGTGGGAATGGTTTTCTTTATGTCGATATGAACGCCCGAAACAGGCAGACGGCAATAATCAAAAAACTTATACGCCGCCTTGGCGCAGATGTTCCTGTCGTCGCAGGGCACGCCCTCGTAATCGCAGGATATAGTGACCTTGCCGCTGTCGTTGTCGGTAAGGGTTATTTCGTCGTAAAGGTCGATAGCCTGCATGACGGTTGAAAGCTCGTGATAACCGTCGGGGCGCTTGCCCAGAACGTCGAGCGAAAGGTTTATTTTTGCGGGCGCTTTTAGTTTAATCTCCATTTTTAAGCTCTCCCAAAAACTCTCTGATGCGCTCCAGCGCCGCCTTAAGGTGGTTGAGCGAGTAGGAATAGGAAACTCTTACAAAGCCCTCGCCGCAGTCGCCGAAGGCGTTGCCCGGCACTACCGCAACGTGCTTTTCCATGATGAGCCGCGTGCAGAACTCCTCGGAGGTAAGTCCCGTTGACTTGATGCACGGGAACACATAGAACGCACCGAGCGGCTCAAAGCAGGTGAGCCCCATATCGTTGAAGCTATCGACTACAAGTCTGCGGCGCATGTCGTACTCGTCGCGCATGTGGTTTACGTCGCGGTCGCCGTTTTTCAGCGCCTCGATCGCCGCGTACTGCGCGGTCGTGGGAGCAGACATGATGCCGTACTGGTGCAGCTTGGTCATTTCGGAAATGATAGGCGCGGGACCCAGCGCATAGCCGAGCCGCCAGCCGGTCATAGCGTATGACTTTGAAAAGCCGTTGATGACGATAGTGCGGTCGTACATGCCGTCGATAGAAGCTATGGAAACGTGGTTTCTGTCGCCGTAGGTCAGCTCGCAGTAGATCTCGTCAGAGAGAACGATAAGATCGTGGCGCTTTACTACCTCGGCGATCTCCTCCAGATCCTTGCGCTCCATGATAGCGCCCGTGGGGTTGTTCGGGAACGGAAGCACGAGCATCTTGGTTTTAGGGGTGATAGCCGCTTCAAGATCACAGGCTCTTAAGCGGAAGTTGTCCTCGTTCCTGGTGTTGATATTAACGGGGACGCCGCCCGCCATGATACAAAGCGGATTGTAGCAGACAAAAGCCGGCTGCGGGATTATAACCTCGTCGCCCTTTTCGACAAGCGAGCGGAAGGCAAGATCGATAGCCTCGCTGCCGCCGACGGTGACAAGCGCCTGCGTGGTGGGCTCGTATGTAAGTGAAAAACGTCTTTTATAATAATTTGATATCTCTTGCAGCAGATCGGCAAAGCCTCGGTTCGGCGAGTACCATGTCCTGCCCTTTTCCAGGCTGCGGATACCCTCGTCGCGGATATGCCACGGGGTCTGGAAGTCGGGCTCGCCGATACTCAGCGAAATGACGTGATCCATCTCGTTGGCAATATCGAAAAACTTGCGTATGCCCGAGGGGCGCAGCGATTGGATACTGCTGTTAAGATATTTGGAGTAATCTATCACAGGATCAAGCTCCTCTCGTCTTTGTCGCTGCCGAACTCTGTCAGGTTCAGACCTCTGTCCTTATAACGGCGCATGATGAAGTGGGTGCCGGTAGAGAGCACACCCTCGATGGTGGAAAGCTTTTTCGCGACGAACATGGCGATGTCCTGCATGGTCTGTCCGCGCACGATAAGGGCGAGGTCGTACACGCCCGCCATAAGGTAAACCGACTCAACCTCGTCGAACGCCATGCACATTTCGGCGATCTCGTCAAAGCCAGTTTCCTTTTTTGGGGTGACCTTAAGCTCGATAAGCGCCTCGACAAAGCTGTCGTCGAGGTAGTCGCAGTTGATGATAGCCTGATAGCCACGGATGATGCCTTTATTCTCATATTCCTTTATCTGAGCCTTAACGGCTTCCTCCGGCTCGCCCAGCATTGCCGCGAGCTCCGAGATGGAAAAATTTGAATTTTCGCTGAGAAGCTTTAACAGTTTAGTCATAATATACCCTCCGTTTTATATTTTTGCCGCCTTGACGGCAGGCTTTTCGATGGTGTTTACAAGATTGGCGCATATGGACGCCGCAATACAGTAAAGCTCGTTGTCCTCGTCAAAAATTTCAAGCGTGCAGTAAGAGGCATGCTTGCGGTGGCTGAGGATAACGGACTTATCCACGTCTATTATGGTAAAATTCTTGGCGGCAATGCTGCCGTTGATGTGCCAGTTGTTGCCGTAAAAGTAAGACAAAATGCCGTTTTTGGTGGGCACGATAACAAAGGTGATGTGAGTTTTTTTCACCTTTAGCACAAAGGAATAAGTGCTGACGATGGGCAGACGGCGTATCTTAGCCGCCGGCTCTCCCCTGCTGTCAAGCAAAACAAGATTAGTTCTTTTTGTGACCCTTGTGCTTACCGGAACTGCGCGGTATTTTTCATTGCCCGATTCGTCATACACCAAAAAGCGCACGTCGCCCGACGAAATGTCGCGTTGCAAATGAAGCTTCATAAGAATCATCACCAAAACAAAAATAACCATAGATACACAAAAATGTATACCTATGGTTATTATACATCATTTTAAGCTTTTATACAAGTATTATTTTTAGTCTTCCCAAACGACTTCGTCCTCGACAAAGCCGTCCTTCTTCTTCTTTGCGATAATGATCTTCGCGATAAAGCCGCTCGCGAATACGAACGCCGATACGACCCAGCCGCCGCAGATAACAGCCCACATGGGATAGCCGCCGTAGTTTCCGCCCTCATCAAAGAACAGGTGGATAATATTCCACGCGAATAAGCCTGCCAGCAGCACGGGGGCTATAAAGCGCACGGAAGCGACGAACCACCAGTACGGTGCCTTGAATTTTTTCGCGTTTTTGTTGATCTCATAGAGCACCTTTCTGAGCTTGAACGTCCAGCCGATAGCCACACATTCAAGAATACCTACCAAAATAAGGTTAATGGAATTAGCCCAGTTGTCTACGATATCCAGCCACGCAAGACCCGCCTGCGACACGAACAGTATCGAAATAATACCCGCTATAGCGCAAACGGTGATCGTGACACTTTTCGGCTTGAGGTGGAATTTATCGGCAACAGCCGCCGAAATACCTTCAACGATAGAGAAAGCCGAGTCGATAGCCAACGTTATGAGCATGAGATAGAATATAGCGCCGAAAACAGCGTTGAACCAGCCGACGTCGGTTAGATTAACGATAGCCTGCGGATAGATGTAGAATGCCGTTCCTATTCCGCTTGCGCTGACTTTATCCATCATACCGGTGCCGCCCATAGTTGAGAACATAACAACGCCAGACAGAACGCTGATAGCCATATCTGAGAACGCGATGATAACAGCGTCGAGCGCTATATCGGCGTCGTCGCCCAGATAAGAGCCGTAGGCGAACATGATAGCCATCATTATAGACAGGCTGTAGAACACCTGACCTATTGCGTCAGTCCATAATGTCGGGTCGGAGAAAGCGTTCATATCGGGGACAAAAAGGATCTTCACACCTTCCATGGCGCCGGGCATGGTGCAGCCCTTGATGGCCATGATAAGCAAAAGGACAACAGGCGCGAACACTGTGAATTTTACCACCTTGCCCACGGACTTTGCTCCGTTGCGGATGCAGAAGAAAATAAGTCCCCACGCGATAAGCAGGCAAAGAAGCACCTGACCGGGGATGAGCGTGCCGTCGACCGCACCTGTGGTGTGCGTCAGCTTGTCAAACAGTCCGCCGGCTTTTGCAACCTTTTCTTCTGCAGGCAGACCGGTCATGCCCGCGAACTGCCACGAGTTGATGAACATCAGGATGACCCAGGCGAAAACTACCGAATAGTAGCAGACGATAACAAAGGCGTTTGAGGTCGCCGCCCAGCCGACGGGCTCCCATTTTTTGCCGATACCGCGCATGGACTCAATAGCGCCCTTGCGGAACTTTCTGGAAACAGCGATTTCCATCATAAGCAGCGGAATACCCATTACAAGCATTGCCAACAGGTAAACCACCAGGAATGTACCGCCGCCGTGCTTAGCCGCCAAGCCCGGGAAACGCCACGCGTTGCCGAGACCTACAGCCGAACCGATTGCGGCGAGGATGAAAGTGAAGCGAGAGCTCCACTGTCCTCTTTTTTCCATAATAATCTCTCCTTTAAGTATAATAAATATAATTATAATATCTTTTTATATGTTTTTCAAGTAAAATAAACTAAAAAAGCTATTAATGACAATTTTGTCAAATTTGTCTATGATTATTACAGAAATCTAATACTCCACTTTAAGAGAATCGACATGATACGTTTCCTTAAAGGTCTGCTCATCCTGCTTTGAACGGATAAGCATTACTTCGGTGAAATGCCCGTCGGTCTTGTCCTTGAAGCCCGCGACCTTTTCGCCCGTGCAGATCGAGCTGCGGATTACCGCGTACTGCTTTTCGGGATCGTAAGGGATAGGGTCGAACAAGTTGTTATGTTTTGATTTGCCGAAAAAATGATGCTTTTTCATTAGTTATCACCGCTTTTTATATTCACCGCAGAACACGCGGCGTCGCTTATTTTATACTACAATAATCAAGCAAAAAAATCAATAGTACATCACAAATAACGCCGCGCCGCAGCCGAAAATGAAGCTTTACCCTAACAAATCAAGGAAGTATCATTTATCCTCCTCGAGGTCATTGATACGGTGATTGGCGACTTTTATTTTCTCGTCAAGAATATTAATTGCTTCCTCCGCGTGAAACATGCGCTCAATAAGATTATTATGTTTATCGACCTTCTTTTCAAGCTGCTCGATTCGGTAGTTGCTGAGCTTGCTGTTAAGCGCTATGCCGCCCAAGGTGCCGACAAGCGTGCCGAAAAGACTCAGCATGGCGATAACTACAGTTTCAGACATAAGCTATTACACCCCCTTGCGTAGTGAAGGATAACTGAGGATATCTCCTCACTAACAGCGATTTAACGCCGAAAATTGCATGCAACTATGCAACTTTTCCGAAAGTCTTTATAACAAAAACAGCCGTCCGCAACGGACAGCTGTTCAATTTATAAATACATTATTAATTCTCGGTCATCGTTTGAGGAGCATCTATGACCGTTTGTCCGACGTTTTCGTTGTCGGAACCCGTAAACGTACACTTTATAGTTAACAGAAATACTTTTACATCAAGCCAAAACGAAAGGTGATCTACATACCAGACGTTTAAACGTATCCTCTCGTTCCACTCAACATGCTTTCTGCCGTTGACCTGAGCCCATCCGCTGAGTCCGGGACGAACGTCGAACATCCTAAGCTGTTCCTCGGTGTACTGCTCGATCGGCCACGGATGATAAGTGAGCGGCGGACGCGGACCGATAAAGCTCATTTCGCCTCGGAGAATGTTGATGAGCTGAGGCAGCTCATCTATGCTTGTCGCCCTGATGATCCTGCCGACGCGCGTTACGCGCGGGTCGTTTTTTCCGGAATACACGCCCGAGCCGGTCTTTTCGGTGTTCACCTGCATGCTTCTGAATTTTATCATGCGGAAAACCTTTTTGTGATACCCCAAACGCTCCTGACGAAACAGAACAGGTCCGCGGGAATCTATTTTTATAGCAAGAGCTGTAAGCAGCATTATGGGCAACAATATGATCAATAAAAATATTGAGAAAAAGATGTCCAAAAACCGCTTAACCGCTTTATAGAACAATATGATCTCCTCCGAACCCTCTTTGATAGCCTAAAAACGATCACTTCTTCTGATAGTACTCATAATTATAATAGTAATTGTTTTTGTTCTTGCGGTAATATTTGCCGTAACGGCTGCGATGACCCTTTCCGTTATACACAACGCCAAGGATCTTTGCGTCCGAAAACTCCATCTGACGGAAGGTTTCCTTAAGCTTCTGGAACTCGGAAAGGCCGTGGCGAACCACAACGAGATAACCGTCGACAACGCTTGAAAGAATGACCGCGTCGGTCACGACAGTTACCGGCGGGAAGTCAAGAATAACATAGTCGTAATATTCCTTGAGCAAAGCGATAAGACTGTGCATCTGCTCAGAGCCGAGAAGCTTGGTGGGATCGGGCGGGATATCGCCCGATGCGAGCACATCTATACTATACTCGTCAACATGCTGGATAAGCTGTCCGCGAACGTCCTCGTTACCCGCCAAATAGTTGCTGAGTCCGGGCTTGGAATTGATGCCGATCTTAGCGCCGATGGTGGGAAGACGCATATCGCAGTCAACAACGATGACCTTTTTGTTAGCCTGAGCAAAAGAGATAGCAAGGTTGATGGCAATGGTGCTTTTGCCTTCGCCTCGGTTGGCTGATACAACGCCTATGCATTTACTGTCGGAGCCCGGAAGAGTGAACATCACGTTAGTTCTGAGAGACTTGTACGCCTCGCGGGTCGGGAAAGAGGATTCTTCCGATAACAGCATTTTTTTGGGATTAAATAGCAGTGCTACGGATTTACGCTTTTTCAACTTTCCGATCTCCTTTTTTCTGAATCTTTGTTTGCAGATTTATCTGACTTATCATTTTGCTGATAATAATAATTATAATAATAACCGGATTTTCCGCCCGTAGTGCTGTTCGCATCCGGAATAATGCCGAGAACGGGAACATTGAATCTGCTTTCGACCTCTGCTTCATCGGTTATGGTATCGTTTCTGAAATAAACGATGATCAGAATAAGGATCGCAAACAAACAGCCGGCAACGAAGCCTAAAACCGTATATCTTTGATAGTTTGGCTTGTAAATGGAACCGGGGACTTCGGGCATTTCAACTATCTTCATAGAGCTGCCCTCAACGATCTCCGCCATCTTCTGAGGAGCGACGCTGGCTATCGCCTGTGCCACATTATAAGATTCCTCGGGGCTGCGGGCAACTACATACACCTGAATGATCTCGGTCTCGTCCTGGATCCTTGTGCTGACCATGCCCTTGAGCTGTCCGACAGAATAATTCAAGTTCTGTTCTTCCTTAGCGGATGACAGTATAGTATTTGAGGTCAGTATTGCAGAGTAGGTTTTAACAAGCTCCTTAGCCGCGTTAACGTCAGAAACGGAAAGGTAGTCGGTGTTGCCGCTTGAAGCGGCATGCTTGTTGTTAACATATGCGGTGAATCCGCAGCGGTAAGTGGGAGTTCCGAATATCTTGATTCCCAAAAACGCGGCGGAAGCTGCAACCAAACCGACCAGAATAATGACCCAAATTTTCTTCAGCAAATACAGCAGAAGAGGGATTATGTTGATTTCAAGATTTGAACCCTTTTCCTTGCCGCTGCTGCCGGTGTTAGCGCTCTTTATTTCGTTTTTTTCAACCATTTTTTTCATAGTTTATTTAATACTCCAAATCATCAATGCACAGAATAAAAAATAGCATCACCAAAAAAGTGCATACTTTCAATAATATTTCTATTATATCATTTTTTAGCATATTGTCAACTATTTGATACTATTCAATTGTTATTTCCAATTAAAGGTCAAAAACGGAACCGCCTCCGAAAAAGAAACGGTTCCGCTTGTGTTTTTACATAAAACTCCGCAAGCCGTCGTACACGGCTTATTTATAAATATCGGTATTATCCTTCTTTTTAAAGTTTTTCAGTCTTTTTACCTCTTTAACTATCCCCTTTGGATGGGTAAACACGCCTCTTATCGGTCTGTACGCCAGCCATAGCGGATACAAGGCTTTATGGCTGTAAACCACAGGGTGATCTCGTTTTAGATCCTCTCTGGAAGGGAAAACGCGTTTAAGGATATATTTTGACTTAGCCTTGCCGCTGTCGTCGTTACCAAGCATAAACATCATAATGTTTTCCATTGTGCCGTGCGAGCCGGAATCAATGAAAAAGCTAAGCATGTTCAATTCTTCGTCAGACAGCTCCTTAAAGGAAAAGGTTTTTTCGGAAAGGATCCTGAGCTTTTGTTCAAACTCTGTCAAGCCGAGCTTTCTAAGCTCTGCGTCCAGATAGTCACGATCAAGCTTTTCTCCGCAGCGCTTGCCGAACATATAGATATCAAGCAGAGAACGCAGCCCCGTGCCCATGCTGAGATAGTGGTTGCGCAAATGACAAATAAGATATATGTACATATCCTCGTCCGTCATATGATAGCCGAAGGAGTTGCCGCTGTCCTTAACAAGTTTATCTTTGATGTTTTCAAAATAAGAGTATATTTCCGGAGCCTCCGTTTGTTCAAACAGCGAACGGTGCATCTCGAAATCGATTTGAAGGGGCTTTTCGTATACATCGTGATGTATTTTACCGAAGCTTTTGCACTCGAAGCCCAAGCCCTCCATAACAGACCTGACGTCCTTCATCCTCGCGCTGTCGCAAAGGATATCGTTGTCGGACATTTCTCTCATAGCGGTCACGGGGTAATATTCTTTTAATACTATGCCCTTCAAAGGCAGATACCATATCCCCTGTTTTTCCAAAGAAGCCAGTATTTGCCCGCGTTCTATATTTTGTATAGACGCTCTGCGGAACGCCTTGTATTTGGCTTCCTTTATATCATCAGGAAGCTCGACCGCCTGCTCCAGCGCGCAAGCCGCCGCGGCTGATAAAGCATGCCTGCGCATGCAAAGGCAGAGGTCGGGCATATCCATTTGAGAGCATATTTTTTTGTCGGGAATGACCTCGTTCACCGCGCAGGACACAAGATAAATAAGGTCCATCGCGGGTTTTATTGTATTGTTATCGACCATAAGCCTTCTTTTCTTTATTCAAATAAGCTGCAATAATGTTGATCCGTCATCACTGTTCATCCGTCTGTTTTTTCTTTTTAAAACGGGACGCTATCTTTTTAAAGACCATCATCATTATACTGTTTTTTAGCAAGGCGTTTGCCCCAATATAAACGATCGTTCCGCCGACAGCTCCTACGACCAGCTGCCAAACAGTTGATTTTATAAACACGACCGCGCACACTACCGGGACAGCCATTAATGCCGTCGCCGCCAATACCTTCAAAAGCGTGGGTATGTCTACGCGGATATGTACCAGCTTTGCTATGATGACTACAAGGACCGTATTGATCGCCAGCTCGCTTATCACCGAGGCAAGCGCTGCGCCGTTATGCTGCCAAAGCGGGATCATAAATGAATTGAGCCCAATATTGAGCACGACGGCGATAATAAACGCAGGCAGACGCTTTCGCTCGTTGCCTGTACTTATTATGAGCTGATAACACAAAAGATTTGCCATTGGCTTGATTATTATCATTGCCGTCAGGATCCTGACTGTAGCGGACGCGGGAATAAAAGAAGCTCCAAGCATCAGACTGATAGTCTGCGGCGCGAGAATAAAAATTCCTACCGCGGCGGGAACCGAAATAAAAAGCAGGACCCTTATTCCTATATCGACCAAGCGTTCAAATTTCTCTTTGTCTTTTCCGTACAGCACGCTCATTTGCGGCATAAAAACAGTTGACACCGATACGCAGAGAGTAATGACGATCTCGATGATCCTGTGAGCATACGAATAATAACCTACCGATTCCTTTGTGGTGATTATACCGAGCATTGAAACATCGACCTTGTTGTAAATCGCGGACAGATAAACACAAAGCGCGATATAAACTATAGGCGCAATATGCTTTTTTAACGAGATATTCCGAACAAGTCTGACATACTTCCTTGCGTGAATAATGTTGAAAACATTATTGGAGCCTATCGCAAGCGAGGATATCAACGCGTAAATAACATAATCCTCCTTGGTTTTTACAAAGAGCAAAATACAAATAAAAGATGCGGTCTTGACGACAAAACTTCTCACCGTAATATAACCATACTGCTCCAAGCCCTGGTACATCCAGTCGATATTGATGAATTGGAAGATGATCAGCAGACCGCAGCAAAAGTACAGCATAAGCTCGCTACGGAATTCCCCTATCACAAAAACCATCACACAATAAGCGACAAGAGCTATTGACGAGGTTATTACGTTAAACACAAATAACTCGGTGAACACCTTGTTCCGCTCTTCTTTATCTTCTCGCGCCTTGGCAAATTCGCGTATCGCGTAAATGCTTATTCCGGAGGACGCAAAGGCTACAAAGTAAGATACCGTCGTTTGTGCATAGGACACTACTCCGACTCCGTGCGGCAACAGCACGCGCGAGATATACATTGAAGTAATTATCGGGAACGTTACATTCAGAAGGGTATAAATTGTATTGAAAATCGAATTTTTAAAAATTTTATTCATGTTAATAGTTTTTTATTCGGCAAATAATTCGGTGTATTCCTGTTGAGAGATCGAATCGGGTCTGTATTCCTTAAGCCTTGCTGAATACTCCTCCAGAACAGCAGGATCGCTCAATATCGCTTTCAAGCCCGTCAGAAGCCCTTCGTGTGAGTTCTCGGTGATCATTCCGTACCGACCGTTATCAAGTATTTCATTCATTGCGGCACAATCTGTCGCAATAACCGGAACGCCCAGTGTTATAGCCTCGCAAACGACCATACTATATCCCTCATACTTAGAGGAACACACCAGCAAATCTGCTTGTTTCATCGCAACATATGGGTTATTCATATAGCCGAGAAGCTTGATACATTGAATGTTCTTCTCCTGTATCTCAGACTCTAAAGCCTTACGCTCAGGGCCTTCGCCGATGATAAGCAATTCAAGGTCAAAGCTTTTTGCTAATTCTCCGACAACAGATACCAACATCCCGAAGTTTTTTTCTTTTACTAGTCTGCCGACGGCAACAAGCTTTAACCCTTTTGAAGAAAACAATTTGCCGCTGTCAACGCAAGACAGCTTTTGGATACGTTCATTATCAATTATATTATGAACGACACAAGCATTATCGAGAACGCCTATTGTTTTTTCAAAGCTTTTCCTTGCTCCGCCCGATACGAAACAGACGGCGTCATAATGCCGATATTCATTAAGACAAGAAGTTTTGCTTTTGTATAACGACATAATAGGGTTTGTGTAAGCTAAATCACAATGAACAAACGTGATTTTTTTACCGTTGGTTTTCTTTTTTGACATGAACCGGGTCGGTCTTCCTTCAAGGTAAGCGACCTCATAATCATATTCGCCTCGCAAAAACATGGCGCAAAACAGCTTAAGCGGCAGTTTATAGACCATTTTTACCATAAGCGAGTGAGGATTTTTTGCTTTTGCAAGAATACAACGATAGTTAACGCCGTCGGGTATCCTTGTTTCAAACTCTCCCCCGACGATCGTTTGGAGCGTTATTTCATATTTCCCGACCTTCTCTAAAAAAGCGAGCGCGTTTATCAGCACGCTTTCGGCGCCTCCTCCCGACAAGGTACTGATAAAAAATCTAATTCTTTTTTTCCTCATAAAGGCGCACATACTCCTCTATCATTTTTTCTTCCGAAAAACCTTCAGCCCTCTTCAGGCAATTTGCTTTTGAGATACGATCATCTTCACATACGCTCATTACTGCCGATATCATCTTGTCAGAATCGTTTTTGGGGACAACTATACCGCAGGCTTCGTCGAGCGTCTCGGGGCTTCCGCCCGTGTCAAACGTAACTACCGGCGTTCCGCACGCTAAAGCCTCCATATTTACCGTGGGATAGTTTTCCTCTCTGGTAGGATTGGCTAGAACATCCGCCGCGCCGTATATTTTTGCCAGTTCGATTTGGTCGGCGGTGCGATGAATTGAAATAATGTTTTTCGGAAGCGACGAATCAACGGTGTCGTTCGTGCCCACAAGAACTACGGTATATTTTTCAGGAAGCTTGCGTGCCATTTCGATAAACACATCAAGTCCCTTGCGCGCGCCCCAATCAAAAGCTACTCCCAAAACAATGTATTTATCCTCCAAGCCATATTGCTTCCGGAAATTCGAAGGATACGGCTTGAAAATATCAAGATCGATCCCGTTGTTGATAACGCGAATATCAGCTTTGCTTAAAAAAGACTTTTTGACTTCGTTTGAAAGCCACAAAGACGGCGTTATTACGGTAAGGTCAAGCTCTGTGATAAGGTTCTTCTTTTTTTTGAACAGTTTTTCGCTGCGGTCAAATATCCAGCTGTAGCTTTTCCTTTGCGGACAATTCCCGCAGCCGCTCTGCCACTTGCTGCAGTTGACCATTGAATAGTGCGGACAATAGCCCGTGAACGCCCAGCAATCGTGAAAAGTCCAAATGACCTTTTTATTCTTATTTGCCAGATACGGAAGCAAAATCTGCAGATCGGCATTGTGTCCGTGCAGATTATGAAGATGAACCACATCCGGGTCAAGCTGCTCCAGATATTTTACCAGACGTCGTGTGGCTGCCTTGGATTCGGTACCGTAGCCTCCGGATAATCTTGATGAAAGCGCGCCGAGCTTTACCTCGTGATCCTTTTGATATTTTATTCCCAATGGATAATCGGAAGCTCCGTGGCTGTACAGAATATGGTTTTCAATACTTCTCTCGGTCAATTTCTTGCTGATCGATCGACATATTTTTCCTGTACTGCCTTTGTCGCATGTAATGTTTATTTGTACGGCTTTCAGCATTGAGCATTACTCTCCGATTTTGAAATTCTTATCTTCTTTAAGATGATCAATTATAACGTTAATCGCTTCTTTCATTTCCAAAAGCTCGCCATACTCGTAATCCGATAAAGAACCTTTCTCGATATCGTGCAGCACAACATATATTTTGGTGTCCTTATAGGTTCCGATAAGATTTTCGCCTTCTCCTCCGAATACCAGATCAAAAAGCTTTACTTTATCGCAGGTGAATTTCACGGCGTCATCATTAACGTCAACAGTAACCTTTTTCTCAAATTTTTTGGGATAATACAAGGTCGTCAGCTTTGTTTTTATCTGGAATACACTGTCAGGGTCCTTCGAAAGCGCTTCTCCGCGCGCAAAGTCATAATCCTGAGCAAGATAATTCATCAAAACCTCTGCTCCCGAACACATTTCCGTTAGAGTATTATAGTTTTCGGCTTTTTTGTCCTGAGAGTACATATTGAGCAAAACTACAGTATATGTATCGCCCTTGATAGTTCCCACAACATTTCCGTTTCCGCCGTTAAAAGAAACGTCAAACAACGGCGTGCCGGAACAGGAAAACTTTACGGTATATACGTCTTTGTTCTCAATATCTGCCGAAACCTGTTCTTTCCATTTTTTAGGATATTTCAACGTGCAATAATCGGTTTTTATCTCAAAAACCTCGGTAGTTTCTTTTTCTTCCACAGTTGTATCTCCTTCTGTTTTTGCCGAATCCGCGGTCGCCTTTGAACTGTCGGATTTTTCGCCGCATGCGCAAAGCATAGAGGCTGTCAGAATTGCTGCCATTAGTATAATAATTAATCTTTTCATAATAACTCCTGATTTTTCGTTAATCTGATTTCTACCCCGTTCTTTCGAACGAGGTAGAGATATAATACTATCCAATTATCATTTTTCCGTCGGCGTCAAACCGATAATTCTTGTGAGGAATAGGTGTTCCGTCGGCGAATTTCAATCCGTTTGTTGTGGTAAGATACTTTACTTTGTTCTTTACTATTCTAGAATTGTCGTCAACATAGTAGTAATTGCCTTCGAACTCGACCAAGCCATAATAAGGAGCGACCTTTACGCCGTTCAAATAATAATAGTCACCCACGATACCGCTTGGAAGGATCATCTTGCCTTCCGCATCAAAACCATAATAGGTATTGGGGATCGTTGTGCCGTCGGCAAATTTCAATCCGTTCGTGGTTGTTAGATACTTGCTTTTGTTCCTGACTATCTTAGCGTGATCGTCTACATAGTAGTAGTTGCCTTCATACTGGACCAAGCCGTAATAAGGAGCAACCTTTATGCCGTTCAAATAATAGTAGTCTCCCATGATACCGCTCGGAAGGATCATCCTGCCATCCGAATCAAAATCGTAATAGGCATGAGGTATCACCGTACCGTCGGCAAATTTTAGTCCGTTTGTGGTAGTAAGATACTTGCTTTTGTTTCTGACTATCCTGGAATTATCGTCTACATAGTAGTAGTAACCCTCAAACTGTACCAATCCGTAATACGGAGCGGCCTTTGCGCCGTTAATGAGGTAATAGTCGCCGAATATGCCGCTTTCAAGAACCATCTTGCCGTCGGCATCAAAATCATAAGAAGCATGAGGTATCACCGTACCGTCGGAAAATTTAAGTCCGTTTGTTGTAGTGAGATACTTGCTTTTGTTTCTGACGATCCTCGCGTTGTCATCCACATAATAGTAATTACCCTCGTACTGCACCAAGCCGAAATACGGACCGACCTTTACCCCGTTTAAATAATAGAAATCACCTATCAGCTCTTTGGAGTAAAGCATCCTGCCGTTTTCGTCAAAATCGAAGTACGCATGCGGAACAGGCGTTCCGTTTGGAAGCAGCAAATCATTGGTTGTGGTTATATACTGTTTTGTGTTCCTTACGATTCTGGCGTTAGCGTTAACGTAGTAATAATCATTTTCAAACTTGACAAGTCCGTAATACGCTCCGACTCGTTCGCCCTCTATATAGTAATAATCACCGACCAAGCCGTTATAGATCACCATTTTTCCATCGGCGTCAAACTCGAAAGCCGAGCCCTTTTTGATTTCTTTTCCGTTGGGCAGCGTCAAGCCGTTTGTCGTATTGATCGGACGAGTAATGCTTTTGACGATTCTAGCGCCGGCGTCAATATAATAATAATCATCGCCCGCCTTAACAAGACCATAATACGTCGGAAGCATCTTGCCGTTGATAAAAACATAATCATTATAGACCAAAGGTTCTTTTACGAGCTTTCCGTCGCTGCCGAAGTAGTAATTACCGGGCTCTAAAAAGCCGTTGCTGTTACTGTTTGTTATGTTGACTATCTGATCACGTGCAGCGTGGCCTACGCGGGTGATCCCGCTGCCCGAGTTGAAGAAATAGTAATCATCTCCGATTTTCTGCGCGCCGAACTGAGTGGTACCGTCGACCACATAGTACAGATCCCCGTTGAACGTATAGAGTCCGTCCTCTGTCAGCTTTGATTTGGAAGCGACAGCGCCGTCTTCACCGAAATCATACCATATCGGGGTATCGTTAGCAGAAATCATTACATAGCGTATTCCCGTATAAGCATAGCAGTCGGTACCGAAATAATAAAGCTCGCCGTCGATCGTTCTCCATCTGCCGCACATAAAAGAAGCAACGTAGTAATACTTTCTTCCGTTTTCATCCTCTACCCACTCGCCGTCGGTCATTACTCCGTTTTTGAAGTGATAGTTTCCGTTCCAGCTTTCCAGCAGTTTCCCGTCAGACATATACCGTCCGCACAGTTCGCATTGCTGCCATGATGGGTTCAGTTCACTTTGCTTCCAAACATGGTGATTCCACTTTGCGTAATAATTGGTATTATCCGTTACGTTTATTTCGGTGCCGGGAGCAAGTATTTCACCGCTGTAATCGGGGTTTTGATACCAGCCCTGACAGCAACATTCCGTGTCGGCATTGGGCATTTCCTTTACAACAGCCGTATCGCCGCTGTTGTATATAGTAGTATCAAACACAAGCTCGGTGTCATATGTGCCTACATCATATTTTACAAAATATGTGTCGTCGCTGTACGCGTGCGACAGAAACTCGTAACGCTGAAGGATATAATCGGTAATTGTCTTAAGACGGCTGTTGTATCCGTTGATAATGCTTTGTGCGTTTGAGGTACCGTAGGTGTTCCAGCGGATAGCATTCATTATTATAGTTGAATGAATACTTTCTGCTTTGGCGCCTATGAACGCGAAGAACGACGGATACATCTCTTTGACGACATTATTCCACACGTTCTGTACTACCTGCTGGAAGTCGTTATGAGTAAACAGCTGAGCCAAGAACGATTTATTCGCAAGATTATCGTAATTGATATAACAATGCTGAATATACAGGCTGTCAACATCATCCAAGGTGGTAGTATTGTTGATAAGGTAGTTGATACCATGAGTTTGCTGGAAAGAAAGGTCAAAGTCCCACGCGGGTCCCGCCATTATCTTTCCGTCAACGTCCTTATAAAGGAAGAAGCTTGAGCTGCAGCCGTCGAAGTTAGCTGCGAATTCCTCGGCGATATACATTCTGGCGATGGATTCAACATCAACATATTCGGTGTAGTATTTGCCTAAATCATTGTATCCCGTGGGAGAATAAACCGCGTTTTCATACTGCTGATAATAGTCGCGGATATATTCGACCTGCTCCTTGGAAGCATACTCGGGTTCTTTAACTACGACCGCCTGACTGCGCGCGGTGATGAATCCGGAAACCTCGGGAGGATAACGGTAGATCTTTTCAAGCTCAAGCAGATAGCCGCCTGTGATATCCTCGGGATTATTAGGGATCTGTGCATACTGGTATGTATTGGCGTCCATAGTGTTCTGATCGCCGCCCAGCGGAAATGTCTCAAGATCGACTTTATCGTTCGCCTTTTCGGTGTCGCCCTCCAGATCACGGATATTGACGCGGTTCTCGCCTATCTCGACCTTTTCGGTAATAACATAAGCGCCCATGTAATTTCCGTTCGCATAAAAGTTGACCGGAACAACGTCGGATGTAGTGTCGACGCCGATATCCTTTGCAAATTTATAACAAAGCAGGTTACGCATAAATGTCGCGTCGCCGGCATTCGCAAGCAGGCACCACTTTTTTGCCTTGCCCATTCCGAACAGATCGGCTTTTTTGGCGAGCTTTATATTATATGGCTTTTTGGCGCCGTTCCAAGTGGAGTTGCCGCGACCCTTGATGTAATCGAGCGCTCCGTCATACATAACGGTTCCGTCGCCGCCGCTGACAAGAATGTTTCCCGGCTCCTTGTAACTCTTGTCGGCGTGAACGTTGTCAAGCGTTCCCGACTCGGTTGTGATTTGAACGCTGCCGACGTCGCCGCCGTCAAGCACCTTTACAACGTAAGAGTTTTCGCCGCAGTTAAGGGTAGCCTGACCGGAGGCAAAAATATCGGTGACCTCGCCGCTGACAAGCTCAGCTCCGCCGCAGGTAACGGTATCGGACGCGTCAAACCAAAGACGCAGCGCCGATTTATCGTAGGTCTGCGGAGAAAAAATATAGTACGAATTATCCTTTGAATAATAGTACCAGTTGATACCTTTGATATCGCTGCTGCTCTCCGTATCCGCAGGGGTCACGGAGAGGGATGAAATGCCCGTTCCTTCGGCTCCCACACTTACAGGTACAACGCAGAGTACGCCGAAAACCATCAGCAGGGTCAGAATTACGCTGACTGCTTTGATGCTTATTTTTTTCATGACATCAACATCCCTTCATTTTTTATTTTTCAAATTTGCCGAAGTATCTTCGTTGCCCGCCGTGCGCCGCGAGGAGGCTTTGAAAAGCACGGCAACCCCACCCCCAATGGGGGTGGAGCGCTTTAAAGGATTATTCTTCAATTATCATCTTGCCGTCTGCGTCAAAGTTAAAGTACGCATGCGGGATAGCTTCGCCATTCGGGAAGGTGAGGTCATTGGTGGTGGTCAAATACTTGCTCTTGTTTCTGACGATCCTTGCGTTATCGTCTACATAGTAGTAATCGCCTTCGAACTCT
>CACYPV010000011.1:0-85071 GCA_902776375.1 uncultured Ruminococcus sp. | reverse complement strand
ATAGTAGTCGCCTACGATACCCTGGTTAATAGCCATCTTGCCGTCCGCGTCAAAGTCGAAGTAAGCGTGCGGGATAGCTTCGCCGTTCGGGAAGGTGAGATCATTGGTGGTGGTCAAATACTTGCTCTTATTTCTGACGATCCTTGCGTTATCGTCGATATAGTAGTAGTTGCCGTCCCACTCAACAAGTCCGTAATAAGGAGTTACGTTCCTTACGCCGTCTTCGCCGTAATAATAGTCGCCCCAAATACCTGTATAGGTCTGTCCGGTGTAAACGCCGTTCTCATCAAATATCCAGCAAACAGGAGTTGTCCACTGAGAAAGAACGATGGGAGAAATACCTGAGTATCTGAAACCGTGATCATCAAAGGCGTATGTATTGCCGTCGATATCTACGATCTTGGCAACCTGTGAACGTCCGTGATAGAAATCGGGACCATAGTAATACTTGTATCCATCATCGATCTGAGCCCATTCGCCGCTTGTCAAACGACCCTTGTCGAATGTGAAGGTGAAGTCAGCGTCGGTGTCAACAACAGTGTTGGCAGCAACTTCGCCGTCGATGCCCTTGGAGGTAGCGGCGTCGAAGTAATACCAATCGTCGTCAACCATCTGCCAGCCTGTCATGAACTCGCCGGCAACGGCATAATAGGTGTTGCCCTCATAGTCGGTGTAAAGACCGAATGTGGGAACAAGCTCTTCACCGCAGTTACGGCATACGAACACGCCGTCAACAAGCTCATATTCGTGAGCAGAAGGAGGAGTTACAGTGCCCCAGTTAACGATAGAGTTACAATCCGGATCGGAGCAGATGGTTCTGCCGGTGTAGCCTTCCTCTGTGCAGGTAGCTTCCTTGTCGGGAACCGCTGTCTCGGTGTGGTAATGCCACTCGCCGATGGTGTTCTTCAGGTTAGCGATAGCGGTGTCAAGCTCTGTGACAACGTCCTGACGGATATTGGAGAAGCCTGCAATATAGTTTGCGGGTACGATAACAGAGCCATCGGTATACTCTACTTCGCCTAGGAACGCCTTGTAGCTGATGGTAACAGCCGGGCAGGTCGCACCGTCGCCGTTGGGAGCACCGGAGGTCCACTGGGTGTGGGCGTCAATACCTGCGGAGCCGTCCCAAGCCCATGCGTAAACAGGGATAGAAAGCAGCGTAGCAGCGCCTGTAGCGTCGGAATCTTCTCTGGTAATAGTGATGGTCGCCTTGCAGGCGATCTCGTCGATGTCATAGGTGTAGCTGAAGCCTGCTGCGGGAGTAGCGTGCTCGAGAGCCCACTTGGAAGCGGAGTTCAGCCAGATGGTGGTTGTAACCTTGTCGATGTCTTCAACCTTATCGGTGTTGATAAGCAGGTTGTACTGACCGCCGGTCTTAACCTTGCCGTTGCCTACGGGCTGACCAACGAGAGAAACGACGGGATAGGTAGCGTCGGAAGCAACGGTTACCTGTCTTGTCATCTTTGTTACGTTGCCCTGCTTGTCAGAGATCTCGAAGGAGATGTCATGAACGCCATTGGGCAGTGTAAAGTAACCGGTGTTGATCTTGCCTGCAGAGAACTTGCAGGCAACAGCCTGACCGTCCACATAAACCTTCGCGCTGGAGCCGTCGATGCCGGTCGCATTGCCGGGGTTGTGGATCATATCCTCAACTGCGTCGGCAGTGAAAGAAAGAACGTTGGTCTCAACAGTAGAACCGTCAAGGGTGTAAGCGTTCAGGTCGTCAAGTGCGAGCGGGTTGGAGATGATAGGAGCATCACGATCGTCAACAACGTCGGAGTAGTCGAGGGTGATGTCGTCGATGTAGAAGGTTACGTTCTCAGCGCCCTTAGTGGAGGAAGAAACGATCCACTGGATGAAAGCGGGAGCGTAGTTGGAAGCCTCGTCACGAGTAAGAGAACCGTCGGGATTCTTGTAGTAGGAGGTGGTTACATATGTGGTGGAAATATCGTTGAGATCGCAGTATACATAAGCCCAGCCTGCTTCGGGGATCTTGTCGCTTGTCAGCTTGGAGAAGCCCTTCTTAACATACTGATATGTAAAGTACAGATAAGCTGTGCTGATAGTTCCGTTCGCAGTCTTGTAGGTGTAAGACAGTCTGGAGCAGGAGCCTACAGCCTCTTCGGGGATGTACATCCACATACCGAGACGGGTGCCGGTGATGCCGTTAGCGGTGTCACGGAATACCTTGGTGTCGCCGGTGTAGTACAGATAGCCGTACATCCAGTTCTGGAAGGAAGCGCCCTGGGTATAGTCAAAGGTATAGCCGAGAGCGTAGTTGCCGGAGTGAACCTTGCCGTTTTCGCGGGTAGCAAGGAAAGTGCCTTCCTTGATACCTGCGGCAACATTGTTGCTTGCAGCGGAAGCCCAGTTGGTCTCAACGCCCTGGTAAGGCATTGTGTAGCCGCCGGTGTAAGCACCGCTGGCGATAGCTTCTTCCATTCCTCTCCAGTCGAGCCATTCGGAGACGTCGCCGTCCTCGAAGTCAAAGAGAACTTCGCTGCCCTTACCAAAGGTAACGGCTACGGTGATGGGAGCCATATCCGCATACTTGTAGATAGCGGTCACGGTACCGCTGGCGATGGTCTCATCGGTGGGAGAATAATACATAAAGCCTTGCATGGAGCCCGCTGTCATGGTGAAATTATAAGCGGAAGCAGGAGCATACATCTCAGCGCCGTTGTACATGGCGTTAATGGAGAAGTCTGAGGATTTACCGTAAGGAACGGTTTTTTCACTTGCGGAGAACGCGATAGAATCGGGGTTAACAACGGTAACGTCGATAGAACCTACGACTGCGCCGTTGTATTCCATGTTAGCTGTCACGGTACCGAGAGCGCCGGTGGAGGTGAATACGCCGTCAGCGATGGTACCGAAAGAATTATCGGAAAGGCTCCAAGTAATTCCCTCTGTGGGAATTTCGGCAGCGCCGCCGGCAGCGTCAGCGCCTACAGCGTCGATAGCTACTGCGGAATTAGGAGCATAGTAAGCATATTCTGTGGAAAGGTTAGCGTGGTCAAATGTGCCGTCAGCAACAGCGGTGGAGATAACCATCAGGGTGTTGGAAACGGAACGGACGGTACCGTCGCAGCATACGTTGCGAACTTCGATCTCATCCTGACCTTCGGGCTTTGCAGCATAGGTAGCGGAACCGCCGCCGTCCAGCTCGATAGCGTCAACGCAGCCGAGCTCGAGCATGAGCTGAGCCTGCTCTGCATAGGTAAGACCTATGGAGTAGGGCTGGTTGTTACCGTCGGCAAGCATAAGAACAACGTTGCCGTCAGCCTTAATACCCACTGTGGAACGGGGATACTTATCATTTGCATTAAGACCGGCAACTACTGCGCCGTCCTTAACGAGCGTAAGGTGTCCGCCTACAGCCTCTACAATGTGATCCGCATAATCGCCGAACTCGTTCTTGCCGCCGATCATGTAAGTACCGTCGTCAAGCATTGCAAAGAACTCATAGGAGTTACCCATTGATGTACCGTTAATGTTAACGCCTTCCATTACGAAAGCACCGGTAGGCTGACCGGTAGTAACATTGTAGTACGCAGCGTTTGTAGTAGCTACTACGTTGTAGCCTCTCTTAGCCTTTGCGGCATTCGCCTGTTCTACAACAGTCGCCTTGCCCCAAACGCCGGTGTTGTCGTTGTCATGATAATTGGCTTTGACCTGTGTAGTACCGTTGTTGACGTCACAGTCAACTACAAAGTACTGCACGCGCTTGCCGTTCTTATCATAAGAAACGACGCTTGTTTCTGTTACGCCGGGAGCCAGCTTTGTCTTGGTTCTGGACGCGACCGTCAGGCTGTGTTCCGTTGCCTCAACCGCAGAAGCTACGAACGGGATGACCGTCAGCAGCATCAGCGCCGAAAGGGCCACAGCGATGACACGAAACATTGTTTTGTGTTTTTGCATTTTTCTCTCTCCTTTGTAAAGAAAATATTTAACCATTGCCCGTTTTCCGGACAAATAATTACTGAATCACAAATACTGATTAAGCAAATCGGAACAGCTTTTGTACGGGAATATCATCAATCCGTCATTACCGGTGGCGCCCTTATAGAAGAAAATAAAGGTGAAGAAAGCAGTTAAAGCGATACTTAAAACCACCGCAATCGGCTTTTTATCCTCGTCACATCTGTTGAGAAGCCTGCAAACCGCAAAAGGTACCAGCAGTATATAATAATAATTCAACCTCATAGCTAGGGTGTTTATCGGAGCGAAGCACTGAAGGATCGCGGACAAAAACAAAACGTTTCTGAGCCCGGAGGTTTCTTTGTCGATATTGGACTTTCTTATCATAAAGAAGCTCATGACAACGAAGAACACCATCATAAATAAAAACGATGTTCCACCGGTGTCAACTAATTCTTCTTTCTTTTCCAAGAAGTTTTCCGGCATGATTCTGATAAGCCATTGGAATATAACATTTTTATACAAAAATACAAATAGAATAGTCGGAAGCACAACGGCAAAAGAAATAGTTTTTAACGGCAAATGATATACGGGATAAAGAAGCAAAATAATCAACGCAGATTGATGGAAAAAGAACGCCGCCAAAACTACAAACAAAAACGGGATCAACCTTTTATTCTTTACCAAATAAAAAGCAGGAACGATAAAAGTGATCGACAGCATCTGCCTGAGTCCCGAAAAAGCCATATGCGAGGCAGGAAAAGCCATAAACATCGCCAATGCCAAAAGCGGGAGCTCTGACTCACGATAATACATTATTCCTATAGGAACCAGAGTGATCACGGCAATAACTGCAAGATAAATATGGGGGTTTTTAATTACATAAGACAAAAGCTTTTCAAGGATTCTGAATCCATACTCAACATTGGTAGATCTTAATACGGTTCCTAACGATTCGCTTTTGATGCTGTTGAACAAAAACACATAGCGGTCGGTATCTGCGCCAACCGTATCATCTCTGAAAGCGACTAACAGAATATAAGCCGCAAAGAAAAATATTATCTCAATTCTTCTTCGCGGCACTGAAAAATCGGAACGTGCGCGGAATATGTAATCCACCATGTATACAGCGAAGGTACCTGCGAATAAAAATATATATGCAGCCAAAAAAGCAAGCTCCTTTCACTTTGATCATAACTTAAGTTTATATACTGATCTATAATAAAGTTTTTTGGCGCATGAACGCGCCGAGCTGTAAATAAGCTTTGTATTTAAAGCAGCGCGCTGAGAAAGACTGAACGGACGTCCCTGCTGCGCCGCTATATCCTTTACGGCGTTCACAGCCTTGCGCGCACCGTAAATAGCGTTTCTTCCGGCAAAATCATAGGCGATCTTATTGTCAGAATCGACGGCGATAAGGTCCGCCGCGACCGCCCGCGCGATGTATTCGGAGTCGCTGTCAAATAAATCGCGCTTCGTTCTTGAAGTCTGGGAACGGTGAAGCCTGTACCCGACGTTTATGCCGCTGTCGTAAACCAGCCCCATGCCGTTCAAAAACAGCTTAAACCAAAGCAAAGCGTCTTGCGAATATCTGAGGTTCTCGTCAAAGCCGCCTGCTTCTCTCAAAAGCTCCGCGGGTATCAGGAAGCAACAGCCGTTGAGAGCCTGATGACTGACAGAGTAACGCGTCATTTCCTTAGGAGAGTAGTATCTTCCGGGAAGCAGATCATCCTTATATATCTTCAAAACCTGTGAATCCTCGCCGATCTGACTGTGGCCGCAATATGCCGCTGTCTTGCCGTCGAGCTTTCCGGCGTCCTTCAATACCCGAACGGAAGACTCGAGCTTATTTGGGGTGTATTCGTCGTCGTGAGAAAGCCACGAAAAGTACTCTCCGCTCATTTTCTCTATTCCGAGGTTAAGCGCGGACGATACTCCGCCGTTTTCTTTTTTAAAATAAACGATCCTGTCGCCGTATGAAAGCGCTATCTTTTCGGTCTCTCCCCCATCGGTCGAGCCGTCGTTCACCACGATGACCTCGGTGTTAGCGTAGGTTTGAGAAAGAGCGCAGTCTATTGATTTTTTCAGAAAATTTGAACCGTTATATACAGGGATCACAATGGAAACCTTGGGATCGCCGGTGTTATTATTCATATACTGATTCCTTAATTATTCTTTTCGGGCAATATAAATTTTGAACCGAGCTCAAGGTCGAAGCTGTCGGGATTGAACCTCATATAGCCGCTCCACGGGAAAAACGTTATCTCACCGAAATAGATCTTATTCCCTATCGAATACAGATCTATCCGCGAAAACGGAAAACCTTGCGACAGATCACGCGCGATATTCAACATCTCGTCAAGCTGTGCGGGCTTTTCGGAGTCGACCGAACAGTCGGAGCCTTCGAAATCGACCTTGATTTTATTCCAGTTTTTATCGTATGTAAGGTGGTTCGCCTTTTCGGTATAACGCTGTGTGACGCGTATAATGACCTCGGGCTCACCGTTAAAGCAAAGTATTTTATAATCGTCCGGAGCGCCGTTTTCGGTGGACTCGTCATAGAGCAGCCTTTCGGCGATGATCGTCGAATCGTAATAGTGATAACACCATTCTCTGCCGGCGACGGTATTGCTCTGAGCTAGAAAAGCCTTGAATTTTTCGGTTATCTCCTGCTTTGATACCTTCGATTTATCCTTTACGAACATATTTGTTCCGCTTCCGTTTGAGAGCTTAAGCACAAAGCTGTCGGGAAGCTTGTCCAAATCAATATCATCGGTCGTTTTATATACGCCGTACAGCTCGTTGAGCAGGCGGTCGTAACCTTTGTTTGCGACATATTCTCTGACAAGATATTTGTCGGAGCATATGGGCATATTTTCATTTTTGTAATACAGCTTGTACCACTGTATTTTTTCCGTAAAACGCTTTGGGTCATTCAGATCCAATTTGCGGTGACACTTCATCTTGTACTGAAACTTCAGCATGGATTTATCGGGAACAAACTTAAACAAAGATATTATTTTGAATCTTAAACGCTTTGAGGGGACTATCCTTTTAAAAACATCCATAGTTAATCCTCGTCATTATGGCGATTTATACGTTTTCGCATTATGTAAAACGAAACTGTCAATTGTTTTTCTCGGGAAGGGTAAACATGTCGCCCAGCTTATAGTCAAAGCTGTCGGGATCAAAAGTCATATAACCGCTCCACGGGAAAAACGTGATCTCGCCAAAATACAGCCTGCCGTTTATTGAAAACAAATCGACGCGCGCTAACGGGAACCCAGCCGACAAATTCTTTGCGATACTTATCATTTCTTCAAGATTAGCGGGTCTTTCGGCAGTTTTAGTGCAATCGGAGTTTGAAAAATTAACTTTGATCTGATTCCATTCCGTGTCATACACCAAATGATTCTCTTTATCGGAATACTGGTCGCTTATACGGTAAATGATTTTCGGCTCGCCGTAAAAGCACAAAACCTTGAAATCGTTCGGAATACCGTTTTCAAAGCCCGGATCGACAATGATCTCTTCGGCTATTATCCTCGGTTTTATCGCATGATACGACCATTCTCTGCCCGCGCGTGTATTCGCCTGATTATAATAGTCCTTGAATTTCTTTTTGATCTCATCAAGAGAGATTTTAGATTTGTCTCTGACAATAATATTAGTTCCGCTTCCGTTTGAAAGCTTTAAAACAAAGCTGTCCGGAAGCTTATTCAAATTGATTTCATCAACACTGTCAAACGACGCGTAAAGCTCTTTGAGCAAATGCCCATAGCCCTTATTTTTGATGTATTCGCGTACAGCGAATTTATCGGCGCAAACGGGCATTTTTTCATCCTTGTAATTCAGCTTGTACCACTGTATTTTCTCCGTAAAACGCTTCGGATCTTTTAAATTTAGTTTTCTGTGACATTTCATCTTATACTGAAATTTCAGCATAGATTTATCCGGAACAAACTTAAAAAAAGATATTATTTTGAATCTTAAGCGTTTAGAAGGAATAAGCTTTTTAAAAATATCCATTCTCTAAACCTCAGTATTTAAGTATTTGACGCATTTGCTTGTTAACGATGCTAACCTCATATTTTTCTTTACAGGTTTCATACGCCGAATCGGAAAGCCTTTCAAGCAATCCTTCTTCAACGATAAACCTTGTCATGGCGTCCGCAAGGGCGTCGTGGTCGTTAACAGGTACCAATATGCCGTTTTTGCCGTCGATAATCGGTTCACGGCAGCCCGGCCAATCGGTCGTGATCACCGGACATCCGCACGACATAGCCTCAAGGATGGTCCTCGGCAAACCTTCGCGGTAATAGGACGGGAGCACGTAAACCGAGCAGCTGTCGTAATAATCTACCGGATCCTTGACTTCGCCGGGGAACTCTACGATCCCGCCGTCGATATACTCGGCTACATCCTCGCGGCGCAGCTTGCCTATCGATTCATCGAAACCGCCGAGCATCACGAACCTGACCTCGGGATATTTTTCCTTGACCTTTTTCGCCGCGGCGCAGTAATCAAGCACGCCCTTTTCCTTTATTATGCGGCTGACCATCAAAAAGCTGAGCTTTTCGGGCGTATTTCTGCGCTTGAATCTATCCATATTGACGCCCGAGCCGTTGACAAGCTCGGTGTTTTCACGCTTGACGCAATTAAGCTTTATCAGGGTTTCTCTGTCGTCGGGATTCTGAAAAATGACCTTCGTGCATTTTTTCAGCGCTCTGCGATAAAGAGTAATCGTTATTTTTCTTACAAGCTTTGCCTTTGCCGAGCCTGCAGAATAAACTCTTCCCAGTCCCGTGACCATGCTGTAAATCTTCTTGACTCCTGCGGACGAAGCCGCCATACTGCCGTAGATTACAGGCTTGATCGTGTAGGAAAATACCAGATCGGGGCTAAGCCTTCGTATGCATTTCTTAAGCTCTTTTAAATATTTTAAATCACCGAAGGGATTGGTATTGTCCTTGACCAAAGGTATTTCAATAAACTCTTTTATGCCGAGCGACATCACCTCGTCATAAAACAAACGGTTGGGACCCGTTACGAATACCTCGTTACCGGATGCGATCATATCCTTTATCAAATCGCCCCTGAAATTATATACAGTTTTATTTTTTGGCGCTATTATCAGTATTCTGATATGCCGCACCTCCAAAATTCTCAAGATTTCTAATTATACGATCTGTCAAACGCTTGCCGTTGCCTTCCCCGACAAAGCTGTTGTGGGGAGTGATGATGACATTCTTCATATCCCACAGCGGGCTGTCGTGACTGAGGGGTTCCTCTTCAAATACGTCCAGCGCCGCATATATGTCATTATTTTTCAATGAATCAACAAGCGCGCTTGCGTCGATTATCTTCCCTCGGGAGATATTTACTATCGTACAGCCTTGCTTAAGACTGTTCAAAAACTCCGAATCTACCAACCCTTCGGTTTTTTTGGTCAACGGAAGGGTAAGGACTATAACGTCGGCAGACGGTATAACCTCATTCAGCCTGTCGATTTCAAGTATTCTTTTAAAATATGGGTTCTCAAACGAAACGATGTCAACGCCGAAAACCTCGCAGCCGAATGCCGAAAATCGCTTCGCGCACTCAACTCCCACGCTGCCGCAGCCGAAGATCAAGACGTTTTTGCCGCAGAGCTCGCGCAATCCGCGATGCTTTTCCCACGAATGAGCTTTTTGATTATCGCGGAAAAACTCGGCTTGCTTATAGAGCTGGAGCACAAGGCAAACGGCAAATTCCGCCATGGGAACGCTGTAGACCCCGCGCGCGTTATTGAGCGTGATATCGTTTTGTTTGATATAGTCAAGCGGAACTCTGTCCAAGCCCGCGCTTGTAAGCTGGATATATTTAAGGTTTTTAAAGGCGCGGATATCGTGATGTAAGAAAAGCCCGTTGCAGACAACGCCCTCGACCCAAAGAGGATCGCAGGGAAGAACGTCCCTTTCCTGCTGCATAAACACAACGTCGTGCCCGATGCTATTGAGCGTCGGGATGTTCTTTTCGGCTTGAGCCCACGCCCCGGTGATCAACAAACGCATTATTTCTCCACCGCTATCTGACGAATTATCTCTGCGGTTTCAAAACGGTTGAACTCCCACTTTTCAGGGTGGGCTTCACAGTACTGCTCATATTCGCGAACAGCGCTTACCCCGTTTTTAAACACCGCCTTTATCGCTTCCAAGTCGCGCATTTTTTCGGTATTGCAAAAGCTTCTGGACAGTATCGCCATTTTTGAGCCCAAACGGTAATGCTCCATAATAACGTATTCGGACGGCAGCAGGCCGCGTCCGAGGGAGGCTATGCCGCCGAAGCCGTAAGTGACTCCCCTGTTCCGGATTTTTTCGCATAAGTAGTCGACCGTACCGTCGGCAAGGACCTCGAAGAGAAACTTTTTTCCGTAACCTATACTAAGATCGTTTATCCCGATGTGTATCTCATCTATTCCGTCAAGAGCTAAGATATCGTCGACCTGCTCTACCGCCTCGGGCGTTTCAATCAAAAGGCAAACCGTTGCGCGCCCGTTCACCGCTTTGATGAATCTTTCGGCTTCTTCCACGGTTTTGAAATACGGCAGCATGATCACATCGGCTCCTGCTGCGACGACGTCTTCGATTTCCTTTTCAGAATCGTTATAAATCGGGTTGCAGCGAACCAAAAGTTCGGATCTATCGATCACGCTTCTGATGTTTTTTATATCTTCAATTGTATGCGAACATAAAACCGTATCCATCCCGCACTGGCGTTCTGCCTTGCCTAAGTATTCCATATCAAGAAAAATACGGTCCACGCCGGCGTTCTGAGCAATTACCGCTACAGACGGATTATTTGTGATATACATTAGTTTTAAACTCACAAAAAAACACCTGCTTTGTAGTTCCGCTTATAACGGTCTACCCTACATTTTGATTATCAGCGCCTGCAAACAATAACAAGAATCATCGACTTCGTTAGCTGAAAACGCACTCATCCATACAAATATATAATATTATAGCTGTTTTAGGCAAAAAAGTCAATATTTAATTAAAAATACTGCGAATTTATAATTATTTTGCTATATTTTGAAATAAAAAAGGCAAATTGATAATGTCCATAATTCTATTACAAACTGCTTTACTATCCCCCAAAAACGGCGAATCAAAATAAAAAAGCTCCCGAAAAGCGCTGATCAACAGGCTTTCGGAAGCTTTCATCGATGAAGCTTACAGCTTAGTGTTATTCATTATACACTGCTGACGCTCGCAGTCACAAGCCAAGTACCCGCGGGTAGAACAAGACTTGCACCGCCGTCTCCGGGCTTGAATGACAAACTGCCGCTATTGTTGATATAAAAGCCGTGATACTGAGATGTTCCCACGGCATAATCCGGGCTGTTGTCTATCAAGGTCGTGCTTGATATAGAACACCTTATAGAACGTCCGTAACTGTTAGAAGCGGAGTTGATTGAGGTTGCTGTGTGCACATACGCCAAAATATACTTCGCGGTGGGCGTAACAGGCGACAAAGGAACAAGCGTTATCACAAGCGAGCTGTCGCTTTTGTGAGCGAGCAGCCACGCGTCTGAGCTGACTATCGGCACCTCAGCTCCCTGCGCCGAATCCGAGGCGGTCGTAAAAACCCATGTTTTGCTGTTCATAGAGCCTGTAGGCACGGCGACGACCGCGCTCGCCTTGTCAGTCACGTCATATGTGCCGTTCGCGGTAATGCTAACGCTGCCCGAGGGCGTGATACCCTCCTTCACATAGTCGACGGAAATATCTCCCTCACAGTATTTTCCGCTTGTTTTAAGCGTTTTCGCGCCTGTTCCCTGAATCGTCGCGATAGTGGAGCCTTTATAACCTATAGTTACTCCCGCCATTACTGAACACCTCCGTTATATATCGGCAGATCGTTAAGGGTAAGATACTGCGAATGAGTGTGGCTTGCGTTCGCTTTGCCGTTAAGCAGGTTGTTGACTTCGGTCTTGTTGTAGTAGTTTGCAAGGCTCTGGTGCTGGGTCAGAAATCCGCTGTCGTTTGTAAGGTCGCTTGTTTTTGTAGGAACGGAAATCATCCCTGCAGCTTCGGCAGCGATTGCGGTTTTCTCCGCCGAGGTAGGGACCCAGTCGGCGCCGGCGGCTCCGGTGTCGCCCTTATCGCCTTTGTCGCCCTTAGCTCCCTGCGCGCCGGTAGCGCCTATCAGGCTTGTGAGCCACTGGGCTTCCGTTCCGACAAAACCGTGCTCGACTGCGATCAAATAGGCGCTCTTGCCGTCGGCGCCCTGACCCTCAGCAAAGTGTTGCGAGAAATTGAAGATATCATGTCGCACCTCGTCGCTGTCGTAATAGTACAGGATATAATCTCCAGCCTGATTGTTGTTATCGATCAGCAGAGTAGGATATGTGTTTGGATTGCCCGACAAGGCGCTGTCAAGTATTTCGTACACATCATCAGAGCTGATAAAGCCATTTACGCGCGCCAGCTCGAGCCTTACTTCCTCTAACAGCTCGGGAATGATACCCTGCGACTCGGGCGTGATTTCCGCGTTATCGAGAATAGAGCCGTTGACACGCACCCATAACGGGAATTGCAACGTAAGCTCTTCGTTTCCGTCCGTGATGTTCACCTCGATCTTCAAATCGCATTTGCGGCTACGGATAACGGCGTTGTCAAACGGTATCAGGATATTCCCCTGTTCATTTACCGAACACGCGACATTATCCGAAAACAGTATTTTTGTTTTGGCGCTGACAAAGCGCGCTATTACGGTTTTTCCCGTCATGCTGACAGGCTCGCCGTTCTGAGTCAAAGTGACCTCAAGCACCTCTGTGCTGCGGTCGTCAACATGAATGACCGCAATAAGATCGACCCCGCGTTTTCTCTCCAAATCATATGTAAAGAAAATCGGCTTTTTTAAATTCATAATAATCCTCCTTGAAATATTTGAGGGAAGCCCCCCCACCTATAGCGATTTTTCCGGAAAAATTGCATGCAACTATGCAACTTTTCAAGTGAAGAATCATCACACAGGCAGAGTATTTTCAAGGGTATTGTAGTTTTTTACTTTTTGTGATATCATATTATATAGAAAAACAGACCAAGCTTTACCGCACATATTACGATATAAAAAGAAAGTGAGGAAATAGTATGTCTACAAAAGAAAAAATCTATCAGTTGATCGATAATTTATCAGAGGAACAGCTAAACGGTTTGCTCACCATGCTGACCGGATACGCTGAAATCGTTGAAGAAGCGAAGGATAATGCTTACTGCGCCAAGCTTTACGAAGAATCAAAAAGCGAGGACAATTCAGAAACAACCTCAATTGAAGATTTTGCAAAAGAATTGGGGATCAGCATCGCATGAAATACCGTATTGAAATAAACAAGAAAGCGCAGAAGTTTATAAAAATCCCAACCGCGCAACCAACAGGAACGGCTTTTGAACGCTATATATCGCTTACCTGAGGGTGACGTACGAACGTTGACGGGATATAAGGGGGTTTATCGCCTGCGTGTAGGGGATTATCGTGTTATATACGAACAACATGACGACGTACTTCTGATTATTGTCGTAAATGTCGGCAACCGCGGACAAATCTATAATAAACTGTAAACCTAATTTAAACACATAATCAATCTATAGATTTCAGGCAGCGCTTTATGAAAAAATTGCTTTTATTACTTTTGGCGTTTTGCGTCATCCCGGTCACACATGTATTCGCCGCCGACGCCGTATCGTTTTCGGTCGACAATATCGAGTGCAAAAACAACCGCCTTATTGAAGTAAACGTCAACGCGCAGTGCGGCAAAAAGCTAAGCGCCGCGCTTTTTGAGTTCAGCTTTGACAAAAACATCCTCGAGTTCAGGGGCGTAAAGACGCCCGACGGCTCTATGACGGAATACAATGAAAACACAAGCGGCGTAAAGCTCTCGTATCTTTGCACATACGGTGCGGAGATTTCGGCATCAAGCACGATATTCAAGCTGAAATTTAAATCCATCGGCGAGGGCAGAACGGATATCGCATATAACGTTAGCGATTGCGTGGATACCGACATTCGGCAAATGACGATAGGAAGCTGCGCCGCAGGCTCGGTCACGGTCACGTCAAAGGCGAAGGATACCGGCAGCGCTTCTGCCAAAACCCGCTCTCAAACCGGCAAGACCACCTCGGGTAGCAAAAGCGGCAAGAAAAGCTCGTCATCGTCAACCGCGGAAAAAACGACAAACGGAGCGACCGGCGACAGCTCATCGTATAAGGATCTTGGAAACGTAAACGACGTTATACAAAAAGATTTCGACAAAGCCACCCCGATAATAATCCTCTGCGCTTCGATCGTGATCGGCGTAGCTTTTATCGGATTTTTAGTGTACAAGATAGTTTCATCTCGCAAAGAAAAAACAAAACAAGATAAAGATAATAAAATAGAATAAACCTGACGGGAACCATTGACAATACGTATAGACACGTGTTATAATGTATATACTGAGAAACGAGGTATTTACAATATGCCGATAACGCCAAAGGAAATGATAAAAATATTAACGAAAAACGGATTTGTAGAAATCAGTTCAACAGGCTCTCACAGAAAAATGTTTAATCCCGAAACCAGCAAAATAACTATTGTGCCGTATCACAACAAATCCCTGAGCAAAGGGTTAGAGCAAGCTATCCTAAAACAAGCAGGCTTAAAAGGCAAAAAGGAGCAATGAGTATGAACAGTTTGAAAAAAAGATTTTATCCCGCTGTATTCACCAAAGAAAACGACAGATACTGGGTGCAGTTTCCCGATCTGCCCGGTTGCTTCACCGAGGGCGATACTCTTGAAGAAGCCTATGAAATGGCACAGGACGCGATGGGACTTTATATGGTTAATGAAAACGGTGAGTTTGTCTTTCCGACTCCAAGCGATATCAAATCAATAGTGCCGAAAGAAAACGAATATCCTCTGCTGGTAGAATTTGATCCGGTGGAATATTTAAAATCTGTCAGCACAAAATCGGTAAAAAAGACCCTTACGATCCCCGAGTGGCTGAATACGATCGCCGAAAAAAACAATATCAACTTTTCCCAACTTCTTCAAAACGCGTTAAAAGAACAATTGCAGGTATCATAAATATCGCGCTCACTTAATACTAAACCCCTCCGCACGTTTTATGCGGAGGGGTTTGTTTATGCTTGGTCTTTTCTTTGTTCATCAAAAACGTATATCAGCTCTTCCAAGGTTTGGTAGAGGTATTCGGGCTCAACGGGCTTTGAAAGGTGGGCGTTCATTCCCGATTGCAGCGAGCTTTGTACGTCCTCGTCAAAGGCGTTCGCCGTGAGCGCGATTATGGGAATCAATTTTGCGTCGGGGCGGTCGAGCGCGCGAATAGCCGCGGTAGCCTCAAGGCCGTCCATCTCGGGCATGCGGACGTCCATAAGGATAGCGTCATAGTAGCCTGCGGGGCTGTCCCTGAACGTTTCAAGCGCGATCCTGCCGTTTTCCGCGTATTTTATCTCCGCCTCGCGCGACATGATTATCTCCTTCATTATTTCGGCGTTGATGAACATATCCTCCGCCATAAGGATGCGTCTGCCCTTCAGCTCGGCGCGCGGCTTGTCGTTGTGCAGGTGCGCGTTTCCGCGGCGCGAGATGCGCTCGTATTCATCGACGAGATTGCGGACGAGCAGCGGCTTTGACAGAAAACCGTCAACTCCCCTGTTCATGGCTTCGCCCAAAATATCGTCCCAGTTGTACGCGGTAAGGATGATGACCGAGGTCTCGTCTGAGTAGCGTTCCCTTATACGTCCTGCCGCTTCAAGCCCGTCCATTCCCGCCATTTTCCAGTCGAGCAGCACCAGATTATACGGCTCCTGCTTAACGTGATGTATCTCAAGCTGATGCAGCGCCTCTTCCCTGCCGGAGCAGATGTCGGCGAAAATGCCGGCTTCGTTGAGCATCATGCGCGTATACTCGCCGGAATCAAGGTCGTCGTCGACGATCAGCACGCGAAGGTCGCCGGGCTGTATGGAGCTTGCCGGGGAAAAGTAGCGTTTGTCTTTTTTAAGCGTGACAACAACAGTAAACTCGGTGCCTAAGCCCTTTTCGGATTCTACCGAAATCGTGCCGTTCATCATCTCGACGATGCTCTTTGTTATAGCCAAACCGAGACCCGTGCTGCCGTACTTGTTGCTTTGCGAGCTGTTTTCCTGGGTAAAGGAGTCGAACACCTTGGGCAAAAACTCCTTGTCAATGCCGATACCCGTATCTTTTACTGAGAATTTAAGCATAGCCCTGCCGTCGTAATCCGCAGTCTTTTCGACCGACAAAGTGACGTCGCCGGGCGCGTTCGTGAACTTTATCGCGTTGCTGAGTATGTTGATAAGTATCTGCTTAAGCTTCATATCGTCGCCGATATAGTAGCTGTCTATTTGGTTTTTCTCGACGCAGTTGTAGTTGAGACCCTTTTCTCTGCACTGAGCGATGACCATGGTGTTTATCTGGTCGAGCATTCCCTTGAAAGAGAATTCCTCGTTGCGAAGCACCAGCCTGCCGGACTCTATGCGGCTCATATCGAGGATATCGTTGATTATCCTCAGCAGATGTTTTGCGCTGCTGCCGATCTTTTCAAGGTATTCGCGCGTGCTGTCGTTGAGCGTTTCATCCTTGAGCGCAAGGCTGTTAAGTCCGATTATCGCGTTCATAGGCGTGCGTATCTCGTGGCTCATGTTCGACAGGAAAGCGGTTTTTGCAGTGCTCGCTTCCTCAGCCGCCATGAGCGCGTCGCTGAGCACGCGGTTGCGCTCGAGGTCGCTCCTGGTTTCGGCGTCGACATTCGAAAAGCTGAGTCCTACGGCGTGCACGATACCGTCGTCCCTGTCCTCTTTGCGGCGAACGCCGGCAATGCGGATCATAGCGTAAAACTCGGCTTCGCCCGTTTTTACGAGATAACGGTACGAGAGCACGGTCTCGGTTTTAAGACCCTCGCGAATGGATTCGGGGCTGACGGCGTGAAGGAAGTGTTCGCGGTACTCCTTGGCGACATAACGCTCGGCAAAGGCTACGTTAGCGTCGGAATAGCGGAATTTCATTCCCTTCTTGAATATGCTGACCATCTCAGACTCGATATAGCAGATAGCCTCGTCCTTGTCGAGGTCGACATAGAACACGCCCATGCAATCGGAGCCGAGCGCGTTGATAAGATTGCTCGCCTGACGGTTGGTATCGTTTATATAAGAATGGATGCCCTCGTGTACAAGATGGATCCTGTCTGCAAGTCCGTTGATGCCGCCGGAGCTTTCGGGCAGAGAGGCAGTCTCGATGGAATACTCCCTTGTGAGCTCCTCGATATCGGCGGAAACATGATCGATCTCTTTTTCGATGGTAATAAGCTTTTTGCGCAGCTTTTTAGTGGAAAGCATTATAAGCGTTACGCCGAGGACGACCGAAAGGGCTGTGCCTATAACAATAGATACAGTGTGCGCCAAAAACTGTCTGTCGTACCAGTCGGCGTCAAAATCTACGGCGACTATGCCCGCGACCTTACCTTTTGAGTCAAATACGGGGGTGTATGAGCTGTAAAAGCGTCCCCAGTCGTCGGTGTACGGCTCCTTATCCACCGCTGCCTTGCCCTGGCTCGCTTCATACAGCGCGTCGGTGTACTTTATTTCCTGACCGAATTCTCCCGGATCTACAGGATGAGGGTCAACCATAAACGAGAACTTTTTGTTGCCCATGTCGCGGATAGTATAGATATACTCCAAATCTATGTTTTCCTGAAACACGGCTAGAGCGTCGTTTATTTTTTTGTATTCGGGAGTGTCCTTGTCCTCAGCCGTAAGCTTTTCAAGCACGTCGCCGTCTATCATGGACGCAGCCGTGTTTGAGATGTCGAGCATTCGGTTGTTGATAAGATCCCTGTATGTATCCTTTGACTGAGTAACCAAAACGAAGCCCAAGACTATATTTACAACGATCAGCAAAGCCGATACGGTTATCGCTATCTGCTTTGACAGATCCATTTTGAACCTTTTCATTCTATGCATCCCCCTATACCGGCGCGTTTTATAACAGCCGTCGCCGATCGGACAATTTAATGGTAATAGTTATTATAATAATATCATAACAGCTCATAAAAAGCAATATCCACACAGCATTATGTTGGTAAAGTTGATATAAAGCTATAATGTATTATATGTATAGGAAGGGCTCTCCGACAGTCCACCCCGTTTCGGGGTCGATCTCGTCAAGCGCATGGGTTTCCTCGTAATCGCTCCAAAGCTCGTCCTCGTCAATGTCATATATCGTGTCGTCCTTGCTGTAGCGAGTGTTCGTGTCGCCACTTATTTTGCCACTGTATAATATTTTTTTACCATACTTGACAGCCAATGCGTTTTGTAGTATAGTAGTAATAAAGATATGGTCATTTTCTGGGGCGCTTGTCGTAAGCAAGTCAGCTTTAGAAATACTGGCTGTATCTTTTTCTATTGCAAAAGAATAGAACCAATATCCGTCGCTATTCTCTTTTACATCAATGCTCATCATGAACAGATTTGGTCTCTTATGTCAAGCAGAAGGTCGATGTCGTATATCGTGTCGTCCTTCGACTTCCGCCCTTCAAGATTATTTTCCTCAGAAGTATTGCTTTTTGAAGCAGGTTGTGGTATTGTTTTCTTAGTAACCGAAGTATTCTTCCTAGATGGGCTGCTTTTGCTGACCCTACTAAAAGGTGCTTCGGTTATTCCTTTATGATTAATTCCAACTAAATCATAATGCAAAGCAGAACCATCTGATTTAATTCCAACAATAACATCTGCGGAATAACCATTTTCACCTACTTTATACAATACTTCGCCGCTTCACCGTTTGCGTTATCATATATAGATTTATCAACATCAACATATTTGTTCCCGTCAATATCGTCTTTTATGCAAAATTTCACCCCGCTCTCTCTGCTGCCGTACGTCTGCTCGTTCGCCTTTGCGTTCTCAAAGCCGCGGCTGATGATTTCCGCCATTTGCTGCAGCTTCTCGCTGTTGTCAAGGAACGCCTGCGCATACACATTGTGTTTTGCCTTGTTGTCCTCATAGTTGTTCAAAAGCGCCCGCGATCTGACGACCGCGAGCGCTTTGGTATATACTATTGTTTTTTCAGCGCCTTCCCCGCCACATTGACAAGGAAGCCCAAGCCCATTGCGAGTATTGGGATGACAGGTATGCAGTAGCGGATATTCTCGGTGCATACATACGGGAACTGGAAGCAGAAAAGATAATATGAAATGATTATCGTAAGGAATACTACGGCAAAGAACGCCTTGACCGGAAGGTCGATACCGTTGTTCTTTTTAACGAACATGTATATCAGCCCGATAATGCCGAGAAGCGCGAGCAGAGCCGCCATGACAACGAGCATCATCTCTACGCCGTGCGTGCCTTCGGGCTTATGGTATTCGTCAAACAGCGAGGTTTTGAACAGACCAAACGCCGGATTGAACTCATTATACGGCGCGCCGTGGCCTTTGAAAGCCATGAACGGGTAGTCGAACTGGAAAAAGCTGAAATCGAAAAGGCGCTGTGCTACAGGTATTTGCTCCACCGACATAGACGCGCTTTTGAGATCGGGCACATATGTTATCGGAGTGCCGAACTCCAGATAATTGCGTATGCCCCACCACAGTCCCAGCGGAACTGACACCGCGCCGAAGGCGGCGTACTGACCGATAAAGGGCAGCGGCTTTTTGATGTTCCGTATGAACTTCCACAGGAACACGAGCGCTATCGCAGGAGCGACCATCCAGCCCGAGAGCTTTGCCATCATTCCGCAGCCGACGCACACGGCGATCGGCAGGATGTTGAGCAGGGTCGGCTTGTAGTACCATTTGAGGGTCAGCATCATCGACAGCAGCATAAACATAGCGCAAAGCATATCGTTGTTGTAAGCTCCGCTCCAAATGATGAAGGTGCGGTAGAAGCAAGGAATAGCCATTGCGGCGACAAGTCCCGCGCCGCCGAGCTTAACAAGCTTGAATATGCGGTAGCAGGCAACCATGCTGAGCGCGGAATAGATCATAGGAAGGATCTGCACAGCCTCGCGCGCCCACTCGTCCGTCATTCCGAAGAAAGATAATACTTTCATTCCGCATGCCATAAGGATATGATGGAGCGGAGGATGATAATACTGCCAATGGATGTAATTCGGCGTGTCGGAAACGTCAAAATCGGGGAGCTTAAGCCCGTTTTTGTACCAGTAACTGATGTAGGAAAGGTGACCCGCGCTGCCGTCGAAGGTGCCCTGATCGTGCTGCATTTCGGCGCTGCCGTATTTAAGGCAGTAGCAATACCTCAGCACGACGCCCATCACTATCATCAGGATCACGATTTTGTCCGCGTCAAGCTTTTTCTCGTTAAAAAGCACGACCGCAAGCTGAATGACGATAGCGGCGGCAGGCACCGACATCATCATTGAATTGCTTTCGTTTTCAATTACAAGAAGCGAAAAAACGATTATGAAAACCGCTGACGATATAGCCAGATAAATGTTCACCTTTGAATTGCCGCTCGGCTTGCCGACAACGAACAGCGCCGCCAGCATGCCTATCCAGATGATCATCTCGAACACGACCGAAGGCGTTGTGACGTTTGCCGCGTTTGCAAAGCCCATCGGGAACAAAAGCAGGCAAAGAAGCGCGGTAAAGATGAACGGATGCTTTAAAACAACGTCAAAAATGCTGTCGAAAAGCCGTGGTTTGGTTTTATTCTTTGTACTCATCACTTGCTTTCCTTCTCTTCGTGATATTCCTTTTCGGTGTTTACATTCCAAATATTGTCCTTGCTCTTCTCACCTGAAAGGATGTTTTTGACCGCTTCAAACGAAGTGCACATGCTGTGGTCGATATTGTTGTAGCGGTGCTGACCGTTTCTGCCTACGCAGTAAAGATTCTCGATAGTGTCTAAATAACCACGCAGCTTGTCCATGTGCTCGTAAGTGTCGAAATACGCCGGGTACGCTTTCTTAACGCGCTCAACGTGGAAGTCGAGCACGTCGCTCTCCTTCTCTATCAAGCCCATCGTGACCATCTCGGAAACGCCCATTTTGCCAAAGGCGTCGTCGGTCATCGACCACATTTCGTCGCCCTCGTTGCAGAAGTATTCAAGACCCATCCAAACGGTGCCCTCGATGTCGCTGACCATGTAGGGCGACCAGTTGTTGTAGATCTGGAAGCGTCCCATCTTTACGGTCTTGTCATGGACATAGACCCAGTTGTCGGGGACGATGTTGCCCATGGTTTTTATCTTTGTTTCGTTTTTCAGATTGAGGTGATGTATCAAAACGCCGACGGTCATGTAGTCGCGGTACGGAAGTCCCGAGGCGATTTGCAGATATTCGTCGGGAACGTCGTTCATGCCTTCGACCAGATCCTTGACGGGCATCGAGGAAATGATGTGATCGCCCTCAAGGGTGACGCGCTTTCCGTCCTTTTCGTAAACAAGCCCCGTAAGCTTGTCGCCGTCTTTGATAAGGTTTACGACCTTCGCGTTTTTGATTATCGTGCCGCCCATTTTTTCAAAGTCGGCGGCGGTGATGTCCCAAAGCTGACCGGGTCCGAGCTTGGGATAAGCGAATTCCTCGATAAGCGAGGTTTCGACCTTGCGGTTCTTCTTCTTGAACATCTTGCCGAAGATATCGCCGAGCACAGCCTTTATCGAAAGGCCCTTGACGCGCTGCGCGCCCCATTCGGGAGATATCTCGCTGGGGTGTCTGCCCCAGAGATTTTCGGTGTAATTCTCAAAAAACATGGAATACAGCTTTTTGCCGAAGCGGTTTATGTAGAAATCCTCAAGCGAATTTTCCTTGCGCTTAAACATGGCGCTTTTAAGATAGCTGAAGCCGACCACGATAGTGGTGCCGAAGCCCATGTTTTTGATAGTGGCGAATTTGAGCGATATGGGGTAATCGAAAAACTTTGAGTTGAAGAATATGCGCGACAGGCGGTTGCGCCTGAGCATTACCCTGTCGGTTTTCTCGGGGTCGGGACCACCGCTGACAACGGTCGACTCTCTGCCGAGCACAACGTCGTCGTAAGGCATGGCGCCCTGAGTGGGAAGCATCTTCTCCCACCAATCGTTCACCTCGGCGACCTTTGAGAAAAAGCGGTGTCCGCCCATATCCATGCGGTTGCCTTTATAATTCACTGTGCGCGAGATACCGCCGAAACGGTCGCTCTCTTCAAGCACGATAACTTCATAATCCTTGCTTTTATCCATCAGCTCATAGGCTGCGGTCAGACCCGCAGGCCCCGCGCCGATGATAAGTACTTTCTGCATTTTATCCACCTATCTGTATTTATACAATAATCTTATTTCTTCTTCCTGTACAAAAGGATCCTTCTCGCGGCATAATTCCATACAAGAACTAAAATTGTAGAGATGACCCATACTATCATGTAGTGCCAGCCGATTTGGACATTGAACAGCCAAAGCAGCAGCTCTTTAATTCCAAGCCCGACGACGCCTATAACGGCATAGGCGATAAACTCTCCGGCGGCGTTCGTTTTTTCGCTTTTCTCCTGAAACACAAACAGCTTTGACAGAATGAAGTTTGTGATAAGACCTAAAACGAAAGCGATACCCTGAGCTATATAAACGTAAAAGCCGTCGGCTTCTTTAAATATAAAGTGCTGGATGATCCAAAGAGCGCCGCCCTCAACCAAGGTCGCGATACCGCCGACAAAGCAGTAACGGAAAAACTGGATGAAAGCGTTATCGGTTTTTGAGAAAAACAGCCCCTTGAAATCGAGCCTTTTGATAAGCATGAACAGTTCCTTCATTTTTCCTCCGTAATGCAGTTTTAATAATATACCACATAATCTTTAATATTATATCATCATAAATTATAAAAATCAATAGTAAAACGAAAAACGGCGGGCAGAAGAAAACCCGCCGGCACATAAAATAATCCTTGACATATTTAAAACATGATGATATAATAACACTGTTGCAAACATGCGGATGTAGTTTAGTGGTAGAACTTCAGCCTTCCAAGCTGATCGTGTGGGTTCGATTCCCATCATCCGCTCCATTTATATAAGGGACTGCAGCAAAATGAGAAGTTTTGCGGCAGCCCCTTATTTTTTGTTTTATTTATCCGCATTATTAAGCTGATATGGACGCTAAATCAAAAGGGTGCGTGAACAAAATGGCTACTGTCGATAAAAAAAACTTATTTATGATCATGTGTCACAAAAACCTCTCACAGGTCTCGCGCTTGCTAAAGCATTTGATCACAAGCCGCTCGGACGTTGTTTTGCATATCGACGCTTCCGTTCCGGATGAAGAATACAAAGCTTTTGTTGAAGAACACAAAACGACTGATAATCTGTATATCGCTGACAAACGTATCAAAGGAATACTGGATGACAGAACGCTCGTTGATATCGTTTTCATAATGCTCGACTGTGTTAAAAGCAAAGGTCCGGATTATCAATACTACGCGCTGCTCAGCGGTCAGGACTATGCGATAAAGCCGATAGATACAATAAACACATCCCTGGATAGCAGCTATCCTAAGCCCTATATTGATTGCACCGCATACGATCCGGATAATTGGATCTATTATAAATTCAGGATCAAACGATCCCCAAGGCTCCGTAAAACCGAACGCGGAATAAAAGACAGATTCGGCAAAAATAAGCTGATTAAAAAGCCGCTTTTGACAGGCGTAAAGGTACTGAAAAAAACGGTATCGGTGCTGGGTAAATCTCCGTACAAGGCGCTGACGGGAGCGGGAGTGGAGCTGTACGGCGGATCAGCCTGGTGGATACTGCCGGATACCGCGATAGATCATATTTACACCGAATACAAAAACCGGACAAAAATCGTCCGCGATCTACTTGTATCCTACACGCCGGAAGAGACTTTCTTTCAAACGATGGCGATGAGATCGCCCGTGAAGGAATTGATAGAGATCAATCCAAAAGACTGCATAGCTCAGAATTGCATGACTTGGGCGTATTTTTTTGATGATGATAAGCCCTTTATGGGTCACCCGTATGTCTTTACCGAAGATGATTTTCCCAAGCTCAAAGCCGCGCATCAATGGTTTGCAAGAAAGTTTGATATAACTATAGACGAACGGATCATAGAGTTGATAGACGAAAACCTTTTACGAAAGAAATAGTGTGCAGCAACGCACCGCATTTTCACAAGCTGAAAGCGCCCGAAAAAAGGCGCTTTTGTTTTTGCGTATCGGATTTGGAATATAAGGCGAGAGTAAAATAGTTAAGGCAATACCGCATAATTCAGGTGTGCGGATTGCGCAGTAAGATTTTTCGTCAGGTTGTACAAATAAATTGAGGTAAGGCTGTCGCCTTGCCGAGATTTTTTGGGCAAGCTGACGGAATAAGATTCAAGCAAGCCGTGCGCCTTGAATTGTGCGGTGGTGCCTTAAATTGAAATCAATGAATCAAACAGCTTTTTGAACACCAAACCAAAGGACGACTGCGCTATTTCGGTTTGCGATATCACGTCAAAGCTTTTAGTGTCGCCGCCGATCTTTACGATCACGCTGCCGACCTTTTCGCCGCTGAGCACGGGCGCTTCAAGTGAATCGGGCAAAGATACCTCGTACTGCGCTTCGTCGGCGCTCGCCTTGTTAACGACCGCTCCCCCGTTTATCTCACAGGATAGCTCGGCGCGCTTTTCCATTCCGCCATCGACCTCGATTTCCTTCGGCAGGTCTTCGGGCGTTTTTAATTCTTTTATCGCATAATTAGCGAAGCCGTAATCGAGAAGCTTCGCGGCGTCGGCAAAACGCTGCTTGCCCGTGTCCGCGCCCAAGACCACACCGATAAGCGACATGCCGCCGCGCGTCGCGGTAGCCGAAACGCAGCAGCCCGCGTCGTCGGTGGTGCCGGTTTTCAACCCGGTTATGCCGTTATAAGTCTTTAGCAGCTTGTTTGTGTTTACTATTTGGGTCTCGCCGCCGCGCAGGGTGTCAAGCCAGATAGATGTGTAATCAAAGATTTTTTCGTGCTTCATCAGCTCGCGCGACATCACCGCAACGTCGTATGCCGAGGTGATGTGTCCGTCCTCGTCGAGCCCGTTGCAGTTTTTGAACACAGTTTCCTTCATGCCGAGCTGCGCCGCGCGCTCGTTCATCTGCTTAACAAACACTTCCTCGCTGCCGCTGATATGCTCGGCGAGCGCAACCGCCGCGTCGTTGGCGCTGGCAACCACCGTCGCCTTTATCATGTCGTCGGCGGACATCTTCTCCCCCGTTTCCAGCCAGATGTCGCTACCGCCCATAGACGCCGCGTGCTCGCTCGCGGTTATAGTGTCGGTGAGCTTTAGCTTGCCGCTGTCCATCGCCTCGAACACAAGCAGCAAAGTCATGACCTTTGTTATGGACGCGCATGGCCGCTGTTCATGTGCATTTTTCTCATAAAGAATTTTACCTGTTGACGCTTCCATAAGTATTCCCGACGGAGCAGAGATCAGCGCGTCGTCGTCCGCAGAAACGAACACCGCAGAACAGAACACGAGGGATAACGCCAACAGTATTGAAATAATCTTTCGCTTCATAAAAAACACCTCGCCCAAATGTATGAGCGAGGTGTATGTATTATGATTGTATCAGTGCGACTGCGTGCGCCGAAATGCCCTCAAGCCTGCCGGTAAAACCGAGCTTTTCCTCGGTGGTCGCCTTTACGCTGACCTGCGAAATGTCGATCCCGCAGTTTTGCGCGATGGTCTCGCGCATGCTGACTATGTAGTCCTTCAGCTTGGGCTTCTGCGCGATGACGGTCGCGTCAATGTTGCCGATAGAATAACCGTTTTCGGAAAGTATACGGCAGACCTCGCGCAGCAAAACCATGCTGTCGGCGCCCTTGTAGGCGTTGTCGGTATCAGGAAAATGCTGACCGATATCGCCCAGCGCCGCGGCGCCGAGCAGAGCGTCCATGATAGCGTGAGCCAGCACGTCCGCGTCGGAATGGCCGAGCAAGCCGAACTCGTACGGTATCTCAACGCCGCCGAGGATCAGCTTTCTGTTCTCCGCAAAGCGGTGCACGTCGTAGCCGTGCCCTATCCTTATCACGGCTGATTCCTCTTGCTGAGGATGCTTTCGGCTATGAGCACGTCGATTGGCGTGGTGAGCTTGATATTCTCGCGGCTGCCCTCGACAATGAGCACTTCGCCGCCCATTTTTTCGATCAGCGAGCAGTCGTCGGTGACGCTTTCAAGGTCGTCAGCGTCGGAAAGAGCGAAGGAGTACAGCTCCTTTTCGAACACCTGGGGAGTCTGCACCGCTCTGAGGGTGGAACGCTCGGGCGTGTTGACAATAACGTTGTTTTCGTCAGCGACCTTTATGGTGTCGGTAACAGCTGTACCGACCGTCGCCGCGCCTGTTTCAAACGCCGCTTCTACCACAGCGTTGATCTCCTCGGTAGTGATAAGCGGACGCGCGCCGTCGTGGATAGCGAAATACTGTGCCTGAGCGTCGGCGGCGAGGATGCCGTTTTTAACGCTTTCGGCGCGGCAAGCGCCGCCCTCGACAACGGCGATGACCTTGTCGAAGCCACATTCCTGCGAAAGCGCGAAAATGCGGTCGATATCCTGCGCGCGGCTGACAACGACGATCTCGCTTATGAGCGCGCAGTTCTGAAACGCGCTGAGAGTGTATGAAATAGCGGGCTTGCCAAGCAGCGGGATGAATTGCTTGCTGTCGGATATTCCCATGCGGGTAGAGCCGCCCGCGGCGACAATGATTGCAGAAACAAAAGCGCTCATAAAAAACCTCCGGATAATTTAGTATAAAGTGTAAATTGAATAGTGTATAGTGAAGGGAAATAATTAAATCTTGTCCAGCGCCTGCTGAAGATCGGCGATAAGGTCGTCGGCGTTTTCAAGACCTACCGACAGACGGATAAGGTCGGGCGCGATGCCTGCCTCGCGGAGCTGGTCGTCGCTGAGCTGACGGTGGGTGTGGCTTGCGGGATGGAGCAGGCAGGTGCGCGCGTCGGCTACGTGAGTGGCGATTATCATAAGCTTGAGGCTGTCCATGAAAGCGATAGCTTTGTCTCTGCCGCCTTTGACTGCGAACGCGATTACGCCGCAGGAACCGTTGGGCAGATACTTTTTGCAGAGCTCATAGTTGTCGTCGCCCTCGAGGTCGGGATAATGGATCCAAGCGACTTTGTCCTGAGCCTTAAGGAATTTCGCGATTTTAAGCGCGTTTTCGCAGTGGCGGTTCATCCTTACGTGCAGGCTTTCAAGACCGTTGTTGAGGTAGAAAGCATTCATGGGCGACTGGATAGAGCCGAGGTCGCGCATGAGCTGCGATGTCGCCTTTGTGATATAGCCGAGCTTGCCGAACTTTTCGGCGTAAACCAAGCCGTGATAACTATCGTCGGGAGTGGTCATGCCGGGATATTTGTCGGCGTGCGCCATCCAATCGAAGTTGCCGCTGTCCACAATAGCGCCGCCTACGCTAACGGCGTGACCGTCCATGTATTTTGTGGTGGAATGAGTGACGATATCCGCGCCGAACTCGATCGGGCGGCAGTTTACGGGAGTTGCAAAGGTGTTGTCGATAATGAGCGGAACGCCGTTTTTATGCGCCAAACGCGCGAACTTTTCGATATCGAGCACCGAAACCGTGGGGTTGGTGATGGTCTCGCCGAACACGGCTCTGGTGTTGGGGCGAAACTCCTTTTGAAGCTCTTCCTCGGAAAGGGTCTGGTCGACAAAGGTGACGTCGATGCCCATTTTCTTCATTGTAACGCCCAGCAGGTTGTATGTGCCGCCGTATATCGAGGAGGAAGCCACGATATGGCTGCCGGTCTCGCAGATATTAAACAGCGCGAAGAAGTTTGCCGCCTGTCCGCTTGAAGTAAGCATTCCGGCTACGCCGCCCTCGAGCGCGGCGATCTTAGCCGCGACCTGATCGTTGGTGGGGTTTTGCAGGCGGGTATAGAAATAACCGCTCGCCTCAAGGTCAAAAAGCTTGCCCATATCGTCTGAGGAAGCGTATTTCCATGTGGTGCTCTGATAGATCGGGAGCTGTCTGGGCTCGCCGTTTTCGGGTTCATAGCCTGCGTGCAGGCATTTTGTTTCAACGTTCATTGTAAATTACTCCTTACATAAACAGGCCTTTGATCCAGCCCATAAAATAATCTGTTCCGAATATGATGGCGGCGGCGATAAGAATAAACAGGATAGCCGACACTATGCGCACCGCGGTGCGCTTGCCCGAGGGCATCTCCTCGAATTCCTCGGCGGGTGCGGCGGATGTTTCCTCCGCGTTTTCCGCAGCATCGGCAAAAGCGGCGTCATCCTCGATTATCTCTTCCTCGCCCTCGATGTGTATAGCGCCGATGCCGACGCAAAGATCGTAAGCGTTTTCGTAGTCCTTCTCCGCAACATAGATGTCCTGCACGGAATTGTCAACGCCCGTGACCGCCTTAGCGGAAAAATTGCGGCGCTGCGGCTTGCTGTCGCTGGGTATGCCGTTATCTAAAAGCGCGGTGCGTATCCGTTCAAGCTCAAAGCCCGAAGCGGAAACCAAAAACTTAAAGTTTTCGTCCATATATTTCTCTCCTTATTTTTATACAGGAACATTTTAGCACAAAAAAACGCATGTAGCAATAGAAAATCAAATTTTCGGTAAATATCACGAAAACGTAATTTATAATTCCGATAAAGAATAAAGGAGCCGTCCTGTGAGGACAACTCCTTTTGATAGCATTATGATATTTTTGCCGTGCCTTCGGTGACGCCCACGCCCGCCTCGAAGAACACATCGAACGCGGCGCATAAGGAATTTCCGTCTCCGAGATAATACCTTGCCGCGGCGATATTATCGTCCGACATGGTTTTGCTGTATGACTTACTGCCGACGTTAGAGCCGTACTTATCGGCATAGTAAGAATCGATAGCGGCTTTGGTATTGCTCTTGACCTGCTCCTCGGTGGTTCCGGCAGCAGTCAATACCGCGCTGTTGTCGAGCTTTTCGCCGGTGAGCACGTCGATATTAGCAACGTTGTATTTCCGGACGCTCATGGGATATTTACGCTCTACGCAAAGCGAAAGGACGGAGCCGTTCAGAGCGGCGGTGTAGCTGACCGTCTGAGTGCCGTCGTGGAATTCTTGATTTTTGTATAGATCGATATCGTTTTGGCACTGCTTATAGACCTCTTCCAGCTCGCTGTTAATGGTCTTAGCGTCGGCGGAATCCAGCTTAATTAGGGGCATTTTGTATTCGCAGTCCTTGTAAAGCACCTTGTTATAGTAGCTGCCCTCGTCGAACATCGTCAGATAATCCTCGGGATTTGTAGAAAGCGGTACGATCGTTTCTTCGACGGGCGCTTCCGTTGCAGCTACAGTCGCCTGATCGGCAGCAGGCTGCGCCGACGGCTCGCTTGACGTGCCGGATGACGCAGAACCGGAACAGCCGGCAAATACCGCGCACAGGGAAAGCGCTGAAGCTATAGCCATTGCTTTGATAGAGTTTTTCATAATGCTCCTTCTTTCTGTTTGAAATGTTGTTCATCTTTGCGTATTCATTTTATCATACACGATTGGGAATTTCAATAAGTTAGCGAATAACTTACATCAAATCCAAAATAAAACGCCGCCAAGCAGGAGATTATCCCGCTTGACGGCAATGATTATAATTCTAATATAGCATTATATTTTAGTAATGCACATACATTCTTGACGGCTCGGGGTCGCTTCCCTGCACCATGCACAGGAACTCCCAGCCGTATCTTTCGTAAAAGCCGGTGTGGTCGGTAACAAGATAAAGCGGCGTGATCCCCTTTGTCCGCAAATCTTCAACCGCCATATCCAAGAGCTTTCCGGCTATCCCCTGCTTGCGGTAATCGCTCTCAGTATAGACAGCACAGACGTTGGGCGCCAGATCCTTTCTTTCGTGAAAGTCGTTTTCTATAACGCCCAAGCCGCCGATTATCATTTCTCCGTCAAGGCACAGATACCAGCCGTTTTCGGTGTTTCCGCTGAGGTAATCCTCCATACATTCAAGATACGCCTCTTTGGGCACGCCCCATTTTTCGTGGAACCACTGAGCGGCTTTTTCCTTTATTTCAGGCTGTTCGCGAAGGGCTATATATTTATAAGTTTTCATTGTGATCATCCTTTCGATTTACTGACATTATCATACCATACATTTTGATATATGTCTACCTCACAAACTATTATAAAAAAGAATGAGCCTGCGCTAGGCAGACTCACTGATTCTCATTTCGCGTATGATACGCTGTATCGATTTATCGGAAAGGTAGTACCGGCTTGCCAGTGCGGCAACATTTTCGCCATTAAGATATTCCCGATAAATCAAAGTGTTGCGTCGGCGCAGCTCTTTTTTGGCGCCGGTTTTCGCTCCCCAATCGACGCGGGAGCCTTCTTTCTTTGGAATGTAAATATTTTCCCCGTCTATATATTGTTGAATGATTTTTATAATGTTCTGCGGCAGCACTTCGTCTGCCTTGATATAGCTCATTGTTGCCTCCTAAAAAATGTAATGCTTTAGGGTAAGCAATGGCTATAGCAATATTCAAATGATACCGAATAGCCAATGCTTATTCGGCAATAACATATCTTTTCAAATCGCAGCCCTCCTGTCCGCCCTATTATAGCGGAAACAAAACCATTTGTCAAATCCGAATTATTATTCTAATTTAGAATTTTAACATCATTCCCAGAATAATTCGTCTAAGGTTTTTCCGAGCGTGCGGCAAATAGCGACACACAGCTTGATTGTCGGATTGTAGTCGCCTTTTTCTATAGCGTTGATCGTTTGTCGGCTGACGCCAACCTTATCGGCAAGCTGTTGCTGAGAAAGGTCGAGCGCGGCGCGCGCGCTTTTTAGTTTCAAGTTTTTCATTACTTCTCCGCTCCGCGATTTTCGAGAGTATACTTAATGACCGAAAAGATTCCCAAGACAAAGAGGCAAACGGCGGCAACAGCATACAAAACGAGCTCTGAGAATTGTCCGTTTTCCAAAAAGGTTTTACCGTTGACGAGCCCGTGCACCAAATAGACCGAATTTACGACGCCGTACGCAAAAAAGAAGATAACTGCATTGGTGTTATACTTTTTCGAAGTAGAAAAATAGGCGTCCTTGATAATACACAATGCGATAAATATCGCAAAAGATAGAATTATCCCGAGAAACATTTGTATCGAGATCGGCGCCCAAATGACGTTGCAGAGCTGCAAAACCGCGCAGACAAAGCAATAAAACAGCAAGAAGAAAAATGAATAGCGAAACGCGGTATTTCTCGCCAAAAGCTGACGTTCATCATACTGTGCTTTTCTTACCTTTTTTGAGCGTACGATCACAACTAACACAAAGACAGCGATAATAATGATAGCAGGAACCAGAGGATTTTCAAGCATAATAAACACTCCTTTAAAATTTCAAATAGTGATCTTTACATGGAGAGTGTATCATATTACATTCGTTTTGTCAAGTATATTTTACATTTAGTCGTAGATATTTTTATTTGCAAGAATCAAAAAAGATGCCGCCAAGCAGGAGATTATCCCACTTGGCGGCGTTGATTATAATTCCATATTAGAATTTTACTCCCACTCTTAAGTGCAAAGAAATATGGTTTCAATTATACATTTTTGTTTAGTTATCACAGCTTGTGCTATCAAAAAGCTATCAGTCATTTGCTATCATTCGTAGCTTGGTTTATTTCTAATAGCTTTTGGTTTATTATAGCATAACCATTCTTTAAAATCAAAACTTTAAAGCGGTAAAATAATTATACTTTTTAATCTTGATAATAAATCGAAATAGTGTCACGCTTTTAGGCTTCAAAACATACTATTTATGCGCTCTTTGAAAAGAAAAATAGGTTAGGTAGAGTGATTACATTACTTGATGGGTTTGGGCGTTACAGATTGATTTGGATAAAATCCAATTCCTTCGACCATAATCTTATACCGCATATGTTTTATCGCCGTTTTGATAAGCTGCGTATATCTTTTCAAGTTCTGCAACTGCCTCTTCTTTTGTCGGATAGCTGTTTAATACATCCGAATGATGGTTGACGCTGCCGATAAGCGCAAATTTTTTATCTTTTCCGTTTCCGTAATTGCGTTGAACAGTCATGCGGTTGTACTCGGCACATATTGTTTTGTCGTTTGATAAAATAACCATTGTCATTTTCCTTTCCGATACTTTTGGATTATAAGATATAAAAATGATGATCAGTAAGACGAAAAAAGGTATTAGATACAGGTAATACAAAAAGACACACCCTTTTTATTCATAGATTTCACTTTCCTTTTGTAATTGCTTCAAATTTCGGCGTGCTTTGGCGGTCAGCACGTTAACATAGATACACATAGCAATATATATTGCAACGAATAACATAAACAACACACCAAAAACAGTTAAAATAACCGAAGCCTCGGGAGCGGTCATCCTTGCCCAAAGGATAATCGCACAATCCAAAATAAGTAAAACGGACAATATGATAAAAACAATGCTGAGAGTTCGGAAACGATGATATATTCTTTCTGCGCTGTCAATTTTTTCAGGTGCTTCACAAACAAATTCAGGCGAAACATCTGTCTTTCTGCCGGTGAGATAAAGCAGATCACCGAAACCGTCCATCGTATGCGGTATGGCTTGATAACCGCACTGAGCGGCAAAAGAGGATATTTCCAAAATCTTTTCCTTTGCTGTGGCGTGAAGTATGGTAAAATACTCGTCCGGCTTGGATTTTTCAAATGAATAAATAACTCCGCCTTTGATATAGATGAGCTTCCAGCCTTCTTTGTTCATCTTATTGATAAACGCAAGCTCCTTATCGAGCGAAAAAAACAGTTTAAATTTTGAGATGTGTGAATTATCCATCGTATTAACCCTCCAATAATTCTTCTCCGTTTTTTACAAGCTCCTTTAGTCTTGTAAGCTCCGCGCTTAATACGCTTCTTCCGTCATCTGTGATGATATATTCCTTTTTGGACGGATCGCTTTTGTATTCCGCAATAAAGCCCTTTGAGAGCAGGGTGTTGATCGCTCCGTAGAGCGTACCCGCGCCGATGTTCACCCTGTCATTTGTCAACTTTTTTACGTTCTGCATAATACCATAGCCGTGCATAGGCGTAAGCAGTGACAGCAGAATGTAATAAACAGGCTCAGTCAAAGCGTTTTGTTTTGACATATGATCACCTCTGTTATCGTTTACCGATATATCATCTCCTGTTATATCGCTTTCCGATATATCGGATGTTGTAATAACTATATCACCTTCCGATATAGTTGTCAAGAGTTTATTGAAATATTTTTGAAAAAGCCGCCAAACAGGAAATATCCCGCTTGGCGGCTGGATTATTTATTGGCTGTTTACTAAATCTGATTTGACCTTGTCGTTGAACGCCTGAATCCTTTTCTTCATAGCAAAGTACTGAGCGATCCAAATAGAGAAATAAATGAGGAAAAAGATGGCGATATAGCCTACTATTCCTAAAAAGCTATGCGGCATCCAGTACATAAAATAGGCGATTGGGAACAATGATATTGTTATTACAAGGAAGTGCAGAACCGTCTGCTTCAAAAGGCTCCAATTATCCGTTTCCCAAATCACCGACGCTCCGCCGAAAGCAGCTCCGTATATCAAAGAGCATATTGTCTGGATAACGACTGCATTCAGTTCATTGCCGCAAAGAGCAGTCAACTGCGGCACTACAGGATAATACTCTCCCTTGTTGATTAGCACCGATCAGGCTGCGCAGAATAACTTTCTTTTTCATAATCTACCTCCTATAAACCTAAAACCTTTTTGATTTTTGACACATAGCGTCTTGAAACATAAGTAGTCGTACCGTCGGACAGCGTAACGCAAATCGTACCCGATAAGCTCAAATCAAAGTTGCGCACCTTTTTAAGATTGATGATCTCCGAGTTGGAAATGCGCACAAAGCTGTACTTGGTAAGCTGCTCCTCAAGCTCGTATAATCTTTGTCTAAGGATATATTCTTTCTTGTTGGCAAAAGCAAATGTCTTGCCGCCCTCTGCGTAAATACGGATAATGTCCTCCGGCGATAAGATCTCGGCTAAATCATTGTAAAAGCCTGTGATAACCTCGGGCGTTTTTGATGAAAGCGTATTGAGTATGTCGTTGATTTCATCGGTTACCTTATCGGTAACGATAATTACCTTCGGCTCAATACAGTTGTCGTCAATTTTGATCTCTACCTGCATTGTTTTTTCCTCCTTTGTTGACAACAGTATACCACGCTTTGAAAATCAAATCCACCGTTTTTCAATAAGTGGTCGTTTTTTGAAGATAAGTGGTTATTATTCAAAAAAACAGAGCCGCCAAGCAGGAGATTATCCCACTTGGCGGCGTTGATTATAATTCTATATTAGAAATTTACTCCCACTCGATAGCGCTTAAACAATTCCGTGTAGGTATTATTATCTGTACTATCTGTGGTTCTTTTGATTATTTGATATATCCATATTCTCCTGCCTATATCCCCTCTTGTTATCATTTTTTATCAGCGTTGATAACAGTAAGGGAATTTAGCCGTGTTGGATAAACTTTTCTATACGGCTATTATACCGCATTTTAGCTTTGTATTCAAAGGGTATTTCATTTCATTGCGTGTTTTGGCGTTACAAATCCGGTTATTGACAAAACGATTATTATACTTTATAATAAAACAAATGTTATAAAACGATTGTTTTAGAAAGGAGCTCATTATGCCCCCTAAAGCGAAATTAGCTCGGCAAGACCGATATTTACCGTTTTTGATAATATGGGCGAGGTACTTAACGGGATTGAAGCAAAAGCTCGTGAGATATATTCCGAATATGTTGAGCAAGGATTACAGCAAACCCCTGCCTTTAAGGGCGTTGGTCAGTCATATATTCAGTTTGCAATAAATGAGCCGAAGCTGTTTCAACTTTTGTTTATGCGAAAAACATACGGTAATATAGGCGTAAATAGAATACTCCCCGAAATTGATGACAACTATATCGATATTTTAAAATCAATTACCGATGAATATCCTGTATCGGCAGATGACGCTGTTATATTGTACCGACACCTATGGATATATTCTCACGGCATTGCCACCCTCTGCGCAACATCTATGTGTCGCTTTACGGAAGTTGAGATCGGCATAATGCTGACGGAAGTTTTCAAAGCATTGCTGACAGAAAGACTGAAAGGATAATAATAATGATAGAGATAAATGATTTAACAAAATATTACGGAAAAGCCGAAAGTCGCTTTAAAGCGCTGGATGGTGTTTCCGTTCGCATTAACGATGGTGAGTTTATCGTCATACTCGGCGCTTCAGGTTCGGGAAAATCAACCTTTCTCAATGTCATTTCGGGCTTGGAGACTTCAGACGGCGGTTGTGTTGCTTATGACAGCCAAGAACTCGGCAATATGAGCGAAAAGGATCTGACGAAATTCCGACGTGAAAACACGGCTTATATCTTTCAGCAGTATTATTTGCTCCCACATCTAAATGTAGAAAAGAATGTAAGGATGGGTGCTGACCTCGACAATAACAAGGATTATCTGAAATATATCGAAGCGGTCGGCTTATCCGATAAGCGCAGAAAATTCCCATCAGAGCTCAGCGGCGGCGAACAACAGCGTGTAGCGATAGCAAGAGCGCTCGCAAAGAATCCGAAGGTACTTTTTCTTGACGAGCCGACAGGAGCATTAGACGAAGAAACAGGCAGACAGGTACTCGACTATATCATCAAGCTACACGAGGAACAGGGCTTTACGATGATTATGGTAACGCACAACAGCAATATAGCCGAAACCGCCGACAGAATCATTAAGATGAACAGCGGCAAAATCGTCAGCGTTACCGAAAACACGGATAAAAAGACGGCTTACGAGATCGGGTGGTGACGGTATGATTGTCAGTATCAAGGACAGCGTAAAGTTGTTCGGAATTTCCATTATGACCTGCTGTGCGGTAACCGTCTGCAATATGTTTTTAAACTATTATTTGGATTTAACTGCGATAGCAGGTCTGATTGACAACCCCTACGCGCAGATGTTCTACGACGCACAGATTATGACTTCAAAGGTCGTTTGCGCCGTCAGCGGCGGCTGCTTGGCGATTACTACCGTTGTGATGCTGTTTTTCTATATCAAGCATTACATAGACAGCCATTCAAAGGAAATCGGGATATTAAAGGCTCTCGGTTATTCTGATTTCAAAATTGCCAAGGGTTTTTCTGTTTTCGGCTTGAGTGTATTCCTTGGCTGTTTCGTCGGCTATTTGCTGTCATTTGCGTTAATGCCGCAGTTTTATGAGTTACAAAATAAAGACGGTTATTTGCCGGAGCTTTCTATTGGTTATCATTGGATATTATTCGTCCTGCTGGTGATTGCTCCCACTTTGGTCTTTGCTTTGATTGCAGTATGCAACAGCCTGTTAAAGCTTCGCCAGCCTTGCGTCAATCTGTTGAAGGGTATCGTAAAGGTAAAGGGGAAAACCAAAAACACAAAAGATAAAAAGACTTTTGTCGCCGAAATGAGGAGCTCTGTGTTAAGAAGCCGCAAAACCTTGGTGTTCTTCATCGCCTTTTCCTCGTTCTGCTTCTCAGCTATGATACAAATGTCGGCAAGTATGAAGGATTTGTCAAGTGAAATGATGGGCTTGATGATGTTGATTATCGGCGTTGTTCTGGCGTTTACCACGCTGTATATTGCCGTGACCACCGTCATCCGCTCCAACCAAAAGAATATTGCTATGATGCGTGTATTCGGCTATGATAGTGCTGATTGCAAGCGTTCTGTTCTCGACGGCTACCGCCCGGCGGCGTATATCGGCTTTATCATCGGTTCCGTGTATCAGTATGCATTATTGAGAATTATGGTTGATATTGTTTTTTCGGGCGTCGAGGGTATTCCCGAATATGAGTTTGATTTTCTGATGTTCTTTATAACGCTTGCTGTTTTTATCGTTGTATATGAAGGCGTGATGTTTGCTTATGGTCAGTCAATGAAAAAAATACCGTTAAAACAAATTATGAGCGAATAAAAAGATAATCGAGCGAAGATGAATAATTCACCTTTGCTCGATTTTATTATACATAAATCAACTCTGCATTAACGATTTCCGTTGCACGGTTACGGATATTGTTCATTCGCTGTCTCGCCTGTCGGCTCGGTCGGCGCTTCTGCCTTCGGCAGAGGTCTCCACCGGAGACCCGCGCCCCACAGCATTTGATTTTCTGCTTTGAGCTGCTCAGTCACACCTTCCTTTTTGGCAGGTTGTTTTAGAAACTGAAAGAACAAGAGCTATCAGACTTACAGAAAATCTGATAGCTCTATATTTTTACAATAATTCAAATAATGTTGCCATTCTGTTGCCAACGAGGGCAATCACACAGCCAAAACCGCTTGTTTATGCGCTTTTTGACGATTTGGGGATTACTCCCATTCCACCGTTCCGGGCGGCTTGCTGGTGATGTCGTAAACCACGCGGTTTACATGCTCTACCTCGTTTATTATGCGGTTTGAGAGCTTGCCGAGGATATCGTAGGGTATCTTTGCCCAGTCGGCGGTCATAAAGTCGTCGGTGGTAACGGCGCGGATCGCCACAAGCTCGTCGTAGGTGCGGGCGTCGCCCATCACTCCCACGGTCTTAACGCCCGGGAGCACAACGAAGAACTGGCTGAGCTCCTTTGCGTAGCCGCATTTTTCTATTTCGTCGCGCAGGATCGCGTCGGCTTCCTGCAGGGTCTTTACGCGCTCGGCGGTGATCTCGCCTATCACGCGCACGCCGAGTCCGGGACCCGGGAAGGGCTGGCGCCACACGAGCTCGTGAGGCAAGCCGAGCTTTTCGCCCACCGCGCGGACTTCATCTTTAAATAAGTCTTTAAGCGGCTCGATGATCCCCTCGAATTTGATATCCTTCGGGACTTCCACCTGATTATGGTGGGTTTTTATTTTTGCCGCGTCGCCCTTGCCGCTTTCGATGCGGTCGGGGTAGATTGTGCCCTGCGCGAAGAAGCCGCTGCCGTATTCGTCGCGTATCTTGTTCCAGAACACGTTGTAAAACTCGGCGCCGATGATTTTGCGCTTCTCCTCGGGGTCTGAAACGCCTTTGAGCTTAGAGAGGAATTCCTCCTGACAATTTATGCGGACAAAGTTCATGTCGAACAGCTTTGTAAAGGTGTTCTCGACAAAATCGCCCTCGTCCTTGCGCATAAGCCCCTGGTCGACGAATACGCAGGTGAGCTGCTTGCCCACAGCCTTGCTGAGCAGCGCGGCGGCAACTGAGCTGTCTACGCCGCCGGAAAGTCCGAGCACAACGCCCTTGTCCCCTATCTGCGCCTTCAATTCAGCGACGGCGCTGTCGATGAAGCTGTCCATCTGCCATTCGCCCTTGCAGCCGCAGACGTTGAACAGGAAGCTGCGCAGCATATCTTTGCCGTGCTCGGTGTGGTTCACCTCTGGGTGGAACTGAACGCCGTAAAGCTTTCTTTCCGCGTCTGCCATTGCAGCGACGGGGCAGTGCTCGGTGGTAGCGGTAACGGTGAAGCCCTCGGGGACCTTATTTATATAGTCGCGGTGGCTCATCCACGATACGCCGCTGCCGGTTATATTTTCAAAAAGCACACAATCGTTGTTATAATCCGTGACGGTCTTGCCGTATTCGCTGACAGAATTGTCCTGAGCCGAAACGACGTTGCCGCCGAGGGAATAAGCCATGAGCTGACAGCCGTAGCAAATGCCGAGTATCGGTATGCCGAGCTTGAAGATATCGGGCGTGTAGTGCGGCGAGGTCTCGTCGTAAACGCTGTTGGGACCTCCGGTGAATATGATGCCCTTGGGGTCGAGCTCCTTAATGCGCTCGATGCTGACCGTGTAAGGCAAGATCTCGCAGTACACGTTACATTCACGCACGCGTCTGGCTATAAGCTGGTTGTACTGTCCGCCGAAATCGAGGACGATAACTGTTTCCTTCATAGCAATTCCCCTCTGTTAAATAATGATAGGGCGCACAATAAAAGCACACCCTAACACAGCTTCTTTGCTGTTATCTGTAAATAATGTCGCTTCTGGCGGGACCGTTGGAGACCATCTTGATCGGCACGCCGATCTCCTTTTCAGCGAACTCGATATAGTCGCGGCACTCCTTGGGAAGCTCGTCGTAGTTTTTGATGCCCTTGATCGAGCACTTCCAGCCGGGAAGCTTCTTGAGGATAGGCTTGCAGCGCTTGAGCTTTGTAGTCGAGGGGAAGTAATCGATAACTTCGCCGTCGAGCTCGTAGCCGACGCAGACGGGGATCTCGTCGAGATAGCCGAGCACGTCGAGCACGGTGAAGGCTACCTGAGTAGCGCCCTGAACCATGCAGCCGTAGCGTGTAGCCACTAAGTCGAGCCAGCCCATACGTCTGGGTCTGCCGGTGGTCGCGCCGAATTCGCCGCCGTCGCCGCCGCGCTTTCTCAGCTCGTCAGCCTCGTCGCCAAAGATCTCGGAAACGAATTCGCCCGCACCTACAGCGCTGGAATACGCCTTAACTACGGTGACGATCTCTTTGATCTCGTAGGGCGGGATGCCCGCGCCCACAGCGCCGTAACCGGCGATGGTGTTGGACGAGGTGACCATGGGATAGATGCCGAAGTCGGTATCTTTAAGAGAGCCGAGCTGACCCTCGAGCAGGATAGTCTTGCCTTCTTTGAGCGCGTTGTGAACGACCGTGAAGGCGTCGCCGACATAGGGAGCGAGCTGCTCCTTGTACTCCATGAGCTTGTCGAAGACCTCTTCCTCGGTGATCGCGGGCTTGTTGTAGAGGTTTTTCAAGATGGCGTTCTTGATTTCGAGCGCATGACGGATCTTCGCTTTAAGGGAATCGGGATCGTCGTAGAGCTCGTTGATCTGGAAGCCGATCTTTGAGTATTTATCGGAATAGAAGGGCGCGATGCCGCTTTTGGTCGAGCCGAAGGAATTCTTGCCGAGACGCTCCTCCTCGTAGCAGTCGAACGCCACATGGTAAGGCATTACGATCTGCGCGCGGTCAGAGATGATGATGTTGGGCTCGGGCACGCCGCGGTCCTTGAGCTCCTTCATCTCTTTGACGAAATTCTCAACGCTGAACGCCACGCCGTTGCCGATGATGTTGATTATGTTCTGATGGAATACGCCCGAGGGGAGCTGATGCAGGGCGAATTTGCCGTAGTCGTTGATAATAGTGTGACCCGCGTTGGCTCCGCCCTGAAAGCGGATGACCATATCGCTGTCATTGGCGAGAACGTCGGTTATCTTGCCTTTGCCCTCGTCGCCCCAATTGGCGCCTACGATTGCTTTTACCATGTTGTTTTCTCCTTAATTCTTTATGATATGAACATCGTAGTGACAGTCCATGCGACTGTCATTTCCCCGCAGGTTTGCAGGGAACGGGAGACCGCTAGGGTCTCCCCTACATGCAATTTTACGACACTGTTATTTTGTAGATCCGACGATCACACATTGATCTCAGGCTTGTCGGACTGCACATCCTTATATTTTTCAAGCACGGGAGCCACACATTCGCTGAGGAAATCCTCGGTCTGCTCCTTGGCTCTGCCCGTGTATTTTTCGGGTTGAAGAATGTTTTCGAGCTCCTCGAGAGTCACGCCGAAAGCGTCGTCAGCCGCGATCCTCTGCAAAAGATCGTTTTCGCCGCCCTCTTCCTTGATGACCTTTGAGGCCGCCATGGAGTGAACGCGGATACGCTCGTGAAGCTGCTGACGGTCGGCGCCGCGCTTCTTCACGGCGTCCATCATGATGTTTTCGGTAGCCATGAACGGAAGCTCTTTTCTGAGGCGCTGCTCGATGACCTTCGGATATACTACAAGTCCGTCGGCAACGTTCGCGTAAAGCGACAGGATGCCGTCCACCGCAAGGAACGCCTCGGGAACGCTGAGACGCTTGTTGGCGGAGTCGTCAAGCGTGCGCTCAAACCACTGTGTAGCGGTGGTGAAGTAACCGTTGAGCACGTCGACCATCACGTATCTTGAAAGCGAACCAATGCGCTCGGATCTCATGGGGTTGCGCTTGTAAGCCATTGCTGAGGAACCGATCTGGTTCTTCTCAAAGGGCTCCTCAACCTCTTTGAGGTGCTGCAGCAGGCGAATGTCGTTTGAGAACTTCGCCGCAGACTGCGCGATGCCCGCGAGGACGTTAAGAAACTGTGAATCGAGCTTGCGGGAATAGGTCTGTCCCGACACGGGGAAGCAAGCCTGATAACCCATCTTTTCAGCGATCTTCTTATCGAGCGCCTTGCACTTTTCATGGTCGCCGTCGAACAGCTCCAAAAAGCTCGCCTGTGTGCCGGTGGTGCCCTTTGAGCCGAGCAGCTTTGCCTTTGAAAGCTGATACTCTACGTCCTCCAGATCCATGAGCAGCTCCTGCAGCCACAGCGTGGCGCGCTTGCCGACAGTCGTGGGCTGAGCGGGCTGGAAGTGAGTGAACGCGAGGGTTGGCAGAGCCTTGTACTCGTCCGCGAATTTTGCGAGGTTGCGGATAACCGTGATGAGCTTGTCGCGGATAAGGCGCAGACCCTCGGTCATGATGATGATATCGGTGTTGTCGCCGACATAGCAGGAGGTCGCTCCGAGGTGGATAATGCCCTTAGCGTTGGGGCACTGCACGCCGTAAGCGTACACATGGCTCATAACGTCGTGGCGCACGAGCTTTTCGCGCTCGATCGCTACCTCGTAGTTGATGTCGTCGGCGTGAGCTTTGAGCTCGTCGATCTGCTCACGGGTAACGGGCAGACCGAGCTCCATTTCCGCCTCGGCAAGAGCTATCCAGAGCTTTCTCCATGTTCTGAACTTCTTGTCCGGCGAGAAGATGTATTTCATTTCCTTGCTCGCGTAGCGCGCGGACAAGGGCGATTCATAGGTGTCTTTTATCATGACGGTTACCTCACAAAATTACGCATTACGAATTTATTCTTTTGTTCCTGAACACGCGTCGTACATGCCGCCGCGCTCTTTGCCTTCAAGGGTGATCTTGGTGGTTTCGGCGGGATATTGCCCCGTAAAGCAGCCGCCGCAGAAGCCTGTGGGCGCGTAGCCGATCATCTCGTGAAGGGAATCAACGGGCAGATACGCGAGCGAATCGGCGCCGCTGAGCTTGGTTATTTCATCAATGCTGTGGTTTACGGCGATCAGCTCTCCGCGCGAGGGAATGTCGGTGCCGTAGTAGCAAGGCCACATAAACGGCGGCGAGCTTATGCGCATGTGCACTTCCTTGGCGCCCGCGTCGCGCAGCATGGTGACTATGCGGTCTACGGTGGTGCCGCGGACGATGCTGTCGTCGATCATTACAACGCGCTTGCCCTTTACCCTGTCGCCTATCGGGTTGAGCTTGATGCGCACGCTCTTCATGCGCTCCTTCTGGCTGGGCTTGATGAACGTCCTGCCGATGTAGGCGTTTTTGACTATCGCCTTCTCGTATGGAATGCCCGACTCCTCGGCGTAGCCTATAGCGGCGTCGATACCCGATTCGGGAACGCCGATGACCATATCTGCGTCAACGGGACACTCCCTTGCGAGGATACGCCCTGCCTGCTTGCGCGCTTCATACACGCTCACGCCGTCGATCATCGAGTCGCTGCGGGCAAAGTAGATGTACTCAAAAATGCAGATAGACTTCTTTTTGTCGGGGAAGTCCGGGCAAATGCTGTGGTAGCCTTCCTCGCCCTCGCCGTCGATGACGATGATCTCGCCGGGTTCAACGTCGCGGATAAAGGTGGCGCCGCAGGCGTCGAGCGCCGCGCTTTCGCTGGCAACGACGACCGAGTTGTTGTATTTGCCTATGCACAGCGGACGGAAGCCGTGGGGGTCGCGGGCAGCGATGATCTTTCGCGGGCTCATCACGAGCAGCGAATACGCGCCTTTTATGCGGCGCATAGTTTCGGCGACCGCTTCCTCGACCTTGTGGCATTTGAGCCTTGCGCGTGCGATTAGATAACAGATGACCTCGCTGTCGATGGTCGTCTGGAAAATGGCGCCGCGCTCCTCAAGCTCACGGCGTATCTCAACGGCGTTCGTGAGGTTGCCGTTATGCGCGACGGCTATGGTGCCCTTTACATAACGCATAACAAGCGGCTGCGCGTTTTCAAGCACAGAGCCGCCTGCTGTTGAGTATCTTACATGGGCAATGCCCATCTGACCGCTCAGCGAATCGAGAGTTTCGTTGTTGAAAACCTCGCTGACCAGTCCCATATTTTTATAGTAATCGATAACGCCCATGTCGGACACCGCGATGCCGCAACTCTCCTGACCTCTGTGCTGCAAAGCAAGAAGTCCGTTATAGCATGCATAAGAAACAGGCAGGGTGCCGTCGCTGAGGACGCCGAAGACGCCGCACTCCTCGTGCAGCCCTTCTTTGTGAAATCGGTCTATAGAATAACTCAAATTTTCACCATCCGGATATTGTGGGTTATTATACAATAACTTTCTTAATTGTGATTATTTATCAAGTCCGACGCGCTTCATCATCTCGGCATAGGCTTCCTCAACGCCGCCCATGTCGCGACGGAAACGATCCTTGTCGAGCTTTTCCTGAGTGTTGACATCCCAGAAGCGGCAGGTGTCGGGAGAGATCTCGTCTGCGAGGATGATTGTGCCGTCGGGCAGTCTGCCGAACTCGATCTTGAAGTCGATAAGATCGACGTTGCACTGCTTGAAGAATTCTACCATGACCTCGTTGATCTTCATGGTGTAGGAAGCGATGGTGTCGAGCTCCTCTTTGGTAGCCGCGCCGATAGCGATGATCTGGCTGTCGTTGATCATAGGATCGCCCAGAGCGTCGTCCTTGAGGCAGTACTCAAGCGTGGGAGCCTTGAACTCGGTGCCTTCGGGAACGCCGAAGCGCTTTGAGAAGGAACCGGCAGCCTTGTTTCTAACGATGACTTCGAGGGGAACGATGGTCACCTTTTTGAGCACGGTGTCGCGGTCGTTGAGCTCCTCAACATAGTCGGTGGGGACGCCCTTTTCCTCGAGCAGTCTGAACATAAAGTTAGACATGCGGTTGTTCACAACGCCCTTGCCGACGATAGTGCCCTTCTTTTCACCGTTGAACGCGGTGGCGTCGTCCTTATAGGACACGATACAGTAGGCGGGATCGTCTGTTGAGTAAACCTTTTTTGCTTTGCCTTCGTACATAAGCTCTTTCTTTTCCATGATAAATCCTCCAATTTGCCCATTTCGGGCTTTTAAAAATACACTATTATTATAATATAGTTTAGCAAATCTTTTTACCGTATTAGAATTATAATCAAATTTTCAGGATTTTTCCCCATGTTACAGAAATAGATAAAAAGACGGATATTTTTTAGTTAAGTTGCGGGTCGCGGAGCCTTTTGATATCGCAGAAACCGCGGAATAAATTGAGCTCAAAAAAATAGGCTTGATTTTTTGAAAAGTTTATTGTATAATAACAATGCTAAACGCCGGTGTGATGGAATTGGCAGACGTAGCGGACTCAAAATCCGCCGGTAGCGATACCGTACCGGTTCGAGTCCGGTCACCGGCACCAGAAATAACGAGTACCCACATGGGTACTCGTTATTTCTTTTACCCCAGCGTAGGTGACCGGACTCGAAGGCGAGCGATCAGAAAACAGTCCGGTGGCGGATCGATTGAGTTTAATGTATACCTTTTAGGGTTTCCGTTTATATTTCAGCATGAACGTTTGTATCAGTTTTATTAGGATAATATAATGGTATAGCTGTCGGTTATCTCTTCCGCGCCGTCTAATGAGCTCTGCGAGCCGGTCGTCAACAGCTTTTTGCATTCCAAAAGCTCCGCGTTATTCATATCGCCGTCGGCGATCACAAAATCCGCTTTGCGCAGCTCCTCGGGGATATCGCTTATTTGGGCTTTGCTCGGAAGAAGCAAGACCGAAACGTCGCGGGAATACAGGTATTGATAAGTCTTGCCGTGCGTGGCGAGGACCTTGACCTTAACATCGCTGTTGAGCGAGAGCGTGAACATTGTATTGTTACCGTAAAGGACGGCGCCCTCGAACTGGTCTTCTTCGGTGTTGACCCTTTTTTCATAGGCTATCAGATCGGCGACCTCATATTTGTCGGTAAGTGAAGCATAGTATCTTATGCTCTGACCCCGCCCGCCGGTGAGTATCAGGTAATCTATCGACGGATACTTGTCGAGCAGCTCGTCAGCCTCTTCTCTTCCCTGCTTGCTGCCGCCGTAGCTGAGAAGCGAAATATTATCTAGCTTCGCGACCGCCGCAGTGCTGCCGCTTCCTCCGCGGAATATGCGCAGCTCCGCCGAAGTGTCGGCAAAAAGATACGTCAGCGAGCCGCTGATCGTCAGGGTAAGCAATGAGATCATTACGGCAGTGATAATGTATGTTTTTCGCGCGTGGATAATGTAACCGATAACGACCAAAACCGCGCTGACTAAAAGCCAAATATAGAAGTATCCATCGTCTGCCGCGATGCTTGCAAACGGGAGCTTTGAGAAATAGCTGATTATCGATGTAAGCAGGTGCGAGAGGACGTTGAGCGGCGGCGCGAACACCTTGCCCCAAAACGGCACGAACGGAAATAACGCACTCAATATGACGAAGAAAAACGCAAGCATCAAAACGGCAAATGTCAGCGGATAAGCTAACAGCGAAATAATGACCGATAAGGGGGATATCCTGCCAAAGAACAGCATTATCGGCGGGATGACCCAAAGCGTCGCCGCCAGCGATGTGCTGAAAACTGCTATAAACCAACGAAAGACCCGCCTTAATATGCGGATGATAATGTAAAGCCTGCTCTTTGTTTGAGGCAAAGTCGGCGGCTTTTCCAAATGAAGCTTCTTGACGCAGAAACGATAAATAGGAGTTGCCCACATCAGGATACCGAAGGTAGCGGTGAACGAAAGCAGCATTCCGACGTCGCCGACCGAATACGGATTCAGCACGGTAAGCGCCAGCGCGGCTACGCCTAAAGAGTTGATGCTGTCGTGGTCGCGGAACAGCGCCCTGCCCAGATAGCAGATAAGCAGCATTATCCCCGAACGCATCACGGAGGGAGGGAAGCCGGTTATCGCCATAAAACACAGTACAAAAACAGCGATAGCGGCAAAGGTTACCCAACGGTTGACGCGAAGGCGATTCAATATTTTGCGCAGCAAAAAGGTCACTATTGCAAGATGCATTCCCGAAACGACTATCAAGTACGACATTCCGGTATCGGTGAAATCCTGCCTCACGTCGGCGGACAGCGCCTGCTTGTCGCCAAGCAAAACCGCCTTGCACAGCGACGCAGCGTTTTCGTCAAGACTGCGGTCAAAAACACCCTCCATTTTTTGGCGGATATCAAACACGAACGACTTGAAATTGTGCTTCTTTTCGCCCGTTGTTTCGAGGTCGGCGTCGGGCTGTTCATACGCGTAAAGATAAATGCCTTTTGAATACTGATATTTGTAGTCGCTGACCTGCGGCGTGAGGGTCACTTTCAGTTTGTCGAACGGAGCGATATCATAAGACCTGTGCATCGTAAAGCTTATCTTTGCGCTGCTGTCCTCACCGTTTATCTTCTCGGCTTGTATCGTGCAGGTGGTAAACGAGTTTTTAAAGCGGAGCTCATCGCAGATATAGCCCTCGACCGTTATCTCTTTGCCGGCATATGCGGAGGTTATCGGGGTGACTTTAAAATTCTGATATAGAAATATAGACAGCAAGGCGGCAAGAACACAAAGCGACGAGGCTACAACATAAAGGTGCGCTCTCGTTTTCTTTCTAAAAAGCCTGATAATGATCGCGATAACAGACGCCGTCGCAGCCGCCGCGCACAGCCAAACAACCAAGCTGAAGGAATAAAAATGAAAAATGACCGCAAGAGCAGTCAGGTATACTAACCCGATAACTCCAAGCGGCCGTTTCATAACAATTCTCTCCAAACAATAAAATAGTATCTATAGGTATTGTAATACTTATGAAAATAAAGGTCAATAGATAAGTTAAAATACTTCAAAAGAAAGCCGGGGGCAGGCACTAAATATCGCCGTTAAACTCAATACCGGCAAAGCGCATATCCTCCGGCAAAGACGAAACAAGCTTGACGCTTTCTCCCGTCACGGGGTGCTCAAAGCACATTTCGGCGCAGTGCAGGGCATGGCGCGATATAAGCTCGCGCTTGCCGCCGTAAAGGTCGTCGCCCAGCAGCGGGTGACCGATATGCGCCATATGGCAGCGGATCTGGTGGGTCTTGCCTGTTTCAAGCCATAATTTCAGAACAGAATATTCTTTTGAAGAATAAAGAGCTTCATAATGCGTTATAGCGGGCGCGCCCTCAGTGAGCACGTGCCGCTTTATTTTTGAGTCCTCAAGCAAGCCTATGGGCGCGGTTATCGTGCTGCTGCCGCAGAGCTCGCCGTGCACCATGGCGATATAAGTCTTGCGCACGCGATTTTTCAGCTTGTTCACGGTAAAGCGATCCTTGGCTATCATCACCAGCCCGGAGGTGTTGCGGTCAAGGCGGTTCAGCGCGCGGAAAACGTAGCTCTCTCCCCTGCTTTGACTGTACGCCACAACGTAGTTTGCCAGCGTGTCGGTCTGATACTGCTTTACGGGGTGCACGGGCTGATAAGGCGGCTTGTTTACAATAAGTAAAAAGCTGTCCTCGTAAACGATATCCAAATCGCCCTCAACGGGCTTTATGTATGCGCTCTCCTCATCGGGCAAAGTGATGATTACCTCATCCCCCGCGGCAACAGGGTCTATGGTGCGCAAAATTTTGCCGTTCATCATAATACCCTCTTTTTCGCGCTTTAAAGATGTTATCATTCTTGTGGAAAGCGTGCAATAGCCTTTTAAAAAGTGCTTTGCGGGCTGCCCGTCGTACTCGGGCGGAACGGTGAATTTAAGCGTTTCAGGCATAAAACAACCTCCAAACGAGAACAGCCGCCGCGATCTGCAATATGATGATAAGCGGGATACCGAGCATGAATTTTGGCTTTCGGGTCTTATGTCTGATTAATAGCATGGTCAACAGCATGGCGATGCTGCCGCCCAACGCCGACACGATAAGCAGCGTGCTTTCCCTTACGCGCCAGCCGCCGCGCATGGCTCGGATTTTGTCAAAAACCGTAATTATAACGGCGAACAGGCTGACAGCGGCAAGATAAATAAGAAAATAATTCATAAACAACACCGGGGATGATAGAATTGAAAAGAAACAAGCCCATAGCTATTTCAGTAGCTATAATGCTGTTTGCCGCCACACTGATGATCAGCGCGGTCAACCCTAAAAAGCAGAAAGCCACGGCGACTGCGCAGACTGCCGCCACCATATCTCAGGCACAGCAAAGCGCAAAGGCTCAGGACGACATGCGCGGCGTGTGGATAACATATATGGACTTGAGCATGGAATACGAAAGCGATAAAAGCGAAGCAGCGTTCCGCAAAAAATTCGAGGGAATAGCCGCAGACTGCAAGGAATTCGGATTCAACACCCTGATAGTGCAGGTGCGCCCGTTCTGCGACGCTATATATCCGTCAAAGCTCTTCCCCGCTTCTCACATTTTAAGCGGAGAGCAGGGCAAAAGCTTGGGTTACGACGCGCTGAAAATTATTTGTGAGATATGCAAAAAGCTGGACTTGAAGATCCACGCGTGGGTCAACCCCTACCGCGTAACGGCGAATGAAACGCCCGAAAAGCTCAGCGAAGACAACCCGTATACCAAGGACAAAAGCCTTGGGATAGTTAAGAAAAGCGGGATAATACTTGACCCGTCAAACAAAAAAGCGCGTAAGCTGATAACCGACGGCGTGCGCGAGATAGTGAAAAACTACCCCGTGGACGGCGTGCAATTCGACGATTACTTTTACCCTCCGGAAATCGGCGAAAGCGACAGCGAACAGTACGCGGAATATCTGAAAACAGCCAAAAAAGGCAAGGCTATGGGGCTGATGGAATGGCGCCGCGCAAACGTGAGTCTGCTTATGGTCGAAACGCACATAGCGGTGCGCGAAAGCGATCCGAACGCGGTGTTCGGCATTTCGCCTCAGGGCAACCTCGGCAACAACGCGCAGCTTTGCGCCGACGTTGTGACTTGGTGCGAAACCAGGGGCTACGCAGACTACATCTGTCCGCAGATCTATTTCAGCCCCGACAATCCGGCGCTTAGCTTTGAAAAAGCGCTTAACGACTGGACAAAGCTGAACCTTGCGGACGGGTTGAAGCTTTACGGCGGACTTGCCGGCTACAAGGCAGGCACAGACGCCGACGAAGGCACTTGGCAGAACAGCGATACCATTCTTGCCGACGAGTATAATATTCTAAAAGAGAATAATAAAATCAGCGGTTTCATGCTCTACAGCTACGCGAGCCTGAAAGAAGAATCGGCGCAGGCAGAATTGAAGAACCTTAAATCGAAGCTAAACGAATAGAGTCCATAATTGTTGAACAACGATCATTGACCGACGATCACTCCGTCGCACCAATCCTCGCCGGTTCCTGTCAGCTTGACGCTGCATATTTTTCCGCACAGCGACTCGTCATCGGACGTTACATGCACGGGCGTGTAATTCTTTGTGTAGCCTTCAAGATATCCGTGCCGCAGACGCTCAAAGAGCACTTCTTCGGTCAAGCCGACCTGCGAGCGCAAAAACTCCTGTCGGGACTTTTCGACCAGCTCGCCCATAAGGTGAGCGCGGCGCTCCTTTTCGGCGGGGCTGACGTGGTTTGGCATGTGCTCGGCGCGGGTGCCTTTTCTAAGCGAATACGGAAACACATGCACCTTTGAAAAGCCTATTTGCTTTACGAAATCCATAGAAGCCTGAAAATCTTCCTCATTCTCCCCCGCGAAGCCCACCATAACATCGGTTGTCATAGCGGCGTTCGGGAAAGCCGCGCGGAGATTCGAGACGATTTTTGCGTACTCCGCCGTATCGTAATGGCGGTTCATCGCCTTTAGCGTCTTGTCACAGCCGCTTTGCAGCGAAAGATGAAACTGCGGACACAGCTTTTCCTGCGCCGCGAGCCGCGCGATAAGGGGCTCGTCCATCTGCTCGGGCTCGAGCGAGCCTAAACGCACGCGCTCTATCCCCTCTGTATCACAGGCGGTCTCAACAGCGTCGGCAAGATCAAAATCCTCGCCCTGTCCGTAAGCCGAAAGGTTTATTCCCACCAGCACGACCTCGCGGTAGCCGCTGAGCGCGACTGCCTCGAGCTCTTTTTTTAGGGAATCGAGCGGCTTTGAGCGCACTCTGCCGCGCGCGTAAGGGATGACGCAGTAGGAGCAAAAGCGGTTGCAGCCGTCCTCAATCTTGATGAAAGCGCGCGTATGCCCCTCAAAGGAAGAAACGATAAGGTTTTCATAAGCGTCGCCGCGGTTGAGGTATTCGGGGATATCCACGCGGCGTTGCCTGTCTCTCAGATACGCCTCAATAGCAGGAACAAGCTGCGCGCGTTCCTTGTTGCCGAGGATGATATCGCACTCGGAAAGCGAGCTCATCTCCTCGGGAAAAGCCTGCGGCATACAGCCTGTAAGTACAATTATCCCGTCGGGATTCTGCCGCCTTACGCGGTGTATCAGCTTGCGGTTTTTGGCGTCGCTGACCGAGGTGACCGTGCAGGTGTTTATTACGGTAATATCCGCTTTTTCCCTGTCCTGCGACTCGAAATATCCGCGGCGCAGCAGCGCCTCGCGCATCGCCTGCGACTCGTACTGATTGACCTTGCAGCCGAGCGTAAGTATATTAAAATCCATGATTATGTTCTTCCTTTTTATTGAATATGTTGATTTTCTTTTATTTTGCATTTATCTATTGATTATCTGCTGAAAAAATGGTAGAATTAATTACAGCGATGTAAATAAATAACGCATTTGATCACATTTGAGGTGTTAATATGATTTCCATACCCATTTCAGCAATCAATAAAAACGGTTTGATTGATATTTTTGAAACGCTTGCGCATTTCCCTCATGTCAATATGATGATAAGAAGCGGTGAGTACACCGTTGACGCGCATTCGCTTATCGGCGTTTTCTCGCTTGATATCAATAAGCCCATAGAGCTTTTGCTTGACAGAGAACCGAACGAAGAGCTTAAAAGCGCAATAGAGCGTTTTGTTCCCGCGTCGGTCCATTAAAACTTTATATAATCAAACACAAGGGGTTGGCTCAACGAAAGAGCTAACCCCGTTTTTGTTGTTTTTAGCTTATAATCAAGAGAACTTATTCACCTTATGAGTGGGCTTTAAGTTCTGGGTCTTCTTGCTGCGGTCTGCGATCTCTCCGAGCACCTCTTCAAGCGGGATACCCTGATCGACCATCATAACTATCAGGTGATAAAGCAGGTCGGCAATTTCATAAATAGTCTCTACATGATCGCCGTTCTTCGCCGCGATGATAGTTTCGGCGCACTCCTCGCCCACCTTCTTGAGGATCTTGTCGATGCCCTTGTCAAGAAGATAGCAGGTGTACGAGTTCTCAATGGGGTTATCGCGTCTGTTCTCGATTGTTTTGTAAAGATTTGTAAGTACTAATTTTTCTTGGTCTGCCATAAAAATGCCTCCTATTTTAATTTTTTATAAAAACACGAATGATTGCCGGTGTGACACGCCGCTCCCGTTTGCTCAACGGTTATAAGCAGGGTGTCGTCGTCGCAGTCGGCGTAGATGTCGACCACCTTTTGGAAATGACCCGAGGTAGCGCCCTTGTTCCACAGTTCTTTCCTGCTGCGCGACCAAAACCACGTATAGCCCGTTTCAAAGGTCTTTTCCATGCTTTCGCGGTTCATGTAGGCGAGCATAAGCACCTCGCCCGTTGCTTTTTCCTGTATTATTGCGGGGATAAGCTCCGCCTTTTCAAAATATTTATCAAAGTCCATAATCATATCTTCTTAGTGATCTCTATTGCCTGTTTTAAATCAAGCGTGCCGCTGTATATCGCCTTGCCGCAGATAGCGCCGTAGATATCAAGCTGAAACAGGTTGATGATATCCTTCAGCACGGCAACGCCGCCGCTTGCGATAATATTGCAGCTTACCTCGTGCGACAGATCGTCAAGCTGTTTGAGGTTGGGACCCGAGAGCATTCCGTCGCGGTCGATATCGGTGAAGATCATCGTGCGCACGCCAACGTCCTCCATGCGCTTTGCAAGCTCGATGTACTCGATCTCGCTGTTGTCGAGCCAGCCCTCAGCCTGAACCATGCCGTTCTTGGCGTCGATGCCCACGGCTATTTTATCGCCGTAAGCGCGCACGGCGTCGATGACGAGCTGAGGATCCTTTACCGCCGCCGAACCGAGGATGACCCGGTTGATGCCGCGGCTCAAATAATACTCAACAGCCTCCATGCTGCGGATGCCGCCGCCTACCTCGACCTTTAAGCCGGAGGCTTTTGCAACGTCGGCGATAAGGTCGGCGTTGATTAGCTTCGCGTCCTTGGCGCCGTCGAGATCGACCATATGCATCCACTCTGCGCCTGCCTCGGCAAAGCCCTTAGCCGCCTCATAAGGCGAATCGGCGACCTTATGGGCAGTGGAGTACACGCCCTTTTGAAGTCTTACACAGTTACCGTCCTTAATGTCGATAGCGGGTAAAATGATCATTTACAGCACTCCCTTTGTTGAAAGAGGTTGACCGCTGCCGTTCGGGCGAACGGCGAGCCTGAGCGCGTGAGCCGCCGCCTTGTACAAAGCCTCGGTTATGTGGTGTGAATTATCCCCGTAAAGGGCTTTAAGATGAAGCGTTATGCCTGCGTTGAACGCAAGCGCGCGCATGAACTCGACCGTCATGGCGCAGTCGTAGCCGCCGCAGCGTTCCTGCGGAAAGTCAGCGTCGAACACCAAAAACGGTCTGCCGCTGACGTCGACCGAAGCAAAGGCGAGAGCCTCGTCCATCGGCACATAAAAGCTGCCGAAGCGGTCGATAGAGCCCTTGTCGCCAAGCGCCTTTGCAAAAGCCTGACCGAGCACTATGCCCGTGTCCTCAACGGTGTGGTGCTCGTCGACATGCAGATCGCCCTTGACGCTTACTGTCAGCCCGAAGCCGCCGTGGGTGGCAAAGGAATTGAGCATGTGGTCAAAAAAGCCTATGCCGGTGTCTATGCTCACCTCGCCGCCGTCGAGAACGAGCGAAAGCGAAATGTCGGTTTCTTTAGTTTTTCTTTTTATCTCAGCTGCTCTCATAGCGTCACCTCGAAAAGAATTCTCTGAGCGCGTTCAAAACAGCGTCTACCTCATGCTCGGTGCCCGCGGTTATGCGCAGATACTCGCCCATAAGGCGCACAACTATAGACTTGGCTTTAAGGTATTCCCAAATCTCGCGCGAGCAGTCGGTTTTCATAAATACGAAATTTGCCACGCTTTCAAATACCTTCAGATCCTGCCGCGACTCAGCTATCTCAACAAGTCCATTATACAGTATATTTTTATTGTTGACAATATTTTTTTGCCTGTTTTGTAAAAAATCTTTGTTTTTATAAACGACCTCGCCGAACGCCTGTGAAACGCTGTTGACGTTGTAGGGCGACTTGACAGCCTTTATTGCCCGGGAAATAGTGGGATCAGCCACCGCGAAGCCGAGCCTGAGCGCCGCCGCGCCCACAAGCTTTGAAGCGGTGCGGAAGATAATAAGGTTGGAATAGTCGCCGATCTTGTCGAGCAGGCTTTCCGTCCAGAAGTCCATGTACGCCTCGTCGAGGATCACAAGCGCCTTGACCGAGCTTACAAGCTTTTCGGCTTGCGCACGGGTTATCCCTCTGCCGGTGGGGTTGCAGGGATTTGAGAAGATCACCATGTCGATTTTGTCGCGGTTGATTTTTTCGATGAGCGCGTCAACGTCGATATCGAGGTTTTCGTTCTTAATGAAGCTGTCGCACTCGACCTCGCAGATCGAGGAGTAAAAGTTATACATCGAAAAGTCCGGAGCGACGACGAGCATTTTGTCGCCCTTTTGCAAAAATGCGGATTCGATAAGAAAAATCAGCTCGTCGGAGCCGTTGCCCGCTGTGACGCACTCGGGATCGATATTATAATATTCTGCAAAAGAATTAACCAAGCGTTCTGCCAAAGGGTCGGGATAGCGGTTGAAGCTTATCTCGTCCAGTCTTTTGTGAAACTGCGCGCGGATATCGTCGGGCAGATTCACGGGACACTCGTTTGCGTCCAGCCTTATGTCATAGGTGCCGCTGATGGGCTCATACGGCACAAGGTTTTTTATTTTATCGTTCAGTTGATACATATATTCTAATCCTTTTTAATCAAGATCAAATCTTACCTTTATGGAATTCGCGTGCGCTGTAAGTCTTTCAGCCTCGGCAAAGCGCACAACGTCATCCGCATCGGCTCTCAGGGCTTCCTCGGTGTAGTAAATGAAACTCGACTTCTTTATAAAGCTGTCGACCGAAAGCGGTGAGAAGAAGCGCGCCGTGCCGCTTGTGGGAAGCACGTGGTTGGGGCCCGCGAAGTAATCGCCCAAAGGCTCGGGGCTGTAGTTGCCGAGGAACACCGAGCCTGCGTTGTCGAGCTTGCCGATGTATTCCATCGGGTTAGCGCAGCAGACCTCGAGGTGCTCGGGCGCAAGCTCGTTTGCAAAGTCAACTACCTGCGAAATATCGCTGCAAACGATGATAGCGCCGTAGTTGTCAAGCGACTCCTGTATTATTTCTTTACGTGAAAGCGTTTGCATTTGGCGTGTGATCTCAGCCTTTGCAGCCTCGGCAAGCTGAGCGGAGTTTGTCAGCAGGATGGACGAAGCCAGCCTGTCGTGCTCCGCCTGGCTCATAAGGTCGGCGGCGAGGAACTTGGGATCCGCGGTATCATCCGCTACTATCAAAATCTCGCTGGGGCCGGCTATCATGTCGATGTCCACAACGCCGTAGAGCAGCTTTTTAGCGGTCGCGACGAAGATGTTTCCGGGGCCTACGATCTTATCCACCTTGGGTACGCTCTCTGTGCCGTAAGCCATAGCGGCTATCGCCTGAGCGCCGCCCATAAGGAATATACGGTCAACGCCCGCAAGCTTTGCCGCCGCGATGATATCGGGGTTGGGCGTGCCGTCCTTTTGCGGAGGGGTGCACATAACGACTTCCTCAACGCCGGCGATCTTGGCGGGAACGGCGTTCATCAGCACCGACGAAGGATAAGCCGCTGTGCCGCCCGGGACATAAATGCCCACACGCTTTAAGCCGCGGACGCGCTGTCCCATAATGACGCCGTTGTCCTTTGTCGTAAGCCAGCTCTGTTGACTTTGACGGCGGTGGAAATCGGCGATGTTAGCCGCAGCTTTTTTTATTGTTTCAATGAGCTTCGGGTCGCATTTTTCGATTATCGCGTCGATCTCCTCGGCGGGGATCTCGGCGCGCTCGGGAGCCTTGCCGTCGAATTTCAAGGTGTAATCGCGAACAGCCTCGTCGCCCTTTGCGCGAACGTTTTCGAGTATCTCAGACACTACGGGTATAACGTTTTTGTCGGAGCTCTGCGCGCGCTTTTTTAAATACTCTATGAATTCATATTCCGATTTGCCGTCTGCAATGACAGTAGTTATCATTTTGTAACGTCCTCCAGTTTTTTCTGTAATGACTCTATCTCTTTTTTGCGGAGCTTAAGGCTCGCGGTGTTGGCTATGAGCCTTGCCGAGATATCCTCGACCCACTCAATGACCTCAAGCCCGTTTGCTTTGAGCGTGGAGCCAGTTTCCACGATATCGACTATCGCGTCGGACAGCCCGACCAGCGGAGCCAGCTCAACGCTGCCCTCGATCTTTATGATGCGCACGTCCATGTTCTTGTCGTCAAAAAACGCGCGTGTAACGTTCGGGTACTTTGTGGCTATGGTTTTGGTGTTGTAGCCGCTGTAAAAATCGCTGTCCTTCTTTGCGGCAAGGGCAAAGCGGCACTTGCCGAAGCCGAGGTCAAGCAGCTCGTAGAAGGAGCTTCCGTGCTCAAGAATAGTGTCCTTGCCCACCACGCCGAGGTCGCAAACGCCGTGCTCGACATAGGTGATAACATCCGCCGCCTTGGCGAGCACGACCTCAAAGTCGTTGTCGCCGACCGGCAGTATGAGCCTTCTGCCCTTGTTCTTTACCTCGTCGCAATTATATCCGATTTTTTCAAGCAGCTCGATCGTTGTCTTTTCAAGCCTGCCCTTTGTAAGTGCAATTCTCAGCGGTTGCATATCATTACCTCCGCGATACCTCTTTTTTCGGCAAAGCGCTTTGTCTCTTCAAGCGTCTCGAGCACCGAGAACTGCGCTTTTTTGCCTTGCGCGTTTAACTCCTCGACCAGCGCGATAGCCTTCATTTCGCAGCCTTCCTCGGCGAACACGAGCACGTCGGGGTTGTCGGAATAGCTGACATGAGCGTCGGTGAGTATTTTCATGGTGACGGCGTCGGTATCTATCGCGAAGCCCGCCGCGCCCATAGGCATGTCGAACTCGGAGAGCAGCTCGTCGTATCTGCCGCCCGAAAGCACCGCGTCGCCAATGCCGTTGATGTAACCGGTGAACACGATACCGGTGTAGTAGTCGTTGCGCTGTACCAAGCCGAGGTCGATAATCAGCTTGTCGCCCAGACCCAAGGTCAACAGGCTGTCGTATATTTTATGCAGGTAATCGAGCGCGGCGGCTGCCTTTGTGCCCCGACAAATGTCGCGCGCCTTATCGAACACCTCTTCCCCGCCGAACAGCGACGGAAGGCTGCGGATAGCCGATACCGCCTGACAGGGCTGAAGCTTGTCGAGCAGGTTGTTCAGAGCGGAATAATTTTTGCCTTCTATAGATAAACGTATTTTTTCTTTTTCGTTTTCGTTGATGTCGAGCTCGTCGGAGAGCGCGTCGAAAACCTCGGCGTGACCGAGCTCAACGCGAAAGTCGGTTGCCACAGAGCTGAGCGCCTTGACCGCCGTGGTGATTATTTCCAAGTCGGCTCGAACGCCCTTGACGCCGAGCAGCTCAACGCCCATCTGCATGAGCTCGTTGCTTTTGCCCATGAGCGTGGGGTTGTTGCGGTAGACTGCCTGCTTGTAATAAAGGCGCACCGGCATAACGTTGTTTTGCAGCCTTGTGGACACCATGCGCGCGATAGGCAAGGTCGAATCGGGGCGCGCGACCAAAAGCCTGCCCTTGTTGTCGGTCATTTTAAACATATCCTCCTGTGCGATACCGCTGCAAGGAAGAGAAAAAACATCGTAAAATTCAATTCCGGGAGTAATGACCCGCTTGAAGCCCCTGCCGGCAAAGACCTTTTCTATCCTGCCGCAGACGTCGTCCATTGCCGAACACTCGGCAAAAAGGAAATCCCTTGTACCCTCGGGGGTCATTTTTAAAATCTTTTTCATATTACCCTCTCAAAATACTTTAGTATGCTAACGTGCTAACATATTACCACAATAAAATTATTTTGTCAAGCCTTCGCCGCACAATTGCTTTTTCGGTAATTGTGCGGCGATAGTTGATTATCAGTATCAGCGGTCATCCCGCTTTAATACTATCTGTTTTTGTTAATCTTATCGTTGAAGTCTTCTTCTTTGATTTCCTGCTCGTCGTCCGCTTTATCGGTTTCGTCGTCGCTGTTGCCGAAATGGATAAACTTTTTCAGCTTTTCCATCTTCTCCTGATCTCTTTCGGCGCGCAGGCGCTTTTGCTCCTCGGCGATTTTGGTGTAGTTGAGCACATTGAAGTCGAGGGCTTCCTGAGCGATCTTGCCCTTGTCGTTGATCCTGTTGCGCGTTCTCTTAGCTATCAGAGAGTAGATGACCGCGTAGATAGGCGTGCCGAGAATAAAGCCCGGAATGCCGAACAGCGCGCCGCCTACGATAACGCTGAACAATACCCAAAAGCTTGAAAGACCGACTTGGTTGCCGACGATCTTCGGCTTTAATACGTTGCCGTCGAGCTGCTGGACTATACACTGGATAACGATGAACCAAATGCACCACCACGGATCTTCAAGCAAAAGGATAAGCGCGCTGGGGATGGCGCCGATAAACGGACCGAAGAACGGGATGATGTTGGAAACGCCTACAAGCACGGCAATGACCGAAGCGTACGGGAATCCGAAGATGGTCAGCACGACGAACATGATCATTCCGATGAGCGCCGAGTCGAGGATATCGCCAACGAGGAAACGACCGCACTTTGTGTCGGTGATGTCTACGATCTCATAGATCTTGGGCAAATACTTGATCGGGATGAAGGCGACCGCGAGCCTCTTGACCTGGCGGCAGAGCTGCTCTTTGTAAATAAGGAAGTAAACGGAAATTATGATTCCCATAAAGGCGTTGTAAAGACCCGAGGCAAAGTTGCCCAAAAAACCCTGCAGCCAATCGAGAACGGTTTTAGTCAGATCTTGGCTGCCTGTAAGGAACTTTACAATGTCATTACCTACATTGTCAAAATCGATGTTTTTGGCAAAGGGAAGATCCATTTTGGAAATCGCCTCTGCCCAACTGTTAATGGTTTCCTGAGCTGATGAAATATAGGTTGGGAACTTTGAAATAAGGTTTGACATGTTGCTGATGATCTGAGGGATCAGCAAGCCGATCAACGTGCCGATTATCGCGAACAAGCCCACATAGGTTATTATCAGCGAAAGCGCCTTGCGCACCTTCAGCAAGACTTTGTGCTTAGTTCCCATTTTTTTGAACGCCTTTGTGTAAAGAAACTTATACGGGAAATTCAGGATATAGGCGATCAGAAAGCCGATAAAAAAAGGCGTAAGGATGGATGTAATAGTACCTAAAACTCCCCAAAACCATGAAAAGTTGATGAAAAAGAAGATCAGACATATCGCAAACGTTATAGCGATAAGCAGGTTTTTCATCGGGATAAGGTTTTTCTTCAACGTTATCACTCCTTAGAACAAAGACATCTGTGAGCTCTCCGGCATTCCGTCGAGCACGCCAACGCTTTGAAGCGTTTCGATCACAGCCTTTGTCACTTTTGTTTTTATTTGGATATCCTCTATTGACAGATATTCCTTTGTTTTTTTGCCCTCGGCGGCAAGCGACTCGGCAGCCGCATCGCCGACGCCCGCAAGCGATGAAAACGGCAGTCTTATTTTGCCGTCCTCAACGACGAACATCTTCGCCTCGGATTTGTAGATGTCGACGGGCAGCACCTCGATGCCGCGCGCCATCATCTCGTTCACTATTTGCAGGGTGGCGTAATCCTTGTCGTCCTTATCGCTGGACTCGTGCGCCGCCTGCGCCTGCTTTATTTGATTCATGCGCGTTTTTACCGCGGAATGTCCCCTCATAAGCAGCGCGCCGTCAAGGTTTTCGCTGCGCACCGTGAAGTAGGCGGCGTAGTATTCGGTGGGCTTGTGCACCTTGTACCAGCCCAGCCTGAGCGCCGCTATCATGTAAGCGGCGGCATGCGCCTTGGGGAACATGTATTTTATCTTCATGCATGAGTCTATGTACCACTCGGGTACATTATGCTCGCGCATAGCTTTAAAGTGATCCTCGGTGAGGAGCTTTGTGGCGTTGCCCTTACGGACGATCTCCATTATCTTGAACGCCATTGAGTCCTCAAGGCCCTTATGCATAAGGTAGGTCATGATGGAGTCACGCGTACCGATAACTTCGGAAATGGTGCAGGTGCCGTTGTGGATAAGCTCCTGCGCGTTGCCCAGCCACACGTCGGTGCCGTGCGACAGACCGGATATTTGCAGCAGGTCGGTAAAGGTCTTGGGCTTTGCCTCAACCAGCATACCGCGCACAAAGCCGGTGCCGCATTCGGGGATGCTGAACGTGCCGGTCTGCGAATCGATGTCCTCGGGCTTGACACCCAGCGCCTTTGTGGAGGTGAATAACGACATAACGTCGGGGTCGCTCATCGAAACATTCATTACGGGGATACCCGTGAACTCCTCCAGATAATGATATATCGTAGGCACATCATGGCCGAGCTCGTCGAGCTTGGTGATGGTGTCGTGGATGGAATGGAAGTCGAAGTGCGTGGTGATGTTATCGGACTTCATATCGTTCGCGGGGTGCTGAACGGGACAGAAGTCGTACACCTCGTTTGTGCGCGGCACGACTACCATGCCGCCGGGGTGCTGACCCGTGGTGCGCTTAACGCCGGTGCAGCCCTTGGCGAGGCGCTTTATCTCAGCCTTGTTGCAGGAGACAGCGCGCTCCTCGATGTATTTCTTGACGAAGCCCACGGCGGTTTTTTCGGCAACGGTAGATATGGTTCCCGCCTTGAAAACGTTGTTTTTGCCGAAAAGCTGCTCGGTGTAGCGGTGGGATTTCGACTGGTACTCGCCGCTGAAATTCAGGTCGATATCGGGGACCTTGTCGCCCTTGAAGCCGAGGAAGGTCTCAAACGGGATCTCGTGACCGTCGCGGTCAAGCGGCGTTCCGCATTCGGGGCAGTCCTTTGGCGGAAGGTCGAAGCCCGAGCCGTAGCTGCCGTCGGTAATGAACTCGCTGTGCTTGCATTTTGGGCAAACATAGTGCGGACAAAGCGGATTTACCTCGGAAATACCGGACATGGTAGCGACAAACGACGAGCCTACCGAACCACGCGAGCCGACGAGATATCCGTGCGCCTCGCTGTCGGCGACAAGCTTTTGAGCGGTCATATACAGCACCGAGAAGCCGTAGGTGGTGATGGAGTTTAGCTCCTTGTCAAGCCTTGCCTTGACGATATCGGGCAGCGGATCGCCGTATTTTTTCTTGGCGCGCTCCCATGTTATCGAGATAAGCTGCTCCTGAGCTCCCTCGATGAAGGGCGGGAAGGTGCCCTTGGGTATCGGGCGGATGTCCTCGCACATGTCGGCGATCTTGTTGGTGTTTTCAACGACCACCTCGTACGCCTTCTCCTTGCCGAGCCACTCGAATTCTTTGAGCATTTCGGCGGTGGTGCGGAAGAAAAGCGGAGCCTGCTGGTCGGCGTCCTTGAACTTTTGCGCCGCCTGCAAGATCTTTCGGTACTCGCTGTCGGACGGATCCATAAAGTGGACGTCGCAGGTAGCGCAGACGGGCTTGTTGAGCTCCTTGCCGAGCTTAATTATAGTGCGGTCGATCTGCCGCAGCTCGTCGAGCGTCTTGAAGGTGCCGTTGCGGATAAGGAACTCGTTGTTGCCGGAGGGCTGGATCTCAAGATAGTCGTAGAACGACGCTATCTGCTTTAGCTCGCCCCACGGCGCGCCCTTCAGTATAGCGCGGTAAAGCTGCCCCTCGCAGCACGCCGAGCCGATTATCAAGCCCTCGCGGTGCTTTACAAGGTCGCTTTTCGCTATGCGCGGCTTTTTATAAAAGGTCTCCAAATGACTCTTTGAAATGAGCTTATAGAGGTTCTTTAATCCAACATTATTCTTTGCAAGAATTATCTGATGATACGTGGGCAGCTTTTTAAAGTCGCCGCCCGCGATTTTAGTATTGATATCGCTTACGGAAAAAATGCTGTAATCGTCGCCCAGACGGCTGCACAAAGAAATGAATATCTTCGCGAGTATCTCGGCGTCGTCCGTGGCGCGGTGGTGGTTGAAGCTGCCCAGCCGCAGGTAATCGGCGACAGTGTCGAGCTTCACGTTCTTTATGTCGGGCAATATAGCGCGGGCAATAGCCACCGTGTCGATAGAGGTGTAGTCGTATTCCCTGCCCATATTCTCGCACGCCTTGCGGATGAACGAGGTGTCGAACGGCGCGTTGTGCGCCACGAGCACATTGTCGCCCGCGAACTCCAGAAACGCCGTGACAGCCTCCCGCTGCGAGGGAGCGTCCTTCACCATGTCGTCGGTGATGCCGGTGAGCTGGGTGATCTTTGCCGGAATGGGCATTTCGGGGTTGGCAAAGGTCGTGAAAACGTCGGTGATCTCGCCGTTTACAACCTTTACCGCGCCGATCTCGGTTATCTTGTCGCGCAGGGGCGAAAGCCCGGTGGTCTCGATATCGAAGCAGATGAAGGTGCCGCTCAGCGGACTGTCCTGCCCGCCGGAAACGGATTCGACAAGGTCGTCCATAAAGTAGGCTTCGATGCCGTAGATGACCTTGATATCGCCGCCAAGCTTGTATTTTATGGTTTCTGCCGCCTTCATAGCGTCGGGGAAAGCCTGCGCCACGCCGTGGTCGGTGATGGCTATAGCCTTATGCCCCCAGTCGTAGGCGCGCTGAACCAGAGCTCCCGCGGGAGTCAGCGCGTCCATCTGTGACATATTAGTATGCAGGTGAAGCTCTACGCGCTTTTTTTCAGCCTTGTCGACGACCTTGATCTTATCGGCGGTGCCGATAGCCTGAGCGGAGATAACGACCTCTTTGATGAAGTCGTCGTATTCAACATTGCCCGTGACGACTATCGTCTTGCCGGATTTTATGGAGTCGAGCGCCTCGGACTCTTTAACGCCGCAGAATATCTTGACGGTGACCGAGCCCGTGTAGTCGGTGATATCTATAGTGATTATCGAGTTTTTGCCGTTTTTGGTGACGCGCTTTTCGGTTTCGATAACGTCGCCCCAAACAACAGCGCCCTTCATTCCGTCGCTGATATTCTTGATCGGCGACATCTTGCCGCGTATGCTCCTGCCATACAGCGGACGGACGGAGGAACGCAATATTTGCGGAGTTCCAAAGCTGCCCTCGCGTATCTCTACCTCGGTAACGGCTTCTTCAGCCTGCCGCTCTCGCACGGCTTCGGTGACCTCCTCGTCCTCTTTGAAGAAGTCCGCAGCCTTTTCAAGCTGCTCGCGCTTTATCTGCTTTTGCGCGTTCACGATGACCTGCTTGTACTCGGCGCTGGTATCGTCAACCTCAAAGATGCCGGTGTATTTGATTTTCAGGTCAAGGTCAAATTCCTCGGCAATAAGCCTGTTGAGCGCTTGGTCAAAGCCCTTTGCGTCGAGCAGAGCCTTGCCGCCGTTGTTGAGGTTTATTTGCAGCGTGTCGCCCTCCAAGGTGACTTCAGCGTTGTTGAGCGTGCCGTTTATGCTGGGCATCTCGCGCTTTATAGCCGCGTATAGATGCGGAAAATAACCGGCTGTAAACAGCTCTGCGCCGAAATGCGGCTTGATGCACACCGAAGCGTCCAGCATTTTGGAATACGCTTTTTCGGCTAAGGTCAGCTTATCCCTATCAACGAGCGAGGGAAAATCCACCCAAAGCGTTACGACGCGCACCTCGTTTAATATATTGACTTTTTTAACTGTTCCTTTGGAAACCTCGGCGCTGACCGTATTGCTCCCAAAGGACCGAAATATCTCTTCAAGTGTCTTCATTCAATTTCCTTATCTTTTCATAATGACGTTCTGTAGGGGTCGGTCTTGAACGACCCGAATACAATTATTCAAATCATTTATTTCGAATCTGCGGTTCGGTCAAGACCGAACCCTACATTAATGTTTGCCTTCGGTTTTAAAGCTTCTCAATTTCTTCCATCAATGCGTCGACGAGCTTATCCTCATCGACCTTATACAATACCTCGCCTTTTTTGAATATGAGTCCGCAGCCGTCGCCGCCCGCAATGCCGATATCGGCTTCCTTGGCTTCGCCGGGGCCGTTAACGACGCAGCCCATGACGGCTACCTTGATGTTCTTCTCGCAGCCGCGCAGCCTATCCTCTACCTCATTGGCGATCTTCACAAGGTCGATCCTCGTTCTGCCGCAGGTCGGGCAGGACACGAACTGCACGCCGCCCTCCTTCATGTCGATAGCCTTTAGGATATCGTTTGCGGCGTAAACCTCGCGCACCGGATCGGCTGTGAGCGAAACGCGGATGGTGTCGCCTATGCCGCGCAGCAGCAGCGAGCCGAGACCCGCGGCAGACTTGATGATACCCATGCGCTCGGTGCCCGCCTCGGTAACGCCGAGGTGCAGCGGATAGTCGCACTGCTGCGACGCAAGCTCATACGCCTGGATCATGGTGCCTACGGTCGAGCTTTTCATCGAGAGCACGATGTCGTGAAAATCGAATTTTTCGAGCAGAGAAGCGTGATACAGCGCGCTGTCGCAGAGCGCCTGCGGAGTGGGATGGCCGTATTTGGCGAGTATCTCCTTTTCGAGCGAGCCGGAGTTAACGCCTATCCTGATAGGGATATTGCGGCTTTTGCACGCGTCGGCTACCGCCTTTACCCTGTCGTCCGAGCCGATATTGCCCGGGTTGATGCGTATTTTATCCACGCCCGCGGCGCAAGCCTCGAGCGCGAGCTTATAGTTAAAGTGGATGTCGGCGACTATGGGCACGCTGACCGCCTGCTTTAGCGCGGGGATAAGGCGCACCGCGTCCATGTCGGGGATCGCCGCGCGGATGATCTGACAGCCCGCTTCCTCAAGCCGCTTTGCCTGCGCGACGCTGCCCTCGATATCTGTCGAGGGAACATTCAGCATTGACTGCACCGAGATCGGAGCGCCGCCGCCGATAAGAACGTTTCCTGCCTTGACCTGTATTTTACTGCCCATAACGCACCTCAAATCTATCCTATAGACGGAAAGTTACCTGTGATAAGTTTTCCGACGTCGTTTATCGAAATAATAACTATTAAAAGAATAAGCAGAGCCAAGCCTATACCGTTGACGATATACTCTACCTTGCGCGGGATCGGCCGCCTGAAAATAGCCTCGATCAGCAGGAACACAAAGCGTCCGCCGTCGAGCGCCGGGAACGGCAGCATGTTGACGATACCCAGATTGACGGTGATAAGCGCCATTATCATCACGATATTCAGCACCGCGTCGCCGAAGCTTGACTTGAGTCCCGCCGAGGCAACGTCGGACACCGCCTTGGTTATACCTACGGGGCCGGACATATCCGAAAAATGGAACCGTCCCGTGACAAGCAGCTCAAACGATTTCCAAACGGTTTTCGCAAGGCTTACGGTGCCGGTGAAGGTCTCTTCGATAACGGTACCGAAGTTTTTATCGCGCTGTTCAAGGTAGAAGTCCACGCCGACCGAGGTGTCGTCCTTCTTGGCGTCGGGCTTATAGGTGAAGAACTGAACGTCTTCAACCGTCATTTTTTCGCCGTTGCGCACGACCTTGACGTCGCCCACATAGCGCAGGCGTTTATCCCTGACCTCTATTTCGGGGTATTTGAAATCCTTTGGCTTGCTGACCTTCGCGGTCGTGTAAAAACTGTCGATCGTCTGCTTCATCAGGCTGTACGCCTCGTCCTTTGACTGCGCCGCGTTTATCTTTTTGCAGCCGTCGGCAAGCGTATTATAATATAGATAAGAAAGCGTTTTGTCGTCGATGAGCTTCAGAGTGTCGCGCATTCCGTAAAGATACGTCATCGAGTCGTAGCAGCAGTCCTGCTTGTAAACCGTCAGCGACGCCGGATCCACTTCTTCGCACGGCAGCACCTGGATGCCCATGGCAAGGTCGCGCGAGTTGGCGACGGAATAGCCGCCGACGGAAAGGATCTTATCCCCCGCCATCAGTCCCGAGTTTGCCGTGTAGGAGTAAGGCTCGAAGCTCGTGATGGTGGTGCCGATGATCTCGGCTTGGTTGACAGTCACGACGAACATCAGCACGAAGCCGACGAGGATATTCATTACCGCGCCGGCGACGATGATTATCATCCGCTTCCAAACCTTGGCGTTTGTAAAGGCGCGCGGGTTGTCGCTTGTCTGATCCTCGCCCTCCATTGAACAGAAGCCGCCTATCGGGAAAGCCCTCAGAGAGTAACGCGTCTCGCCCTTTTTAAAGCTTATGAGCTTGGGACCCATGCCCAGCGCGAATTCGTTCACCTGAACGCCCGAGCGCTTGGCTGTGATGAAATGTCCGAACTCGTGAGCGAAGATGATGAACTCAAAAAGAAGGACGCCTATCACGATAAGCCCGATCGTAGTTAATACCTGCATGAAAAATAAATCAACTCCATTAAGACAATACCGCATGATTCAGGTGTGCGTATTGCCTTTATTATTCCGCAATAATCAAAATCAATTTACCCTGTCTCTTACATACCGCCTCGCCTGTTCGTCGACGTCCAGAATATCCTGAACGCAGGCGGGGGTGAAATTAGCAATGTTGTCGACAGCGCCCATAACGAGCCTGCCGATATCGAGGAATTTTATTTTACCCTGACGGAACAGCGCGTTTGCCTCCTCGTTGGCTCCGTTGGCAATAGCCGTGGCCGCGCCGCCCATTTCAAACGCCTTTTTGCAGGCGCGTAAGCACTCAAAGGTCTCGTAGTCCGGCTCAAAGAATGTAAGATTTCCTATCTTAGCCAAATCGAGCTCGCCCACGGGGCTTTCGTAGCGCATGGGATAAGTTATGGCGTACTGGATGGGGATGCGCATGTCGGGCAGTCCGAGCTGAGCCAGCACCGAGTTGTCGGTGAACTCAATAAGCGAATGGATGATGCTTTCGCGGTGAACCACCACGTCGATATCCTCGCCGCTCACTTCGAACAGTCTGCCCGCCTCGATGATCTCCAAGCCCTTGTTCATCATCGTCGCGGAGTCAATGGTGATCTTCGCGCCCATGCTCCAGTTGGGGTGAGCAAGCGCCTGCTCGACAGTAACGTCCCTGAGCTCGTCGAGCTTTCTGCCGAAGAAAGGCCCGCCCGAGGCGGTGAGGATTATCTTTTTGAGTACCTTTTTGTCGGGCATGCCCTGCAGGCACTGGAAGATAGCCGAGTGCTCGCTGTCGACGGGAAGCAGCTTTACGCCGTTGTTTTTTACCGCGTCGGTGACAAGGTCGCCGCCCGCGACGAGCGTCTCTTTATTGGCAAAGGCAATGTCCTTTTTGGCTTCCGCCGCGGCGATAGTCGGCTTTAGACCTACCATTCCCACAACGGAATTGACCACCAGATCAGCCTGGGGCAGCCTTGCAGCCTCGATAAGACCGTCCATGCCGCTGAGCACCTTTGTGTCGGTATCGGCTATGGCGGCCTTAAGCTCGCGCGCTTTTTCCTCATCATAAACCACGGCAAGCCCGGGTTTATATTTGCGCACCTGCCGCTCGAGTAAGTCTATGTTTTTCGCCGCGGTAAGCGCCGAAACACGTAAATCAAGCTTGTCGGCTACATCGAGCGTCTGGGTGCCGATGGAGCCGGTCGAGCCTAAAACAGAAATGTTTTTTGTCATAATCAAACCTCTATCGCCTGAAGGAAGGGTGTGATCTGCGCAAGCGCAACGACCAGAGGAGCTGTAAATATTATGCTGTCACATCTGTCGAGCATTCCGCCGTGACCCGGGAATATCGAGCCGTAATCCTTGATCTTAAGCGTGCGCTTGATAAGCGAGAAGCTAAGGTCGCCCAAAATCGAGAGCACGGAATCCAAAATAGCGACGATCACCAGAAGGGTGAAATTAACGCGCACCTTGGATTTGTCGAGGATCAAAAACTGGAAGATCAAGCCCATCAGCATAGCCGACGCCACGCAGAAAACAACGCCGCCGAGCACTCCCTCGACCGTCTTTTTGGGGCTGATGTTCGGGCAAAGCTTGTGCTTGCCCATGTAGCTGCCGATAAAGTATCCGCCGCCGTCAGCCATCCAAGGCAGCAGGAAGATCAGCACAAAGTAGAAGCTGACGCTGATACCGTTGGTGCAGCAGGCGATGGGAACGGCAGTCATGCCGAAGGTTATAAGCACCGTGCCGAACATAGCGTATGCCAAGCTTAAATAGCTTAGCTTTTTGTAATAGAAAAGACCTACGGCAAAGCCAAGCGCCAAAAACAGAAATGTCAGTATATAAGACGTAGCTCCTACCGAAACAAGAAGCGGCATGAGCAGAGTATACGCCGAACAAACAACCGTAAGCGGGATGCAGCCCAGCAGCTTTTTAGCGTAAAGATATTCTCCGACCATCAAAACTGACGCAAGCCCTACGACGATCCTAACCAGCGGAGGCCAAAGCTCCGAAAGGATGATCACAACCAAAACGCTCGGGATTCCTATTGCCGCCGTCAGCATGCGCGGCTTTAATGACTTCATAATAATCTCCATTACCTTTCTGCCCACATCAGCTTGATATCTGTACCCTGCCGCGGGCGAGCAGAGTTTTTTTAAGAATCAAACGCCGCCGTAGCGTCTGTTGCGCTGCGAGTAAATGCGTATTGCCTCGTCGAGGTCGGATTTTTTAAAGTCCGGCCACAGCTTGTCCATGATGACAAACTCGGTGTAAGCCGCCTGCCAAAGCATGAAGTTTGAAATGCGGTATTCTCCGCTTGGACGGATGATAAGATCGGGATCGGGCTGACCGGCGGTGTAAAGCCTGTCGGAAACGACTTTTTCGTCGATGTCCTCGGGCGACAGCGCGCCGCTTTTTACCTCGTCCCCTATTTTTCTTACCGCGCGGACTATCTCGTCGCGGCTGCCGTAGTTCATGGCGATATTGAGCACCATGCCCTTGCGATCCTTGGCGATCTCGACGTTCTCGTCCATAAGCTCCTGAAGCTCCTGCGAAAAGCCGCTTTTCTCGCCGATAAAGCGCACGACGATATCGTCGTCCTTAAAGTCCTCGAGCGCCTCTTTGAGGTAAGACTTGAACAGTCCCATCAAAGCGCCCACCTCGTCCTCGGGGCGTTTCCAGTTTTCGGTAGAAAACGCGTAGACCGTAAGGTACTTTACGCCCACCTCGGAGCAGTAGCGCGTGATGGTGCGGAACACCTTTGCGCCCTCGCGGTGGCCGACCTTGCGGGGCAGACCGCGCTTTTTCGCCCATCTGCCGTTGCCGTCCATGATAATACCGATATGCGTGGGGATGATAACGCCCTCTTCAAGCGCAAGCCCGCGCCCCTTGAACGATTCTTTTTTCTTGCCGAAAATCGCCATATTACAGCTCCAAAAGCTCTTTCTGCTTGTCTGCGGAAATTTTGTCTATCTTCTTAATGGTCTTGTCGGTAAGCTCCTGAGTCTTCTTTTCGCCCTGCTTGAGGTCGTCCTCGGTCAGCTCGCCGGACTTTTTCATAGCCTTGAGCTTTTCGATGGCGTCACGTCTTACGTTTCTGACCTGAACCTTAGTGTCCTCGGCTATTTTCTGAACGTCCTTGACTATGATCTTACGTCTTTCCTCGGTGAGCGGCGGGAAAACCAGACGGATGATCTTGCCGTCGTTGTTGGGGTTGATGCCGACATCAGACATCTGGATAGCTTTTTCGATCTTTCTCAAAACAGAAGCATCCCACGGCTGGATGATAAGCGTGCGCGCCTCGGTAACGGAAACAGCGGCAAGCTGGTTGACCGGAGTGGGCGTGCCGTAATAGTCTACCTTGACCTTATCGAGAACGGCGGGGTTAGCTCTGCCCGCTCTGATCTCAGAAAATTCCTTGCACATATGGTCAACGCGTCTGTCCATTCTTTCTTCTGCTTTTTTTAATTGCTCTTTCATGCTTACGCCTCCTGCATTATAATAATTTACAATTTACAATTTACAATTAACAGTGAAGGGTGGGCTCCGCCCACACCCGATTTGATTTGGTGCGTGCATAGCAGAAACGTTTGCGCATTGCCGAGGGGTATCTCTCGACTAAATCGCTAACACGATTTCGCCCTACGGTCACCGCTCGAGATGACATCTAACACCTAATACCTAATACCTAATACCTGGCTTCTAGCCTCTAGCATCTAGCCTCTAGCTTCTAATTAGTCACGACTGTTCCTACGTTTTCGCCGCAGACGGCTCTGTAGATGTTTTCGGGGTCTTCTATGCTGAACACGAGGATCGGCATATTGTTATCCTTGCAGAGCGCCGAAGCGGTGCTGTCCATGACCGCGAGATCCTTGCTGAGCACATCCTGGAAAGTGATGGTGTCGAACTTCTTGGCGTCGGGATTCTTTTTCGGGTCGGAATCGTAAACGCCGTTGACCATAGTCGCCTTCATTATTACGTCTGCCTCTATCTCAACAGCGCGAAGAGCGGCGGCGGTATCGGTGCTGAAGAACGGGTTGCCCGTGCCGCAGCCGAAGATGACCACTCTGCCCTTGTCAAGATGTCTTACCGCCTTGTTGCGGATATAAGGCTCCGCTACCTGACGCATATTGATAGCGGTCTGCACCCTGACGTCCACCCCGAGCTGCTCCAGCGCGTCGCAAACGCCGAGCGCGTTGATAGCCGTAGCGAGCATTCCCATGTGATCGGCGCGAGTTCTGTCCATATCTCCGGACGTTCTTCCGCGCCAGAAGTTGCCTCCGCCTACAACAATGCCGACTTCTACTCCGGAATCGACGCATTTCTTGATAGGCTCACAGATTTTCAGCAAAAGGTCAAAGTCGATACCGTGCTTTAGATCGCCGGCAAGCGACTCGCCCGAAAGCTTCAAAAGAATTCTTTTATATTTCGGTTGCATACATAACACCCCATTATTTATAGTTATTGATATTATACTATATATTGGAAGCAAAGTAAAGATAAAACACTAAATAATTTGTGTTGAAAAAACCAATTTTTCAAATCGCCGAGGCTTTGGATAACACGAAATTATATTGTTATTCCCTACGCGAAATAAAAAAGCGTCCCGCAAAAAATGCAGAACGCTTTTGATACTATAAAGCTTTTATTGAAAAGTCACATCAGACAATGACTTCGCCCTCGAATACCGTTTCTGCCTCGCCGGTCATGTAAACGGTCTCGTCGGTGTAGTTGATGATGAGGTCGCCGCCCATGAGCTTGACCTTGATGTCCTCGCCCTTCTTGCAGAAGCCGTTTTCAACAGCCGCCACAGCCGCCGCGCATGCGCCGGTGCCGCAAGCCCAGGTCTCGCCGGAGCCGCGCTCCCACACGCGCATTTTGATGGTGTGGTCGTCAAGAACGGTAACGAACTCGGTGTTGACTCTTTCGGGGAACAGCGGGTCGAATTCAAACTCGGGACCGACCTTTTCGATGTCGATGCGGTCGATGTCGTCGCGGAATACTACGCAGTGCGGGTTGCCCATGGAAACGCAGGTTATGCGGTAATCCTTGCCCGCGATATTGACGGGACGGTAAACCACCTTGTCGCCGTCTAGCGCAACGGGGATCTCGGGCGGATACAGGATAGCCTTGCCCATGTCGACGCGAAGCTTGGTGACCTCGCCGTCGGTGGTGTACGCCTTGAGCTTCTTGATGCCGCTGAGGGTCTCGATGGTGATCTCTTTCTTCTCATTGTAGTCCACCATGCCGTGGTCGTAGAGGAACTTGCCCACGCAGCGTATGCCGTTGCCGCACATTTTGCCTTCGCTGCCGTCGCGGTTGTACATCTTCATCTGAGCGTCGGCAACCTTTGAGGGAGCGACGAGGATAACGCCGTCGGCGCCGATGCCGAAGTGCTGCTCGGACAGGCGGACAGCCAGAGCCTCGGGGTTGTTGATCCACTGACCGAAGGTGGAGAAGTAGATATAGTCGTTGCCGCAGCCCTGCATCTTGGTGAAGCGCAGCTTCGTTCTGTGCTCGCGCATGTTGTTGATGTCAACAAGCTCGGTGCTGTGCTGCGAATAGCGGCTCTTTAAGCAGTCGGCAAGCGCGTTTGCGGTGTCGAGAGAGGTAAGGCACGGAATGTTGCGCTCAACGGTCTTTCTTCTGATCTTTACCGAGTCGCGCGAGGGGATCCTGCCCTTTGCCGAGGTGGAGATAACGTACTGGATCTTGCCGGACTCGATGAGCGTCAGGGTGTTGCTGCCGTGCTCGTTTTCGTGGATCTTCTTGACAGCCACGGCGTCGATGCCGTACTTGTTGAGCACTTCCGCGGTGCCCTGTGTGGAGTAGATCTTGAAGCCGAGGTCGGCGTACTTTTTGGCGATCTCGCCGATCTCCGCCTTGTCGGAATCGCGGACGGTGATGAACACGCCGCCGTGCTTCTTCATCTTGTAGCCCGCCGCGATAAGACCCTTGTACAGAGCCTCCTCGAGCGTGCTCGCTATGCCGAGCACCTCGCCCGTGGACTTCATTTCGGGTCCGAGGTGGTTGTCGACGTTGATAAGCTTTTCAAAGCTGAACACGGGGACCTTGACGGCTATGTAAGCGCTCTTTCTGTAAAGTCCCGTGCCGTAGCCCATGTCCTTAAGGCGCTCGCCGAGCATTGCGCGGGTGGCAAGGTCGACCATGGGAACGCCCGTTACCTTTGAAATGTACGGGATAGTTCTGGAAGAACGCGGGTTGACCTCGATAACATAAAGCTCGTTGTCGTAGATGAGGTACTGGATATTTACCAGACCCTTTGTTTTGAGCTCGATCGCGAGGTTGCGCGAGCTCTCTACAATGATTTTGGTCATCTCGTCGCTGATGTTCCACGCGGGATAAACGGCGATGGAGTCGCCGGAGTGAACGCCCGCGCGCTCAACGTGCTCCATGATGCCGGGGATGAGGATATCCTCGCCGTCGCAGATAGCGTCGACCTCGATCTCGGTGCCGCTGAGGTATTTATCAATGAGGATGGGGTTCTCAATATTCTGTGCAAGAATTATAGCCATGTACTCGCGCACGTCGGCGTCGTTGAAGGCGATGATCATGTTCTGACCGCCGAGAACGTAAGACGGACGGAGCAGCACGGGATAGCCGATTTTTTCGGCGACCTCAAGCGCTTCCTCGGTGGTCATGACGGTAACGCCGCGCGGACGCTTGATGTGGTACTTTTCAAGCAGCTCGTCAAAGCGCTCTCTGTCCTCAGCCATGTCGATAGCGTCGTAGCCGGTGCCGAGGATGTTGACGCCGTTGTCGCTCATGAACTTGGTGAGCTTGATAGCGGTCTGTCCGCCGAACGCCACGACTACGCCGTAGGGCTTTTCGGTGTTGATGATGCCCATTACGTCCTCGCTGGTGAGCGGCTCGAAGTAAAGCCTGTCGGCGGTGTCAAAGTCGGTGGAAACGGTCTCGGGGTTGTTGTTTACGATAACAACGTCAAAGCCCGCCTGCTTGAGCGCCCAAACGCAGTGAACGGAAGCGTAGTCGAACTCGATGCCCTGACCGATACGGATAGGACCTGAGCCGAAAACGATGATGGTCTTTTTGTCGCTGTTCTTATTCTCGATAAACTCCTTAGCCTCGTTCTCGTTGTCGTAGGTGGAGTAGAAATACGGGGTCTGCGCCTCAAACTCAGCCGCGCAGGTATCAACCATTTTATAAACGGGAGATATCGGGTTCTGTATCTGCTGACCGCTGAACTCCTCGATGGTCTTGTCGAGGAAGCCGGTCTTCTTGGCGCGGATATAAAGCTCGTCGGTGAGTTTTTCACTCTTGAGCATATTTGAAACGTTGATGATGTTTTGAAGCTTTGAGAGGAACCACTCGTCGATCATGGTGATCTCGTGGATCTGCTCAACCGAAACGCCGCGCTTTAAAGCCTCGAACAGGCAGAAGATACGCCTGTCGTCGCAAACGCTGAGCTGCTCAATAAGCGAAGCCTTGCTCATAGCCTCGAACTCTTTGTCGTCGAGGGTGTTGTGGCTGATCTCGGCGCCGCGAACAGCCTTCATGATAGCGTGCTCAAAGGTGGGCGCGATAGCCATTACCTCGCCGGTAGCCTTCATCTGGGTGCCGAGGTTGCGCTTGGCGTATACGAATTTATCGAACGGCCACTTGGGGAATTTAACTACAACATAGTCGATAGCGGGCTCAAAGCACGCGTAGGTGGTGCCGGTAACGGCGTTCTTGATCTCGTCGAGCGTATAGCCGATAGCGATCTTTGAGGCGACCTTGGCGATGGGATAACCCGTAGCCTTTGAAGCGAGCGCCGAGGAACGCGACACACGCGGGTTTACCTCGATAACCTTGTACTCGAAGCTTTCGGGATGAAGCGCGAACTGACAATTGCAGCCGCCCTCTACCTTAAGCGCGGAGATGATGTTGAGCGCCGCGCTGCGGAGCATTTGATATTCCTTGTCGGAAAGGGTGACCGCGGGAGCTATAACGATAGAGTCGCCGGTGTGGACGCCTACGGGGTCAAAGTTTTCCATCGAGCAGATGGTGATAACGTTGCCCTCGCTGTCGCGCATTACCTCGAACTCTATTTCTTTCCAGCCGGAAACGCACTTCTCGACGAGCACCTGAGTGATAGGCGAAAGCTCAAGACCGTTGGACGCGATCTCAACAAGCTCCTCCTCGTTGTTTACGATACCGCCGCCGGTGCCGCCGAGGGTGAACGCGGGGCGGATGATGACGGGGTAGCCGATCTCGTTGGTGAATTCAATGGCTGACTCTACGTCGTTTACGACCTTCGAGGGGATGACAGGCTCGCCTATCTCGAGCATCGTATCCTTGAACATCTGCCTGTCCTCAGCCTTGTCGATGGTCTCGGGGTTAGCGCCCAGCAGCTTTACGCCGTATTCGTCGAGGAAGCCCTCCTTGGCGAGCTGCATCGAGAGTGTAAGACCGGTCTGACCGCCCAGAGTGGACAGCAGGCTGTCGGGACGCTCTTTTTTGATTATGCGCTTGACGGTCTCGAGCGTGAGCGGCTCGATGTAAACCTTGTCCGCCATAGCGTTGTCGGTCATGATAGTTGCAGGGTTGGAGTTCACGAGGATGACTTCAAGTCCTTCCTCCTTGAGAGCGCGGCACGCCTGTGTGCCGGCGTAGTCAAATTCGGCAGCCTGTCCGATAACGATAGGACCCGAGCCGATCACCATTACTCTTTTAATATCCTTTTTCAGTGGCATAATATCATCCTTTTTTAAGTGGTTAGTGGTTAGTGGCTAGTGGCTAGTGAGTTATAAGTTATAACCATTATTATGATTGTAATAGAAACATCCGGCTTCCGGCATCTAGCATCTAGCATCTAGCTTCTAGCTTCTATTCTCGTCTATCATCTTGATAAAGCGGTCGAACAGAAAAGAGGTCTCCTGCGGGCCGCCGCAGGCTTCGGGGTGGAACTGAACGGAGAAGGCGGGCATATCGAGGTAATCTACGCCCTCGCAGGTGCCGTCGTTGCCGTTGACGAAGCTGACTCTCGCGTTTTCGGGAAGGCTGTCGGACACAACAGCATAGCCGTGGTTCTGCGAGGTGATGAACACCCTGCCCGTAGCGGTCTCCTTAGCCGGCTGGTTGGCGCCGCGGTGACCGTAGTGCAGCTTCTCTGTCCTGCCGCCCTGAGCGAGCGCCAAAAGCTGGTGACCGAGGCAAATGCCGAAGATGGGTATCTTCTTATCGCAGAGCTTTTTGAGCTCCTCTACTACCTGCATGTTCTCGGCGGGGTCTCCGGGGCCGTTAGACAGCATAACGCCGTCGGGATCGAGCGCCATGATCTCCTCGGCGGTGGTGTGAGCCGGAACTACCGTCAGCTTGCAGCCGCGCTTTTCAAGCTCTCTGCCGATGTTGTGCTTTGCGCCGAAGTCCATGATGACTACATGGTGATCCTCGTTATGCGGATGGAACACCTCGATCTCCTGAGTGGTGGTGCTCTCGACCGCGTTTACTATTTTATAATTTTTGAGCTCTTCAAGCTCCTCGGGTGTTACGCCGGGGGTGTACTTGATCTTGCAGTTGAGCACGCCGTACTCGCGGACGATACGGGTCAGCGCTCTGGTGTCGATACCGCACACGCCGGGCACGCCCTTTTCTCGCAAAAAGGTGTCAAGTTCTCCTTCACTGCGGAAATTGGAAGGGGCTTGGCACCATTCTCTAACAATATAGCCCTTTAATACGGGAGCATCTGTCTCAAAATCGGCAGGGATAACGCCATAGTTACCGATAAGCGGGAATGTCTGAAGAACCACCTGACCGAAATAGCTGGGGTCGGTGAGTGTCTCAAGATAGCCTGTCATCGCTGTGGTGAAAACAAGCTCTCCCGTGGTTTCTTTTTCGGCGCCGAAGGACTCTCCCTCGAACACAGTGCCGTTTTCAAGAATCAAGTAAGCTTTTTTACTCATATTCATGTTCCTTTCTGTTATTTAGATGCTAGACGCTAGATACTAGATGCCAGATGTTCTAAATCTTACCTTCCTCTAGCTTCCAGCTTCCGGCATCTAGCCTCTAGCCTCTAGCCTCTAGCTTCTAGTTTTGATACGTCTGTATGACCTGCTTTGCCACCTCTACCCTGCTGACGCGCAGATCCATCGCCCGCTTTTCGAGGTAACGGTGGGCTTGGCTTTCGGTCATGTTCAGGCAGGTCACAAGCAGCAGCTTCGCCCTGTCGATCAGCTTTAAGTCCTCGACCATCGTTTTAAGCTCGGCATTCTCCTTTTCTATGCGGAGCATGCGCGTGCGGAAGCATGCGGTAAATTGCAGGTAGTGGTGAAACAAGTGGCGGTTGATCGGCTTGGCTATAACAAGAACGCCGTGCGGGTTGAGCATGTCGTTCACTTCGTCGGCGTGCTTCTGCGGCACGATGACCACCACGGCAGCGCGGGTGGCGCCGGCGAACCAACAGCTTAGCTCAATGCCGTTTTCGTCGGGCAGAGGGGCGTTGATACAGATGAAATCATACTCCTCGCTCTCGACCGCCTGCTTGGCGCCGTAGGCGGTACCGGTCACGGTAACAGGCTCAAAGCCTTCCCCCCTGAGCAGCTCAACCAGCGAAGCCGTGCTTTGCTCGGAGGACGATATCAATAAAGTCCTTTTCATAACCACACCGCCGCAACGTCTTTTTTCAACTTATTATTTTAACTTATTTTATGCGATTATAATTTACATAAAGGAAAAATAAATATTTTTTACGGTTGCCACCGTAGGGCAGCGCGCCTTTGGAAAACGCCGCTTGCCAAAAAACGTATAGCTAACGGCGCTTCCGGCGTTGGAATAATGTAAAGCGTTTATGCACAGCCAAACGCATTACAAATCGGAGCGCAACGACCCTTCACTGTCCATTGTCAACTGTCAATCGTCAATTGGCTCACACGCTGAACAGCAGCTCGCTGTAGGACGGGTACGGCCAGAAGTCAGCCGCTGTCTCGGTCTCCATGCTGTCGCCTATCGCGCGAAGCTCCTGCATCTTTGCGAATACCTCGTTGCGGAAATACTTGGCAAGCTCCAGAATATCGCTCTTGTGCTCGGCGGCTCCGAGGACGATGTCCTCAAGCTCGTCGGTGGTAGCGACGAAACATTCAAGCTTGTTTGAAAGGCCGGTGATCAGGTTGACCTCGTAGTTTACGGGGATAGCGTCGGACACCGCTCTCTTTGACAGCACGGTGTCGCTGAGCTCGCCGACATAGGACGAAACGGCGGGAGCGATCTTCTTCTTCGCCATATCTATCATCGTGAGCGCCTCGATGTTGATCTGCTTGCAGTAGTTTTCAAGCTCGATCTCGTAGCGCGCGTGGAACTCGGATTCGGTGACGATCTTGTTCTTAACGAACAGCTCGACGTTCTTTCTGTCGAGGAAATGCTCGTAAGCGTCGGGCATCGATTTGAGGTTGAGCAGTCCGCGCTTTTTTGCCTCTGCGACCCACTCGTCGGTGTAGTTGTCGCCGTTGAAGATTATCCTGCGGTGCTCCATGAACACGTTCCTGACGAGCGACTTTACTTCGCTGATAAAGTCCTCGGCGCTCTTCAGCTCGACGTAGAACTGGCTGAGCTGCTCGGCGACCATGGTGTTGAGCATGTAGTTGGGGCAGCCGATATTGAGCGCGGAGCCGAGGGCTCTGAACTCAAACTTGTTGCCGGTAAAGGCGAACGGAGAGGTGCGGTTGCGGTCGGAGGTGTCCTTCTTGAAGTCGGGGAGCACGTCGACGCCGGTCTGTACCTTTTCCTTGCCCTGGCTGATATACTGCTCGCCGTTGATTATCGAATCGACAAGCGCGCCGAGGTCGTCGCCGAGATACATCGAAATGATGGCGGGCGGAGCCTCGTGAGCGCCCAGGCGGTGATCGTTGCCGGCGGACGCCACGGTAGCGCGAAGCAGATCCTGATATTCGTCAACGGCCTTGACGACCGCTGCTAAAAAGAGCTGGAACTGATAATTGGTTTCGGGGTGCTTGCCCGGTGAGAGCAGGTTTTCGCCCGTGTTAGTCGAGAGCGACCAGTTGTTGTGCTTGCCGGAGCCGTTCACGCCCGCGAAGGGCTTTTCGTGCAGCAGGCAGACAAGACCGTGCTTCTCGGCGGTTTTCTTCATGATCTCCATCGTCAGCTCGTTGTGGTCGTTGGCGATGTTAGAGGTGGTGAATATGGGCGCGAGCTCGTGCTGTGAGGGCGCGACCTCGTTGTGCTTAGTCTTTGCCAAAACGCCGAGCTTCCAAAGCTCCTCGTCAAGGTCCTTCATATACGCGGACACGCGGGTCTTTATTGAACCGAAGTAGTGATCGTCAAGCTCCTGACCCTTGGGAGCCTTTGCGCCGAACAAGGTCCTGCCGGTGAGCTTCAAGTCCTCGCGCTGATCGTAGAGCTCTTTGTCGATAAGAAAATACTCCTGCTCGGGTCCCACGGTGGTGGTGACGCGGGTGACGTCGGTTTTGCCAAAGAGGTGAAGTATCTTTACAGCCTCGCTGCTCAGACGCTCCATTGAGCGCAGCAGAGGGGTCTTTTTGTCGAGCACCTCGCCCGTGTAGGAACAGAACGCGGTGGGTATATACAAAGAGCCGTCCTTAACAAAGGCGGGCGAAGTGGGGTCCCAGGTGGTGTAGCCTCTAGCCTCAAAGGTCGCGCGGATACCGCCCGAGGGGAAGGATGACGCGTCGGGCTCGCCCTTGATGAGCTCCTTGCCCGAGAATTCCATTATAACGCCGTCCTCATGCGGCTGGATAAAGCTGTCGTGCTTTTCGGCGGTAACGCCCGTCATAGGCTGGAACCAATGCGTGTAATGGGTGCAGCCCATCTCGATAGCCCAGTCCTTCATCGCGGCGGCAACAACGTTGGCAACGCTCAGGTCGAGCGGCTCGCCGTCGTTGATGGTCTTTTTAAGCGCCTTGTAGGTGGATTTAGGCAGTCTTTCAAGCATTTTTTTGTCATTGAATACATTGCAGCCAAACATTTCGGGTACCTTTGACATAAATAACTCTCCTATATAGATAAAAATAGAGGCACTACGGGTATACCCCGCAGCGCCATTGCTTTCTTCTGTACAGTATATTCCATTTGAACCTTTTTGTCAATGCGGCGGACGTAAAAGATTTTTGGGATATAATAAGGTTTTATATGCAGATTTTTCAAAACAACCCAAAACAACCCAAAACAACCCAAAACAACCCAAACAAGCCAATATAAAGATAAAGATAAAGACAAAGATAAAGATAAAGATAAAGATAAAGACAAAAACAAAGATAAGTATGAAGATGAATCTTGTTGCTGTTGCTGTCACATTCTGTTTGCTCATTTCCGAGGAATATCTCTCCACTAAATCGCAAACGTTTCCGCTAATTCATCCAGCCTCTAGCCACTAGCCTCTAGCCTCTCACATTCCCTTTATTCTCGGCAAGATCATCTGCGCACAAAGCCCTGTGAACAAGCCCGCAAGGCAGCCCGCCACGACAAGAAACGGATAATACAGCAGCAGCGAGGGCGTTTGGGTGACTAGCAGCGCCGCCGCCATTTGCCCGGTGTTGTGCAAAAAGCCGCCGAACACGCTTGAAAGCCAGATGTGCTTTTCATCTATAATTCTTTTAAGGAATAACATTCCGAGCAGGCAGAGCACGCTGCCGCACGCGCTGTAAAAAAGCGCCATGATGTTGCCGCTGAAAACCGAACCCAGCGTTATGCGCACGCCCACGAGCATTGCGACCTCATAAGCGCGGAAGTGATAGACCGCGTAAACCGTGATGATATTCGCAAGCCCGAGCTTGATTCCGGGTATCGGGAACGGGTTGGGTATTTGCAGCTCCACGATGAAGATTATCAGGGCTGCGGCGGTAAGCACGCCGAGCCGCGCAAGTCTTTTAACGTCCATATGCTCACTCCGCCACAGCGTCAACGCCGCCGTCGTCATCCGTAAATTCTATTACCAACCTGTGAGGCAGGCAGACCACCGGCATAGCCGAGCTCTCGAGCCAGCCCATGCGCATACAGGTCTTGTCGGGACAGTCGGCTGATTTCACCCTGATCTTGCCGTCCTTTATCTCGATAAGGTTGACGCCGCCGTCGGAAGACTTGACCTCAAAGGTGCGGTCGTCCTCTTTGGAAAGGTCAAGCGTATAAAGCACCTTTCCCCCGCTTTTTATGTTAACGGTATTCTTTTTAGGCGCGTTGAGCACCAGCACACAGCCGATGATCCCCGCGATAAAAACCGCCGCCGCGATGATTATAAGTATCCTAAGCTTCAAAACTCTCAACTCACATTTTTAATCGTTAAAAAGATTATATAATATTCACGGCAAAAACGCAATTGCATATTGAGATTCTTTGGAAAAAATGGTACAATAGAAGCTAGAGGCTAGAGGCTAGAGGCTAGAGGCTAGAGGCTAGGGGCTAGAGGCTAGTGGCTAGTGGCTGGTGAGTTATAAGTTATAAGTAATAAGTTATAAGTATTTGTCATTTGTAATTTGTAACTTGTAATTTAAAACTCTCAACTCTCAACTCTCAACTTTCAACTCCTCCGGAGGTAACCATGTCCCAAACCAAAATCAATATAAAAAACGGGAGCTGTCCCGTATACAAAAAATGCGGCGGGTGCCAGCTTCAAAACCTGAGCTATCCGGAGCAATTAAAATACAAACAAAATAAAGTGATAAAGCTTTTGAAAAGCTTCGGCAGGGTCGAGCCGATAATCGGCATGGAAAGCCCCTACCACTACCGCAACAAGGTGCAGGCGGCGTTCTACACCGACCGCCGCGGCAGGATAATTTCGGGCGTTTACCAGAGCGGCACTCATCACGTCGTAGGCGTCGACAGCTGTCAGATCGAGGACGAGCTTGCCGACAAGATCATAGTCGCCGTGCGCAAAATGCTGCCCTCGTTCAAGATGACCACATACAACGAGGACGCGCGCAAGGGATTTTTGCGCCATGTGCTCGTAAAGCGCGGCTTCGCTACTAACGAGGTGATGCTGGTGCTCGTTACCGGCACGCCTATATTTCCTTCAAAGAATAATTTTGTCAAGGCGATACGCTCACTATTCCCCGAGATAACTACCGTTGTGCAGAATGTGAACCCGCACAAGACGAATCTCGTGCTGGGCGACAGAGAGGTCGTACTGTACGGCAAGGGCTACATTGAGGACGTCCTGTGCGGCTGCCGCTTTCGCATTTCGCCCAAGAGCTTTTATCAGATAAACCCCGTGCAGACCGAGGCGCTCTACGGCAAGGCGATCGAGTTCGCCGACCTTAAAGGGAACGAAACCGTGCTCGATACCTACTGCGGCATCGGCACCATCGGCATTATCGCCGCCAAGCGCGGCGCGGGTCAGGTGATAGGCGTTGAGCTCAACGGCGACGCGGTGAAAGACGCGATACAGAACGCCAAGGCGAACAGCCTTAAAAACATCCGTTTCTTTAAAGGCGACGCGGGCGACTTTATGCGCGAGGCGGCGGAGGAAGACGATAAACCCGACGTGGTTTTCATGGATCCGCCCAGAGCCGGCAGCAGCGAGGTCTTTTTGGACGCGCTGATAAAAATGTCGCCGAAAACCGTTGTATACGTGAGCTGCAATCCCGAAACCTTAGCCCGCGACCTTGAATACCTCCGCAAGCACAGCGACTACAAGGTGCACAAGATACAACCCGTCGACATGTTCCCCCACACGCAGCACGTGGAGACGGTTGTTCTTTTGTCCAGAAAAATGCCTGACGACAAAATAGAGGTCGAATTGGATTTGGACGAGCTGGATATCACTTCTGCGGAGTCGAAGGCAACCTATCAGGAAATCAAGGATTATGTGATGAAGGAATACGGCTTCAAGATTTCGACCTTATATATTTCACAAGTCAAACGAAAGTGCGGTATCATCGAGCGAGAGAATTACAATCATTCCCGCAAAGAGAATCCTCACGTCCCGCAATGCCCGAAGGATAAGGAAAATGCTATCCGCGCTGCATTGAAACATTTCGGAATGATATAAGATAAACAGCACCGATGAAGCTTTTTGTATGAGCTTCATCAGTGCTTTTTTATACACTGAGAGGTAACGCTTTTATTTCTCTGCAATGGCTCTATATATGGCTTATATAACATATTTATTGGTGGTCATGGAAAATGTATTCCTTTACTAAATTGTGGTTACAGTGGCTCTGGGGTATAGATAATTAGTTAAATTAATTCAATATTCTGTTATTTAACAATGATTTATTGAAATAATAATCTTTTTATGTTATAATTAACTCAAAAATCAATCAACGTGGAATTTTGATTTGCAACAATTTTACTTAACATTTTATAGGAGGAGTAAAAGTGAATACGGAAAAAAAGATCACCTTATGGAATCAGTACAATTCTCAAATAAATACAATTGAAAGTAGATTAACTATTTCTGCAACATTGGTTTCCATTGCATTTACGATACTATCATCAGCATTAGGTGATGCAAATGTTATATACTCAATCCCTGCTTTATCTGTAGTTTTTCTCTATTATATGGCGTATCAACAACGTATAGTTGAAATTTTAAGAGGATACTTGCTTTTTATTGAAGAAGAATTATTAAAAGAAATCGAATACAATGGCTTTTCGTGGAATACTTTTGGTGTTAGCAAATGTTACAATGTTCCGTATTTTCGTGCTCAATTATTTGCTGGACCAATGTTTGTTATAATAATGGGCTTATCATATGTATATAGCTTTTATAAAATGTTTAGCAATGGCGAATGTCTTAGTTTAGTAATTCCATATTTGGTAATTAGCCTCTTTTTCTGTATTTCTTTTGCTCTAGATTTATTGGATAACAATTGCATAGCTATGACGGTAAAAGAATCTTTAACTGAAGACAAAATAAAAGAAAAACCCAAACTCAAAGGAAAACGTATAAGAAATATTTTGGCTTTTTGGTCACGAAGATAAAAGAATAACGATAAACATGGTTTACGGTTTATTAATCATCAATTGTGGTTAATAAACCGTTTTTAGATTGAGCTTGTGTGCATTTTTACTAAATCCCAAAGAAAAATTTTGGATTGCATGCTATAATGAAATATGGTAAAATATAGGTGCGACACAAACAGAATATTTCACTTGACTAGGTATCGTTTTTACCTCGGTAAAAACGCATGCTCTTTTTCGCATACCTTAGTCAAGTATAGTGAAGTTTGTGTCGCAGCAATCGGGGCAACGCGTTTTTCTGCGCAGCTTCGGCTGCGCATTTTTATTTCGGGAGGGATTTCCATGAAAAAAGTCACAAGATTAATGTCAGCCATTTTATCTGCAGCTTTATTAGCGAGTGTTGTTACAGTTGCGCCTTTTTCGGTTGGAGCAACGGAAACCGATCAAGATGTTTCTGTTGCTTATTCGGAGGAATCAGCAGAAGCAATACCTGAATTGTCATCAGAGCAAGCTACCGAACCGCCCATTGAAGAAACAACGGTAGAGAGCCACATTATCGAAACTACCGTTGCTCAAACTGTCGAGGAAACCTCGGCAGTTCCAAAAACTCAGAATTCTCCAAAATCAATTGAGTCGGTTGGAGCAAGTGCCGGTGAGAGCGTTTCGGCAAACGGTATTGAAAACAAGATTAACACCTTATCTCAGGCGTTTGCAAATGCAGAGATCACTCATTTTACAAATAACGGAGAAGCAGCAGGCAGTGAAGAATCAAATTGTTATCTCCCGAATATTAACGATTCTCTTTCAAAAGCAGGATTACCTACAGGTGCCGAAGCAGTAAGTCAAGGCGCTTCTGCCGGTTATTCTTGCTACGGCTTTGCTTCATACGTCTTTTGGTATTTGTACGGAAGCAATTTTAGATATGCTCCTACGGCAAGCACGCCGTCCTATGGAGATTTGCTTGAATTTAACGGAGCACACTATGCAATTTATTTAGGTGAGAGAAATGGAAATTATTATGTATATGACAGCAACTGGGATTTTCAGTGTACTATTCAAATGCACGAGATTCCTAAATCTTGGAATACCCCTGTAACAATTTATCACGCTTCCAATTATGCGCAGGTTTTTGACAGCGAACCACCTAAAACCGGCGGGCACGTTGATTTTCAGCGCGGAACAACCATGCAGGGCGCAACTCCAATTAATACGTTTGTATTGAAATATACAGCTTCAGATAATATTGGCGTTTCAAGAGTATATGCTCATGTTTGGGAATTTGGTCAAACAGAAGATCAGGCAAGAACCTATGAAGGAGCTTTGAGCGGACAGAATGTTACCGTAACGATTCCGCAATCAGAAATGCCTGAATCAACCTATTCAATAGAGTGCTATGCCGAAGATGCTACGGGCAATCGTGCGTCAATCGGCGTAAAAAGAACATATTTCCCGATTTATAAGGTTATCGAAGATACGGGCACATATCAAGTTACTGCAGATACCGCGCCCGTCCGTCATTCCCCTTACGAAAAAATCAATGGTAAAAGTACGGATTCCGGTCAGTACCATAAAGGATTAAAAGTTTCTATAACCGGCTACTACATTAACAGCTATGGCAACAAGTGGTATCAGTTGGATAACAGTAACTGGATTTATTCCGGCAATATAAAAAAATGTTTTCAATGGTCTGATGTTTGGAATGCAATAAACCCGTTTGTAGGCAAAAATGAAAAGTTCTACTATTTCTCTGATCAAGCAATTATGGCAGGAGAGACTGTTTCAAGCAAGTCTGGTGCAAGCGTAGGCGCCGGTACCGATGAAGATTCAGCCGTTGGAGCGCAAAATTATATTCGTGTGACCGGAACATGCCCGGAATACTATTCGGTAAACGGAGGCAGCTCAACATACTATACCATTACCTTTGATGCTAACGGCGGCAGTTTATCTACAACAAGCAAAACGGTTGTTAGCGGCACCGCAATGGGTTACTCTCCAACACCTTATAGATTGGGATATCAGTTTGACGGTTGGTTTACCGCTGCCGAAGAAGGAGTGCAATACACATCCAGTACTGTTGTAAATGGAAATATCACGCTATATGCTCATTGGACAAGAATTGTTTTGCTTGAAGGCTACTGTGGTGACAATCTATATTTCATTCTTTATGCTGATGGCGGTTTAGAATTCACGGGTTATGGTGATATGACAAGTCATCCATGGACTAATAAGTATAGTAAACGTGTATATGAGGTATCTATGCCTCAAGAGGTAACAAGTCTGTGTTCCAGTGCGTTTGAGGGATGTCAGTATATGTTGCCTTTCACGTTGCCTAATTTAACTATTATCCCGAGTAGCGCTTTTAAAGAATGCACCTCGCTTGAATCATTTTATCTTCCTAACTCAGTAACTTCAATCGGAATGTCTGCGTTTGAAAATTGTGTTAGTCTTTCAACTGCAAACTTACCAAATTCACTTGAAGAGTTAGGCGCATTATCATTTTCTA
>CACYPV010000010.1 GCA_902776375.1 uncultured Ruminococcus sp. | reverse complement strand
GGCGCATTGTAAAATGAGGTTGCAACAATAAAATAAATAGCCCATAGGGACGATTCTGTAGTAGAATTGAGTTTGCAGACACCAATTCGAAAGGAATCATCACTATGGACAATCCCAATTGTAGCACGAAACACAAGAAATATCAACACCTGACCTCAGAAGAGCGACACATAATTGAAGTGCGATTCAACGAGGATAAGTGGACAATTTACACAATTGCCAAAAGTCTCGGCAGACCATACAACACAATCAAAAACGAGATTAACCGCGGTACCGTATATCTATACAACGGCAAGGTAGCCAGATACAAGGCTGACAAAGGCGAGGAAGTATACCTTGAACACCGCAAGAATAGCTGCCGTAATTACCGTTGCCTTGAAACAGCGAATTTTCTCAGATATGTTGAAAATCAGTTTTTCGATGATGGATGGTCGCTTGATGCCGCCGTGGGATACGCAAAAGCTAATGGACTGTATTCCCATAAAGAAATGGTGTGCACCAAAACTCTGTATAACTATGTTGATTTAGGTCTGCTTAAAATCAGGAACATTGATTTGCCTGAAAAGCTTTCGAGAAAGACTAAATCCAAAAAAGATAGAGAAAACAAGCGAAAACTCGGCAATAGTATTGAACAGCGTCCTGACACAGTGGATACCAGAGAAGAGTTCGGGCACTGGGAAATCGACAGCGTGATCGGTAGGAAGGCCGAAGGCGAATCACAGGTGATGACCATAGTCGAGCGCAAACTCAGAGAGTCCATCTGGATCAAGGTAAGGGATCACTCAGCCGAAGCGATAGATGAAGCTCTATCCCATCTGATTGATCAGTTCGGAGAGAAATACAATGAAGTATTCAAAAGTATTACCGGTGATAATGGATCTGAATTTGCAAATCTCTCTCAGGTGGAATCAAAAGGTATAGCCGTCTATTTCACCCATCCGTATTCGTCATATGAGAAAGGAACTAACGAGTGTCATAACAAAATGCTGCGCAGATTCATACCGAAAGGCAAAAGTATTGATGACTACAGCGCTGATGACATTCTCTACTTTGCGGATAAGATCAACAGTCTGCCGAGAAAGATTCTGGGCTACAGAACCCCGGAGGAGCTGTTCGAGCAGGAACTCGACCGCATATATGCTGCCATATATGCTGCCGCGTGAGCCGCGTCGCCGCGAGTTTTCCTCGCTCGTCGCTACGCTCCTCCCTCGAAAAACTCGCGGCGATCTACTACAGACTCAAAATTTGTTGCAACTTGCTATTGCAATTTGCGAAAAGATAATAAAGCAAAAGAAAGGGTCAGCCAAGCAGATGGCTGACCCTGAATTTTTTTATCCTATCCTGTGGGCTACGGCTATCATTACCGTTCTGCCCTCTAATCTTATTTTGCGGTCTTTAAGCGTTATATTGTCGTGCTCGCAGATCACGTGCTCGGGCTCTCTGCCGGTGTCCACATAAAGCGTCCAAATGTAGTTTTCGGGCAGTCCCGGAAGCTCAACGTCCGCAGGCTCCCAGTGCGCGTTTATGCCGAAGTAAACTATCTCGTCCACAAGCGGAATGCTCGACGCGCCGGCGTACATAACGCCCACATAGCGCGAATGAGCGCCGAAGTCGGTCTGCCACGGCCTCTGCGAATGAAGGCTCTCGGGCGGCAGGGTGCAGTCGCTCTCGCGGCGGTTTTTGGTGATGACCTTAAAGCGCTTGCGGAAGTCGATCATGTACTTGAAGAACTCGAATACGTCGTTGTACTTGTCCTTGCGCGTCCAGTCCAGCCACGAGGTTATGTTGTCCTGACAGTAGGCGTTGTTGTTGCCGAACTGCGTGTTGCAGAACTCGTCGCCCGCGAGGAACAGCGCCGCGCCGCGGCTGCACATCAGCGAGGCAAAGGCGTTCTTTACGAGCTTCCTTCTCAGCGCGTCTATCTGCGGGTCGTCGGTCTCGCCCTCAAAGCCGCAGTTCCAGCTGTTGTTGTCGTCTGCGCCGTCGGTGTTGTTCCAGCCGTTTTTATAGTTGTGCTTATGGTTGTAAGAGTACATGTCCCAAAGCGTGAAGCCGTCGTGACAGGTGATGAAATTCACGCTGGCGCAGTTGCCGCGGTACGAGGGGTCGTACAGGTCCTTTGAGCCGGTAAGGCGGTGAGTCGCAGCCCACGCCAAATCGCTGTCGCCCTTCAGGAAGCGGCGCATGTCGTCGCGGTACTTGCCGTTCCACTCAGCCCAGCGGTTCCATGACGGGAAGCTGCCTACCTGATACAGTCCGCCCGCATCCCACGCCTCGGCGATAAGCTTGGTGTGACCGAGAATGGGGTCGAACGCAAGGCTTTTGAGCAGCGGAGGCTGATCCATGGGCGTGCCGTCCTCGTTTCGTCCCAGAATGGACGCAAGGTCAAAGCGGAAGCCGTCTATCTTGTATTCGGTCACCCAGTAGCGCAGACAAGCCTTGATGAAGTTGCGCACTATCGGGTGGTTGCAGTTGAGCACGTTGCCGCAGCCGCTGAAATTGTAATACTTTCCGTCGGGCGTCAGCATGTAGTAGATGTTGTTGTCGATACCCTTGAACGAGAAGAAGGGTCCCAGCTCGTTGCCCTCGGCGGTGTGGTTGAACACCACGTCCAAAATGACCTCTATACCGTTGGTCTTGAGGTCGCGGATAAGCTCCTTCAGCTCGGTGCCTTCGCGGTGGTGCTTGTGACCGCGCGCGGACTCGTAGCTCGTGTTCGGCGCAAAGAAGCCCACGGTGTTGTAGCCCCAGTAGTCATAGAGCTTTTCGCCCTCGAAGTTGCGGTGCGCGCCCATTTCGTCAAACTCGAAAATAGGCATAAGCTCTACAGCATTGATACCCAGCTCTTTAAGGTAAGGTATCTTCTCTCGTATGCCCGCAAAGGTGCCTCGGTTCTCAACGCCCGAGCTTTCGTCCATCGTAAAGCCTCTGACGTGAAGCTCATAGATGATAAGCTCCTCAAGCGGCAGGGGATTGGTCTTGAAGTTGCCCCAGTCGTAGTCGTTGAACACCACCCTCGCCTTGTAGACGCACTGATCCTGCTGAGGCACGCCCCAGCCGCTCTGACCCGTGACCGCCTTGGCGTAGGGGTCGAGGATGTATTTTGTCTTGTCAAATATCAGTCCCTTTTTGGGGTCGTAGGGACCGTCTATGGAATAAGCGTATTCAAATTTATCGATCTCCAGACCGAATACTATCATCGAGTAGGTGTTGCCTATACGGTAAGAATCGGGGAAAGGCAGCCTTACATACGGAGTTCTGGCTCCGGGCGCGAACAGCAGCAGGGTACAAGCCGTGGCGTAAACCGAGCTTATCGTGAAATTCACGCCGCCGCGCACAGGCGTAGCGCCCTCCATATCATAGTATCCGGGACGAACGTTGTAACCGCAAATAATGTCAGTGGGCTTTAAGTCCCTCAACATATAAATAATCCCTCCAGATCACAGAGTATATAAATTAACTATAACATATTCTGACCTGTTTTTCAACCGTGAATACTTGTTTTACCCGTTAATATCTTGTCAAAGAACAATATTCTGCAATTTTAGCCAGATAATCTCATAATTCTGCAATCTACTTGTGCGGTATCATTTATCACAAAAATAACCAAAAATATTGTATAGAAATCAATATTGAATTAGTATAATATATATGCTATAATAACAATGTATATTTTTTAGAGGCTAGAGGCTAGAGGTATTAGCAGAAACGTTTCTGGTAGTACGTAGGGGCGCACCCATGTGTGCGCCCGTGGAATACCGCGACGTTTTAGGGCGTACCCTAACCACTAAATCCTAATCCCTGATACCTAATACCTAATACCTAAATAACTATATAAAAGGAGAGTTCCGAAATGATTGTTAAAGATATCATCGACATTCTTGAGGGCGAGATAATCTGCGAGGGCGACCTCGAGCAGGAGATCAAGACCGCCTGCGGCTCAGACATGATGAGCGACGTTCTGGCGTTCGTCAAGGATCAGTCCGTGCTGCTCACAGGCCTTGTCAATCCTCAGGTGGTGCGCACCGCCGAAATGATGGACATGGCGTGCATAGTATTCGTGCGCGGCAAGGTGCCCGACGATTCCATCATCCGCCTTGCGGAGCAAAGGGGCATAACCCTTATCAAGACCCGCTACAGAATGTTCACCGCGTGCGGAAGACTTTACGCCGGCGGCCTGTCGGGAGGAACAAAGGTATGAGCAACGCTATACATCTTCACTACGAGGTGTCGGGCGAGGATTTCACGCGTGCGGGCGAGGCGAGCGGCGCGGTCAAAAAGCGTCTTAAATCGCTGGGCTTCAACCCCGACGCGATAAGGCGCACAGCCATAGCCATGTACGAGGCTGAGATCAACATGGTGATCCACGCCGACGGCGGCTTTTGCGACGTTGATATCTACCCCGACAGGATCGAGATACTTCTGTCCGACCACGGCCCCGGTATACCCGACGTTGAAAAGGCGATGCAGGAGGGCTTTTCAACCGCGCCCGACAACGTGCGCAGCCTTGGCTTCGGCGCGGGCATGGGTCTGCCCAACATCAAAAAATACAGCGACGAAATGCGCATAGAAACCACCATCGGCGTGGGAACAAATCTGTATTTGACTATCAAAGTAAGTGGCTAGTAAGTTATAAGTAATAAGTTATATGTAATAAGTTATTAGATAACTTTCCACTCATCCGGGAGTAATATGCAATGGAAAAATATTTTCACTCCGTTCAGCTCGACGCCGACCGCTGCTGCGGCTGTACCAACTGCCTGAAACGCTGTCCCACCGAGGCTATCCGCGTGCACGACGGCAAGGCAAAGATCCTCTCCGAGCGCTGTATCGACTGCGGCGAATGTATACGCATTTGTCCGCACCACGCCAAAAAGGCGAACAGCTCAAAGCTTGAAGAGATACGGGACTTTGAATACACCGTAGCCATCCCCGCGCCCGCGCTGTTCGGACAATTCAATAACCTCGACAGCATCGACGTTGTCCTCACCGGCCTTAAAAGGCTGGGCTTTGACGATGTGTTCGAGGTGAGCCGCGCCGCCGAGCTGGTATCGGAAGCGACGCGCAGGCTCATAAAAGAAAACAAGCTGAATAAACCGATCATCAGCTCAGCCTGTCCCGCCGTGGTTAGGCTGATAAGGATACGTTTCCCCGAGCTTTGCGACAACGTCATGCCGCTCATGGCGCCCATCGAGGTCGCCGCGCGCGTGGCAAAGCAAGAGGCTATGGAAAAAACGGGGCTGCCAAAAAGCAAGGTAGGCGTGTTCTTCATCACGCCCTGCCCCGCAAAGGTGACGGAAATACATTCGCCCAACTACACCGCGCACTCCGAGTGCGACGGCGCTATTGCCGTGTCTAAGATCTACCCCGAGCTCACCCAGATAATGGATCACCTCACTGAGGTCGAGCCGCTGGGACAGTCCGGACTCATGGGCATTGGCTGGGCGACCTCCGGCGGCGAATCCGCCGCGATGCTGGGCGATAAGTACCTTGCCGCCGACGGCATAGAAAACGTCATCCGCGTGCTCGAGGAGCTCGAGGACGAGCATATAAGAGGCGTGGATTTCATCGAGCTGAACGCCTGCTCAGGCGGCTGCGTGGGCGGCGTGCTGAACGTCGAGAACCCCTATGTCGCTCAGGCGCGCATACAAAAGCTCCGCAAGTTCCTGCCCGTCTCGCTGAATCACCTCGAGGAAGGCCAGCTCACGCAAATGCTCTGGGAAAACGAGCTCACCTACGACGCCGACATCTTCCGCCTGGACAAGGATATCTCAAAGGCTATGGAGATGATGTCGCAGATGGAGGACATCTACAAAGGGCTGCCGCACCTCGACTGCGGCTCCTGCGGCGCGCCCACCTGCCGCGCTCTGGCGGAGGACATCGTCCGCGGCAAGGCAAAGGAGACCGACTGCATCTTCAAGCTCCGCGCCAAAATACAAAACGTATACGACCAGCTTAAAGGAACCATTTAGAAGCTAGAAGCTAGAGGCTAGAAGCTAGAGGCTGGATGAATCAGCAGAAACGTTGATTGTATTACGTAGGGGCGCACCCGTGTGTGCGCCCGCAGAATAATGCGACGTTTTCGGGCGGACACACGGGTCCGCCCCTACACCAACTCTAATACCTGATACCTAATACCTAATACCTAATCTAGCATCTAGCATCTAGCCACTAGCCCCTAATACCTAGTACCTAATACCTAGTACCGAGGAACAACTATGACAGTACAAAACCTAATTGACGAACTGAATTTAAAAACCCTCGTCGAGGGCGACGTCGACCGCGAGGTGACCGACTGCTACATCGGCGATCTGCTGAGCTGGGTCATGGGCAGAGCGCCTGCCGATTCCGCTTGGCTCACCGTTATGGGCAACATCAACTCTATAGCCGTCGCGACGCTTGCCGACGTAAGCTGCATCATCCTTGTTGAGAACGCCGCTCTTGACGCCGACGCCAAGAAAAAGGCTGAGATGATGGACGTCACCATACTGCTGACCGAGGAAAACAGCTACAGCCTTGCGGTCAGGATAAGCAAGCTGCTCGCGTAAGCTATGAAGTATTTTTACGACCTGCATATCCACTCGTGCCTTTCGCCCTGCGGCGATATGGACATGACCCCCAACAACCTTGTGAACATGGCAAAGCTGCTGGGGCTGGATGTTATCGCCCTGACCGACCACAACACCTCGCTCAACTGCGAGGCGGCGATGGCTGTCGGCAGGGAAATAGGGCTGCTCGTCATCCCCGGCATGGAGCTCACCACCAGCGAGGATATCCACGCCGTCTGCCTGTTTCCCGATCTGGAAAAGGCGCTCGCGTGGAACGATTATGTGGACAAGCGCCGTATCAAAGTAAGGAACCGCGCCGAGATATACGGCAGGCAGGTCATTATGAACAAGAACGACGAGGAAACGGGGGAGATAGAGCACCTGCTTTTGCCCGCCACGGACATAAGCATAATGAACGCTTATAACAAGGTAAAGGAGTTCGGCGGCATTTGCTATCCCGCGCACATCGACCGCGACAGCCTGTCTATCCTTTCGGTGCTGGGCGAGATAGACGAGAGCTGCGGCTTCAAAACGGCTGAACTTGCCGACAAGTCAAAGCTCGGCGCACTGAAAAAAATGCACCCTATCCTCAACGGCATGAATATCGTCACAAGCTCCGACGCGCATTATCTTGAAAACATGCGCGAGGCGGAAAATTTTATCGAGCTCGACGCCCTGACCGCCCAAAGCGTGTTGGAGAGTTTGGACAAATAAATTTGTTTGGCAAAAACATATGATTTGAATCGGTCGAAGGTTGCCCCATATTGACGCAACGGCGTGTCGCGCGGGGGCGGCTTCGGCTGATTTTTGTGTGTTTTTGTCTTTTGCAAGCCGTTTAATATGAAAAATACATGCAGTCAATATAATAAACTTTTGTTTTTTTACATTTTTTGATAAAAATTCCAAAAACTATAGTGGACTTTTTGCTTTTTCTATGTTATAATGCTTAATGAGTAAATATGACTTTACTTGAATGTAATGTTTTTTTATCGGTAATGACAATTCTAATCAGGGAGGAAAAACTATGCAAAAAAAGATCAGCAGTATCCCGTTTTCGGGCACACCTGAGCAGGAGGCAAAGCTGAAAGAGGTCATCGCGAAGAACATCGACGACCCCGGCGCGGTAATGCCCGTGCTTCAGGAGGCGCAGGAGATCTACGGATACCTGCCTATCGAGGTTCAGACAATGGTAGCAGAGGGCTTGGGCGTTCCGCTCGAGGAGGTTTACGGCGTGTCGACCTTCTATTCTCAGTTCGCTCTGTCACCAAAGGGCAAATACAACATCTCGGTTTGCCTTGGCACAGCTTGCTACGTAAAGGGCTCCGGCGACATTCTCAACAAGCTCTCCGAGCTGCTCGGCATCGAGGCTGAGGAATGTACCCCCGACGGTAAATTCTCGCTGACGGCTTGCCGCTGCATCGGCGCCTGCGGTCTCGCGCCCGTTCTCACCGTCAACGACGAGGTTTACGGCAGACTGACCGTTGCCGACGTTCCGGGCATTCTGGAAAAGTACAAGGATGCGTGAGTTATCGCTTAACGTAATGGACGTCGCCCAGAATTCAGTCAGGGCGGAGGCGTCGCTTGTGTACATCACGGTGGAGGAAAGCGATAAGGACGACTTGCTCACCATCACCATCAGCGACAACGGCTGCGGCATGACGGAGGAGCAGGTAAAGCAGGTCATCGACCCGTTTTTTACCACACGCACCACCCGCAAGGTCGGGCTGGGCGTCCCGCTTTTCAAGATGTCTGCCGAGCAGACGGGCGGGAGCTTCAACATCGAGTCCCAAGTCGGCCGCGGCACCAAAACACAGGCGAGCTACGTAAAGAGCCACGTGGACATGACCCCGCTGGGGGACATCAATTCCACGGTATCCATTTTAATACGCTGCAATCCCGATATCGACTTCGTGTTCACGCGGTCGAACGACAAGGGTTCGTTCACGCTTGACACAAGGGAGCTGCGCGAGGTGCTTCAGGGCGTTAGCCTTGACACCCCGGACGTCATTGAATGGATAGAAGAATTTTTGAAAGAACAAACTGAAAATATTTGCGGAGGTGCAGAATTATGAAATCGTTAGCCGAATTACAGGCTATAAGAGACAGAGCTAAGGCTAATGTCGCTTTAAGAAAAGAGAATCCTAACGCCGCGCGCGTTTTGGTCGGCATGGCTACCTGCGGTATCGCCGCGGGCGCAAGACCCGTACTCAACGCATTCACCGAGGAGATCGCAAAGCGCGGACTGCAGGAGGATATCGTTGTTACCCAGACCGGCTGCATCGGCATTTGCCAGTATGAGCCCGTCGTTGAGGTAGAGATCCCCGGACAGGAAAAAGTAACTTATGTTAAAATGACCCCCGAAAAGGTTGCAAGAATAGTCAACGATCATCTTGTAAACAAGAACGTTGTCACCGAGTTCACCATCGGGGCGATGGATAAATAAAGGAGGTCACTGAATGTATCGTTCTAATGTGCTTGTTTGCGGCGGTACCGGCTGTACCTCGTCAAACAGCTTGCAGATCGCTGAAAAGCTGAAAGAAGAAATCGCGGCTAAGGGACTTGAAAAGGAAGTAAACGTCATCACCACCGGTTGCTTCGGTCTTTGCGCGCTGGGTCCCATCATGGTAGTTTACCCCGAGGGCAGCTTCTATTCAATGGTAAAGATCGAGGATATCCCCGAGATAGTTGAAGAGCACCTTTTAAAGGGCAGGATCGTCACCCGTCTGCTGTATCAGGAGACTGTTGTGGACGACACCATCAAGTCGCTCAACAAGACCGCTTTCTACGCTAAGCAAAAGCGTGTCGCGCTGCGCAACTGCGGCGTTATCGATCCCGAGAAGATCGACGATTACATTGCCCGCGACGGTTACGCCGCTCTGGGCAAGGTTCTCACCGAAATGACTCCCGAGGAAGTCATCCAGTGCATCCTCGATTCCGGACTGCGCGGCAGAGGCGGCGCGGGCTTCCCGACCGGTCTTAAGTGGAAATTCGCCGCCGGCAATCAGGCGGATCAAAAGTACGTCTGCTGCAACGCCGACGAGGGCGACCCCGGCGCGTTCATGGATCGTTCCGTACTTGAGGGCGACCCGCACTCCCTTATCGAGGCAATGGCTATCGCCGGCTACGCTATCGGCGCTTCCAAGGGCCGCGTTTACGTCCGCGCAGAGTATCCCATCGCCGTTAAGCGTCTGCAGATCGCTATCGATCAGGCTCGCGAGTACGGCCTGCTCGGCGAAGACATCTTCGGCACCGGCTTCAACTTCGACATGGAGCTCCGTCTCGGCGCAGGCGCCTTCGTTTGCGGCGAGGAGACCGCTCTTATGACCTCTATCGAGGGCAAGCGCGGCGAGCCCAGACCCCGTCCTCCGTTCCCGGCTGTAAAGGGTCTGTATCAAAAGCCCACCATCCTCAACAACGTTGAGACTTACGCAAATATAGCTCAGATCATCCTCAAAGGTCCCGAATGGTTCGCTTCAATGGGCACCGAGAAGAGCAAGGGTACCAAGGTATTCGCGCTCGGCGGCAAGATCAACCACACCGGTCTGGTCGAGATCCCCATGGGCACCACCCTGCGCGAGATCGTATTTGAGATCGGCGGCGGCATCCCCAACGGCAAAAAGTTCAAGGCTGCTCAGACCGGCGGCCCCTCCGGCGGCTGCATCCCCGAGGAGCATCTGGATATCCCGATCGACTACGACAACCTGCTCGCCATCGGCTCAATGATGGGCTCCGGCGGCCTCATCGTTATGGACGAGGACAACTGCATGGTCGACGTCGCCAAGTTCTTCCTTGAATTCACCGTTGACGAAAGCTGCGGTAAATGTACTCCCTGCCGTATCGGCACCAAGCGCCTGCTCGAAATGCTCGACAAGATCACCAAGGGTCAGGGCACCATGGAAATGCTCGACGAGATGGAAGAGCTGTGCAACTTCATCAAAGCCAACTCCCTGTGCGGCCTCGGACAGACCGCTCCCAACCCCGTGCTTTCCACCCTCCGTTACTTCCGTGACGAGTACATCGCACATATCCGCGACAAAAAGTGTCCCGCGGGCGTATGTAAGGATCTGCTCGAATACAGGATCGACAGAGAAAAGTGCGCCGGCTGCGGCCTCTGCGCCAGAAAGTGCCCGACTCAGGCTATCTCCGTCACCGACTACACCGCTCCCGGAAAGAGACGTCCCGCTCTGGAGATCGATCCCAAGAAGTGTATCAAGTGCGGCGCCTGCATGGCTACATGTAAGTTTAAGGCTATATATAAGGCTTAAGGAAAGGAGAGAATATAATGGAAATGTTGAATATCAAAATCAACGGCAAAGACTATCAGGTTGAGAAAAATACAACTATCCTGGAAGCCTGCCACAAATTCGGCATTAAAATCCCGACCTTATGCTTTCTGAAAGAAATCAACGAGATCGGCGCATGCCGTATGTGCCTCTGCGAGGTCAAGGGCGCGCGCAGCTTAGTCGCTGCCTGCGTATATCCCATCGACCGCGAGGGCACCGAAATCTTTACAAACACTCCCCAAATTCAGAAATACAGAAAAATGAACCTCGAGCTGCTTCTTTCCAACCACGACAAGAAGTGCCTCAGCTGCCCCAGAAGCACCAACTGCGAGCTGCAGCAGCTCTGCCTTGAGTACGGCGTTGATGAGAAGAAGTTTGAGGGCGAGGAGACCCACTACGAGGAGGATCACTCCACTCTGCACCTTGTTCGCAACAACAACAAGTGCATCCTTTGCCGCCGCTGCGTGGCTGCTTGTAAAAACCAGTTCGTATCCGTTATCGGCGCCAACAACCGCGGTTTCGACACCGAGATCTCCTGCGCGTTCGAGAAGGATCTGGGCGACGTTTCCTGCATCAGCTGCGGTCAGTGCACCGTTGTTTGCCCCACAGGCGCGCTTGTTGAGCGCGACGACACCGACAAGGTCTTCGAGGCTATCGCAGACCCCACCAAGCACGTTGTCGTCCACACCGCTCCCTCCATCCGCGCTACCTTGGGCGAATGCTTCGACATGCCCATCGGCACCAATGTTACCGGCAAAATGGTCACCGCGCTCAAAAAGCTCGGCTTTGACAAGGTGTTCGACACCAACTTCGGCGCCGACCTCACCATCATGGAAGAGGGCACCGAGTTCATCCAGCGCGTTCAGAACGGCGGCGTTCTGCCGATGATCACCTCCTGCTCACCCGGCTGGATTAAGTTCTGTGAGCATTATTATCCCGACCTCATCCCGCACCTCTCCACCTGTAAGTCACCCCAGCAGATGCAGGGCGCTATGATCAAGTCCTACTACGCCGAGAAGGCGGGCATCGACCCCAAGGACATCGTGGTCGTATCCGTAATGCCCTGCGTAGCCAAGAAGTTCGAGATCAAGCGCGACGATCAGGGTCACGACGGTATGCAGGACAACGATATCTCCATCACCACCAGAGAGCTTGCCAAGATGATCAAGAAGGCGGGCATCCAGTTTACCGCTCTCGAGGACAGCTCATTTGATCCCATCATGGCTATCGGCTCCGGCGCCGGCACCATCTTCGGCGCGACCGGCGGTGTTATGGAAGCCGCGCTCAGAACCGTTGCCGATGTTCTGACAGGCGAAGACCTCAAGCAGATCGAGTACAACGAGGTTCGCGGCACCGACGGCATCAAGGAGGCCACCTACGACGTAGCCGGCATGACCGTTAAGGTCGCCGTATGCTCCGGTCTTAAAAACGCGGCTGTCATCCTTGACAAGATCCGCGCGGGCGAGGCTGATTACCACTTCGTTGAGATCATGTGCTGCCCCGGCGGCTGTGTAAACGGCGGCGGACAGCCCATCCAGCCCGGTCATGTAAGGAACTTCGTTGACCTTAAGGCGCTCAGAGCTAAGGCGCTCTACGAGGACGACGTTAACCTGCCCTACAGAAAGTCTCACGACAACCCCGAAATCAAGGCTATCTACGAGGAATTCCTCGGCGAGCCCGGTTCCCACAAGGCGCACGAGCTGCTCCACACCTCTTATGTAGTAAGAGCAAAGGGCGTTTAAGCGCCGGCAGTTGTCAGACTGATATTAATTGAATAATCAAAAAGCGCTTCGTTCGTTTGAACGGGCGCTTTTTTAGTTCAAAGTTCAAAGTGAAAAGTGCAAAGTTGTTTCAAATCTACAATTAACAATCTACAATTAACAGTGAAGGGTGGGCTCCGCCCACACCCATTTTGTATTGGTGCGTGCTTAGCAGATACGTTGATTACACTACGTAGGGGCGCACCCATGTGTGCGTCTTCAAAAATGTTTTTGTAGAGGTTAGTAGATGTATAAAACAAAAACCTCTACATAAAAAAATGGCTTACATATGCGGATAATTAAGCTTGTAGAGGTTTGTAGATGTTTTTTATAGGACTTTTACAAAACTGAAAAAAATATATAAAAGTATGTAATTTTTTTAAGTATATAGGAGGTTTGCGGTTTAGAGGCTAGAGGCTAGAAGCTAGAAGCCTTTAAGCGAAGCCTCCACCGTCACTTGTTACGGGGGAGGTGGCACGGCGACTGAGTGCAGAGTTTCAGCTTAATACAATGGTTGAATAATAGAGGAAGGACTACCTAAATGTTAAACATTTGTGTCGCCGTGACGGAGGGGGTAGACGCTTCCTCTATCCAAAGGTTAGTTAGAAAGCTTATTGCCGACTAATGCTTGCTGTCTTAGCAAAACGTGGCGCTATCGGAGAACTCTGCCCCCTCCGTCAGCTCCGCTGACACCTCCCCCATGACAAGTAATGGGGGAGGCTTTCTTTTTCAGCATTGTCACATATTTCAACCAACGTTTCTGCTAGTTCATCTAGCCTCTAGCCTCTAGCTTCTAGCCTCTAGCTTCTAGCCTCTAACTCCCCCTGACTGCCAGGATTCCGCCGGCGGAGGCTCCCACCAGGGTCGCTGCTAGCTTGATGGGGAAGAGCAGGGTGAAATCCGCCTCGCCCCTTAGCGCTGCCGCCAGCACGAGCGTAAAAAGCATCGCCGCTCCCGCCGCGGCTCCGGCTATCAGCCCCGCACCCCTGTTTAGCTTTGCCGCGGTGAAGCCGCCCGCGAGCGCGCCTGCGGCTAGCGTCGCCGCCGTTATCCAGTCGATGACTTCATTCGGCAGCAGCCCGCTTTTGCTGAGTATCGCCGACAGCAGACAAATCAGCAGAACGCTTGCCGCCATCCCGACAAGCAGACCTATTGCGACAGACCTGATAAACTTCTTTTTATCGGACATAAAAAATCCCCCCGAATCATACTGTTCAAGTATATTCGAGGGTAATCTTGATTATGTTATTTAGTTTTCGGTATTTTCTTCTTTTTTCTTCTTGCCGAAGCCGAACAGACCCTTCTTTTCGGTCGCGGCAGCAGGCTGCTCCTTAACTGTGTCAACGGAAGAAATGCACCATTTTCTGAATTTCATCTTAACTCTGTCAGAGCCGGTCTCGATGATGAGCGCGTCCTCTTCGTCCTTGATAGCGACTACTCTGCCGACGATACCGCCGATAGTGGTTACCTCGTCGCCGATCTCAAGGTTGTTGCGCATTGCAGCTTCTTCTTTTTTCTTCTTTGAGTTTGGTCTGAGCAGGAACAAATAAACCAGACCGATGATCACCGCGTATATGGCGATCATACCGATTAATCCGCCGTTCATTATACATACCTCCGTATTTATTTCAAACTTATTGTTTTTTACACAACATTTAGTATTATAGCAGTTTTATTCACAGGTTGCAAGTGTTTTTTTTAACAAATCAAATCCTAACGCCTAATATTTCTCGCTGTTTTGCATAAAAATCCTCAAAAACGCCCTCGTCGAGCTTTTGGCGGATGGTTTCCATAAGCGTGTTGTAGAACCAAAGGTTGTGCATCACAGCCAGCCTCATGCCCAGCATTTCGCCGCTTTTCAGCAGGTGGCGCACATACGCGCGTGAAAAGTTGCGGCAAACGGGGCAGTCGCAGTGCTCGTCGATAGGGGCGGGGTCGAGCGCGTATTTCGCGTTGTTCAGGTTGCGCACGCCGTCCCGGGTAAACAGCTGACCGTGCCGCGCGTTGCGGCTGGGCATAACGCAGTCGAAAAGGTCGATTCCGCGGTGCACCGCTTCCAGAATATTAACGGGGGTGCCTACGCCCATCAGATAGCGTATTTTGTCGCGCGGCGCGTGAGGCTCGACCTGCTCGATGATATCGTACATAACCTCGGTCGGCTCGCCCACAGCCAAGCCGCCTATCGCGTAGCCGTCGAGGTCGAGCTCGGCGATCTCCTGCATGTGAGCGATACGCAGGTCGGGGAAGGTAGCCCCTTGGTTTATACCGAACAGCATTTGCTCTTTGTTGATTGTTTCTTCTAAAGAATTAAGCTCAGCCATTTTGGTCATACAGCGCTTCAGCCACCGGGTGGTGCGCGCTACGCTGTCCTTGGCGTAGCCGTATTCAGCCGGATTCTCAACGCACTCGTCGAACGCCATCGCGATGGTCGAGCCGAGGTTCGACTGTATCGTCATGCTCTCCTCGGGCCCCATGAAGATCTTCCTGCCGTCGATGTGGGAGTTGAAGGTCACGCCCTCCTCCTTGATGTTGCGCAGCTTGGCGAGCGAAAACACCTGAAAGCCGCCGCTGTCGGTCAGAATGGGACCATCCCAGCGCGTGAAGCGGTGCAGACCGCCGAGCGCCTTTACGGTTTGGTCGCCCGGGCGCAGGTGCAGGTGATAGGTGTTGCAAAGCTGCACCTGACATTTGATGTCTTTAAGATCAAGCGCCGACACAGCGCCCTTGATAGCGCCGCAGGTAGCCACGTTCATAAACGCGGGCGTCTGTACAGTGCCGTGCGGAGTGATAAATTCACCGCGCCGCGCCTTGTTTTCGGTTTTTAAAAGCTTGAACATAATTCCTCCTAAGAAATAAACAACGCGACCCCGATGATTCGCGTAAGCAGGATAAAAGCGGCGCAGTGCAACGCCGCTTAAAATAAATCGCTGTGGGTGCCGGTTCGGGTCAGATATAATATCAATTCATCTTCATAGATTTCGTATATCAGAAGCCAGTCGGGCGTGATATGACATTCACGGCAGCCTGCATAATCGCCGGACAGCGGATGGTCTTTATATTTTGCCTCAAGCGCCTCTCCGTCGGAAAGCTTGCGTACGACTTCTTTGATGAGTTGGATCTGATAACCGCGTTTTTGTATGCGCTTTAAGTCCTTTTGAAATCTTGAAGTTGGCTTTGGACGATATTTCATGAGAGCAACTCCTCAAACATATCATCAACATCATCATACGCCTTGCCGATAGTGGGGTCTTTTTTCATGCGCCGGACTTCTGCGATAGCTTCTCTTGTTTCTTTATTAGGATCGTCGGCAGTGATTTCAAAAGGAATGGAGTGTTGCCTTAAAGCTTGACGAATAAAAATATTGATCGCTGTAGACAAATCCATACCCAGCTCTGCAAAAAGCTCCTGAGCCTGTTTTTTGATATCTGCATCTATGCTTACATTAGTACTTACTTTTGCCATAATATCAGCTCCTTGTTGTTTATAACTATATTATATAGCTATTATGTAGAGTTGTCAATATATTATGCGCATAAAATATTCATAAGATACACATACAATCGCCGAAGCTGAAAAATCTGTATTTTTCTTTTACGGCAATTTGATAGGCGTTCATCACGTTGTCGTAGCCCGCGAATGCCGATACCAGCATGATAAGCGTGCTTTCGGGGAGGTGGAAGTTGGTGATGAGCCCGTCGAGCACCTTGAACTCATAGCCGGGGTAGATGAATATGTCGGTGAAGCCCTCGCAGGGTCTTATCTCGCCGAGGTTGGTCGCGACGCTCTCTAAAGTGCGGCAGGAGGTGGTGCCGACGGCTATGACTCTGCCGCCGTTTCGCTTGGTTTCGTTTATCAGCCGCGCGGTCTCCTCGGGGATCTCGTAGTGCTCGCTGTGCATTTTGTGTTTTGTGACGTCCTCGACCTTGACGGGGCGGAAGGTGCCCAGGCCCACGTGAAGCGTGACATAGGCGATCTTTACGCCCTTTGCGCGTATCCTGTCCATCAGCTCCTCGGTGAAGTGCAGCCCCGCAGTGGGCGCCGCCGCCGAGCCGAGCTCGTGGCTGTAGACCGTCTGGTAGCGCTCCTTGTCTTTCAGCTCCTCGGTGATGTAAGGGGGAAGGGGCATTTGCCCGATTTTGTCGAGCGTCGCGAAAAAGCTTTCGTCGCAGTCAAAGTCAACTACACGGTTGCCGTCGTCCTTCACCTCGGCTACGGTCGCGGTCAGTATGCCGTCGCCGAAGCTGAACCTCGCGCCCTCACGCGCCTTCTTGCCCGGCTTGCAAAGGGTCTCCCAGCGGTTGCCGCTTATCTGCCTTAGCAGCAGAAATTCCACCCTTGCCCCGGTTCCGTCCTTTACGCCGTATATCCTCGCGGGCAGGACACGCGAATCGTTCGCCACCAGCAGGTCGCCCTCGTGCAGGTGATCTATTATATCGTAAAAATGCTTATGCTCGACCTCGCCGCTGCTGCGGTCAAGCACCAGCAGGCGCGAGCTGTCGCGCGGCTCGACGGGAGTTTGCGCAATAAGCTCCTTTGGAAGGTCGTAATAAAAATCGCTTGTTTTCATATTTTTCATCCTTTGCTGACAGAAACATATTATATCATCGGGTTACAAATTTGAAATACACTGTGCAAAATAATTGACAATGTTCTTTTGAAATGATATAGTATATAGTAGGGTAATTTGGAAATCACTCTATATTTTGCGGTTGCGCGCAGCTTTTTGCGTTCAGTATTATCTATCATAGTATATTTTTGGAAATAAGGCAACCGTTTTTTAAAAAATGTTTATTCTGAAAAAGTTTAAATTGGAGGAATCACAGTGAGAAAGTACAATGTAGGAATCATCGGAGCTACCGGCATGGTAGGTCAGCGCTTTGCGCTTTTGCTTGAAAACCACCCCTGGTTTGAGGTCAAGGTGCTTGCCGCAAGCGCAAGAAGCGCCGGCAAAAAATACGGCGACGTAGTGGACGGCAGATGGCACATGGCGACCCCGCTCCCCGAAAAATATAAGGATATGGTCATCATGGACGCCGAGAAGGTCGAGGATGTCGCCGCTCAGGTAGACTTCTGCTTCTGCGCGGTCAACATGAAAAAGGACGAGATAAAGGCTCTTGAGGAGAGATACGCTAAGGCTGAGTGCCCGATCGTTTCAAACAACTCGGCTCATCGCTTTACTCCCGACGTTCCCATGGTCATCCCCGAGATCAACGCCGATCACATCAAGATCATCGAGGCTCAGAGAAAGCGCCTCGGCACCAAGCGCGGCTTCGTCGCGGTCAAATCAAACTGCTCATTGCAGAGCTACGTTCCCGCCATCCATCCCCTTAAGGCTCTGGGCGTGAACAAAGTGCTCGCCTGCACATATCAGGCTATTTCCGGCGCGGGCAAGACATTTAAGACATGGCCTGAAATGGTCGACAACCTCATCCCGTACATCGGCGGTGAGGAAGAAAAGTCCGAGCGCGAGCCGCTCAAGATCTGGGGCAGCATCGACGGCGACGAGATCAAGCTCACCGACGATATAGCGATCACCTCTCAGTGCCTGCGCGTGCCCGTTTCGGACGGTCACACCGCGGCGGTGTTCATGTCCTTCAAGGACGGCGTGAAAAAGCCCACCGTTGACGAGATCATCAATATTTGGGAAAACTACAAGGGCAGAGCTCAGGAGCTTGAGCTTCCCAGCGCGCCCAAGCACTTCCTGCACTACTTCACCGAGCCCGACCGTCCGCAGATCAATTCCGAGAGGAATCTTGAAAACGGCATGGCTGTCTCCGTAGGCAGACTCAGAGAGGACACCCAGTACGACTACAAATTCGTCTGCATGTCCCACAACACCTTAAGAGGCGCAGCCGGCGGCGCTGTACTGCTCGCCGAGCTCCTTTGCGCGGAAGGATATATGGACTGAGTTAGAGGCTGGAGGCTAGATGCTAGAGGCTAGATGCTAGATAATGCGGAATTCGGAATTCGGAATTCGGAATTAAATTAGCGGAACATTGGTTGTATTACGTAGGGGCGCACCCAAGTGTGCGCCCGCAGAATAATGCGACGTTTCGGGCGGACACACGGGTCCGCCCCTACACAGCCCCTAATACCTAGTACCTAACACCTAAATTGTAAATTGTTAATTATAAATATGGAGGCGTATTATGGCAAACCACATTTTTACAGGTTCCGGCGTGGCACTTATTACTCCCATGAATTCAGACGGTTCGGTTAATTATCCGGCTCTTGCTGATTTACTGGAGTTCCACGTCGCAAATAAAACCGACGCTATTATCGCCTGCGGCACCACAGGCGAGGCGGCGACTCTCTCTGAGAAGGAGCACTGCGAGGTGCTTTCGTTTGTCGCCGAAAAAATCAACGGCAGGATCCCCGTCATCGCCGGCACCGGCAGCAATGACACTTCCACCGCCGTTATGCTGTCACAGGCGGCTCAGAAGTACGGCATCGACGCCCTTCTGACTGTCACACCTTATTACAACAAGACTTCACAGGCGGGCTTGGTAAAGCATTTCAATGTTATCGCCGATTCGGTCGAGCTGCCGATAATCCTTTACAACGTTCCCTCGCGTACAGGCTGCAACATCCAGCCCAAGACCTACGCCGAGCTTTGCAAGCACCCCAATATCGTTGCGGCTAAGGAAGCCAGCGGCGATATCTCTCAGGTCGCGCTCATCCGCTCGCTCTGCGGCGACAAGCTCGACATCTACTCGGGCAACGACGATCAGACCGTGCCCTTCATGTCACTGGGCGCGCTGGGCGTTATCTCGGTGTTCGCGAACATCTGTCCTTCAGAGATGCACGAGATCTGTCAGCTCTGCCTCGATAACGATTTCATCGCGGCGCAGAAAATGCATTTCCACTATATCGAGCTGATGAACATCATGTTCAGCGACGTCAATCCTATCCCCATCAAGACGGCTATGAACCTGTTCGGCTTTGACGCCGGCGAGTGCAGACTGCCGCTCGTTCCCATGAGCGTTGCGGGATATCACAACCTTAAGGATTGTCTTGCTAAGTACGATCTTCTTGATAAGTACGCTAAGAATTAAGAGCTAAGAGTTGAGAGTTAAGTGAGTTTCCGCTTAACTCTGATTCTTATACAGGAAAAAGGAAGTGAAAATATGGTAAAGGTCGCAATAGTGGGCTGCAACGGAAAGATGGGCGGCTATGTCGCCGACGCTGTTGACAGCAGAGATAATTGCGAGACGCTTTTCGGCGTTGACGCTTTCGGCACAAACAAAAGGGATTTTCCCGTTTACAAGAGCTTTGACGAGGCAAAAGAGAAGCCCGACGTGATAATCGATTTTTCAAATCCCGCCGCGCTCGACGGCATGCTCGGCTTCGCGCTGGAGCACGGCGTTCCCTGCGTCATCTGCACCACGGGCTATTCGCAGGAGCAGATCGAGCAGATAAATAAAGCCTCTGAGAACATCGCAATATTCTTTTCGGGAAATATGTCGCTTGGCATCAACCTGCTTATCGAGCTTTCCAAACAGGCTGCAAGGGTGTTGGGTTCAAGCTTTGACATCGAGATCGTCGAAAAGCACCACAACCTAAAGGTAGACGCTCCCAGCGGAACGGCTCTGATGATCGCGGACGGCATTTCGCAGACGCTTGAAGAAGAGCCCCAGTATGTCTATGACAGGCACGCTTACCGCAAAAGACGCTCGAAGAACGAGATCGGCATCCATTCGGTTCGCGGCGGCACTATCGTGGGCGAGCACGAGGTCATCTTCGCGGGTCACGACGAGGTCGTCACCGTTTCGCATCAGGCGCAGTCAAAGGAAGTTTTCGCCGTTGGCTCTGTCAACGCGGCGGCGTTCCTCGCCGACAAAAAGGCGGGCATGTACAGCATGACCGACCTGTTGGCTGACAAATTCGCTTAATTATTTTAATTATGAGGTGTGCGCGAGGCACACCTCTTTTTTTGCCTAACATAGTATATAGCGTAGGAATACAATCAAAATACGAGGTGAAAAAATGGAGAATATCATCGCCTTTGCCTCAATGACCAACGCTATGAAGGCAAAGGATATGCTGCGGCAAAACGGCATTTCCGCGCGGCTTATACGCACTCCGGCAAACCTGCGCAGGGGTTCCTGCGGATACAGCCTGTCGGTGCCCAAAAGCTTTACGCGCGCCGTGGAGCTGCTTCAAATGAAGAACCTTCCCTACAAGGGGATATTTGCGGGTGACGGCAGGTGATCTATTTTGACAACGGCGCCACCACCTTTCCCAAGCCGCCCGAGGTGATCTACGCGGTAAATTCAGCCATGAGAGATCACGGCGCGAACCCCGGGCGCGGCGGGCACAAAATGTCGCTCAAAGCTTCCGAGATAATTTACGGGTGCAGAAAGAAAGCCGCCGGGCTGTTCGGCGCGGGCGACCCCGAAAATATAATTTTTACCGTTAACTGCACCACGGCGCTCAACATCGTCGTCAAGGGGCTGCTCAAAAAGGGCGACCACGCGGTCATTTCATCGCTTGAACACAACGCCGTAGCGCGTCCGCTCGAAAGCATGAAGCAAAGCGGAGTCAGCTATTCTATAGCCGAGGTGTTTGAAAACGACGACGAGGCTACGCTGCAAAGCTTCCGCAACGCTATCAGGGGCAACACAAAGCTGGTGATATGCACGGCGGCTTCGAATGTGTTCGGCGTTATGCCGCCAATCGAGCGCATCGCGGCGCTGTGCCGCATTTACAACATCCTGTTTTGCGTCGACGCGGCTCAGACAGCCGGCGTTGTTCCGGTAAACATGAAGGAGAGCGGTATAGATTTTCTCTGCACCGCAGGGCATAAGGGGCTTTACGGCCCGATGGGAACGGGCATTTTGGCTATCAACTCAAATACGCTTCCCGACAGCCTTATCCAAGGCGGCACGGGCAGCATGTCGTCAAGCCTTGAACAGCCCGACGCGCTGCCCGATAAATATGAAAGCGGCACGCCGAATCTGCCAGGTATTGCCGGGCTGTCCGCAGGGATAGATTTTGTGCGGCGCAGGGGAGAGGAAAGAATATTCCGCGACGAGACCGCCAAGGCGCGCATGTTGTATAACGGACTTGCTTCCATCAAGGACGTGACGCTGTACACTCTGCCGCCCCAAACGGACACCCACGCGCCTGTCATTTCATTTAATATAGGCGAGCACGACAGCGAAAGCGTAGCCGAAATGCTTGACAGACGTTTTAATATAGCCGTTCGCGCGGGGCTGCACTGCGCTCCTCTCGCGCATAAAGCGTACGGCACAACTGGGCAGGGAACCGTCCGCGCGGTGGTTTCAGCCTATACAAAGCCCGCTCAAATCGAATATTTTTTAAATTCCGTTAAGAAAATTACAAATCTTCTTCCAAAAAAGGTTGCAATTAAGGAATAAAATGTGGTAAAATAATTTTTAGATGCTAGGCACTAGGTACTAGGTATTAGGTATTAGGTATTAGGGAATTCGTAATTCGTAATGCGTAATGCGTAATTGATTTAGCATCAATATAAATCGGGCGTGGGCGGAGCCCACCCTTCATTATTCTTTATTCATTATTCAGTATTCAATATTCATTAATCCGGAAAGGGGGCAGGATATGGAATTTTTTGATAATCTTTGGTCTATCATCAAGACTATACAGTTTCGCGATGTTGTTGATATTTTAGCCATCGCGCTGATCATATTCGGATTATTGAAGCTTATACGCGAAACCAGAGCGGTACAGCTTTTAAAAGGCTTGATGTTCCTGCTTGCAGCATATATTCTGTCCTCCATTTTCAATTTGGTGATGCTCTCTACGCTGCTGCGGTTGTTCTTTGAGGCTTCGGTAATCATTATCGTGGTGATATTCCAGCCCGAGATACGCAAGGCGCTTGAACAGATGGGCAGAACCAAAAACTGGCGGAAGTATATCCGCGTTCTGTCCAATTACGGCAGGAGCGATGAATTGGAAAAGGCGGTAAGAAAATCTATCATCGACGCCGCCGACACCTCTGTTATCTTCTCGCGCTCGCGCACAGGCGCGCTTATCGTGTTTGAACGCGAAACCATGCTGTCGGATATCGCTTCCACAGGCACCATAGTAGACGCCGAGACCTCGGTGGCGCTGTTCGGCAATATTTTCTTCAACAAGGCGCCGCTGCACGACGGAGCCGGTATCATCCGCGACGGCAAGCTTTTTGCCGCGGGCTGCATACTTCCGCTCACGGGCAACAAAAACGTTGACATCAATTTGGGCACCCGCCACCGCGCCGCGCTGGGCATCTCCGAGCAGAGCGACGCCGTAGTGCTGGTAGTCAGCGAGGAAACAGGCGTTATCTCCCTTGCCGTTGAGGGTCAGCTTGAGCGTGACCTTACACGCGACAAGCTTATTAAGCGGCTCAACGCCCTCCTTCTTGATGAGATCGAGGAGGAAGAGAGCAAGTACCGCAGGCTTAGGAAGGGGAGGAAGAAGTAATGAAGAAACAATCCCTTTTCCAACGCCTGATGCAAAAGAACTATGTGATATTTATTTTCGCGCTCGTGATATCTTTGATAATATGGATATATATGAGCTTTAATTCAACAAGCGTAAATACCACGTTCACCATCCGCGACATCCCTATCCAAATGGAGCTTTCCGAGGAATCGCGCGATCTGGGGCTTCAGGTCTTCCCATCGGGTGAAGCAAAGGCTTCGGTCACCGTTACGGGCAACCGCACGGTGCTGGGGCTCCTGAATGAAAACGACATCACAGTCACCGCTGCCGCAGGCTCTATAAATTCTCCCGACAGCAACGTCACGCTTCCGGTTTCGGCTACCAAGCGCTCGTCAAGAAGTAATTTTGAGATAAACAGCGTTTCGCCGACCAGCATCACCGTTACGGTGGACTATTATAAAGAGAGCGATTTCCAGATACAGGACGGCGTAGTCTTTTATTTGGAGGACGGCTACTACGGCTCGACCTCGCTTTCGGTCAATTCGGTCAAGATATCGGGACCTCAGACCGAGGTGCTGAAAATCAAAAAGGTCAAGGCAGTCGCTACCGTTCCCAACAAGCTTAGCAAATCTGTTGAGACGGACGCCGCTCTGCACCTGTACGACGAAAATAACAACGAGCTGTCGCAGAAAACGCTCAGCTTGAGCGTTGAATCTGTCAAGGCGTCGGTCACGGTGCTGCCTGAAAAGACCGTGCCCGTGGAGGCTGTGTTCCAGAATAAGCCCGAGGGACTTGAGATCACCAATGACATGATAACCATAACGCCCCCCGAGATCCAGCTTGCGGGTCCGACCGATACTATCGGCAAGCTCGAATCCGTGAAGCTCGAGCCGATCGACTTCTCCGGCATCAAGAACGAGAAGATCGATTTTGATAATCTGGGCATAGTTATTCCGGAAAGCTGCAAGAGTATCAACAACTACACCACGGCAAAGGTCACGCTCGACCTCAGTCAGCTCAGCTCAAAGACCTTCACTGTAGGTAAATTCGTAGTTGAGGGCTTGTCCGATCAATACACCTATAAGGTCACCTCAAAGAGCGTAGACGTGACGGTCATAGGCTATAAGGACGATCTTGACAAGATGACCGCAAAGCAGATAACCGCGGTCATAGACACTTCTAATTCATCCGGCAAAACAGGTTCGGTCGAAATGCCCGTCACCTTCCGCTTCGAGGGCAGCACAAGCTGCTGGGCATACGGAACCTATCAAGCGAATATAACCATTACCCAAAAATAAAAACAGCCGCGCGGTATTATTCCGTGCGGCTGAAATTTTTATAGCATGTATTTTGAAAACCAAATTTTTTTGCGGTCGATCTCAAACTCTTTTCCGTTCAGGTATTCCAATATTCCCGAGTCTGAGGTGAAGCTGAATATAAGCTTGTAGCTGTAAAGCGCCTGATAGGGGAAGTCACCCGCGGGCGCGCCGTACTTTGTGTCTCCGGCAAGCGGACAGCCGATCGACGCCATGTGCGCGCGTATCTGGTGCGTCCTGCCGGTCATCAGCTCGATCTCGGCAAGGGCGTATTTCCCTTTAGAGCCGAGCACGCGGTACTTTGTTATCATCTCTTTGCCGCCCTCAACGGGGTGCCGGAACACCGTTACCTTGTTTTTGCTCTCGTTTTTTACCATGTAGCCGCGCAGTACGCCTTCGCTTTGCTTCGGCTTGCCGCATAGCAGGCAAAGGTAGTATTTTTCGAGCTCGCGGGACTTCATTTTTTGGTTGAGTACGCGCAGGCTTTCGGCGTTTTTCGCCGCTATGACCATGCCGCCAGTGTTGCGGTCTATGCGGTTGACCAGCGCGGGGGAGAAGGCTTTTTCCTCCTCGGGGTCGTATTCGCCCTTGCTGTACAGATAATGCTGCACCCTTGCGACAAGCGAGTCAAAATGGTAGCTCTTGTCCTGGTGTACTATAACGCCGGGCTTTTTGTCTATGAGCAGGATGTTTTCGTCCTCGTAGACGATATCCAGCTTTTCGGGAGCCTTCAAAAACTCGTAGGTTTTTTCGCTTTCGGCTTCAAAAAACTCATCCTTTATATAAAAGGTCAGCACGTCGCCCTCGCTCAGCTTATCCGAAATATCGCATTTTTTGCCGTTCAGCTTAACGCACTTTTTGCGGATGTACATATACATCATCGGCTTGGGCATGGTGGGAAAGCGCTTTTGCAAAAACTTGTCGAGCCGCTGGTTCGCGTCGTTCTTTTTGATAGTGAGTGTCCTCATGTTATCACCGCCGTTTCTATAATAATATAGAATCCCGAAAAATTCAAGCACACATTGCGCGTTGTCGTATACAATGATAAAGGGTGATGCGATGAGGTGCCGCAAACAAAAAATAAAGCCCGCGGTGTTTTTCGGCGCGGGGCTGCTTGTCGCCACGCTTCTGCCTGCAAAATGGACGCTGGCAGTCGCGGCGGCAGCGCTGGTTATAGTAAGTATATCTTGTTTTCGGAGGTAAGCCATGAAAGTAGTACTTATAGAAAATCCGAGGTTCATTTCGGGAGTGCTTAGAAAGCTCTTTGGTATCAAAAAAATAAAGCAAACAGTATGATCTGATAACTAAAAGACTTGTTGAGATGTGCATTGCTTTAAGGCTCTGCACATCTCTTATTTTTTTTGGAAAAAGTGCACAAAAATACGCGGCGATTTTTGGCAGGGGAAAAAATAATAAATTCTAATAAAGAAAAATAACAATTGCGAAATAATGTATGATATAAAGCAAAATGGGGGAGGTTGTCCTTTCTCCCCCAAATAATAAAAGGAGGAATGTCATTATGAACAAGAGCAAGCACAAAATCATCAGCGTTGTTCTATGCGCGGCTCTGTTGCTGTGTTCGTTGTTTGCCCTGACCTTCACGGCAAACGCCGCGAACGGCGACGTTGTTTACGCCCGTAAGCCCGCAAGCTGGAGCAAGATCTATTGCTACATGTGGAAAGACGGCTTAGGCAACAACGGCAACTGGCCCGGCGTCGAAATGACTGCCACAAGCGAAAGCGGCGTCTATTCGTACACCGTTACGGGTGATTATAACATGATCATCTTCAACAACGGCGGCAGCGGCGACGGAAACCAGACCAGTAACCTTAGCTATTCGAACTACAATGGCTATATTTGCGATTTGACTTCGAATCAAAGCACAGGTTCATGGTCGGTTTACGACAGCGGAGCAACCAATCCTACAACGCCCACTACACCCACCACACCCACCACACCCACTACTCCCACAACGCCTCTGGGCGACGGTATCACCGTGTACCTCAAAAACTCAGCAAACTGGTCAAACCCGAACTGCTATATGTGGAACGGCAGCGGCGGCGCCGGCAACCAGAATAAGGACTGGCCGGGCGAACCCATGACCAATGTAGGCGAGGATGTTTGGATGTACACCTCATCAACAGTCTACGCCAAATGCATTTTCAACGGCAGCGGCGGTCAGACAGACGACCTCACTGCTCAAAACGGCTGCATCTACGACAACCAGAGCAAATCGTGGTCTATTTATGATACCAGCCCGCTTGTCGTCAGGTCGTACACCGCAGATCCCGCTACCGGCATCTACGCCGGCATGGACGTCACCCTTGCGGCTGAAGCCGTGAGCAGCGAAGGAACCGTAAAGTACAAATTCAGCGTGAACGGAACCACTATCCGCGACTTTGCCTCAGGCAGCAGCACGGTATGGACTCCCGCAACAGCAGGCGAATACACAGTTACCTTTGATTTTAAGGACACCGCAGGTAACGAGAATTCCCGCACACTGACGCTGAGCGTAGCAAGCGATTCCGGCGTTGCGACGCCTATCATCAAAAAGGTCACACCCGCAGCGAACAGCTATGTAAAGAAGGGTCAGACAGCCACTATCAACGTCACCGCAGGCGGCGGACAGACCGGCACCAACCTTCTTTTCTACAAGTACACAATCACCGATCCCTCAAACGTAAAGAACACCCCGTACTACACTCTCAACAGCACCTATGCCTTTACTCCCACCAAAGAGGGTAAATATACTATTGAGGTATCTGTTCAGGCTTCTGACAATACGACCGTAACCAAGAGCTTCACGGTCACTTCAACGTCAGGCGATATCCCCACCGAACCCACCGAACCCACTGAGCCCACCGAGCCCACCGAGCCCACCGAGCCCACCGAGCAGACTCAGGCTACCGAGGCTACCGAGGCTACACAGGCTACGGTCGATCCTTACGCAGGCTATGAGCTCGGCGACGTCAACATGGACGGCAAGGTCAATATCAAGGACGCTACTTACATTCAGATGAATCTTGCCGAATATGCCAACTACCCCGTGCCTCTTGCACTCGGAGACCTCACAGGTGACGGAAAGATCACCCTTCGTGACGTTACGTCTCTGCAGCGTAAGATCGCGAAGCTTAGTTAGGAGGAAATGATATGACAAGAATTAAAAAAGCGCTTGCAATCATTCTTGCCCTTGTGATGCTAACGACTGTCGGAGCTATCGCAGGCTCAGCCGCCGAGGTCAAAACCGACGAAGCGGTCGCCGCAGACCCCGTTACCAACATCGTTATCCACGTTAGGCAGGACGGGCTTTCGCAGCCTTATCTTTACCTGTGGAACTCGCTTCCCACAAACAGCGCTATGTCGCAGTCTTATCCGGGCGAAAAAATGGTTTCCTCCGGCGATTGGTTCAACTACACCGTTCGTAATATCAGCAAGGTCAACGTTCTTGTAACCGACGCTCAGGGCAATCAGTACTCCAAGGAGCAAAAGATCACAAGCGCATCTACAGATTGGTATTTCAGCAATGGCAGATGGTCAAAGTACAATCCCGACGAGTTAGACCCCACCGAGAGCCTTGACCCCCGTGAAGATACCCTTTACTTCGTAATGACCACCCGTTTTTACGACGGCGACACCGGCAACAATGTTCACTGCTGGGATGACTCCGTAGCGAACAACCCCGACAGCGACCCCGCATGGCGCGGCGACTTCAAGGGTCTTGCCGACAAGCTCGACTATATCAAGGCGCTGGGCTTCAACGCCATTTGGGTAACTCCTGTCGTTACCAACGCTTCGGGCTATGACTACCACGGCTACCACGCAATGGATTTCGCCACCGTAGACGCCCGCTATGAGAGCGACGACTTCGATTTTGATGATCTTATCCGTGCCGTACACGAAAAGGGCATGAAGATCTATCAGGACGTTGTTCTTCAGCACACCGGCAACTTCGGCGAAAGCCACTTCTGCCCGCTGTTCACAAAGGACACAACCAAAAATTTGGGCAATCTTGAGGATTGCATGATCCCCACCGATTACCTGCTCAACACCTACGGTCTCACTTCTGCCGAGCAGTATTGGGCTCAGCAGCCCGGCATCCAGTACCAGCAGAGACTCAACCTTATGAAAAACGTGACCTATCCCGGCAACCTGGGCAACGGAACCACGGGTATTCCCGAGGCTAAGGATTACGAAATGACAAAAATGTCAACCAGCGAGATATATAACCCGAACAACTACTATCACTCGGGCTATTTCCAGAACCCCAACTACGACGACTGGACTACGAAGTTCGCGCAGATCGCGGGCGACTGTGTTGACCTCAACACCGAGAACCCCGCTGTTGCCGAGTACATCACCGACACCTACGGCGAATATATCGCCCGCGGAGTCGACGGCTTCCGCGTTGACACCGTTCGCCACGTTCCGCGCGTTGTTCTTAACCTGATGTTCAACCAGCAGCTTATGGACGCCGCTGCCGCTGCAGGCAAGCCCAACTTCCTGATGTTCGGCGAGATCTGCACCCGCTATACCCAGGTTTGGTACCGCGGTCACGCTGAGGAGTCCGCTCCCTATTATACTTGGAAAGAAAGCAATTCCAAGTGGGCAAACAGCTGGAACTGGGGAACCTCCGTGGAGGAGATCAACGACAATATGAACCTGACGTTTGATCACTACAAGCAGGAAGACGATCCCAGCGCTCAGCCCACTTCGCAGAACGCCTTCCTTAACGGCTTGACCTATCACACTCCCGACCGCAGCAGAGCTTCGGGCATGGAGGCCATCGACTTTACGATGCACAGAATGTTCGGCAGCGCAAGCAACGCTTACGGCGTGGCATTGAGCTCCGACAAGTACTACAACGACGCCACATACAATGTTATGTACGTTGATTCGCACGACTACTCTCCCGAACAGCCCGACGAGTTCACTCGCTTCCAGGGCGGCACTCAGGCTTGGGCTGAGAACCTTGACCTGATGTTCACCTTCCGCGGTATTCCTTGCATTTACTACGGATCTGAGGTCGAGTTCAAGAAGGGCGAGCTGATAGATAAGGGCACGCTTATCTCGCTTGAGAATTCAGGCAGAGCTTACTTCGGCGACTACCTTGAGGGCGACGTAGACACGTCCGACTTCGGCGAATACACCGCTTCCGGCACAGTGAAGAGCACGCTTGAATCCACGCTTTCACAGCACCTCATCAAGCTCAACAAGATCCGCCGCGCTATCCCCGCGCTGCAAAAGGGTCAGTACACCAACTCTTCAACCTACGTAACGGGCGGCAACATGGCTTACATCCGCCGTTACACCGACGACAGCACCGACAGCCTCGCTTGCGTTGCTATCTCGGGCGGCGCTACCTTCAAGAGCCTGCCCAACGGTCTGTACATCGACGCCGTTACCGGCGACCGCAAGACCGTTACCAACGGCACGCTCACCGTTTCTACTCTCGGCGCTGCTAACATGCGCGTATACGTATGCTGCGCTTCCGGCTTTACCGGAATCAACGGAGCTATCGGCGACACCAGCACTACATACCTTAAATAATCAAATACACTGTTTATCGGAGCCGGTTCATTTTGAGCCGGCTTCTTTTTTTGTGTGAAAATATTTGCTAAATAGGCAAGTTTTTCAAAAAAACACTTTACTTTAGTAATGTGATAATGTATAATAAACTTGCTGTGCGTATTTTGTACGCAATTTAAAAAAACGGAGGAAAAAACAATGAAAAAAGTATTGGCATTAGTAATGGTCTGCGTGTTCGCGGCATTGATGCTGGTCGGCTGCGGAAGCTCAAACAAGACCGACTGGGATTACATCAAGGACAAAGGCGAAATGGTCATAGGTATGACCCTGTTTGAGCCGATGAACTTCAAGGACGCTAACGGTGAAATGACCGGTTTCGAGACCGAATTCGCGCAGGCTGTCTGCGAGGAGCTGGGCGTAAAGGCTAAATTCCAGGAGATCAACTGGGATTCCAAAGAAGTCGAGCTTAAATCAAAGACTATCGACTGCATTTGGAACGGCATGACTATCACCGACGAAAGAAAGCAAAACATGAGCATCTCCACTCCTTACATGGAGAACAAGCAGGTAATGGTAGTTAAGAAGGACAAGGTTGAGCAGTATGCGACCGCCGAGGGCGTAAAGGGCGCAAGCGTTATTGCCGAGGCAGGCTCCGCAGGCGAGGAAGTTGCACAGGGCGACGAGTTCTTCAAGGAAGCTAAATATGTTTCCGGCAAATCTCAGGCTATGTCTCTTATGGAGGTCAAGGCGGGTACATCCGATATCGCCATCATCGACTTCATCATGGCTAAGGGTTCCATCAGACCCGATTCCGATTATTCCGATCTTGCTATAATCGAGTCCAAGTCCTTTGCTCCCGAGCAGTACGGCGCAGCTTTCAGAAAGGACAGCAACACCACCGAGAAGGTCAACGAGGCTATGCAGAAGGTCGCCGACAGCGGCAAGCTCAAGGAGATCGCCGACAAGTACAACCTGACCGACATGCTTCTTCTCAAGGCTAAATAAGCATGGATTTTTGGAGCATCACCCTCCAGCTTTTCGAGGGTTTTAAAGCAAATTGTTATTTGTTCGGCATAACGCTTTTGGGTGCGCTGCCGTTGGGACTTATAATATCCTTCGGCTCAATGTCGCCTTTTTTCCCGCTTAAAGCGCTGTGCAGGACTTTTGTGTGGATCATCCGCGGAACCCCGCTTTTGCTGCAGCTTTTTGTGGTGTACTATATCCCGCCCATGATTACAGAGGGCGCGTTCAGGATAGAGGACCGCATGACGGCGGCGGTCATAGCGTTTATAATCAACTACGCCGCCTATTTTTCCGAAATCTACCGCGGCGGTATCGAGGGCATCCCCAAGGGACAGTACGAGGCGGGCTATGTGCTCGGCATGAAGAAAAGCCAGATCTTTTTCAAGGTCGTGCTTTTGCAGGTCATCAAGCGCATCGTGGCGCCCATGAGCAATGAGATAATCACGCTCGTTAAGGATACTTCGCTCGCAAACTTCATTCTGGTCGAGGATATCCTGAAATACGCCAACGATTTCAGAGTTCAGGGTCTTATCTGGCCTGTGTTCTACACCGGCGCGTTCTTCCTGCTTTTCTGCGGATTGCTCACGATCCTATTCCGCTTTGTCGAGAGAAAGCTCGATTTCTATAAAGGTTAGGGGGCGGAAGTATGGCATTTTTAGAGGTAAAGAATATTCAGAAAAGCTTCGGCAAAACCGAGGTGCTGAAAAATATCGGCTTCTCGCTCGAAAAGGGTGAGGTGCTTGCGATAATCGGATCCTCGGGCTCCGGCAAGACCACCTTGCTGCGCTGCATCAATTTTCTGGAAACACCGCAGAAGGGCGTTATCTCCGTGGGCGGCGACGTGTTGTTTGACGGCGACGACCCCTCCAAGAAGAAGGATAACGAGATCCGAAAAAACCGCCTTCACTTCGGCATGGTTTTTCAGCAGTTCAACCTGTTCCCGCAGTACACCGTATTTGAAAACCTGATCCTCGCTCCCAAGCTGCTTGCCAAGGAGAAGATCAAGCAGAACGGCGATTACATGGGCGCTTCCACCTATAAGGAAGCGGTCGAGCTGATAAACCGCGAGGCAGAACAGCTTCTCAAAAAGGTCGGGCTTACCGAAAAGCGCGACGAATACCCCTGCAACCTCAGCGGCGGTCAGCAGCAGCGTGTGGCTATTGCCCGCGCTTTGGCGCTGAATCCCGACGTGCTCTGCTTTGACGAGCCGACCTCGGCGCTCGACCCCGAGCTCACAGGCGAGGTGCTAAACGTTATAAGGGGACTTAAAAGTTCCGACAGCACCATGATCGTCGTGACCCACGAGATCAGCTTCGCGCGCGACGTTGCCGACAAGGTCATCTTTATGGCTGACGGCGTTATCGAGGAGGAGGGCACTCCGCAGCAGGTCATCGAAAACCCGCAAAGCCCCAGAACTCAGGCATTCCTGTCAAGGTTCAATCAATATTCGGATTAATATTTCAGAGCGCTTTGTTCGCAAAAGAACAGGCGCTCTTTTTTTATCTCCAACTTTCTACTAAAAAAGCATTTTGCTCTTGAAAAAACGATCGGGAAATGCTATAATAACTATAACTATGTAAAATGGATAAATAGGGTTGTTTATTGACTCTTTTTCCGGAAAGACGTTTGTGATGAAATCGAAATTGATCGTTATTGAAGGACTCGACGGTTCGGGTAAAGCTACGCAGGCTAAGATCCTTGCCGACAAGCTAAAAGCGCTTGGGCACACCGTCAGAAAACTTGAATTTCCCGATTATGACAGCCCCAGCTCGGCGCTTGTTAAGATGTACCTCGGCGGCGAGTTCGGCAGCAAGCCCGGCGACGTCAACGCCTACGCTGCCTCGGCGTTTTACGCCGTTGACCGCGCGGCGGGGTATCTGAGCGACTGGAAGCGCGACTGCGGAAACGGAACGATCCTGCTTTGCGACCGCTACTGCACCTCGAACATCATCTACCAAATGGCGAAGGTCGCCGAGAATGAACGCGACGGCTTTATAGACTGGGCGGCTGACTTTGAATATGACAAGCTCGGACTGCCGCGCCCCGACATGGTCATCTACCTTGACGTTGACCCCGACGTCTCGCAAAAGCTCATGGAAAAGCGCTACAGCGGCGACAACAGCAAAAAAGACCTGCACGAAAGCGACCTCGGCTTTTTGCTCTCCTGCCGTGAAAGCGCGCTGTACGCCGCCGAAAAATGCGGCTGGAAGCTGCTCGACTGCTGCCGCGGCGGCGAAATAAAGCCGATAGACGAGATAGCGGCGGATATTTATGATTTGGTACAAACAGTTTTATGATAGATTTTAAACCTATTGAGAAGGGAAAAATCGAAGAATACCGAGCTTACTACAGCGCCGACGCTATAGGCTGCGAAAGCAATTTTGTGAACGCCTACCTTTGGAACGAGGAATACATGCTGCGCGCGGTGGTTCTTGACGACACCATCGTCAAGGCGTATTTCCGCGACGAGCTGCGGGTCTGGGGCTATTGCATGCCGCACGGAAAAAACGTCAGGGCGGCTTTAGAGGCTGTTTTTGCCGACGCCGCAGAGCGCGGACAAGCCGCGAGGATAGCCTACATGACCAAAGCCGAGCGCGACGAGCTTGAAGCCCTGTTTCCCGACCGCTTTGATTATAAGCGCGAGGAAGGCAATCAGGATTACATATATCTTTCGCGCGATCTTGCCACGCTCGCGGGCAAAAAGTATCACGCCAAGCGCAACCATATTTCAAAGTTTTACCGCACATACGGCGACGACGCGCGGTTTATCACCCTCGAAAAAAGCAATCTTGATTTAGCTTTAAAAGTCGCAGCCGATTGGTGCGCCGAAAACGGCGAGGATCCGCGCGATAACGGCGAGTACAAGGTGATAAAAAAAGCGTGCGAATGTTTTGACGAGCTCGGTCTGCATGGCGCTGTGCTCACGGTGGACGGAAAGCCCGTCGCAATGACAATGGGCTGCGCGATCTCGCCCGTCTGCTTTGACGTTATGTTTGAAAAGGCGCTGCGCGAGTACGACGGCGTTTACGCGGTGATCAACAACGAATTTGCCAAAACGCTCACCGGCTACACCTACATAAACAGGGAAGAGGATATGGAGCTTGAGGGTCTGCGCAAGGCTAAGCTTTCCTATAATCCTACAATCATCTACGACAGATTTTCTGCGTTCACAAAATGATAACTTACCGTAAAACGCAAAGCGGCGAAACAGAGCGGCTAATAAGCCTTTGGCTGCGCTGCTTTGACGAAAAGGAAGAAGCCGCAAGATTATTCTTTGAAAGAAATTTACCTCACCTTCACGGCTACGCTGCCGTTGAGGATGAAACGATAATAGCCGCTGTGTATCTTATCGACTGCACTCTTTGCGGCAAGCCCGCGCATTACCTTTGCGGCGCGGCGACCCTGCCCGAACACAGGCGGCGCGGCATAATGTCCGCGTTGATAGGCTACGCGCTGGATGATGCGGAAAAGCGCGGCGACTGTTATTCCGTGCTCACGCCCGCCAACGAAGGGCTTTACCGCTTTTACGCGCGGCTTGGTTATACTGAGGGCTGTTCGGTTTGCCGAAGCGAGTTTTCTGCCGTTAGCGGAGAAAACCGCGGCGGAGAGCCCGATTTGCGGCAACTGCAAAGCTGCAATACAGATAAATTTCTTTTGTGGAATAATAACTTCATCAAATTTGCCGAGGAATATTACGGCTGCTACGGCGCCAAGGCTTTGAAAAACCGCCGGGTTTTCGCTCTTTACGAAAGCGACGATGACAACGCCGAGGTCTTTTACGCAATATATGATTCCATTAAAGAATTAAAAACCTCGCTGTACGCCGAGGGGATAAGGCGGTTCACGCTTACCGGCAGCGCGTTGAATCCGGACTTTGAGGGCTGCGAGCCTCAGCGCTGCGGAATGATAAAGCCGCTCAACGGCAGCGAAAGCATAAACGATGTATATATCGGATTGACGTTACAATAAATCATTTGGAAAGGTATGATAATATGTATTATTTGTTTTTGGCGAACGGCTTCGAGATAACCGAGGCTATGGCGCCGCTGGACGTTATGCGCCGCGCCGGTCTTGACGTAAAGACCGTGGGTGTTACGGGAGCTTCGGTGCAAAGCTCCAACGGCGTCTGCGTTCAGTCCGACGTCGCTATCGACGACGTTTCGTTTGATGACGTCGACGGCGCGATCCTTCCCGGAGGAATGCCCGGCACGCTCAACCTCAAGAAGAACGGGAAGGTCATCGAGTGCGTAAAGCGCTGCTATGAGAACGGCAAGCTCGTAGCTTCCATCTGCGCGGCGCCTTCCATATTCGGCGAAATGGGTCTGCTTGTCGACAGACGCGCCACCTGCTTCCCCGGCTTTGAAAAAGCGCTTGACGGCGCTATCCATACCGGCGCACACGTTGAGACCGACGGCAACGTTATCACCTCAAAGGGCGCGGGCTGCGCCATCGAGTTCGGTCATGCTATCGTAAGCTACGCCTTGGGTAAGACGAACGCCGACAAGGTGCTGAGTGATATGCAATGTTTCTGATCAACGTTAGAGAGGAAAAACGCAGGCTGAGGGCGCGTTACCGCAAGCTCAGAGAGGAATGTCCGCCCGACGTGAAGGCGAAGCTCGATAAAGCGCTTACGCAAAGGGTGCTGGACATGGATGAGTATAAGGCCTGCGATACCCTGTTTATATTTGTTTCCTCGCCGATCGAGTGCGACACGCACGGAATAATAGCCGACGCGCTCGAAAGCGGAAAGCTTGTTGCCGTTCCGCGCTGCCTTAACAAATCGGGCATGATGGATTTTTACAAAATAAGCTCGTTTGATGATTTGGAGCGCGGCACGTTCTCGCTTATGGAGCCCGACCCCGAAAAATGCGAAAAGATCACCGACCGTTCGCGCGGGCTTTGCATCGTTCCCGGGCTGTGCTTTGATTTAGAGGGCTACCGCGTGGGCTTCGGCAAGGGCTATTACGACCGTTTCCTGAATGAATTCAAGGGAACGACCGCGGGCATTTGCTTTTCAAAGTACACCGAAAAGCAGCTTCCACGCGGCAATCACGACAGACATACGGATATTCTGGTAACAGAAAAGTTTATCAATCGAATGAAATAAGAGGTTTATGAATGGATAATAACAACATTGACCGCAAAAGCTTTGACGAGCAGCGGCGCAAAAAAGCCGAAAACTTTCATCTGAATATTTCCGAGGACGCTTTGGGCGCTCCGCCTGCCGGCGACGAAAAGCAGGTTATAAACTCCTTCAGCGGACAGGACGTAAAAGAGCAGATCGCCCGCGAGTCCAAAAAATCGCAGAAGAAGCGCGAGCGCGCCCAAAAGCGTGAGCTGAAAAAGCGCAACAAGCGCAACAGGCGTATCTTCCGCATCATGTGGCTCGTTTCCATTTTGCTGGTGGGCGCAATGGTTTCGGCGTACGTCGTGACCGGTATGAACGATCTGCTGGCGATCAACCGCACCGACGACACCGTGGTATCTGTAAAGATCCCCGACAAAGCTTCGCTTGATACCGTGACCGATCTGCTTGTTAGCAGCGGCGTTATCAAAGAGGGCACCTACTTCAAAAAGTTCGCCGAGCTTACAAAATCCGATAAATTCAATCAGGGTACTTACGAGCTGCGCAAGGACATGGATTATCAGGCGATCCTTTCAAATCTCACCGGTAATTCCAGCCGTACCGATACCGTTGAGGTGACTATCATCGAGGGTATGAACGTCCTTGAAATAGCCGATCAGCTAATATCCGACAAGGCGCTTGCCGCGGAGAATAAGCAGGAATTCCTCGATTTGTGTTCGTCCGACAAGTTTGACGAGGACTTTGACTTTATCAAGGATATCAAAAACGCAGCGAACCGCTACTATAAGCTCGAGGGCTACCTGTATCCCGATAAATACATTTTTTATCAGTACGACGAACCGATCAGTATCATATACAAGTTCCTGAACAACTTTGAAAGCAAGCTTTATCACAAGCAGGTGTTCGACGGTTACGATAAGATGTACTCTATCCATAAGATGATCAGCAAGACCAATTCGCCATACAACCTCGATCAGGTATTGACTATCGCGTCAATCATTCAGGCGGAGGCGGCTAACAAGGACGATATGTACATCATCTCCTCCATCCTGCACAATCGTCTGGAAGCGGACGTCGACATGGGCGTTGATTACCTCAGCCTCGACTCCACAAAGTACTATCCCTACCGTTCCGCCGAGGCGTTACCGGCAACGGCTAGCAAGAACTACAAGAGCAAGTACGATACTTACACCATAGAAGGACTTCCCCCGGGACCCATCTGCAACCCCGGCAACGAGGCTGTAAAGGCGGCGCTGCTGCCTCCCGCTACCAGCTACTACTACTTCTGCCACGATAAGGACGGAACGCCGTATTACGGCACGACTATCTACGAGCACGAAGCGAATCTGGAGCTTATTAAGAAGTGACGCTGATAAAGATGAAAAAACCTGAAATATTATCTCCTGCGGGAGATTGGGAATGCCTGCGTTCTGCCCTGAGCTTCGGGGCGGACGCGGTGTTTCTTGCCGGAAAAAGCTTTGGAATGCGCTCCGCGCCGAAAAACTTTGACGATAATGAGCTCAAAGCGGCGTGTGAGCTGGCACATTCCATGAACAAAAAAATCCATCTCACCTGCAACATCCTTCCGCGCAACGGCGAGCTCGCCGCGCTGCCGGACTTCCTTATGATGGCGCAGGACTGCGGCGTCGACGCGCTGATAATAGCCGACATGGGCGTTTTTGAAATGGCTAAGCGCTACGCGCCCAAGGTTGCGCGGCACGTGTCTACTCAGGCGGGCGTCACCAATTACGCCGCCGCCAAGGCGCTGTATGATTTGGGCGCTTCAAGGGTCGTCATGGCGCGCGAGATACCGCTTGACGAGATCGCCGAGATACGCGCGAAGGCGCCTAAGGAGCTCGAGATCGAGTGCTTCGTGCACGGCGCTATGTGCGTTTCGTTCTCGGGCAGGTGCCTTATTTCAAGCTATCTCACAGGGCGCGATGCCAACCACGGCGACTGCGCGCAGCCCTGCCGCTGGAAGTACCACCTTTTTGAGGAGACCCGCGACGGGCAGTTCTTCCCGGTCGAGGAGGACAGCCAAGGCACTTTCCTGTATAATTCGCGCGATATGTGCATGATCGAGCATATCCCCGAGCTTGTCAAGGCGGGCGTTTCAAGCTTTAAAATCGAGGGCAGGGCGAAAACCGCCTACTACACCGCCGTCACCACCAACGCGTACCGCAAGGCGCTCGACGCTTATTTTGAGCAGGGCGACCCGTTCACGGTTGAGCCGTGGATGAAGGAGGAGCTCGAAAAGATAAGCCACCGCGCTTACAGCACGGGCTTTTACTTCGGCACGGAGCCGGGGCAGGAGACGCAGAGCGGCGGTTATATCCGCCACTACGACAACGTGGCGTTCTGCGAAAAGAGCGTAGATGATACGACCTCGGTCATCTCTCAGCGCAACAAGTTTTGGGTCGGCGATACGCTCGACGTGCTGCCGCCCGACGGATTCCCGTTTTTGATAAAGTGCCTCAGCCTTGAAAATGAGGCGGGGGAGAGCGTTGATAGCGCGCCCCACCCGATGGAGATACTCACGCTGAAAGCCGACAGGGCTGTTCCGGCGGGCTCGGTGATCAGGAGGAAACGGGATGTCAGCGGCTAGCGGCTAGTGAGTTATAAGTAATAAGTTATAAGTAATAAGTTTTAAGTAATAAGATATAAGTTTAGATAATAAAAGCTTTGATATAAATCAATCTATGATGCGCCGTTAATATATTTTTTAGATTAAATAAACTTATCCAAAGGCGCGCTAAAAAAAGGAGTAATCAAAAATGCAATGGACAGGATTAAATGAGCTTCGTGAAAAGTTCCTTTCGTTTTTCGAGAGCAAGGGCTGCCTCAGGCTTCCCAGCTTTTCGCTTGTTCCCAAGGACGACAACAGCCTTTTGCTGATAAACAGCGGAATGGCGCCGATGAAAAAGTACTTTACCGGTGAAGTGACCCCGCCGCGCAAGCGCGTCACCACCTGCCAAAAGTGCATCCGCACGCCCGATATCGAGCGCGTGGGCATCACAGCCCGTCACGGCACCTTCTTCGAGATGCTGGGCAACTTCTCCTTCGGCGACTACTTCAAGCGCGAGGCTACCGCGTGGGCGTGGGAATTCTTTACAAAGGTTCTTGAGCTTCCCGAGGACAAGCTCTATGTATCCATTTATCAGGACGACGACGAGGCTTATGAGATCTGGACCAAAGAGGTCGGCGTAGACCCCTCACACATGGTTCGCCTCGGCAAAGAGGACAACTTCTGGGAGCACGGCTCAGGTCCCTGCGGCCCCTGCTCTGAGATATACTTTGACCGCGGACCCGAAAAGGGCTGCGGCAGCCCCGACTGCCATGTAGGCTGCGAGTGCGACCGCTTTGTAGAGGTGTGGAACCTTGTGTTCACCCAGTTCGAGAGCGACGGCAACGGCAACTACACTCCGCTCGATCATCCCAACATCGACACCGGAATGGGCTTGGAGCGTCTTGCCTGCGTTATGCAGGAGGTGGACAACCTTTTCCTCGTTGACACCGTGCAGAACATTATGAAGCACATCAGCGAGATAACGGGCGTTAAGTACGGCGAGGATGACAAAAAGGATATCTCTCTGCGCGTCATCACCGACCATATCCGCTCCACCACCTTTATGATAGGCGATGGCGTTATGCCCTCTAACGAAGGCAAGGGCTACGTGCTGCGCCGCCTGATCAGACGCGCCGCCCGCCACGGCAGACTGCTCGGCTACAAAGAGCCGTTCCTCTACAAGGTGTGCGACACCGTTATCCGTGAAAACCTTACCGCTTATCCCGAGCTTAAGGAAAAGCAGGAGTTCATCACCAAGGTCATCCGCGTTGAGGAAGAGAGCTTCGCAAAGACGATAGACCAGGGCTTTAAAATGCTGCAAAGCCTGATGGAACGCGAGGACGTTCAGACCATCAGCGGCGAGGATGCCTTTAAGCTCAACGACACCTTCGGCTTCCCGATAGACCTCACCCGCGAGATACTTGCGGAAAAGGGCATGAAGATCGACTTTGACCGCTTCCGCGAACTGCTTGTCGAGCAGAAAAAGCGAAGCCGCGCCGCCAGAAAGAACGCGGGCGCAGACGCTTGGATAAGCGACAACACCGATCTTTCGGATATCGCGCATACCGAGTTCATCGGTTACAGCGCGCTTGAAGGCGACGCCGAGGTGGTTGCCATAGTCAAGGACGGCGAGAGGATAGAGGCTGCCGGCACGGGCGAAAACGTTATACTCGTGCTCAATAAAACTCCCTTCTACGCCGAGAGCGGCGGACAGGTCGGCGACATGGGCGTTATTTCTTCTAAAGAATTTTCAGCACAGGTTGAAAACACCACCAAGGACGTTTCGGGCAATATCTTCTTACATTCCTGCACTGTTTCCGACGGCGGCGTGACCGTCGGCGCAAAGGTCACCGCTTCGGTCGACAAAGAGCGCCGAGAAGATATAATGCGCAACCACACCGCGGCTCACCTTTTGCAGGCTGCGCTGCGCGAGGTGCTGGGCAATCACGTTCAGCAGGCGGGTCAGATGGTATCAGACGACTTCTTCCGCTTCGACTTTACCCACTTTGAGGCTATGACCGCCAAGGAGCTTATCGACGTTGAAAGACTTGTAAATAAAAAGATATTTGAATCCATCCCCGTTGAAACGCGCGAAATGCCAATTGAGGAGGCAAAAAAGCTGGGAGCGATGGCGCTGTTCGGCGAAAAGTACGGCGACACGGTTCGCGTTGTCAGCGCGGGCGACTTCTCCGTTGAATTCTGCGGCGGCACCCACGCTTCAAACACCTCACAGCTCGGACTGTTCAAGATCCGTCAGGAGGGCTCGGTAGCCGCGGGCGTCAGAAGGATCGAGGCTGTTACCGGTAACGGCGTGCTCACCTATATCGACCGCGCGCAGGCGCTTATTGGCGGAGCGGCTTCTTTGCTCAAGCTGTCTAACCCCAAGATGCTGATCGAGGGCGTTAATAAGGTAATGGAGCTTGTAAAATCACAGCAAAAGAAGATCGAATCGCTCAACAGCCGCATCGCTGCCAGCCAGATGACCAGCCTGATGGCGGAATCCGAAGAGTACAACGGCTTCCTGTTTATTAAGGGTGTGACAAAGGGATTGAGTGCGGATCTGCTGCGCGAAATGTGCGAGGAAGCAATCGAGGAGTATCCCAACATCATAGGCGTTGTGGCGACTATCAACGACGGCAAAATCAACATTGCGGCATATTGCGGCAAGGATTCTGTTGCGCACGGAGCGCATGCCGGCAAGATCGTCAAAGTAGCGGCACAGGCGGCAGGCGGCAACGGCGGCGGCAAGCCCACCATTGCAATGGCGGGCGCAAAGGATCAAAGCAAGCTTGAAGAAGCCATTCTTCTTGCAATCCGGGCGGGCAAGGATATGCTGCACTGATCAAGCGAAATTTTGATTCCGGAATAATACGGGAGAAACGGTCATTCTATATGAATAAGTTGTAGATTTGACACAAAATTAACATAATTTTCTTGTGAATTCCGGCAGAAAAATAATTTAAAAAAGTATTGAAGTTTTAAATTATTTATTGTATAATTATTTTACTGAGATATAATGTTCTCGGACTATGGACAATTTAGGAGGAGTTACAAATGTTCAAGAAAATAGCAAGCATTGCAATCGCTGCTATGCTTATCGGCAGCACCGCGGCTATCGCTGCAACTGCTGCGGAGAACGAAGAAGCTGTTGCTGCGGCTGATGATTCAGTTGTTGCTGCGGCTGACGATTCTTCTGTAGGTGCGGAAGAAGGTTCCGAAACTACAAGCGCAGGCAAGGTAGTTAAATTCAAGGTTCCCGCTGATTGGAAAAACTTCAAGAAGATCACTTTCTTCCTTAACGATCACACCACAGGCACCCAGCTCATCACATGGGGCTCCAAAAAGGGTTTCATGACCGATGAGGGCGACGGAATTTGGTCCTTCGACCTCGGCAGCGCCGGTTTTGATCTCGGCAGCGGCGGTCCTTACAACTGTATCTTTACAGCTGACTGGGGTGTACAGACCTGCGACCTTATCATCACCACCGACAACTACGGCGACACAGCATATTGCCCCGGCGGCACAGTAGAGAATGCTGTTGACTCCAACAAGTCAAGCTTTATCGTTAAGTGGCAGAGCGGCAAGAACGGCAACCCCATTTGCATTACCTCTATCGGTAACCTCATCGGCGACGCTTATTGGCCCGGCGAGAACAATGAATCCGTATTCTACAAGTTTATCAGCACCACTGATGCTTCCAGTATCAAGAACGCTACCAAGTTCAACGGCAAAAACGAGCAGCAGACTATCGACGATATCGCCGGTAAGCTCGGTCTGAGCAAGTCTCAGGTTGAAGCGCAGGTAAAGAAGGCTACCGACGCAGGCGCTAAGCTTGATTGGGACGCTTCCAAGTCTACTCTCAGCGACAGTGGCAGCCAGGACGGCGGCAACCAAGGCGGCAACCAGGGCGGCAACAACCAGGACGGCGGCAACACCACAGGCAACACCACAGGCGGCAGCACAGGCGGCACCACCTACGGCGGCAGCTCCGGCGGCACCAGCACCGGTTCCGTTACCTCCGGTGAGGACACTACTGTTTACTTCATCATCGGCGGCGTTATGATCGCGGCTATCGGCGTATTCTTCCTTGCAAGAAAGAGAAGACAGTATTAATTTAAAACAAAAACAGGGGTGTGCAGTTTTGCACACTCCTTTTTTGCACCTGTGAACCATTATGAAAAACCGTATTATATCGGCGCTGTTTCCAAAGCGCTGCCCGTTTTGCCGCGAGGTGATCCCGGCTGAAAAGGATTTCTGCGACAGCTGCAAAAGCAAGCTGCCCGGCGTTGTTTACGAGGAATTCATTATGGGCGGCGTGCCTTGCTGCGCACCGTTGCTTTATATCGACGAATACGCCTACGCCGTAAAATGCTTTAAGTTCGGCAAGAAGAAGTATTACGCCCGCCCGCTCGCGCTGCTTTTGCTATACGCGGTTTTGGACGTTTATGACCTGACGTCCTTCGATTACGTGACCTTTGTGCCCATGCATAAAAAGAAGCTGAGAAGGGAAGGCTTTAACCATGCCGCCTTGCTGGCAAAGGAGCTTTCAAAGCTGACGGGCATACCGTGCGCGGAGCTTTTGGAAAAGTATAAGAAAAACAAACCGCAGCACACCCTGAGCCGTTCACTGCGCTTTGAGAACGTAAAGGGCGTTTATCGGGTCATCGATAAATCTGTTGTGAAGAACAAAAAGATCTTGCTGATCGACGACATAATGACGACCGGCAACACGATAGGGCAGTGCGCGGAAATGTTGAAGAAAGCAGGGTGCGGTAACGTGAGCTGCGCCGTGGTGTGCGTTACCCCGTCGTAGTATATATCGCAACACAAAAGCCTTCTCCGCAGTGGAGAAGGCTTGTTCGTTTATTCAGGGTCATTCCTTTTTGGCTTCTTGCGGTCGCGGCGCGACAATGCGCTTGTTCACCTTTACTCCGTCGTAACGCTTTTTGAACGACACTCTGCCGGTAAAGCGTTCGTCGCAGGACTTGCAGTAAAAGTCGGAGCTGAAGCTTTTGTTGTGCAGCTTCCAGCGCTTAACGCGCTTTGCCTGCTTGCCGCAGCTTTCGCATACGAACTTCATCTGACTGCGGTCGATGTCTGGCGAGCTCAGGTCGGTGATAAAGTGGTTCTTAAAGAGCATGCGGTCGTAAAACGCCTCGCAGTCCGCCTTTAGAATACACTTTTCAAGCGGATAATTGCCCATGACCTTCTTTAGTATTTTAAGGCTGAGCACAGCGTCCGCCGTTGCGCGGTGCTGCTCATCCTCGGAAAACTCAACGCCGATAAGCTCGGCAAATCTGCCAAGACCGATCTGGTTGCCCTCGTCGTAGCGGTCGATCGCGCGCTCGCAGTATTCCTGAAGGTCGCAGTAGGCGGTAAGGAAGGGGATACGCCTGCTGCCCGTGTAGAACGAGTAGTTTTCGATAAGCGCGTGGATGTCGCTGGTGCCCCAGGTCATAATGACCGCGCCGTCGACAAAGCTGCCGAAGCTTGACGCCACCGAAAGGAAGCTGCCGCCGTCGGCGACGTCCTCGTTGGTGAGGTGCGTAAGCTGTTTTACTCTGCCGTTGAGCTTCTTCTTGACGCGCGGCGCGATAAGGCGGGAAAACTCGCCGACCTCATTAAAGTCGCTGTCGACCTTGACGGCGCCGAACTCGATTATTTCATTTACAAATTGGTGAGTGGTTTTGCTGTAAGCGCTGTTCCACTCCAGATCTAATATAACATAATGCATAGTATTATAATGGAAAGTTGACAATGGAAAATTGACAATTTAGGGTCGCTCCGCTCCGGATCTATAATAATGCGTGCTTTGATATAAAGCTTTCTGCGCAAAGCGCACGCACCGCATTAATACAGATCGGGTGCGGGTGTCCCGCCCGCAATTGTCAATTGTAAATTGTAAATTGTCAATTGGAATAATATTAGCTTTTCTTATTTCTGAACTGCTGCTTCATGCGCTGTTCCTTAGAGAGGATGCGCTTGCGCATACGGATGTTTTCGGGCGTCACTTCAACAAGCTCATCGTCCGCGATGAACTCAAGACACTGCTCCAGCGACATTATCGTCGGCGGAGTCAGCTTGAGCGCGTCGTCGCTGCCCGATGCGCGGGTGTTGGTGATGTGCTTCTTTTTGCAGACGTTTACGGTGATGTCCTCAGCCTTGGGGCTTGCGCCGACTATCATGCCCTCGTACACGGGAGTGCCCGCGCCGATGAACAGCCTGCCGCGCTCCTGAGCGGCGTACAGACCGTAGGTCACGGAGTCGCCGGTCTCAAAGGCGATTAGCGAGCCCTGGTGACGTGTGACGATCTCGCCTTTGAACGGCTCGTAGCCGTCGAAAACGTGGTTCATTATTCCGTTGCCGTTGGTGTCGGTGAGAAACTCGGGGCGGTAGCCCATAAGTCCTCTGGCGGGGATACGGAACTCGATGTGAGTAACGCCGCCGAAGCGCGCGCCCATGTTTATCAGCTCAGCCTTGCGCGAGCCGAGCTTTTCCATAACGGCGCCCACATAGTTGTCGGGCACCTCGACTATAAGGTACTCCATAGGCTCGCAGAGCTTGCCGTCGATGGTCTTGGTGATGACCTCAGGGCGTGAAACCTGGAACTCGTAATTCTGGCGGCGCATCGTTTCGATCAAAATAGAAAGGTGCAGCTCGCCTCTGCCCGAGACCTTGAAGGTGTCGGCACTGTCGGTTTCCTCAACGCGCAGGGCGATATTGGTTTCCGTCTCTTTGAACAGCCTGTCGCGGATGTTGCGCGAGGTCACGTATTTGCCCTCTCTGCCCGCGAAGGGTGAGTTGTTTACCATGAAATTCATCGTGACGGTCGGCTCGTCGATCTTGACAAAGGGGAGGGGCTCAACATTGTCGTTTGCGCAGAGCGTTTCGCCGATGTTGATATCCTGTATGCCGCTTATGCATACGAGATCGCCCAAAGCCGCCTCTTCGCACTCGATGCGCTTCAAGCCCTCGAACTGATACAGCTTGCCGATCTTGACAACCTTGGTGGTGCCGTCGGTGTGGCAGAGGGTGACGGACTGACCGTTCTTGACCCTGCCGCGCTCGACCCTGCCTACGCCGATCCTGCCGACGTAGCTGTCCGCGTCGATATTTGAGATGAGTATCTGCAAGCCGCCGTCGAGCTCGCCCTTGGGCGCGGGGATCTCGTTTATGATTGCCTCGAACAGCGGAGTCATGTCGGTTCCCTTTTCGGTGTGATCGGTGACAGCGTAGCCGTCGCGCGCCGAGGCGTAGATAACGGGGAATTCAAGCTGCGACTCGTCGGCGCCCAGCTCGATAAAGAGGTCGAGAACTTCGTCTACGACTTCTTCGGGACGCGCGCCGGGACGGTCGATCTTGTTGAGCACAACAAGGGGCTTTTTGCCCAGAGCGAGGGCTTTTTTCAGCACGAAGCGGGTCTGAGGCATACAGCCCTCAAAGGCGTCGACAAGCAGAACTACGCCGTCGACCATTTGAAGGATACGCTCGACCTCGCCGCCGAAGTCAGCGTGCCCGGGCGTGTCTACGATATTGATCTTGGTGCCGTTGTACATTACGGCTGTGGGCTTTGAAAGGATAGTGATACCGCGCTCGCGTTCCAGATCGTTTGAGTCCATAACGCGCTCCTCGACCGCCTCGTTTTCGCGGAACACTCCGCTTTGACGCAGAAGCTGATCGACAAGCGTGGTCTTGCCGTGGTCAACGTGAGCGATGATCGCAATATTTCTCAGGTTTTCTCTGACATCCATTTTAATTACTCCGATTCATTTTAGAATAACATAATTTTACATGCTAATTATATCACTGAATCGCTGACAATGCAATTTGTAAATTTCATTACTTTTTGGCTATTTGAAGAGTTTTTTTGCTGTAATTGACAAAAAGGAAACGCCGGCTGCAATACCGGCGTTCCCGAAAAAACTATAAAATCTAAACTCTCAACTTTTGATTCATTGCTCTCCTCTGTTAGTCATGCGGTAGCAGAGGGTCATAAGGTTGTCGCTGAGATGTACGTTTTCAACCACAGTGTCGTTGTATTTGGCGGAGATGTCGTAGTGGCTGAAATTCCAATAACATTTTATTCCCAGGCGGTAAAGCCGCTCCAGCGTGCTTTCAACATTCTGGCGGGGCACGCAGAGAAAAGCCGCGTCAACATGATTCTCGGTGCAAAAGCTCTCGAGCTCCGCCTCGTCGCGGATAACGATATCGCCCAGCGTTTCGCCGAACTTTTCGCGGTCTATCTCGAAGCCGCCGACCAGCTCGAAGCCCAGCTTTTTAAAATCGAGGTGCTTTGCCACCGCCGTGCCGAAGTTGCCCGCGCCGATAAGGATCGCCTTGTAGCCGTGGTTCAGCCCGAGGATGTTGCTTATCTCCTCTTTAAGCTGGCTGACGCTGTAGCCGTAGCCCTGCTGACCGAAGCCGCCGAAGCAGTTTAGATCCTGCCTGACCTGCGAGGCGGTGACGTTCATTATTTGAGCTAGCTTGTTTGAGGAAATGCGCTCTGTGTGCTGCTCTTCAAGCTCGGACAAAAAGCGGTAATAGCGCGGCAGCCGCCTGATAACCAACATCGAGATGTTGTCGTTCTTAGACATTACGTCTTAACTCCTTTGTTGTCGTAGATGATTATAGCATTGCTGCCAAACGCTCGTTAATGGCGTTGAGGAACGCTTCGGTGCTGACCTTCTGCTTGTTGGGCAGTGTGGAGATCAAATAGAGGTCGCCCGTCATTACGCCGTCCTCGATGGTTTGTATGGTAGCCTTTTCAAGCTTGTCGGCAAACGCCATAAGGTCGGGCAGCTTGTCGAGCTCGCCGCGCTTTCTCAGCGCGCCTGTCCACGCGAAGATAGTCGCTACGGAGTTGGTAGAGGTCTCTTCGCCCTTGAGGTACTTGTAATAGTGGCGCTGAACGGTGCCGTGCGCCGCCTCGTACTCGTATATGCCGTCGGGGGATACCAGCACGCTGGTCATCATGGCGAGCGAACCGAAGGCGGTCGCGATCATGTCGCTCATAACGTCGCCGTCGTAGTTCTTGCACGCCCACATGTAGCCGCCCTCACTGCGGATTACGCGCGCTACAGCGTCGTCGATAAGGGTGTAGAAGAACTCGATGCCCGCGTCGTCGAATTTATCCTTGTACTCGTTCTCGAATATCTCGGCAAAGATATCCTTGAAACGGTGGTCGTAGATCTTGCTGATGGTGTCCTTTGTTGCGAACCACACGTCAAGCTTCTGATCGAGCGCGTAGTTGAAGCAGCTTCTCGCAAAGGACGAAATACTCTTGTCAAGGTTGTGCATGCCCTGGATAACGCCGTCGGTGGTAAAGTCAAAAATAGTGCTGCGCTCCTCGGTGCCGTCGGGCTTGGTTACGCAAAGCTCCGCCTTGCTGCCCGCCTCAACGCGCATTTCGGTGTTCTTGTAAACGTCGCCGTAAGCGTGACGCGCAATGCAGATGGGCTTTTTCCAAGTGGGGATGTAGGGGATGATGCCCTTGACGAGTATCGGGCTGCGGAAAACGGTGCCGTCGAGGATAGCTCTGATAGTGCCGTTCGGCGACTTCCACATGCTCTTTAAGTTGTACTCGGTCATTCTTGCCGCGTTGGGCGTGATGGTAGCGCACTTGACCGCAACGCCGTATTTTTTGGTAGCGTTGGCGCTGTCAATGGTGATCTGGTCGTTCGTGTCGTTGCGCATTTTAAGACCCAGATCATAGTATTCGGTTTTCAGATCCACATAGGGAGTTATCAAAATATCCTTGAGCTGCTGCCAGATAACTCTGGTCATCTCGTCGCCGTCCATCTCGACGAGCGGCGTTTTCATTTGAATCTTGTCCATTAGCTGTTCTCCTTTGTATAGTCAAGCAGTCCGCCCGCGATGATTATCGCTCTTGTTCTGTCGGACAGCTCACATTCCGCCTTAAAGCTTTCGCCGGTGGTTTCGTTAACTACGGTTACGTCCTCAGCCGCCGCGATCTCATCCTTTACATTGGGCAGCGAGAGCATGTCGCCGAGCTTGATCTTGTCGTAATCGGATGCGTCCTTGAAGGTGAGGGGCAGGATGCCGGCGTTGATGAGGTTGCTCTTGTGGATACGCGCGAAGCTCTTTACCAGCACAGCCTTAACGCCGAGGTAGAGCGGAGCAAGCGCCGCGTGCTCACGGGACGAGCCCTGTCCGTAGTTTTCGCCGCCGACGATAACGCTCTTGCCCAGAGCCTTAGCCCTTGCCGGGAATTCGGTGTCGCATACGGTGAAGCAGTGCTCGGAGATTTTCGGAATATTGGAGCGCAGGGGCAGGATCTTTGCGCCCGCGGGCATGATGTGATCGGTGGTGATATTGTCGCCGACCTTGAGCGAGCATGAAGCCTCGATGCTGTCGGTGAGCGGACTTGTCTTGGGATATTCCTTGATGTTGGGGCCGCGCAGGATCTCAACGCTGTCCATCTCCTCAACGGGAGCGGGGTCGATGACCATGTTGTCGTTGATAAGGAATTTTTCGGGCATTGCTATATCAGCCGCCTCGCCGAGACATCTCGGGTCGGTGAACACGCCGGCGAGCGCGGAGACCGCCGCGGTTTCGGGAGATACAAGATAGATCTGTCCGTCGGCTGTGCCGCTTCTGCCCTCGAAGTTGCGGTTGAAGGTGCGCAGCGAAACGCCCTTGCTGTTCGGGGACTGACCCATTCCGATGCAGGGGCCGCAGGCGCTTTCGAGGATACGCGCGCCGGCCGCGATCATGTCGCCGAGTGCTCCGTTGAGCGCCAGCATGTTGAACACCTGCTTGCTGCCGGGGGCGATGGCGAGCGAAACGTTGTCGGCAACCTTTTTGCCCTTTAAAATGTGCGCGACGCGCATCATATCGAGATAGCTTGAATTGGTGCAGGAGCCGATGCAAACCTGATCGACCGTCTTGCCCTCAAGCTCTTTTATTGTCTTGATGTTGTCGGGGGAGTGCGGACAAGCTGCAAGCGGCTCAAGCTCGCTGAGGTCGATTTCGATAACCTCGTCGTAAACCGCGTCTGCGTCTGCGCTCAGCTCAACATAATCCTCTTCTCTGTCCTGAGCCTTAAGGAAGGCGCGTGTGGTCTCGTCGGAGGGGAAGATAGAGGTGGTGGCGCCCAGCTCGGCGCCCATGTTGGTGATGGTAGCTCTTTCGGGCACGCTCAGGGTCTTTACGCCCTCGCCGCCGTACTCGACTATTTTGCCCACGCCGCCCTTAACGCTCATAACGCGCAGCACAGCGAGGATGATATCCTTGGCGGAAACCCACGGGCTGAGCTTGCCGGTGAGGTTTACGCGAACCATCTTGGGCATGGTGATATAGTATGCGCCGCCGCCCATAGCTACGGCTACGTCCAGACCGCCCGCGCCGATAGCGAGCATGCCGATACCGCCGCCGGTGGGGGTGTGGCTGTCGGAGCCGATAAGGGTCTTGCCGGGCTTGCCGAAGCGTTCAAGGTGTACTTGGTGGCAAATTCCGTTGCCGGGGCGAGAGAAATAAATGCCGTGCTTTTTGCAGACGGACTGTATAAAGCGGTGGTCGTCGGCGTTCTCAAAGCCGGTTTGAAGTGTGTTGTGGTCTATGTAGGCAACGCTCTTTTCGGTTTTGACGCGGGGGATCCCCATCGCCTCGTACTCGATGTAAGCCATTGTGCCTGTAGCGTCCTGAGTCAGGGTCTGGTCGATTTTAAGACCGACGTCGGTTCCGACGGTCATTTCGCCCGACACAAGATGCTCTTTAATGATTTTTTGCGCAATTGTGTATCCCATTGTGATTCCTCCTGTTTTTTTTCGCTTTTTATATAGAAGCTTTCTCGTTAATTATATAACAATCCTAAAGGAAAGTCAACCGTTTGGCGGTACAGTAAACACTGTATATAAAGGTCTTTGTGCGCCCGTGAAGCAAAGCCGCGCCGCGTTGATGATCATGAAAAAGGCTTATTACATTATATTATTAAAATAAACCGCGCAAAAACCCGTTTTGTCAAATAATATTCAAGAAAAATCCTCTTTTTTTCATCTTCATTTCATACAGTTTTCACTTTGGGGTATTATTATGTGTACAACATCAAAAAACAAAAACACTTCCGCAAGAAAAGAAGGAGGAATAATAATGTCAGACCATTATTTTGATAACGAAAACTTCGGCGGATCCGAGAATATAGGTGAAACCGAAAACATCCGCGATAACTACGCGGATGATACCGCAAGGACCGAGGAGGTAGCGGTCGAAAGCTCATACGAGTGGAACCCCGAACGCAACTATGCCGACGGCGAGTACCACTATTCATATATAAACGGCAACAACCGCGACGCTTCCCACAACCCCAACAACTACGACGACGCGTTTTCGACCGATATGTCAAATAACGGCAGTTATTACGACAACGCCTACGGCACTCAGCAAGACGCCAACCCTTACGAGGATTACTCGCAGCCTGAGGCGCAGACCGGTTCACAGTGGTCGCAGCAGTACGGCGCTCAGAGCGCGCAAGCAGCGACGGCTCCCAAGGCAGCCAAAGCCGGCAGTTCTCCAAAGGCAGCTTCAAAGGGCTTTGTAGCCGCAATGCTCGCGGTCGCTCTTCTGGGCTCGACGGCGCTGGGATTCGGCGGTGGCTTCGTCGCAAGCAAGCTGTCAAACTCGGGCAGCGAGCAGACCTCGGCTACTCAGGACGTCTTTAGCAAGGCGACCGACGGCAAGAACGTTTCCGCCTCAAAGCCCGCTGTTTCTACCTCGGGCTCCGGCGCGACGACGACCTCGGATATCGTAAAGCAGACCGCGAACAGCGTTGTTGAGATAGCGACCGAGGCTACCAAATCCGGCGGCTTCTCTCAGCAGTACGTCACTAAGGGCGCGGGCTCGGGCGTGATAATCTCGGAGGACGGTTATATTATCACCAACCACCACGTTATCGACGACGCCAGCAAGATCACCGTTACCCTGCGCGACGGCACAACGACCTACGACGCTAAGCTCATCGGCAGTGACGAGGACAATGATATCGCGCTGCTCAAAGTGGACGCGACAGGTCTTCAGGCGGCGACCTTCGGCAACAGCAGCAACCTTGTCGTAGGCGACTATGTTATCGCTATCGGCAACCCGCTTGGCACACTCGGCGGCACCGTTACCGACGGTATCATCAGCGCGCTGGCACGTGAGGTAACTATCGAAAACAAAAACCTCACCCTGCTCCAGACCAACGCGCAGATCAGCCCCGGCAACTCGGGCGGCGGTCTGTTCAATGCAAACGGCGAGCTCGTGGGCATAGTAAACGCTAAGGACAGCGCGACCGAGGTAGAGGGTATCGCCTTCGCTATCCCGATCAACAACGTTGTCAACATTATCAAGGACTTGAAGGATTACGGCTACGTTACCGGCAAGATCGACACGGGTATGCAGTTCGTTGACATCAGCTCATACGACACCGCGTTCTATTACAACGTAAATCAGCTCGGCGTATACGTCCTTTCTGTCGACAAGGGTTCCAACGCAGAGAGCGCGGGCTTCCTTTCCGGCGACCTGATAACCGCGGTGAACGGCACCGAGGTCTCAACGGAATCCGACATCTCAAAGGCGCTTGACAAGAGCAAGGTGGGCGACACCGTGACCTTTACCGTACTGCGTTCAGGCAGGACTCAGGATATCCGGCTTGAGCTCACCGAGTATGTTCCGTCAGCCAAGCCCAACACTCAGGAGGATAACAGAGACGATTACAATTCCATCGACAGTCTTTGGAAGCATCTTCTTGATTGGTAATAACTAAGCTTTCTCCCATTTTCATAAATGATCTCCTTATAACAACAACGCCCCGGGGCTAAAACCTCGGGGCGCTGTTGCGCATATTTTACAATTAACAATTAACGATTAACAATTAACAGTGACAGCTAAAACTAATTCTTGTTTTCTTCCATAAACTGAAGCTGCTTTAATATCTTGTTGGCGCACATGTACACGTTGCCGCCGCCCATTGTGAGTATCAGGTCGCCCTCCTTGGCGTTCTCGCACACGTAGTCGGTGATCTCTTCAAAGGTGTCGAGGCAAACGGAGCCGGGCACCTTAGCGCCCAGATCGCGCGAATAGATGTTGTAGGTGTTGGTCTCGCGAACGGGCAGGATCTCAGAGATGATCGCGACGTCGGGAATGCTGAGCGCCTTGGCGAAGTCGTCAAGCAGCATAGCGGTGCGCGAGAAGGTGTGCGGCTGGAAAACAGCCCAAACCTTTCTAAAGCCCATCTTCATAGCGGCGTTGAGGGTTGCGGTGAGCTCGGTGGGGTGGTGGGCAAAGTCGTCCGCTACGGTGATGCCGCAGGGCGTGCCGAGTATCTCAAAGCGGCGGTGAACTCCGCCGAATTTGTGCAGGTTCTCGCTGATCTCGGCAGGAGTCGCGCCCAGATAATGCGCGGTCGCGGCTGCCGCCAAAGAGTTGTAAACGTTGTGCTTGCCGGGCACGATAAGCTTGATATTGCACAGCTTTTCGCCATTGTTGTAAAGGTCGTACTGCTCGTGAACACCCTTGTCGGCGCTGACGTTTTCGGCGCGGTAATCGCAGTTTTCGCCGAAGCCGAAGGTGATCTTTTCAAGGTCGACGTCCCTAACGCTGTCAAGCGTGTTCTCGTCGTCGCCGTTGACTACAAGCAGACCCGTTGTTTGCTTTGCGAATTTGTTAAAGGACTTTTTAATGTTATCCAGATTCTTGAAGTAATCGAGGTGGTCGGCGTCGACGTTAAGAATAATCGAAATAAAGGGGTTCAGCTCGAGGAAGGTGTCGACGTACTCGCACGCCTCGCATACGATGATATCGCTCTGACCCACATAGCTGTTGCCGCCGATAAAGGGCAGCTTGCCGCCGATGATAGCCGAGGGGTCGAAGCCGCTGCCTATCAAAATCTGCGAGAGCATCGCCGTGGTAGAGGTCTTTCCATGCGTGCCGGATACCGCGATGCTGCGCTTGTAGCGGCGCGTAACAACGCCCAGCATAACGCTGCGCTCAATGCAGGGGATGCCCTGCTCAACAGCCGCCCGACGCTCGGGATTCGTCTCCTTTACCGCCGCCGAGTAAACTACCAGCTCGGCGCCATTGATGTTTTCAGCCGCGTGACCCATGTAAACGGGAATGCCGTAGCCCTTCATTTTGTCGAGCGTTTCGCCCTCGTTCATGTCGGAGCCCGAAATCTCAAAGCCCTCGCTCATCAATATCTCGGCGATGGGGCACATGCCGCTGCCGCCGATGCCTATGAAATGTATTCTTTTGATCTCGTTCAAAAGCTTGTCGTAATCCACAAATACGCACCCCTTTTTAGTGAATGGTAAACTATTTACTTTGAATAGTGTATTTCGCAGTTTTTCAACCCTACACTATCAATCATCAACTAATATTATATTCCAATTTCGACAAAAAATAAATACCTAATTTTGCACCTCTTTTATTGCCAAATGCAGTATATAATGGTAAAATATAGACAGATAACAAGCAAGTCAGTAAAAATAATTCTAAAAAGGAATTTAGCATGTTGAAGAAAAATGATATAGTTCCGCTCACGATAACCTCAGCAACCGCGGAGGGCAGCGGCGTGGGAAAAACCGATGAGGGCATGGCGGTGTTCGTGCCGCTCTCCGCTGTCGGCGACGAGCTTGACGTGCGTATACTCAAGGTCAAAAAATCCTACGCGTTCGGAAAAATCGAAAAAATCATAAAACCCGCGCCGTCGAGGGTCGCGCCCGACTGCCCGTATTTCAGCAAATGCGGCGGCTGCGTATGGCGGCATATTTCTTATAAAGAAGAATGTGAGATAAAGCGGCAAAAGGTCACGGACGCCGTTTCACGCATCGGCGGACTTGACGCTCCGGTCATGCCGATAATCGGCAGCGACAGGGCGCTGCGCTACCGCAACAAGGCGCAGCTTCCGGTGGGGCTTTCGCGCGAGGGCGGGCTTTGCATGGGCTTTTACGCGCTGCACAGCCACAGGATAATCGACTGTGACGACTGCCTTTTGCAACCGGAATGCTTTGCCGACGTTATGCGTATCACGCGCGAATTCATGGAAAAAACCGACAACGACGTTTACGATGAAGCGACCGGCAAGGGCAGGCTGCGCCACCTGTATATCAGGTTGGGCGAGGTGACGAACGAGCTGATGGTCTGTTATGTCGTCAACGGCAACGGCTTGAAGCAGGAGGATATCCTGCTGAAAATGCTTCGCGAGGGCTTGCCGAACCTGAAAACCGTCGTTATTAATTCTAATAGAGAAAATACAAATGTTATCCTCGGCGCAAAAAACCGCGTCATCTACGGCAGCGGATATATCACCGACGTGCTTTGCGGCTTGAAATTCAAGATATCTCCGTTCTCGTTCTGGCAGGTCAACCGCGCACAAGCCGAGACGCTTTACAATAAGGCGCGCGAATACGCCGCGCTGACAGGGGAGGAGACCCTGCTCGACCTCTACTGCGGCACCGGCACCATAGGGCTGAGCATGGCGAGGGACTGCAAAAAGCTTATCGGCGTTGAGATAATCGAGGACGCAGTGCGCGACGCGGAAAACAACGCCGCGGTTAACAGTATATGCAACGCGCGGTTCATGTGTGCCGACGCGCCCGAGGCTGCCGCAAGGCTCGAGAGCGAGGGTGTGCGCCCCGACGTAGTGGTGCTCGACCCGCCGCGCAAGGGCTGCGGCGAAGAGCTTGTCCGCACCATAGGCAAGATGGCGCCCGAGCGCGTGGTCTACGTTTCCTGCGACCCCGCGACCTTGGCGAGAGATCTGAAAACCTTTGCCGAGATCGGCTACAAAACAGAGGAAGTCACCCCCGTGGACATGTTCCCGAGAACAGCGCATGTCGAGAGCGCGTGCTTGATGTCTCGCAAAAAACCGCATAACTAAGGCGTTTTTGACACTTTGACTGTATCTCGTTTTCATTCAAAAATACGCTTTCATACATTACTGTGTGATATGAGGTTGTGTTGGATTTATGATAAAAGGGCAGAGTTGTGTTAGAAAAATGATGTCAGGGGTAGGTTGTGTTATAAAAATTATGTCATTATTTTTGTCGAATCTATTGCCATTTTATTATTGATTATATAGTATTATAGTATACTGAAATATACTGATTAATTTAGGAGGATGAACATGTCAACTTTTCAACCATACAAGATTAAAATTAAAGATTTTATTAAGTCAATTTCAACCGGAAAGTATCAGCTTCCATGTTTTCAGCGTGATTTTAAATGGAATCCAAGTAAGATTAAGTCTCTAATAAACTCTATACAGCATGAGTATCCCGCTGGCTCTTTATTGTTTTTAAAAGTTGATGGTGATAAACCTTTAATCCCAAATAAAGAGTTTAGTTATGCAAATAAAGAAAAATTCACTGAGAAACCCGAAATGTTAGTTCTTGATGGACAGCAAAGAATGACATCCTGTTTTTCTGTATTTATGAACTTAGGAAGCCATACTTATTATATTGATTATCTTGAATTAATGAATAAGTATAAGAGCGGTGAAACAGATTTTGATTTCGAAACTCTTATCGTTCATAAGCGGCATAATAATTCTCCTTTTACAGAAATACCTAAAGGCTTGTTTCCTCTTTCGTTTCTAAAAGATAGAGATACAATGAGAAATCAAATTAAAATATATGTTAAAGGCGCTCGTAGTGATTCTAGCAAGACAGAAATCTGCGATTTTTTGTCATATGATTTCGATGGTATTATAAGTTCTATACTTGATTATGAGTTCCCGGTTGTCGAATTACCAATTAATTCTTCAATGGAGTCTGTTTGTAAAGTCTTTCAGACGATCAATACTACAGGATTAAAACTATCCGTTTTTGATATATGTGTAGCAGTGTTTATGCCACAGAATATAAACTTAAAGGAACTTGTTAATAAAGCGTCTGATTCCACAAACTATGTTAAAACACTATTAGCTAAGGATCCAACTTCTGTGCTTCAAGTTATTGCGCTATTAGCTAATAAGTCGCCTAACGCTAATTCTTTGCCTAAAGAATTAGAATCACAAGATATTACAGATTATTGGGATGACGCTATTGATGGCATTGAGAACACTCTTGATATTTTTGATGATTATGGTGCGGGTACAAAGAAAAACTTATCTATATTACCATATACTCCTTTAGTAACAATAGTAGCGGCAGTATTAGCAAGAACGAAATTCAAATCAATGAATTCTGAGAAACAAGCTATAGTAAAGAAAAAATTAAAAAAGTATTTCTTTACAACTGCGCTTGCCGCTAGGTACACTGAAGGAACTAATGCAAAGATTAATGAAGATTTTAAGGTGCTAAATCAATGGATTTCAAATGATAAAATGCCAGCTATGATTCAGCGTGGTGTTGATTGGAATACGAATGGGATTATTGGCTATAAGAAGAATAGTGCGTTTGGTAAAGCTATACTATGCGTGTTAAACAGTTGTAAGCCAAAGGACTTTTATGATGATCGACAAGTTGGAATCGGAGAAACAATTAAGCCATGTTATTTGCATCATATTTTCCCAAAAGCAACTTATGAAACAAGTAATGCAGAAATGATAAACTCTGTTTTTAATATAACTTGGTTAATAAAAGACACTAATATTCGCATTAAAGACAGAAGAACCAATGAATATATGACTAATATAATTAATAATATTGGTTTATCTGAAAATGAGATAAAGGCAAAACTGAAGTGTCATGTTATTAATGCCGACTCATACAACGCTTTATTTGATGAAGACTATACTACGTTTATACAAAATAGAGCAAATGAATACAAAAAAAGGTTTGCTGATATTGGTGTAGTATTTAGAGAAGTGGGAGAAGATGAAGTTGATATTGAAGTCGAAGATGATGATTCAGATGATGAAATAGAGTAAACCTAATAAGATTATTTGTCATTATTACAGGCGGTCTACTCCAAGAACTGCCTTGTGACTATGACATCATTTTCGTTGCTACGACCCATGTCGAGAGCGTGGCATTGGTTTGCAAAAAGAGTGTATAACTGAAAACAAAAGCTGTGAAAAATGAGATAGAAAAAGCTTTTTTGGATAAGGAGGATACAAATGAAAATAATTTTGGCATTATTGCTTGCTGGCGTCATTCCTGTCGCGTTGGTCGGATGCTCAAACGGCGGCTCGTCCTTGGCTTCGTCAAAAGCCGAATCGGCGACAGAGGCTAAAACCGAGCCCGCAACCGAGCCCGCAACGGAAGCAATCACGGAGATAACGACCGAGGAGGTCACCGAGGTGGTTACCGAGGAGCCGACGGAGCCGCAGCCCGATTGGTCTGCGATGTACTACAGCTACGTCACCGAGAACGCCGAGCCGCTTATCTGGGGCGATACGACTTCTCCCATAAAAGCGGACACGCCCTTTGCTCTCCACGACTTTGACATGGACGGCATACCCGAGCTCATTTTGGGGTATTGGGGCGCGCGAATGGGACTGTCGGTCTATACCGTATATGACGGAATGGTCGTTCACTCGGGCGATATCGGCGGAAGAGCGAGCTTTTACAGTGACAACGAAAAGTATCACGGTATATTCCGCAGCGACAGCTTCGCCAAAGAATCGGTCGTTGTGTATTCCGGACTGCAGGACGGAAAGATCGTCAGCGAGAAGGTAGTGGATACGACCTATGACGACAGCGGCAACGGCAACACGACTATCAGCAACCAAACTCTCTATGACGTTTACATGGCTTGCACCACGCAGTCGGATGAATCCGCGCATTACAGAAAGCCGAAAAACGAACTCAAAACGTACGATTGGAGCGAGGTACAATCCGACGGCTGGGACGCATTTATAGGTCGCTACGGGTATTGAATACAGTAAAAATCCGGCGAAGCTTTGAAATATAAGCCTCGCCGTTTTATGTTGGGAAAAGTGATGATTTGTTTTCATATTTCGCATAGACAAAAGCCAAAAAAGCTGTTATAATATTCCTATATATTGAAACAAAGGTAAGTGAAAGTATGGCGATCATGGTAAAGCGCGCGACGGTCAGGCTCAAGAACAACGAAATGGATTATTTTACCTTCGGCAGGGGAGAGAAGATCTTCGTCATGCTCTCGGGGCTGAGCGTTAAAAGTATCCTGAATAACGCCGAGGGCGTGGCTTCCGCTTACCGCATGTTCAGCGATGAGTTCACCGTTTACTGCTTTGACAGAACTAAATTTCTTTCAGAGAATTATACCGTTGAGCAGCTCGCCGAGGACACCGCCGAAGCGCTGACCGCTTTGGGGCTGAAAAACGTCTGTCTTATGGGCGCGTCGCAGGGCGGCATGATAGCTATGTACATCGCCGCGCGGCACCCTGAGCTTGTGGGCAAATTGCTTTTGGCTTCGACCTGCGCAAGGCTCAACCCCACCGCCGAAAAAGTGATGAAAACCTGGGTCGCGCTTGCCGAAAAAGGCGACATAAACGCGTTTTGCGACAGCTTTATCGACGTGCTTTACAGCAAAGAGTTCGCTGAAATGTTCGGGCGGTTCATAAGGCTAGCCCATAGGGACGTGACGCAGGAGGATTTCAACAGATTCATCATTTTGGGCAAGTCCTGCGATACCCTGAGCGTTTACGACGAGCTTGATAATATAAAGTGTCCCGTGCTGGTGATCGGCGCAAAGGCGGACAGGGTGCTGACAGCCGAGGGCTCTGTTGAGATAGCCGAGAAGCTCGGCGGCAACTGCGAGTTGTATATGTACGATGAAAAATACGGGCACTGTGTATTTGACGAGGCGCCCGATTACAAGGACAGGATCTATAAGTTTTTCAGCTAGAGGTTATTATGGAAGATTTCAGCTTATTGTTCCCTGTGGTAAAAGAACATAAAACCAACCAACTGACCGCAGAGTCTATAAACGACCTGTCGATCGATTTTTTGCTTGACAATCTGACCGACCACCGCAACGAACGCGAGCACATGTACAACCTTATGACTCAGGTCACCGACGATCCCGAGGTCATCAAGTGGCGCTGCGACGTGTTCGAGGACTTTTTGCGTTTCCCGAAGCTGCGCTCCGCTATGGAGGATCTTGTGGCGCGGCTCGCCGATTTGAAGGACGTGGCGCGCTTTCAGAAGGATCAGGAGGGACCCTCGCTGTGGTCGCTCATAAACCGCCTGCGCGAGATCGACGAGTACGTGAGCTGCATAACCATGATAAAGAAAACGCTTGAGGAGCTCGACGTTCATTCCGAGGGCATGAAGACCCTGCGCCAGATCGTGACCGACATCGACCGTGAAAGCGGATTTCCACAGCTCAAGGCTGACATCGACGAAACGATGGAGCAGGCTCGCCGCGTGAAAAGCATAACTATCGGCGTGAACCTCGACGACATGTTGCGCCCGAAGGCGGCGGGGGTAATCTCGCTCAACGACGCTCCGTTCGTCGACGCTGGACTTATGAAGCGCTTTATGAACTTCGCCAACAGGCAGGACGGCTTGCACGAGGGCACCGACACCAGCGGAATGAAGCATTTTCACGCCGCCAACCCGATCACCACCGAGTACAAGATCGGCGGCTATCAGAAAAGCGCGGTTTCGAACGATATCGCTATCGAGACTACGGCGACCGGCACCGACTCTATCTCAAACGCGATAACCAAGCCCGTGACAAGCATTATGAAAAAGACCTGCGACGACATCAAGTCAACGCTCAAGCGCTATGTAAACATCAGCGGCTACATGCTCATCGGTCTGATGCCCGAGATCATCTTCTACGTGCGCTGGGCTGAGCTTATCGACAAAATAATCGCAAAGGGCATGCCCGTTTGCAAGGCGGAGATTTTGCCGCCGGATGACAGAAATTGTTCTTTTAAAGAAATATATAATCTGAAGCTCGCTATCAACAACGTAAAGGGCGATGATATCAACATAATCACCAACGATATCGACTTTGACGACGAGCGCCGCATTTATATCCTGACGGGACCTAACCGTGGCGGCAAGACCATCTTCACACAGGCTGTGGGGCTTGCGATGATGCTTGCTCAGTGGGGCATTTATGTGCCTGCGGCGAGCGCGAAGATAAGCCCCTGCGACAACATGTTCACGCATTTTCCCGCCGACGAGAACGACACCGTCGATCTGGGCAGGCTGGGCGAGGAGAGCAAGCGCCTTTCGGAGATATTCGAGGCGGCGACTCCGCGCAGCTTCATGCTGCTGAACGAGAGCCTCGCGACCACCAGCGTAGCCGAGGGCTTATTCATAGCTAAGGACGTTGTAAAGGCGATGCGCTATCTGGGCGTGCGCTGCATTTTCAACACCCATATGCACGAGCTCGCGCGCAGCCTTGACGAGCTGAACAACGGCGTCAAGGGCGACAGCCGCGTGGAAAGCCTTGTAACGGGCGTTCAGCACGGCGAAAGAAGCTTCAAGGTCGCAGTCATGCCGCCGCAGGGCGTGAGCTATGCCAAGGACATCGCGATAAAATACGGCGTGACCTTTGACCAGATAAAGGATCATATAAAGAGCAGAGCGGATTAGGTACTAGGTATTAGGTATTAGGTACTAGGTACTAGAAACTAATCACGCTAAAACCTGATCTCGCTAATACCTAATCACGCTAATACCTGATCACGCTAATAACTAAAAAAGAGATGATGATATGACTGACAATAACACAGGGCTTGTGCTTGAGGGCGGCGCCATGCGCGGACTGTTTTCCGCCGGCGTTATCGACGTCCTCATGGAAAACGGCTTTACCTTTCCGGCGCTTACGGGCGTGTCGGCAGGCGCAGCATTCGGCTGCAACTACAAATCGAACCAGCCCGGACGCGCGCTGCGCTACAACCTGAAATACTGCAAGGAGCCAAAGTACTGCTCGTTCCGCTCGCTGGGCAAAACGGGCGACTTGTTCGGGGCGCAGTTTTGCTATCACGATATCCCCGAAAGGCTCGACCCGTTCGATATAGAGGCGTTTGAAAAGAACCCTATGAAGTTTTACCTGGTCGTTTCCGATATCGAAACAGGTCTGCCGCATTACAAGCGGGTCGATTCGGTCGACGACGACTGCTACGAGTGGATCCGCGCCTCGGCTTCCATGCCGCTGGTGTCGCGTCCGGTAGAGCTCGACGGGCACAAATACCTTGACGGGGGAGTGACCGATTCCATCCCGTTGAGGTTTGCCGAGGGCTTATACGAGCGCAATATCGTGGTGCTCACCCGTCCGCGCGACTATGTTAAAAAGCCCGCGTCAAAGATGTGGCTGTTCCGCCGAAGCTTAAAGAAATACCCCAAGATGATAAAAGCCGTCGCCAATCGCCACCTGATGTACAACGAGCAGCGCAAATATGTTTTCGGGCGCGAAAAGGCGGGCAAGGCGCTTGTTATCTGCCCCGATGCTCCGCTTGATATCGGCAGGATAGAGCACGACCCCGAAAAGATACAAAAGACATACGACCTCGGCAGGCAGGCTGCCATGAAAAAACTCGAGGAGATAAGAGGCTTTTTGGCAAATGATAATTGACTCTCACGCACACATCGGCAATCTTTTGATCCTCAACCTAAGCGTGCGCAAGGTGCTTTACTCAATGGAGCGCTACGGCGTTGACTTTTCGCTCGTCAGCAGCATCGAAAGCACCGAATACTACAGCGAGGGCAAGCGTCTGCCGTGGCCTCTGCGCAGAACGCAGTACCGCGTGTGCAAAAAGACCATCCGCGCCGCCAAGCGGCATCCGGACAAGCTGGGCGCGCTGCTGTGGCTGCAGATCGACCGCTGCGTTCCCAACGAGCGGTTGTGCAGACTTATCGAGAAAAACCGCCGTTATATCTACGGTATCAAGATACACCCGTACCGTTCCGAGACCGCTCCCGACGAGCCTAAGCTGGAGCCGGTTTACGAGCTTGCGCGCCGCTTTGGGCTGCCCGTCGTTTCGCACACGGGCAACATCGAAAAGGCGAGAACCTTGTACCTTTACAACGCCGCCAAGGCGCATCCGGATATCGATTTTGTCGCGGTGCACATGGATCTCGACAGCGACTGCAATGAGGCTATGGAGCTTATCGCAAAGCTTCCCAACCTATACGGCGACACCACTTGGGTGTCTTATGAAACGACTGTCCGAGCCATCAAAAAATGCGGCAGCGAAAAGATACTGTTCGGCACCGACAACCCGATAGACGGCAAGGATCATATGCTGTATAACCGCGCGGGTCAGCGCTCGTTCTGTCAGGGCTACTTCAACGAGCTGAAAGACCTGATAAGCAAAGAGGATTACGACAACCTGATGTATAAAAACGCGCAGAGATTGTTTGGAATAAAAAGTGAAATAGTTCAAAGTTCAAAGTGAAAAGTTCAAAGTTAACGGAGGGCTTCGCCCTCACCCGATTTTGCACTGTTCACTTTACACTAAAAAAACGGAGTTATTTATGAAGTATCACAAATTGACCGAAAACGCAGTTAAGCCCGAGGGCTTTTGGGGCAGGCTTATGATCCGCTCCATGAACAAGGGTCACAGCGACATGACCGACTGGGCGCTTGACTATATCAAATTCGAAAACGGCTACCGCGTGCTCGACGTGGGCTGCGGCGGGGGAAAGACCGTCGCTAAGCTCTGCGGCAAGGTGGGCAGCGGCAAGGTATACGGCATAGATTATTCCGACCTGTGCGTTCAAAAGTCGCTTAAAGCGAATAAGAAAAACGTCCTCTGCGGCAAGGCGGACATCCGCAAGGCGAGCGTGTCCGAGCTTCCGTTCGAGAACGAAAGCTTTGACCTCGTGACGGCGGTCGAAACCTATTATTTCTGGCCTGACAAGCTCAACGACCTGATCGAGATAAAACGCACTCTGCGCCGCGGCGGAAGGCTTTTGCTGGTGTTTGAGATGCTAAAAGACGATAACGACCCCGACCGCTGGAAGAAGGTCGAGGAAAGGCTGAACATCAAGGCGGTCAGCCGTGAGGAAATAACCGAAATGCTGCAGCGCGCCGGATATCAGAATATCCGCACCCACACCAAGAGCGGTACGAGCCGCCTGTGCGCTGTGGCGGAAAAGGAGTGATAGTGTGAAAAAGTAAAAAACAGGCATTTTAGCCTGTTGAACACCAAAACAAGACCCACCTAAGTGAGCCTAAAATCAAGATAAATTATTGTCAACTGAAAACGGAAAATTTAGCGGCTTCCGTTTTCATCTCTATTTGTGCCGGTGCCGCACCGGCATGTGGATTAATATGAAAGCACTTATCACGGGCGCAAGCTCGGGAATAGGCAAAGAATTTGCGCGCATACTTGCTTCGCGCGGGTGGGATCTGATAATTGCCGCCCGCAGCACCGACAAGCTGAACGCGCTTAAAGATGAACTGAGCAATGTAAACGTGCGCGTCATTACCATAGATTTGTCGCGCGAGCAGGACGCCTATGACCTGTACGAGCATTTGCAGGACGAAAAAATAGATTTCCTTATAAACAACGCGGGCTTCGGCGCTTACGGCGAATTTAAGGATGTTCCGCTCGAGCTTGAAATGAAGCTTGTCCATACCAACGTGTGCTCGCTTCATATCCTGACAAAGCTGTTTTTGCAGGACATGATAGCACGCGACAGCGGCGCTATACTCAACGTTGGTTCGATGGCGGGCTTTTCGGCGGGACCAAAGATGTCGTCCTACTACGCCTCAAAGAACTACGTGGTGCGCCTTACCGAGGCTATCCATGAGGAGCTGCGCCGCAGCAAGAGCAAGGTCAAAGTATCGGTGCTCTGCCCGGGTCCTGTCAGCACCAACTTCAACGACGTGGCGAACGTGAGCTTTTCGGCAAAGAGCCTTGACGCGCGCACCGTTGCCGAGTACGCGTTGAAAAAAGCCGAAAAAGGCAAGATGGTAATTATCCCCGGCAGGCTGATGAAGACCGTTAAGTTCTTTGAGCGCCTGCTGAGTGAGAAGGCGCTCACCCGCGCCTCGTATGACGTCCAGTCGAAGAAAGACGATAAAGACTCATGATAAAGCTCATCACTAAGGTGTACAACTGGTACCTGCCGTTCCACAAAAAAATGATACACGACAACATTTTTGCGATAGCCGCGCAGACCGCGTTCTTCATTTTGCTGTCGTCCGTGCCGTTTCTGATGTTCCTCATGTCGATGCTGCAAACGATGAACATCCCCACCGACCTTATCCAGACCTTGCTGGGAAGCAAAAGAGCGGGCGAAAACTTTTCGTCAGTCACAAAGTCGCTGACGGAAATGTACAGCCAGCCCGTGAGCATCTCGATAGTATCGCTCATCGCTACCCTTTGGTCGGCGGCTAAGGGCATTCACGCTATTTCGAACGGCTTGAACCGCGTGCATAATACCTACGAAAACCGCAACTGGTTTGTCATTCGCCTGCGTTCAATGGTGTATACACTGTTGTTTTTGGTGATCATTCTCGGAACTGTGGCGGTTATTTTCCTGAGCACCTCACTCAACAATTTGATAAGGGAGAATATCAACACCTTGCCCGGCTCCGTAGAATTTTTGTACGGCATCCGCTATTTGGTGATGTTCATATATCAGGTGTTCTTCTTCGCGCTGCTGTACCGCAGCATACCCAATTTAAAGCGGCAGCAGAGGAAGGAGTACGGCGTCCGCTGTCAGCTTCCGGGAGCGCTTTTTACCACGCTCTCGTGGCATGTGCTGCTGTTCGCTATATCGATTTACGTTACCGACTTCAACGGCTTCTCAGTGTACAAGGGTCTTACCCAGTTGGCTGTCATCATGGTGTTCACATACTTCTGCATGGTCTGCATGATGATCGGCGCCGAGATCAACGTGTACTTCCACAAGGAAATCGACTGGTTCACCCGTTGGCTGAGCGTAAAGTATTTTGTAAACAAAATCAAAAAGAAGAAAGAGAAGAAAAAGGACAGCGAAGCAGGCGGTCAGAGTAATAGCTAGTGATGTGTGATGCAGGGGAACCCTTGCGGTTTCCCGTTTGCCGCACCTACGGCTAAACACCGACGTTTCTGCAAAATCAATTACGCATTACGCATTATGAATCACGCATTAAAAAAGCATTGACCTTTTTGTCATAAAGGTGTACAATAAATCCGAAATATTTATCTAAAAGGGGCGACCTAAATGAACAATTGTGTATTTTGCTGTATTGCCAACGGCACTATCCCGTCTAAGAGAGTTTATGAGGACGATCTTATCGTCGCGTTTTATGATCTGGAGCCGCAGGCGGCTGTGCACGTGCTTGTGATCCCCAGGCAGCATATTGCATGTGCCGACGAGGTGAACGAGAGCAACAGCGCCGTTATCGCGCGTATTTTTGAAAGGATCCCCGAGATCGCGAAAAGCCTCGGACTTGAAAAGGGCTACCGCGTTGTTACCAACTGCGGCGAACACGGCTGCCAGAGCGTGCATCACATGCACTTCCACCTTCTGGGCGGCGAACAGCTTGGCGGAAGAATGGTGTAAGGAGCGGCAAAATGAGCGATCAGAATGATAAAAAGACTGCTAAGACCACAAGGCGTCAGCTTCAGGAGCAGATGAAAAAGCAGTACGATAAATACAAGATGACCATTGCGGGCGTTGAGCGCGAGCTTGTAAAATACCCCGTGAACGATAAGCTTGACATTGCGGCGTTCATCCTTTTCGGCGACGTTGAGGTCACCGAAAAAGCAGCCGAGGCATTGCTTAAGCTTTGCCCCGAGCACGACGTTGTGGTATCGGCTGAGGCAAAGGGCATCCCCATCTGCTACGAAATGGCGCGTCAGGGCTGCCGCGAATATGTCATCGCGCGCAAAAGCGTCAAGGTCTATATGCGCAACTGCGTAAGCGTCGAGGTCAATTCCATCACGACCGCCAACGTGCAGCGCCTGTATCTTGGCGACACCGACGCCGAATTCTTAAAGGACAAGCGCGTGCTTATCGTGGACGACGTTATCTCCACCGGCGAAAGCCTTGCGGCGCTTGAAGCGCTTATGGATAAGATCGGCGTGAACGTTGTGGGCAAGGCGTGCATACTCGCCGAGGGCGACGCCAAAAACCGCGACGACATCATTTACCTTGAGGAGCTTCCTCTGTTTTTTAAAGACTAAAATCAGCAATGTAGGGTTCGTGCAATGCGGATCCTACAAGCTTTATTTAGGAGTATATTATGCCTTTGATCACCGAAGCACAATTGAATAAGCAGATAAAAGCGCGCGAGTTTTCGCCTGTATACGTCATTTACGGCAGCGAGCAGATGTATGTTAAAGAGTACACCAAAAAGCTGGTGAACGCGGTCGCGGGCAAGCAGCCGTCTGATTTCAACTTTCATTCGTTCAGCGGCGAGGTGAACCTCGATACGCTCGCCTCGGCTGTCGGCGTGGTGCCGTTCATGAGCGAGTACAACTGCGTGCTGGTGACGGATATCTTCCTCGATTCCATGAACTCAGAGGAGCTCGATAAATTCAAGGCTATCTGCAAACAGAAGGTCGAGGGCACGGTGTTCATCCTTTCAATGCCGTCGTATGTGCCGAAGAAGAACGCAAAAGCGTTTGAATCCATCCAAAAGCGCGCGCAGAAGGACGGCTCGGTCATCAAATTCGAAAAGCCCACAGAGCAAATGCTTGAAAAGCACATCACCAAATGGGCGAACAACAACGGCAAATTCATATCCAGGATAAACGCCTCGCAGCTTATAAAGCTGTGCGGCAGCGACCTCAACCGCCTGAAAAACGAGGTCGACAAGGTCTGCGCCTACACCGAGGGCGAGGAGATAAAGACCGAGACGATAGAAAAGCTTGTGCCGCAGACGCTTGAAACAAGGATATTCAGCCTGTCCGACTACGTGCTCGCAGGCAGGGGAGACGCCGCTTTTCAGACGCTCGATCAGCTTTTTTATCAAAAGGAAGAGCCCGTTATGATGCTTTACGTGCTCTCCACCGCCTTCACCGACGCGTACAGGCTGCGCGTGGCGGACGAAAGCGGAGTAAAGGAAAAGACCCTTGCAGACGATTTTAAGTACGGCAAGCGCACCTTTGTGCTCGGCAGAGTGAGGCAGTCTATCCGGAACGTCAGCACCGAAGCGCTCAGAAAATGCCTCGGGCTGCTCTGTGAAGCCGACGAAAAAATGAAGTCGGTCTCGGTCAACAGCCGATTGCTCATAGAGCAGCTCATCGCGCAGCTTCTGCTGACCGCGCAGGAGGGCAGGAGCCGATGATAAGCGTTAAGGAAGCGATAATCGTCGAGGGCAGGTACGACAAAATAAAGCTCAGCGGCATAGTCGACGCACCGATAATCGAGACCAACGGCTTCCGTGTTTTCTCCGACAAAGAGAAGCAGGCGCTCATAAGGGACATCGCCGCCAAGCGCGGCATACTCGTGCTGACAGACAGCGACGGCGCGGGCTTTGTTATACGCAACTTCCTGCGCGGCGCAGTGCCGAAGCAGCAGATAAAGCACTGCTACATACCGCAGATCGAGGGCAAGGAGCGCCGCAAGCCGCAGAAAAGCAAGGAGGGCTTGCTCGGCGTTGAGGGCGTGACCGACGAGATAATCATCGACGCCATCCGCAAAAGCGGGGCGACTATCCTGGGCGAGGAGCAAAAGCAGCGGCAGGAGATCACCAAAGCCGATCTGTTCGAGCTGGGGCTCACGGGCGGCGAAAACTCCGCGCAAAAAAGGCAGGCGCTGCTCAAAAAGCTGAACATGCCCACCTACCTTTCAACCAACGCCCTGCTGACGGCGCTGAATTGTCTATATTCTTTAGAAGAAATAAAGCACATGCTATAGCTGCGGCTATCCTGTGGTTTGCCCAATATATCCATATTCTCCCAAGGGACGCAAACAATATGGATATATTGAGAGAAATGGCTTATCTATGCGGTTTTTACAATATATCCACCTTGCCTGCAATATGGATATATTGAGGGAACGCTGCCAAAAAAAGGATAGATTCAGCGTCCAATATGTCCGTATCGCGTCCAATATATCCATATTATTTCAGGGGTGGATATATTGAAAAAGCCCAGTGTTTATGCGGTTTTTCACCAATATATCCATATTGCCGTATTCCCTTAGGGACGTAATAGGTATTAGGTATTAGGTGCTAGGTATTAGGGGTGTAGAGGAAACGTTGGTGCATTGCCGTAGGGGCGCACCCATGTGTGCGCCCGCAGGATATTGCGACGTTTTCGGGCGGACACACGGGTCCGCCCCTACACTGTCTCTAGCCACTAGCCACTAGCCACTAACCACTAGCCACTAGCATCTAGCTTCTACAAATTACTGCTGTTTTCAAATCTCTTCCTAAGCTGTTTCAGCGCTTTGGTTTCTATCCTTGAAACGTAGGAGCGGCTTATGTTCAGCAGCTTAGCCACGTTTTTCTGGGTCATCGGCTCCTTGCCGTCAAGCCCGTAACGCAATATTATTATCTTTTTTTCGCGCTCGGTGAGTTCCTCATTAATGAACCTGCCGAGCTTTTGTTTGTTGAGCTTTTGGTCGAGGTCGTCGAGAATGTGGTCGTCAACAGCCATTATGTCCAGCAGGGTCAGCGGATTGCCGTCCTTGTCGGTGTCGATGGTCTCGTTGAGCGAGATATCCTGCGCCGTCTTTTTCGCGGCGCGAAAGTGCATCAGTATCTCGTTCTCGATACATCGGCTGGCGTAGGAGCTCAGGCGGATGTTCTTGCTGGTGTCAAAGGTGTCTATCGCCTTGATTAGCCCTATGGTGCCTATCGACACCAGATCGTCCTGTTCGCCCTGCTTGCCGTAATACTTTTTGATGATGTGCGCCACCAGCCGCAGGTTGTGCTCGATAAGCTTGCCGCGCGCGGTCAAATCGCCCTGCTTCATCCGCAAAAGATACTCGCGTTCCTTTTTTTCGGGCAGAGGCTTTGGGAAAGCGCCGCCGCCGCAGACGTGCAGAATAAAAAAGCAGACGTACTGTCCAAGCAGTTCCAAAAGACTAAACATACCATCACCCGAAAAATATTATGCGCGCCCCTTGCGGAAAATGCGGATACAGTGTATAATGTTAGAGGCTAGAGGCTAGAGGCTAGAGGCTAGAGGCTAGAGGCTAGAGGCTAGAGGCTAGAGGCTAGTGGTTAGTGGCTAGAGGTTAGATGTATTAGCAGAAACGTTGGTACATTGCCGAGGGGGATCTTTCGACTATTTTGCTGCGCAAAATTGCCTCCGGCACCGCTCAAGATGACAGCTTCTTATAACTTATAACTTATGACTTATAACTCACTAACACCTAATACCAAATCCCGCTAAAACCTAAAAAGGGGAGGATAACTGTGAAAAAGCTTATATCGTGGAATGTCAACGGGCTGCGCGCCTGTGTGGGCAAGGGTTTTTTGGATTTTTTCAAAGAGATCGACGCGGATGTTTTCTGCCTTCAGGAGACTAAGCTTTCCGAGGGTCAGATTGAGCTCGACCTCGGCGATTATCATCAATACTGGAATTACGCCGAAAAGAAGGGCTATTCCGGCACCGCGCTGTTCTGCAAGGAGCAGCCGCTGTCTGTCGTATATGGCATCGGCGTTGAGGAGCACGATCACGAGGGCAGGGTCATAACCGCTGAATTTGAAAATTGCTATGTCGTGACCTGCTACACTCCCAACTCGCAGAACGAGCTGAAACGCCTTGATTACCGCATGACTTGGGAGGACGCTTTTTTGGAGTATTTGAAGCGCCTTGATGAGAAAAAGCCCGTTATCCTCTGCGGCGATCTGAACGTGGCGCATGAGGAGATCGACCTTAAGAACCCCAAAACCAACCGCAAAAACGCCGGCTTTACCGACGAGGAGCGCGGAAAAATGACCGCCCTGCTGTCATCCGGCTTTACCGATACATACAGATATTTCTACCCCGATACCGAGGGCGTATACTCGTGGTGGTCGTACCGCTTCCGCGCGCGGGAGAAGAACGCGGGCTGGCGCATCGACTACTTTATAACCTCAAAATCGATCGACGACAAGCTTGTTTCGGCTGATATCCACACCGAAATTTTGGGCTCTGACCATTGCCCTGTCGAGCTTACGGTCGATTTGTAATTCAATGTTGCGTTTATCGCTATTTGGTGATATACTACTATCGAGGTGAGATAATGCTTAAGGCTTATTATCCCTGCGAGTACGCCGCGAGCGTTTTTGACATCGACTGGCAAAAGGTGTACGGCAGGGGCTATCGCGGTGTGATTTTTGATATTGACAACACTTTGGTGCCGCACGGCGACGACTCTACCCCCGAGGTGGACGAGCTCTTTGTTGAGATACACGCGGCGGGGTTAAAGACCGTTCTGCTGTCAAACAACGACTCCGAGCGCATTGAGCGTTTTCTCAAAAACATCGATTCGCCCTATGTTCCCGACGCGGACAAGCCCGACCCCGCGGGTTATCTTAAGGCCGTGGAGCTTATGGGTATAGACAAAAGAGAGGCGCTGTTCATAGGCGACCAGACCTTTACCGATATCGTCGGCGCAAATAAGGCGGGGCTCGACAGTGTGCTGGTTAGGTACATCGGCTGGGGCGTCGAGAAAAAGATAGGCATAAAGCGCAGACTGGAGATCATCGTGCTGAAAGCATATTCTCTGCGCAAGTCATGTAAGCACAGGTTAGGAGATATATTCAAGGAGGGAAAGCGGAGTGTTTTGGAATAAGGACAAGCTGTTTTGCGATATCAATCCCACTACATATAAGATTTCTCAGGAGAAGGAAGTATTAAAACGGCATTTGCAGAATTTGAGAAGCAAGGAGAGCTTTTCGAAGACCCATTCGGAAACTCTGCTTGGCGTTGTTGTGACGGAGAACAGCTCCGACATGATAAAGAAGGGCAAGGGGATAGACCCCGTGCTCCAGCACAACAAAGCTGACAATATCCGCCTTTCCGCAAACGCGCTGGATTACCTGATAATCCACCCGGGCGAGACCTTCTCTTTTTGGAAGACCGTAGGAAAAACCAGCAAGCGCAAGGGCTACAAGGACGGAAGGGTCATCGAGGGCGACAAGGTAAAGCCGGGCATCGGCGGAGGCTTGTGCAATCTGGGCAACTCGCTTCACCTGCTTATCCTGCACAGCCCGCTTGACGTCACCGAGTTCCACTGCCATTCCGACGCTTTGGCTCCCGACCACGGCGAGCGCGTGCCGTTTGCCACGGGCACTTCCATAAGCTACAACAATGTGGATTACCGCTTTAAGAACAACACGCACCAGTGCTTCCAGCTGCATATTTATTGTGTGGGCGATACCCTGCACGCTCAGCTTAGGTGCGAGGAAGAGATACCCTACTCTTACCGCCTTGTCGAAGAGGGACATTGCTTCCGCAAGGAGGGCGACAAGTATTATCGCGTTTCAAAGATATATCGCGAAACGCTCGATAAGCAGACGGGCGAGGTGCTTGAAAAGAAGCTCGTGCTCGACAATCACTCCGAGGTCATGTACGATTACGACATGATACCCAAGGATCAAATAGTTGAATAAATAAAAAGACGGGACACCCGCATCCGATTTGTTAAAGCGCATTGTAACGCAAATCGGTTGCGGGTGTCCCGCCGTATGGTATTAATTGATATAGTCTACAACCTTGTCTATCTGTTCGGCAAAGGTGCCGCCGAACTTATCCTCAAAAAAGGCGCTGCCGATGGTGAACGCCCACGGGGAGATATCCTTCAGCTCGTCAAGGCGGCGGTAGCAGTCCACACTGCCGGCAACCACTACGGGAGCGTCCAATGCGCCTACAAAGCGTCTTATAAGCTCGCACGCGTCGCCGGTGTAGCGATAACCCAGCAGGTTTATGCCGGTCGCGCCCTTTCTTATGTATTCCTCAGCCTCGGCGATCATTTCTTCGACTTCGCCGTCAAGCACGGACGGGCGTTCGGTAACTTCTCCAACATAAGGGAAGTATTTCAGATGATTCTTCTTGCACAGCTCGTTAACGCTGTCAAAAAAGCTTGTGCCGAGCAGCAGGTCAACGCCGCATTCCAAGGCGACCTCGGCGCCGCGCAAACATTCCTCCTCGGTGTAGGCTACGACCTCCAGCGCGGTGGTCTTGCCGGATTCGCGCATGCAGTCGTAAAGCTTTTTCATTTCATCGAGCGGAAGCGGCTCTTCCTTAAAGCCCCAAATAGCTGCCTTTGAGTTTTTACATTCTTCGAAAATCGCGGGCGCGCTCATGACCGTGCGGTCGTCGCGCGTCAGCATGACGATTAGTTGAGGTGTATTTTTCATGATAAATCCCTTATTCTTACAGATTCTGCTTTATTTTAGCATATTTCTTCATAAAATGCAATAATTTTATTTTAATCTTGCAAATTCTTTGTCGGTGATCACGCGAAAGCTGTCGATTTGCTGATATCGCGGCATGTTTTTGTTAAAGCGCGCAACGGTCTCGTTCATGCTCTCGCCCTCGTTTTTTACGTAAAAGTCTGCGTTGAGACGGTCGTTTTTCAAGTAAAGCTTAACTTCGTTGATGTTTTGATTCAAAGCGTACAGCAGGGCGCTCAGCTCCTCGACGTCGATGTTTTTGCCGTTTGAGCCGACGAGTATTTTTTTCTTTCTGCCCTTGATATAAACCTTGCGGTCGGCGATGATCCCGAGGTCGCCCGTGTGGAAGTAGCCGTTTTCGTCAAACGCCTTCGCGGTGAGCGCGGGGTCGAGGTAGCCGAGAAATACCGTGTCGCCCTTTAATATTATTTCGCCCACGCCGTTTTCGTCGGGCTGATATATCTTTGCGTCGATGCTCTCAAATACCGTGCCGCAGCTTGAGTCGTCGTCGCCGAAGTAGCTTATCGAGAACGAAGCGGCGGTTTCGCTCAGCCCGTAAGAGCGGATAAGCGGAAATTTACTGAGCGCGCAGCGGATATCGTCGGAGCATGCCGCGCCGCCGGTGAACAGGTATCTGATATTCCTGCCGAAGGCGTGGCAGATATTGTCGCCGTAAGCGTTCAGCAGCCGCTGATAAACAAGCGGCACCGCGCAGAATATCGTGGGATTCACTTCCAACAGCTCGCTCACGATAGCGGCGGGTGACGAGGAAAGGTACAGGCTGTAGCCGCCGATAAGCGAGTAGTAGAAGTTATACACGCCCGCGTAGGTGTGGTGCAGCGGCAAGAACAAATAGTCTGTATCGTTTTCGCCCAGCGGGACGCGCTTGTGCAGCTCGGGATAGCCCGCGAAAATGCTTTTCTGCGAGTGCATTATTCCCTTTGAGGGTCCCGTTGTGCCGGACGAGAACACTATTTTGCAGCAATCGTTTTCGTCCTTAGCCGGCAGGTCAAACAGGGACGGGGGAGCGCTCAGACTGTATATCTCTTTCATGCTGATGAAAACAAAATCCTTGCCGAGCCCGAGAGCTTTAACCATCGGCTCCGGCTCTCCGTCGTAGATTAAAGCCTTTGCGCCGGTGCTTTTAAGCAGGGCGGAGATTGTATCGGCGGTCATTTCCTTTGAGAGCATCACACTGACGCCCGTGTAGGCGGTGACGGCAAGGTCGGCTGTCATGAAGGCGTAGGAGTTTTTGCCGATTATTCCCACAGCCGCGCCGCCGAGCCCTTTATCGAGCAGCATGTGCGCCAGCGCGAAAACATCCTCGATCAGTTTACCGAAGGTCCTGCCCTGAAATTTGCCGTCCTTTTTTTCAAAAATATACTCTTTGTTTCTCCGGTTTTCGTAATCGGTTTTCAGTATTTCGTTCAGCTTCAATGTGATTGCTCCAGTCTGTGCATCAGGTCAAGGTAGTTGATTTTTGTGTGGTGCTTAACGTCGCGCGGGATGGCGCGCAGTTTTTTTATGAAGAACGCAACGCCGTACTCCCTTTGCAGATACGCGGATATCTCGGCGCGGGGGAGCGCCTTGTCCTCCAAAAACAGGTAAAAGCGGCGCTCGTGCTCAACGGCTGCGCATTTGCCGATTTCGGGAAAGTTCAGGATCAGCCGCTGCTCGAGCTCATTTGAGTAGACCGTTTTGCCCGCTGAGTTCAGGCAAAAGCCCGCCTTGCCGCGGTAAAAAAGCTTTCCGTCTTTTATATAGCCCACGTCGTTGGTGTCGTAGTATTCGCCGTGCTGCGCTTCTCCGTCGGCGGATTTTGTCAGCAGGGCGGCGCTGTTTACCAGGATATGTCCGTTTTCACCGGTCTTTGCCTCGACGCCGCGGCAGATGTCGCCAAGCAAACATTCGCCCGTTTGCTCCAGTGTGCTCAGGTATTCGCCAAGGTCGACGCTCGAGATAAGATTGCACTCGGTCGAGCCGTAAATGTGGATGACCTTGCAGGGGTAGGCGCTTTGTATGCGCTTTACCTCGCTGCGGTTCAGTATCGCGCCGCCGCAATAAAGCGTGTTGAGCTTTGGGTACATGTTAGGCGTGCGCAGGCAAAAGTCCGGTGTGGTGATTATCATCGTTACCTCGGACAGATCGAAGCTTTTCAGCCTGCGAATGATTTTGTCGGCTTTTTTTGAGCCGAGGTCGACGTTCGGCAGCACAGTGGTGAAGCCCAGAAGAAGGTTAGCAAAAATATAGATGTAAGAGGTAGTCAGCACCGTTTGCTCGCTGTCTTTTTCGCCGATATTATCTGTCACTAGCCGCAACTGTTCAAAAAGGTCGCGGTGCGTGCGTATAAACAGCTTAGGCGTGCCGGTCGAGCCCGTGGTGACGGTTATCAGCGCGTCGTCGCTCTCGCTTGTTTCGGGAGGCGGAAGGACGTATGCGCCGCTGCTTTGGGCGCGGTCGATGTTTATGACCGACTTGATTTTGTGTATCTCGCGAAACAGCACGCGAAAATGCCGCGTTTTGTCCGACACCAGCACAAACTTAGGATTTGTTTTTTCAAATATCCTTTTCAGGTTTTCCTGTCCCGCGTGTATGTCTACATACATCACGCAGGCGCCCAGCTCGAAGCAGGCGATCAGAAACACGCAGAGCCTATAGCCGGAATTGGCAAAGGCAAGCAGCCTGTCGCCGCGCTTTACTCCGCTTTTTGACAGAAACGCGCGCGCCTGTGATACGTCGGAAGAAAGCTGTGAGAAGCCGGTTGTGACGGGCTTGCCTTTTACAAGGTGAACCATAGCCGCCCTTTCGGGATGCTGAGCGCATACTTTTTCAAAGGCTTCAACTATCCTGCTCATTCTGCTCACCAAATTCGTACACAAGGTAATCGCGGTAGAAAAACGCGCGGTTCTGCTTTGTTATGGTTTCGGACAATTCGCTTTGAAGCATTAGTCGGCTGTCGCTGAAATAGCGTGTGTTCTGCATGTTGTAGTAGGCAAGACGCGCTCCGTTTTCGGACAGTCCGCAGAGTCTTTGAACGTTCTTTTCAAAATCCTCCGCGCTCATGTACTCGAATATATCCGATAGATTGAAGAAGCCGTACTTACCGTCGAGGCAGCTTGTGTCGCCGCGGCGCACCTCAATGCGGTCTAGGCGGCTTTTTATCAGCCCGTAGTTTTCGCGCTGCAGGTACATCGGCAGCGCCCTTTCGGGAAAGCGGTTGAGCGCGATGTAGTTGAAGTATGGGTTATCATAGGTCGGCACGTGCGTCAGCCCGTAGTCGGCTATCTTTTTTATGTTTTTGCCGCTGTCCTCCTTGCCGTCAACGTAGTCGTAAAAGTGCTTGTCTCTGCCCAGCTTTCCCATCGTGCGGAAGCCGAAGAAGGCGTTGAATATGGCGTTGAAGCGGCGGTTGTTGATAACTTTGTTATAAAACTCAGCCTGCTTTTCGATATCCTCAAACGCGCAGAGGGTTTTAAAGCGCTTTTTGGTTGAAAACAGCGGAACTATTTTGTTTAGGAATATCTGAAAGTAATGCTCAAATTTCCCTATGTTTATAATTCCTATATCGAAATATTCTTTGTGCTCCTTAAAGTAGGCAAAGGCGGTTTTGTCCATCACGTTTTCAAGCGTGAGAAACAGCGCGTAGGCTTTTTTACTTTCGGTAACGCCGAGAAGCCTCAGCAGATCGTCATAGCCGAGCGCGATAAAGCCGGCTCTTTTAAGATGAAAAAGGTTTATCTGAGCGGGATTCACGTCAAAAGCGGTTATCTGCGCGGGGTCTGCCGTCAGCAGGGCAAGGGTATTGTCGCCTGCCGAGAGCACGCTTGCAACGCGTTTTCCTTTTAGGTCAGCGCTGCGCAAAAGGTTTTCGGGGTCTTCCCAGCAGTTGGCGTAGCGTATAAAATCAAATTTTGCCTCAGCCATTTGTTTCCTCCAAAATCTCAATGGTGCCGCTTATTCCGTCAATGCGCACTCTGGCGCCGTCGGGCACCCGGTCGGTAAGTCCGCGCACGCCCACAACCAGCGGAATGCCCATCTCTCTGGCTATGACCGCCGAGTGCGAAAGCACGCTGCCGCGCTCGATAATTATCGCCTTAGCCATGGGGAACAGGATAGTCCAGCCCGGGTCGGTGCGCTTTGCCATAAGGATGCACCCGTTTATGTCAGCGTCGGTCGGCTCGGTCACAAGCTTCACAACGCCATCTGTCGCCTTGCCGCCTCCGGGCGTGCCGCGCAGTATGCTGCCGCTGTCGGCTCCGACCTCCTGTGCGCTGAAAACGGGAAGCATATTTTCGCTTTTGACCTCGCCGTAAAAGTACATCCGCTCGTATACCTCTTTGGTTTTGTTTTCCTCGCAGATTTGCCTTCGCGAGTTTATCAGGGCGCGCAGGTCGCCGATATCATTTCCCTCGGTGAGCGCGGATATCTCATCCTTTTCAAGGAAAAACACGTCGCGGTAATTATCGATCAGCCCGTCGGCGGCGAGGTTTTTGCCGATTTGCAGGTATATTTTGCGCACTATTGCGTAAATGTAGGTGCGGCGCAGGCGCAGGCTTTCACGGTTGCGGATAAAGTATTTCGTTATTTTTATAAGCCGCTTAACGTACCACTTTCCAAGCGCGCGGTAACAGCGGTATATTTCGTCCTCGCGGTTTTGAGCCGCGGTTTTTTCGGTCTGCGGCTGTTCGATGCGAAGATAGTTTTCGATGGTTTTGAATAAAAACGACGGGTCCTCCTGCATGGTCACGGTTTCAAGCTTCAGCTCGTCCATGCAGCGCGCGCCGAAGCGGTCGATATAATCCCTGAGCCTTTGCGCTGTTTCGGTGCCGTTGTCGAGCGAAAACTCGCCGTTCAAAAACTGTTCTTTCAGCTTTTCGTCCGCTTTGATGTCGGACACTATATCCAGCAGCATCGCAGTCTGCTCGGCGCTCTCAACGTTGCCCTGACGGCTTAGGATATCGCTTAGAAGTCCGTCGGCGTCCTCTACGCCGTGCTTTTTGAGGTTGTCGGTCAGCAGGCCGAAGAACACCATCGCGCCCATGTCGTTGGCTATGGGCGTGGTGAAATCGTTCAGTATCCGGCTTTCAAGCTCGTCGTATGCTTTTAGCGCCTCGGCGTTTGTTTTGCCGCTGAAAAAGCTGTCGGTGTAAGGCGCGGTGACGGCGTTGAAACGCTTGAGGAACCGCTTGCTGTCATGCTTCATGCGCAGCATTTTGTACAAAAAGCGGATGTATATTTTGACAAGCCTGCGGTTTGACTGGGCGGAGGTTTCCTTTAGCGGAGTTTTTACGCCCATCATCCGTTCCATGTACTGCTTGTTCTGCTCGTACCGCGGATACAATGAGGTCATTTTGTACCAGCTGTTCAGCTTGTAATAGATTTTGTTTTCGTAGAAGGCGAGCATGTGATTCAGGTCGTCGCTGACCGAATTTATCACGCTTTCCGGAATGAAGAAGTTACGCAGGGTCTGATGGTATATCTTGCCGTAGACCTCCTGAGCAAAGGTAAAGGTCAGGGGAGTGGTGACCCCCGAATAGCTCTCGATGATGTTGGAATTGTCCAGGATAGTACGCTCGAGGCGCTTGTTGATGTTGGCGCACGAGGCGATGGCGCGGCACTGTAAAATATAGATCTGCCCGTCCTTAACGGCAAATTCGATATCGCAGCCGCGCTTTTTTTCGTAGCTGTCCTCTATAACGCGAGCCTGCTTTGCAAGCTCCTTTAGCAGGGCAACGTCAGCGTCGCCGCCTTTTTGAGTCAGCTCGTCAAAGCAGTCAAGCACGTAGTCCTCGCTGTCGGCGCTGCCGGAAACAAGCTGCTCGCCGATGCCCTTTACGGCGCTGATGTAGATTTCATCAGGGTTGTTGGTGTTCGGATTTATGGTAAAAATAACTCCTGCAAGATCGGGCTCGATCATTTCCTGAATGATGACCGCCGCGCCCAGTCCGGGCTTTATTCCGCCGTTTTGGGCGCGATAAATCATCGCCCTCGCGGAAAAGCACGACAGCCAGCATTTTTTTATATATTCTATAATATTGTCGTCCGGCTCGACATTCAAGAACGACTCCATCATTCCCGCAAAGGAGCGTTCGGAGGAGTCCTCGTCTGTGGCGCTCGAGCGCACGGCGAGCTTAACGCCGCTTTGAAAGTCAGAGTCCAGCGCGCCGAAAAGTTCCGATCTGAGCGCGGGCTCGAACGGTATTTTACGTATAAGGGCGCAGATCTCCTTGCCGCATTCAACGTCGCCCTTTGACAGCAGCCTTTCATATTCCGCTTTGTATTCGCCTAAAAAGCTGTAGAAAAAACCGGTGTCAAGGCAGATCCAGTGCGGAATGTTGATCTGAGCTATATTGCTCATGTGCAGCAGGTTGTACGCCTTGCCGCCTATAGTACCGGCGGAGGCGGCAGCGGTGTCTTTTCGGCAGATCATCTTTTGACCGGTCTTAACCGTTTGAATATGAAAAAGCCCACCGAGATAAGCAGGGTGCCGCAGAGGAACAGTATGATCCACAGCCCCTGCAGTTTAGTGTACATCGCTAAATAAAGCGCGCACACGATGGTCAGGAAAAACAGCTTCATCACTTCAAAGTGGTTCTCCAAGAAAACATAGGCGAGGGGCACCAGACAGATAAGCCCGTCAATGCGGAAGAAAATGATGTTGACCACAAAATAGACTATGCTGAAAATGATAAGCAGCATTTTCATAGCCGACTTGTCAAGCAGCTTTTTCTTAGTATCGGTATCGTAGTCAAAAAGGTCGTCGTACAGGCGTATCATATAGCCGAGCAGCGAGAACGGCGCGATGAGCTCGTAGCGGATCTCGTTTGTGAGCAGGCTTATAAGCGCGGCAAATACCAGCGCAATTCCGATATAATACGAATATCTCAATAAATACTTCATGGCTTTATTACCTTGTTATATATTTCCGCCTTGGCAAACAGCAGGGTTTGACTGACCCCCGCGAAGGAGCAGAGCTTTTTTAGCTCGTCCTTCGGCTTTTGGCGGATGATTTCCTGTTTAAGCAGCGCCTCGCCCTCTTCTCTTGTGAGGCAGCCGGAGCGCACAAGCACGCTGATCTCCGGCAGGCGGTGAGGCCTGCCCTCGGCGCGCTGATAAATGTATTTGGCTGCGTTGTGTACCTCGCAGTCAAAATGGTTGTAGTCCTTCGGCGGCGTCCATACAGTGTTTTCCTTCAGCCAACGCACTATCTCGCCCTCGTCGTAGGGGTGGTAAAGGAAGTAGGGAACGAACTCGCGCAGGTCGGAGGTGTCGACCCCGTCAAAGGCGACTGAGCGGATGTCCTTGTATATGTCGGCGTCGACCTTTTCTTTTACGACGTCCAGCAGCTTCATGTAGGCTTTGCCGAAGTCCCGCTCATCGCTTTCCTCAAGCCCCATGTCGACGAATTGTGAGAACACGTCCAGCGGGTAGCTTCGCAGCATCTGTTCGGGCGACCTGCCGTGTATGCAGAGCCCCGCGTCAACGCGGGAGGCGTAGCCTATCTGCGCGGCGTAGCCGATGTAGGAGCAGGCGATGCACGGTACAAGCAGCTTGCTCATCGAGTAATGGTACACGCGTTTCATCATATTCGGGTCAAAGGTGACATACTCGTGGTCAACGCCGAAGCTTTTGACCAGCCGGTCGATATTCTCTTTAGCCCGCGGCGACAAAAAGCCGTTGTCCATCGTGAATGCCTTTACGTTAAGCCCATAGCGCTTTGTAAGCTGACTTAAAACATAAGCGCTGTCCTTGCCGCCCGAAAAGCCCAGCGCCGCGTCATAGCGGTGTTTTCCGCGCACGCGCTCAATTTTGCTTTCAAACAGCTTATAAAGTGTTTGGCGGTCGTTCAGTTTATCGGCTATCCTTTCGTAGCCACGGCAAAAATTGCACACGCCCTCGCTGTCAAAGCTGATGTTTCTCACCGAGCTGTCGTTAAGACAGCGCGTGCATTTCATGCGTCAAGCTCCTTTACGAACACTGCGTAGCGCTTTTCGTTTGACTCGGTGTTGCTGTCAAAGCGGCGGAAGGTGCTGCGCTGTTCACATTCAAAGTGATAAACCACGTCGGAATAGCCCAGCCCGATTATGTGCTTGTAGCCCAGATAAACCAGCGCGAGGTACAGCTTGTTGTGCTGGAACTCACGGCGCACGGCGGTGGTTTTAGAGATGTAGTCGGCGGGATTTTGAGGGTTAATATAGCCCATTGAAAAGCCCGCGGCGACGCCGTCTTTGAACGCGACGATCATTTCCAAACGAGGTATCAGTCTTGTCCACGAAAGATATATCTCCCTGAATTCCTCGCGCGATATCTCAGAGTACAGATAGCCGCCGGAAAACGCGTCCTTTGAAATATCAAAAATAATGTCTGCCAGCGCGTAGGCTTCACAGCCTTCAAAATACTTGAAGGTAAAGCCCTCGTCAAGCTTTTGGCGGTAAATCGTTTCGGCTGTAGGAAACAGCTTGTTGTCTGTTTTTACGTGTGCGCTGCGGTAGGTGTAAAGCTCTTTGTAACCCAGCCGTCGGATGAAATCGACGTGGTATGCCTTGTTTTCGCAGTCGGGATAGTATTTGACGTCAAAGTCGTTCAGCGCCCAGCGGTAGGACATCCAGGTGTTGTAGTTCATGGGGCCGATAAGCCGCGAAAACCCAAGCTCCCTCGCACGTCGCTCCGCCTTTTCAAACAGCCCCCGGGCTTCGTCAAAATCTTCTCTCAGCTCAACGAAGCCGAACATGCACTTATCCTCGGCAAGCTTGTTATTGACTATGATATAGCATGACGATCTGCCGTTTTCTATGCGCTCGCTGTAGTCGGCGGATTCAAGTATTTTCAGTTGTCTGTTCATATTCTTCCTCTAAATAATCTGTTATTCTGTCGGCGTTGCCGAGCAGCGCGTCTACGAAGCTTTCGCCCAGCACCTTGCCGGCTATGCGCAGCAGCGACAGGCGTATCGCGATAAACTCGTAAGCGTTGAACAAAAGCATGGCGATGTATTGTGCCCTGCTCATTTGCCGCAAAGGCTCGGCGTGGGGGAACAGGCGTGTTCTGTGATACTCGATAAGCCTAAAAATTTCGCTTTTGCTCAAGTGATCCGCCTCGTGGATGAGCAACTCTATCAAATCGTGCTCGGGATTCTGGAAGGCGGCAAGCTCGAAGTCGTAAATCAAAACCTTGTCCTCCGCAAAAAAGAGGTTCCTGCGCGTGAAGTCGTTGTGCGAAAAGCTGCGGTGACCGCTGAATCGTGCGGCGTGCTTTTCGATCTCGTCGATAAAGCCGTCGACCTTTTTGAGCCTTTCTTCGCTGAAGCAGCGGCGGTTTTCCTCTTCATCCGCGTGAAACAGCAGGCGGATAAAGGGCTTTGCGCGGCGGTAGTCATCGGGGGAGTAGACGTTAAGCCCGAGCACTTTTGCAAGGTCGTCGCGACCGTAGTAAAAAATGTGGAAGTCAAGCAGCGCGTCAAGCGCGTGTCTGATCTCTTCAACGTTCAAGGCTTCGCGCTGCGGACAGTCGTATTGCCGCAGAATCAGGCTGTATAGCTTTTTGCGCGGCTCATAAAAGCAGCCGTAATACTCGGGGATGTGCGGGAGCAGCGACCGGTCAAGCTTATTGTACAGCATGATCTCGCGCGTGCAGCTTTTATTGTAGCCGAGTATCTTTTTATGCAAGGTCATGCTGACCGTGAATTTTGCGCTTTTGCCGCTTATCAGGCGTATGCCGTTGCTGATTATGCTTTTCGCTTTGGTCTTGCGGATGCAGTCAAGCGAGCTGCCGTCCTCAAAATCGACGCAAAGGCGGTAGATCCCGTTGTGCCCGAGCGCTATGCGGTTGTTTATGCTCGAAACCCCGCACAGCGGAGCCTCATTAATTGATATTATTCTTTTATCGAATAATGATTGCAGCTTATTTATCATTAAAAAACAATCTCTTTGCGTTTTTGTGCATCAGGTCTTCGTATTCGGCTTCGGAAATAAGCTCTTTTAACTCGTTGAAATACTGCTGATACAGCGAGCGGTCGCCTGTTTTGTTGTGCAGAAGCGTGTTTTCGCCGTCGATTGGGTTGTCGGTGCCGAATATCATTTTTTTGCTTCCGTAGCGGCGAATAGCCTCCACCGTCGTGCTGACCGGCACCCATGTGGTGTCGCCGTAAAGATTGGGAAGCTTGCCCAGCAGGTCGAGCGCAACGGAGTTGTCGGTGCCCAAGTCCATGTGCACCATCACGAAATCGATCTCGGGGTGGCGTTTTGCCGCGTTGTACAGGTGAGGGGACATGGCTTCCTCGCAGCCGCCCGTGTGCGATACCACGGGAAGGTGGAGCTCTGCCGCGAGCTGATAAACAGGCTCGAGCTTAGGGTCGTCGGGAGCCGTGCGCGAATGGAAGGGGTGCAGCTTCAAGCCGTAGATGATGTCGAGGTTATCTTTTATCATGGCGATGAATCCCGCGTCGGGCAGCTCGCTGTGTATCCTCAGCCACGGCAGCACGCCGAGCTTGTCGGGAGCCTTGCGCGCGATGGCTAAGGTCTCGCGCAGCACCCGGTTCTGCGGCTTGATGAACGGCGGCGGAACGGGATCGCCGCCGTGGTCGAACTCAGCCGCCTCAACGTTGCTGACAAGCGAAAAATCTATGCCGAAACGCTCCATTGAGGAAAGCAGCTCCTCGACCTTCATGTCGAACGGCGGGATAGTGCCGATATGGGTGTGAGAATCGATTATCATGTCATCACCTGCGATGCTTATATTCCTTATCATTATATCAAGAAAAGGTCGGAATGTCTATAATAAACGAGAAAAATGTCGAATTGACCGAATAAAAAAAGCCGACGGCGCGTAAACGCAGTCAGCTTATAATTATTCGATATTAGAATAAACTTTTCGCCTTATTTCTTGGGTATCCACACGGTGCCGTTCATGTACAGGTAATTGTCCGAAACATACCAGTCGACGCTGTCCTTGTGCTCCTCTTTAAGCTTATTGACAGCCTCGTCGCCGCCGTCGAAAATGGCGTCGTTGATGTAACCCGCAAACAAGTAGGTGACCTTGCTTTCGCCGTCGACTACCTCGCCGTTGTTGCTGTGCTTTTCGATAACGGTGGTAAGCGTGGTGCCGTCAAGCGACCACTTGCCGTCTGTATCGCTGGTTCCGTCCAGTCCCTCAGTGCTGACCTCAAGCGTTCCGTCGGTGTCGAAGGTGACCTCGGAATGACCGCCGTAATTCGTCTGCCAGGTGTGCGCCGTAAGAAGCTTGCCCTCGTCGGTTTTTACAACGTTTTCCTTCTCTCCGCATGCCGTAAGCATCGAAGCCGCCATAACAGCCGCAAAGCCCGCGGCAAGTATTCTAAGTGATCTTTTATGAAGCATGATAAAAACTCCTTTTCGATTGCTGCATATATTATATACCATTATGAAATAGGTGTCAAATATAAAAATGATAATCCTTATCGTAACTCCGTTTTTTGCCTTGCTTTAACATATGCGGAATACTGTTGGTTATCTACGCAAAAACTTACGCCAAACGGTGCAGAAAACAAAAAATTCTATTGACAAAAGATATTTTATAATTATAATATAATTATGGATACAATGCGATTTGAATGGGATAATAATAAAAATGCTATCAATATCAAAAAGCATAAAATATCCTTTGAAGAAGCAAGTACGGTGTTTTACGATGACAGAGCAATTCTCTTTGATGACCCCGAACACTCTTATTATGAGAAAAATCTGTAAAGGAGGAATCAAAATGTTAGACAATTATGATATCGAAAAATTAAATCCGAGAAAAAATCCCTACGCAAAAAAACTCAAAAAGCAAATCACCATCAATATCGACAGCTCGATCATAGACTATTTTAAGGAGCAGGCTCAGGCTACGGGTATTCCTTACCAAACGCTTATAAACCTTTACCTGACCGACTGCGTAGAGCACAAAAAGAAGCTTAATATTACATGGACGTAAGTTGATCGCATTACACCAAACCGTGCAGAAAAACAGTTTTTACAGACAACCTTTTTCCGAGGTTGTCTGTTTTTGCTTGGCGGATACTTGCTTAAAAGATGTTATGGAGGTACAATAAAGTCGTACACTTTTGGTTGTACACTTTGTATGTTCCATTCAGAATAGTAAAAAAGAAAAGTACACTTTTTGTACACCTACGATTTTAAAACAAAAAGGAGCAGGAAAACTCCTACTCCTTAAAAACTTAGATTTTATGCGGCTTTTGACTTAACCGAAATATCTCTTCAGCAGTCCCTTGAAACCTGCGCCGTGTCTGGCGTAAAACGATAAAGATTTGTTTACCATTCCCCTTTGCAGAAACGATAATCGATCTTCACGGCTTCCGAAATGCCGAGAAAACGGTCTGCATAAAACACCATTTCATTGCGATTATAACGGGATTCCCTTACAAAGGTTTGTTTATTAATGCGTATTTCCTCGGCTTGCTTGGCAATACTGCAAACTATTTTGTCATCTGTCGTTAAATCGGACAGTGTTCCCGAAAGATAAGATTTTGTCAGGGTGAAACTCGCAATATCATACCAAGATTCATCATGATAACCCCAACAAGAGCCTTTCCAAGAAAAGATGAATACAGTATCGTTTTCTTCGGTTTTGCATTCAAAAGTATCATCTTTGAATTCGCGATGATCGATATGAAGCTGCTCAAAAAAATCTTTTAATTTTTGGATCTCTGCTTCCGAAAAGCGTAAACCATTGCTGCTCATAATCAACCTTATTTACGATCTGAAATATCTCTTTAACAGTATGCCATGCTCTCCGGGTTATTTTGGCTTTGTTGTCCCGCAGCCGCAGCTTCCTACATAGTTCTGATTGATCTTTCCGCAATTAGGGCATATCCATTCGCTGTTCGCCGGCGAAGATTTATTTGTTTCAGCTTTCGGAACTGATACATTATCGACAGTCTCGCCGCTGCTGTTGCCTTTATTGATGAAGTTTTCATAAACCAAGCCGAATGCCAAAGCTAACTCAACCAAGCCTATGGGGATCAGTGCAATCAAGTTAACGCCTGAAACGATTCCCATAATACCAAGCACAACGCTTGATATCCCGAAAATTCCGTAAAATGCAATGCAGATGATTACGCTGCGTTTAGTCGCCTTGAGTTTGAAACCGCGAACGGTTTCACGGATAAGGATTACAAAGCCCCAGAGAATACCGGCTGCCAGTGCGCCATACAGTGCTACCATCTTATCCGAAATATCTCTTCAGCAGTCCCTTGAAGCCCGCGCCGTGTCTTGCCTCGTCCTTAGCCATTTCGTGAACGGTGTCGTGGATTGCGTCAAGACCTGCCGCCTTAGCTCTCTTTGCAAGGTCGAACTTGCCTTCGCAGGCGCCTGCTTCGGCGTCGGCGCGCATTTTCAGGTTCTTCTCGGTGCTGTCGGTCAGGACTTCGCCCAGAAGCTCCGCAAAGCGGGAAGCGTGGTCGGCTTCTTCAAAAGCGTATCTCTTGAACGCCTCGGCTACCTCGGGATAGCCCTCTCTGTCGGCGACTCTCGCCATAGCAAGATACATGCCTACCTCGCTGCACTCGCCCTCAAAGTTGGCTCTGAGATCCTTTATGATGTCCTCGCTTGTGTCGTGCATTTTGCCTTCGCCCAGCTTATGTACGGTGGCGTACTCGGCGTCCTCTTCCATTTTCTTGAATTTAGAGGCGGGCTGCTTGCAAACGGGGCACTGCTCGGGGGGCTCTGCGCCCTCGTGAACGTAACCGCATACTGTACAATACCATTTCATAAGACATTACTCCTTTTAGTGTTAAATTATATATAAATACTTTATATATTTTGGTAATTATATCACAAAAATCACAAAAAATAATTGCATAAAAGAATATTGAGAATATAGTGGTATTATTTTATTCGCGCGCATAAGCTGTACTGACTAAAGGAGGAATAACATGCCTAAAATTTATCTCAGCCCGTCCGTGCAGGAGTATAACCGCTATGTCGACGGCGGCAGCGAGGAATATTACATGTACCTTATCGCCGACGCCATGGAGCCGTATCTTAGGGCGAACGGTATAGACTTTGACCGCAATCAGCCCGAGATGACCTTGTCGCAGGTCATTGCCGACAGCAACGCGCAAAACTACGATCTGCATTTGGCGATACACAGCAACGCCTCGCCCGATTCGTCCGCAGGGCAGAACACGGGCGCGGAGATCTATTATTTTCCGACAAGCCAAAGGGGAAAGCGGTTTGCGGATATCATAGCCGAAAACTACAAAAGCGTTTACCGCGAGCCGGGGGATATACGGGTCATCCCGTCAGCAACGCTCGCCGAGCTGCGCCGCACCAAAGCGCCCGCGGTGCTAATCGAGGTGGGATATCACGACAACCGCGGGGAAGCGCAGTGGATACGCGACAACATCGACAACATAGCAAGAGCGCTCGCAAAGTCGGTCGTAGAGTATTTTGGAATGGAGTTTAGGGAGAGTTGAAAGTTACAAATTACAAATTGCAAGTTTTTTAGTTGAAAGCCTGATTTGTCATTAGTAACTTGTAATTTGTAATTCAAAAGATGTTGCGTTTCTTTTGCATTTATATTATAATAAAGCAAAAGGATGTGATCACATGACAAATGAAATGAAATCCCGCGTGGAAATCACGCTTAAAAACCTGAAAAGAAACAATATGGAGGCGTACTACGTCGACACAAAGGAGCAGGCTCAGGAGCTTGTAAAGACCCTTATAAGCAAGGGCGACACCCTGAGCTGCGGCGGCTCGGTCACACTAAAGCAGACGGGGATATACGATATCATCTCCTCCGCCGATTACAACTTCCTTGACCGCTCCGCCTGCGACACCCCGGAGCAGGTTGAGGAGATTTATCGCAAGACCTTCTGCGCCGACGCGTTCTTCACAAGCGCTAACGCCGTAACCGAAAACGGCGAGCTGTATAACGTCGACGGCAACTCCAACCGCGTGGCGGCTATCCTTTACGGTCCCCAAAGCGTTATCTGCATTTGCGGCGTAAACAAGCTGGTCGCGAATATCGACGAGGCTATCAAGCGCGTCAAGACCAAGGCTGCGCCGCCTAACACCGTGCGCCTCGGCATTGAGACTCCCTGCGCGAAAACAGGCGAGTGCATTTCGCTTAAAAAAGAAAACCCCGAGATGTGCGAGGGCTGTCACGGCAGCGGCAGGATCTGCTGCAATTATGTAGTCTGCGCACAGCAAAGGCACGTCAACAGGATAAAGGTCATCATCATCGGCGAAGAATACGGATATTGATAGTGGTTAGAAGCTAGAGGCTGGAAGCTAGAGGCCGGAAGCCGGAAAAGCTAAAGGTGTGTTGTACATTATCCGGCATCCGGCAACCGGCATCCAGCGTCTAAATCAGTTCTTGGTGTTCTTGTCCTGCGAATTTTTGGTGTTCTTGCAGTCCTGAGTGTTCTTGCAGTCCTGCGTGGTTTTGCTGTCGGTCGTCTTATTCTTCTTGCTCACGGTAACACCTCCTATCTGCTACGCTCTTAGTATTTACGGAATCATTAAAAATATACAGTAATCGGAAAATATGGAAATCTTTTTAAACCGAATGAAAGAGCTGCTCGGCGGCGAATACGAGGATTTTTTGCGGTATTATAACGGCGAAAATTTCAGAGGTCTGCGCGTCAACACGCTTAAATGCACGGCGGACAGGCTCGCTCAGGCGTTGGATTTTGAGCTAAAGCCCACGCCGTTTTGCCCCGACGGCTTCTATATCCCGCAGGGGGTCGAGCAACTCGGCAACCACCCGCTGCACCATGCCGGCGCGTTCTACATACAAGAGCCGTCCGCGACCTCGGCGGTCGAGATGCTGGGCGTTGAGCCGGGCGATATGGTGCTCGACCTGTGCGCGGCTCCGGGCGGCAAGAGCACCCAGATAGGCGCAAAGCTTAGAAACAGCGGGCTTTTGTGGAGCAACGAAATTGTAAAAAGCCGCGCCAATATTCTTTTATCGAATATTGAACGGATGGGAATACGCAACGCCGTGGCGTCAAACTGCCACCCCGAGCAGCTTTGCGAAAGGCTGGCGGGGCAGTTCAACAAGGCGCTTGTTGACGCGCCGTGCAGCGGCGAGGGCATGTTCCGCAAGAATTCAACCGCTCAGACCGAGTGGAGCGAGGAGCACGTCAAGAGCTGCGCCGAGCGGCAGCTTCATATCCTGAACAGCGCAAAGCACGCGCTAAAGCCCGGCGGCGTGCTGGTTTATTCCACCTGCACCTTCTCGCGCGAGGAAAACGAGGGCGTGATTGAGCGCTTTTTGGCTGAGAATCCCGAGTTTTCGCTCGAGGACGCGCACGTTGATTTCGGCAGACCCGCTATGGAATACGCGCGCCGCATTTTCCCGATGGACGGCGGCGAGGGTCACTTTGCCGCAAGACTGCGCAAAAGCGGAGAGCCTTTTGCCACCGCGCAAATCGTCCAAACAAAAGCTGCTGATAATTCTATATTAGAATTTTATGATTCGCTTTTCAATGACCGACCCTTCGGCGAGCGTATCGAAATAGTCAACAACAAAATAATTATTCTCCCACAGAATTATAATACGATCAAAGGCTTGCCCGTATTGCGCGCGGGAGTCGTTCTGGGCGAGATAGTCAAGAACCGCATCGAGCCGCACCACTGCGCGTTCATGGCGGCAAAGCCCGAGGACTGCGCCCGTTTTGTCGATTTTTCGTGCGGCAGCGCAGAGATAAAAGCCTTTTTGCACGGCGAGGAAATAAGCGTTCCCGCCGAACTAAAGGGCTACACAGCCGTCTGCGTCGAGGGCGTGACCGTCGGCTTCGGCAAAGCGTCCGGCGGCAGGCTGAAAAACAAATACCCGAAAGGGCTGAGATCTTTAAAATGAAACGACTTTCCGACATCGGAACAATCAAAGAAATACTTGCAAAGCACGGCTTCACCTTCTCTAAGGCGTTGGGGCAGAATTTTCTTATCAACCCATCCGTCTGTCCGCGTATGGCGGAGCTCTCCGGAGCGGGGCAGGGCGTAGGCGTTATCGAGGTAGGCCCCGGCATCGGCGTGCTAACCAACGAGCTTTGTCAGCTTGCCGACAAGGTGGTCGCCGTCGAGCTTGACAAACGGCTTTTGCCCGTGCTCGACGAGACCTTGGCGGAGTACGACAACATAAAAGTGATAAACGACGATATCCTAAAGCTCGATCTGCACAAGCTTATCGAGGAGGAATTTGCGGGGCTCGAGGTCGTGGTGTGCGCCAATCTGCCGTACTACATCACCTCGCCCGTCATCATGAAGCTGCTGGAGGACAGGCTGCCCGTCACCGCCATAACGGTGATGGTGCAAAAGGAGGCTGCGCAGCGCATTTGCGCGGCGGTCGGCTCGCGCGAGAGCGGCGCGGTCACGGTGTCGGTCAATTACTATGCCGAGCCAAAGCTGATGTTTACGGTCAGCGCCGGTTCGTTCATGCCCGCGCCGAAGGTCGATTCCGCGGTCATCAGGCTCGACATCCGCAAAAATCCGCCCGTAGAGGTGGACGAAGCCGCGTTTTTCCGCGTGGTGAAGGCGGCGTTTTCCCAGCGGCGCAAGGTCATCTCAAACTCGCTCAGCGCGGGTCTGGGGCTCGACAAAGCAACTGTTTCCAAAATGCTCGAAAACGCAGGGGTTGCCCCCAACGCGCGCGCCGAGCAGCTCAGCCTTGACGGATTCGCGGCGATAGCCAATCAGCTTGACGGAGGTGCAAAATGAACAAAAGCCCTAAAATGAACGTTCTCTACCTGATATCATTCATCCTGATGTTTGTGTGCGTCGCGCTTTTAATGGCGTCGGTGGTTATCATGGTGGTTTTCGATCAGCACATTTCAGGCGTGCTGTGTGCCGTGGCAGGCGTGTTTTTATGCCTGATAGCGATAATCCTAGCCATGTTCAGCAAGCCGAAAAAGAAAAAAACGCCTAAAGCGGATAATTCCTTTAAAGAAAATAGCATCGACGCTTCCGGCGAAAACAGCGCGGTATCTGAGAAAATATCTACAGAAGAAACCGAACCGGCTCTTTCGTAAATAAAAAGCGCAATAACACTTGACAGAACGACAATGAAATTCTATAATAGAATAAACTACAAGGGAGGACATTGTATGAATATTTGGCATGACATTTCACCAAAGCGCATCACCCCCGACGACTTTTATGCGGTCATCGAGATCTCCAAGGGTGACAAGAATAAATACGAGCTCGATAAGGAGACAGGTCTTTTAAAGCTTGACCGCGTGCTCTTTACCTCGACCCACTATCCCGCAAACTACGGCTTTATACCGCGCACCTTTGCCGACGACGGCGACCCGCTCGACGTTCTGGTACTGTGCAGCGAGACTATCCTGCCCATGACCTTGGTAGAGTGCAAGCCCATCGGCATGCTCAACATGATCGACGGCGACAGCAGAGACGAAAAGATCATAGCTGTTCCCTTGGGCGACCCCAACTACACCAACATCACCGACATCAAGGATCTGCCCAAGCATGTCTTTGAGGAGATACAGCACTTCTTCTCGGTTTACAAGTCGCTCGAGCACGGCAAGGAGACCACCGTTTCCGAAGTCAGCGGCGCAAAAAAAGCAAAAGAGACGATCAAGAAGTGTATCGAGTGTTACATAACCGATTTCCAGATGGCTTAAAAAACCGCGCCCTTTTTTGGAGGGGCGCGTTTTTTGTTGAGTGATAACTGTCATCCTGAGCGGTGCCGGAGGCAAAATCGCGTTCAGCGATTTAGTCGAAGGTGATTCCCCTTTCAAGGGGAAATGTCGCGCAAGCGACAAAAGGG
>CACYPV010000009.1 GCA_902776375.1 uncultured Ruminococcus sp. | reverse complement strand
GAAATCTCCTTGTTTTTTTGATGTGTTTTTTCTTTCTTATCCACATCTTACAGGGAGATTTTATTTTTTGCAAACTTCATGTTCTATAGGAATGCTTTGTGTACGCCTTTCCGAGCTTGTTGCCGCGAATTGGCTTCTTTTTATTGGGGTGCAAAAAGCTGATCGTTTTTGCAGTGTTGCGTGCGATCGTCACGCCGTATTTGTTGAGGTGTTTTTCAAACTCATCCATGTTGTTACAGAGCTTGAGCGCTTCCGCGATCACCTCGCGCAGTTCCTCCTTCCATGATGTGCCGCCTTTCAGAACAACGCGCCGTTCCTCACTCTTGATTCGGTCAGCCGACGGTTTTCTGAAATCCAGCGTAGAATAACCATATTTCGCGGCGATCTCGTTTGACAGGTCTTTCAGCTTGGCATAGTCGCTGTTGCTGTAGTGCAGCATTTTCCCGTTGACAAACGACACGCTGTTCACGATGATGTGGCAGTGGACGTGGTGTTTGTCCGTGTGAGTGGCAATGATGTACTCATTATCGGGAAAAGCTTGCTGTGCTAATTCCTCCGTCAAGCGGTGGGCTTCTTCGGGAGTAATATTATCCTTCGGGTCAAAGCTGTGCTTGAAGTGGTAATATTTCCGGCTGTCATACCTCTCCGCCTTGTGAAATAACTGCGCTGTTTCGGCGAATTGCCGCGCATAGTCGCGATTGTCGTCAAGTGCGTAGGAAGTGACAATGGCGGCTTTCTTTTCATCGGTGATGTAGTCGATCGCTTTTGCTGGCTTGGCTTTGCAGCCACAGCCTTTGAATAAGGGCATGTCCTCACGCTCCTAACTGTCCGCTAACGCATAGAGTTTGCGGTATGTATTTTGACATTCCTGCAAGGCAGTGATAATCTCACGCTCAGTCATCGGAGAGAATTGATTAGCTCGCCGTGCAAGCTGATTGAGATTCACGCCCTGCCGTTTCAATTCCGACAGCAGAGGAACAAAATCGCTGATGACTATCACTTTTCCTTTGCTGATGGTTTCGATAAAGAATTCTGTCAGCGACTTTTCAAATGGCTTTCGCCTCCTTCCTTGGGGGCTTGGGGGTCGCCCCCAACGAGGTGTCAATGGCTTGCCATTGGCGTACCTCGCTATCCGTAAAATAAAGTACAGCGGGTTCAAAAAAACAAATGCTAAACCCGACTGTGTTGAGCTGTGAAACCCGACAGAAGAAAGAGAATAATGAACAAATCATTAAAATCATCAGCGAAGCTGACGCAGCTTCCTCTGTTGGGAATCAATACTCCGAATAAGCGTTTATCACCTCCTATATGATTCTTGCTCAATGGCTTTTCTCCTTTCACGATTGAATTCCGTCTTTTCTAAACTTCCTGCGTGTGACGGCATCATTATACTATCACACGCATAATTATTTGTCAATACCTATAACTGCGTGATACGATTGATGTTGTTACAACTTTGAATCCTGCGTTGACAGTTTTGAGATGATATGATATACTCTTAACGAAAGTTCAGATAATATAGAATCACGGAAGGAGTTTTATATTGATGAAAAAAATTTTTTTCTATATTGACCGCACTAACAAACAAATACGGTTTATTCATTATCCAATTGACAGAAAAAGCCAACTGATAGAGTGGGAGCAGCATTCTACTATCAGTTTTGATGATATTCTCATCATGACGGAAGAAATGAACCGTTCTTTTTTCTCTGACTTGCAGACAATTTGCGAGAGATTACAGTATTACTTGGATTTCGGCAAACAAAAATATCCTGCCTGCGAAAAGGAACTGTCAGAATACAGAAGCAAATATGAGAATAACTTTTTAGCCTTGGTTCTGATAAACATTCTCGAAACCGAGTATTGGGCGCAAAGGGACAGGCTATTGTCATGGGATCCGGCTATCATAGTCACGGCTATTTTTAACACCAATATCAAAAGGGCGAAAAAAGCCCTGACAAAAAAGGTTCAGGAACTAAAAGTAGCGGTGGATAAATTAGCTTTGTATATTGAGAAGGATTTTGAGTGCTATATCGAGCAAACCATGACAGCAAAAACGGAGATCATTGCAACCTTTGAATGCGGCGAAGATCGTGTCTATATGGGCTTAAATGATAGCTTTGAACCGCTTGTATATTTCTTTTCCCGAAAAATACAGAATAGCAATATCAATTTATATCGCTGTGTAAACTGCGGACGGAAGTATTTCCACACCTCTGACAGAGTTTACTGCGGACGTGAGGAATGTCAGCACGTCAAGCTGCTGGAATACAACCGAAACCTGCGAGAAACCCGTAAGCAGGACGTTTACCGCAACCTGATCGACAGCTACAACACCTACGTCCGCCAACTCAAGCGCAAGCTGACCTTAATGCGTATCGAGCAATCCGATATGCAGCAGTTTGAAAAGGAGCAGGAACAGTGTGCCGCTGTCATCAGAGAAGCCGTCAGCGATTACCGCGAACAGAAGAAGCCGGTTGACGATGATTTGAACGCGATTGTGCAAGAGAACCGGCATAGGATGAAAGAGGTTACGGATAGGATTACGGAGAAGTATTTTGGATGATAGGCAAACAAATCCCCCGCTTGGTCGAGCGGGGGATTGCTAATAATACTATGCGAATATAACTTCATTATCCATAACAGCAAGCGCTTGCTGTTCTAACTTGTACGCCTCATAGCGTTTTTGATTTGCTTGCAGAGCTAAATCGTTGATTGCTTTTTGAACGGTTTTGTTTTTTAGCAACGGAAAAGCAATCTGGCTCACATGGTTAGCATCAATTTCATCGACAACAGAACCGTAAGTAAAGCGTTTGATTAATGCATTACCATAATCAGATGCAAGAAAAACATTCAGGTAACCAGCTATCTCACTTGAAGAAGGAACAACTCTAATAATATGTTCGCTTGTAACCCAATGCTCCCAATGTTTTGGTACCATTGTAACTTTACCGATTGTTCCGCTGCGAGTTATTAATGTAGTGTTCTCTGAGATTTCTAATTCCTTAATAATTCTTTTATTATGCTTTGAATTTGACAAGTATTTTTTGTTTGTGGGATCCAACTCCCATAACTGCTTACCGCCAATAAAAACTCTGCCATATCCTTCCTCTACATAAACCCTTTTGAATCTGCCGGGAAGGATAATATCAGAGCTGATTCTATTATCACCCACAGTCGTAACTTCATCTGCATATTTTTTCAAATGTGCTGTGATAGCATTTACGATAGGCACATGATATGACGCATCGACACGTCCGTTTAAAGCACTTAATTTTACGCAATAAGTTTCAACAGGAGCATTTTTCTTGAAATCGTCAACTTCAAAAGCACTAATGTCAGGTAATTGCAATTCATCAATCAAAAGCTGCGTTGCGTTATCAATCAATTCATTAGATTCATCACGTAACCTATAAGAATCTATAATGAGATTATTTATTCGCTGTTTAATGTCAGTAGGCGCATTTGGAATCGGAATAGATGCAAGATGCTCTGGTTCTATTTCTTGGATTACAGCACCAAATTGAGTGGAACATACTATTTTTTTGCCAATGGAGGATTTTAAAAAAGCGTAAACATATCCCGGAAAGGCTTTACATTTAATGCGTATAGCGTGTTCACTTACAAGATAATTAGACAATGTTTCTCCAACATATGTGACATTTCCAATGGTTCCTGATCTCGAAATTAATATGGTACCTTTTTCAACCCTAACATCTTTTGCGTTATCATCATTAACCATATACTTGACTGGGCGAGGTTGACAATCAAGCATTTCTGAACTACCTAAAAAACCTATTGAATTGTTTAGACTTTTGTTAATATAATGACGCTTTAACCTTCCACCGTAATAAGCAGTTTCGGCTGGTCCTTGTTCACTGATAAGATGAACTGCTGGGTATTTTCCCATTGTGAGTATTTCATAAGCTTTAATAGCTTCAACATCAAATACACTTGCTTCTAATCGTTTTCCACGAGCAATTACATCAGATAAAGAAACGGAGCACCATTTCACAGGATCGTCTTTTATTTGAGGTGTTTCGACCTCAATATCCTGATATGCAAGATTAGAATTTACCACGCTAATCCCTCCTGTTGCTTCCACTCATTGAAGATAGCAGGAACATCCGGTGTTTGATCATCTTCAACCTTCTTCTTTTGATGATGAGAGACAGTTTTATCGCCTTCGCTGGTTTCACCTAAAACCAAAACACTGTTTGTATCGGGAACGAGTATTTCATTACCTTCCGGATCACGCTTGAAAATAGGATTACCACGTTTATCGTGACCAACCTTTTCAACCATAGCCATAAATATATTGTAGTCAGCCATTGTCCCGCTTGTTTCTTCCGTTTGCTTTTGTTCTTCTGTTTTCTTTTGCAGGAACAACACAGAAGTCTGTGTGCCGTTACGAGGCTGAAAAGTATCAACGTGAAGATCGACACTGGCAACGATTCGATGATTTTTAATCAGCCACTCTCTGATGTAGCCTAATCCCGGTGAACCAAGAATCGAATCAGGCAAAACAATACCCATTCTTCCGCCGGGGACAAGCAACTGAGTACAACGTTCAATGAACAGAATTTCAGGAGGGACAGACGATTGCAAACGTTCTGTCATCGTCCATTTGTTATTTGCTTTATCATTATCCCAAATGTGCGCTAATTCAAATTGTTCAAGTACATTTTTGTCTTTAACCGGAATTTTGCTTCCAAAGGGCGGGTTAGTTACGATTACGTTGAAAAATTCCAAGGTGGTGTGGTTTCTTATATCAGATTTCTTTACACCAAGCGCTTCTGCAAGTTTTGTTTTGAAGTCATCGCTCCACTCGTGAGGCGGTAATAAAGAGTTGGTTTGCAAAATATTACCGCTTCCATCGTTATTCATAACCATATTCATTTTGGTGGCTTTTACAAGGTCTGGGTTAATATCAAAGCCAAAGAAATTAGTAGCAGCCATTTCAGATATCCTATCCTGAAAAGCTCGGACAGAATCACTATCCCAATCTTTTCTTTCACAGCCAATATCCTCAGAAAAGTCTTTTTCAAGCTGATCAATAACGTGTGTCATAGCGGTTACAAGAAATCCGCCGGTACCACAGGAGCTGTCCAAAACCTTCTCGTCAATTTGAGGATTAATCATTTCCACAACCATTTTCATAACATTTCTTGGCGTGAAAAATTCTCCTCGGTCACCACGAAGATTAGCACCAACAATTTCTTCATAGGCTTTTCCTTTGATATCAATGTTAGTGTTTAATAAACTATATTTTTGAAGTTCGCTTACAATATAAGCAAGACTACGAGGAGAAAGCTTTATTTCGTCATTAGCATCGAATATCTTTCCGTGCTTTTTCTTGACCCTTTCAAAGATTTTGGAAATACGTTTTCTAACTGTAAGCTGACCGTCCGGATTGGAACGTTCTTTGGAGGTGGTATAAAATTCCAACGGATTTGGAATATTACGCTCATCTTCTATTTTGCAGAAGATAACTTTTAATAGTTCAAAAAATGCAGGCTGCTTTTGCAAGCCGTCATTAACGTGAATATGGTTATGGCAGGTTTTAAACACAAAAAGAAGATTATCGTCATAAGCGTTCTTCAGTGAAGATCTTTTTGGACGGTTAATGTCCTCAAGATTGCCGTCAGCAGAAGGAATATCATTGTAATCCATAAATGCAAGATTACCTTTATCATTAACATATTTATGAAACACTTCCTTTTGCTTTCCGTTTGTCCACATACCCCACTCGCAATTAGGGCAAGCTGACATATAGGATTTCAACTGTTCAACGCCGTCTTTTGCATTGCGAGCGTCGACAGTTTCTTTTTTGCATTCTATAATAAGGTAAATGTTATTTTGAGTTTGTTCTGTATCAGAATCCTTAAAAATAACAATATCAGCACGTGGTTTTCTCGAACCAAGTTGAAGGGTGTATTCGATTCGGATTTGTTTCGGAGAGTATTTATGCTCATTTACAAGGCGTTTTTCAATGGTCTGTCTAACATATTCCTCCGGTGTGTCGTTTCGGAATTTCCCGTCAACATAGTCACAAATCTTTCCTTCCGGAATTACTATTACTTTTGTTTCGGGCATATCATTTTCCTCCTATTATTTCAGAAACAAGAGATTCGTACCTATCTTTATCGGATAAATACGCTTTGGCAGCATCGTTAAAAAAATCCACAAATGTTTTGTCATCTGCAATCAGTGACAGTTTCAATTCCTTAAATACCTTTTCTGGCATTCGAATATTTACTTGCTTATTTTTTTCTTCCATATATAACACCTACTTGCTATCAATATATCATGCTATAATAATAGCAAATTTAGATCAATTTGACGATTTCAAAATGTAATAATTGATAAACATTTGTTGTCAATTTTGCTATATTTTGATTACAATTTTGAACAAACTAACTCAAATATAAAAAATAAATCTATGAAGTTCCTTCTACAGCGAATATAAATTTATTACTGTTTTACATTTCCGCTTTGCTTGCTTCACATACTTAGCAGCACCACCATAGTTGCGAACAACGTATGCAACAACATACGCAGAGTGGTCGAGCATCCACTTGTTTCTCCATGAAATTGCATATTTGGGATGCACCAATTCAACACCTTCTGGGAATAGACTGTCGGGAACCTCTTCCTTTGGCACATATGCTAAAACACGATAAACACGGATTTCAGGATATTCAACTTGCAATTCTTTAACTGCGCGGTATGCCATATTATCAAAGTTGCCGTGTGTTCCAACATAGAAAACGGTTGCCTTATGATGAATTAGTAGGTTTTCAATATTTTCTTTAAGAATTGGAAACAGATTATCGGGTGTATTTCCGTGACCGAAAAATGTACAAGCAAACATAATTACCTCTCCCACAACTACCTATATATAGTTAATTATAAAAAACAAAATTTCTGTTGTCAACCTATATATAGGTAATCAATCGAAATCTCATATTATCATTTATTTAACCAAATATAGGTAAAGATAATATGGGAGATAATTATGGAGTATTCAGAGTTATTTGCTAAAAGAATCCGTCAGTTATGTAAACAGAGGGGATTGTCAATCAATAAGCTTGCAGATATGGCTGGCTTACGTCAATCATCAATTGATAATATCGTCAACGGACGTACTAAGAATCCAGGCACAGTAAATCTTCATAAAATTGCCTTGGCATTTGGCATGACTCTCGCAGAATTTTTAGATTTTGAGGAACTGAACAATTATTCTTTTGAGGAATGAAAAACAGCTCAGGTATGATTCATTTCATATCTGAGCTGAAATATTATAGAGTTTTTGTAATTGTTATTAGCTGTAACGTGAAAGAAGATAGATACAATACTGATTCATGCTGATACCTTCCTGCTTGGAACGCTCAGCAAGGAGCTTGTGCAGGGATTTGGGCATTCTCAGTCTGAACTGACCGGAGTATTCCTCCGCGTCAAACGGTTTAGGTACTTCCATTCCGCTTTCAAGCGTAGCGATAATCCATTCTCGGCGTGCATCCTCGCCGTTTTTGACTGCTTCCTCGATGGTTTCGCCGGAAGACATACAGCCAATCAAATCAGGGTAGGAGATAGCATATCCACCCTCGGCTTCATCTTCTGTCAATTCAAATCTGTATTTTAATTTCATGTATTCTTCTGCTTTTTGCAGTATATCATTTTTCGGCATTGCTTATAACCTCAAATAAAAATAATTTTCAGGATTTCTTGTGATTATACGGCTCTAATATATGACAGTTTAAATGACTGTTTATTTGACAGTTTATGGCGTGTTAGTTTCTTTTTTTCAAGTTTTCCCAACTTGATTGTGGTATTACCAAAAAGCTCAGTGTTTAAGCCGTTTTTGAGCATTTTCGCGTAAAATGGCAAAAGAAAAGAGACGGTCAAAAAACCGTCTCCTGTGGTCGGGATGACAAGACTTGAACTTGCGACTCCACGCCCCCCAGACGTGTGCGCTACCAAACTGCGCTACATCCCGATGCAACGTTACTATTATAGCAACTCTTTTTCGGTTTGTCAAGTACTAATTTTTCTCCGGGCAAATTTGTGTTTTTCTCCGGGTAAAATTGTGCTTTATTCGGCTTTTCTCGGGCTTAATTTGCGGATTAGCCTTGAAGAACACGGATTTATATTGTATAATGACCGTGTGATATATTTGCAGATCGAGAGGTGTATTATGGACACAAAAGAATATGAGCGAAAGATTCCGGGCGGCGAAAGCGCTGACGGTGATCCCGTCACCGAAAATATATACGGGCAAGACGTCAAGACCGTGCAAGCCGCCGATATAACCTATACATTTGAAAAGCAACGCGTTGAGCGCGAGGAAAGGGTAGCCGCGCCGCGCAATCCTGTAACTGCGGGCGAGCCTTTTCCGACGCCTGTCGACGACGGCTTTGAATCAAACGCCGAGGATTTTGAGCCTGTTTCAAAGCCAAAATCAAAACCAACATCGACCAAAAAGGTCGTCATCATCGTTGTTATCGCCGTTGCTGTCATGGGGCTGCTCGCCGCTGCGTTCGCGGCGTTCGTTCTGCCGCGGATAACGGGCGAGTCGAATCCCGTCGCGGATCTTATATCCGGAACCAAGAAGCCCGACAACACGCCCGGGGACGTCGTTGCCGCGTTCGACAAGGCGTTCAACGAGAACGACCGCGACGCTATGGCGAACTGCTTTTTGCCGAGCCAAAGCCTTAAGCGCAACGTCGAGGGCGGAGCTGTTCAGGCGCTGAACGGTATCCTCGGATATTTCGGTTCGGACAATATAACCGCGCACTTTAAGCTTGAAAGCCTGACTTACGACGAAACCGACAGCACAAAAGCCACCGGCAGAGTCAAGCTGTCCTACACGCTTCCGATACTCGGCGACATGACCAAAGACCTGTCCGCGACGTTCAAGCTCGAAAACAACAAGTGGTATTTTGATGATTTTTTGAATGGCATATAATACTATTATCCGATAAAACAACAGGAGCACAGCGCTTGCCGTGCTCCTTTATTTTCTTATATAGAAATAAAATCCTGCGTTATTCTTCGTTTTCGTCGGGTTCCTCGGCGTCGGTTTTCTTTACCACGACGCGCATTATACGCTGGTTCTCGACCTCGAGCACGGTGAAGCGGAAGCCGTCCGCCTCGATGCTCTCGCGCTTTTTTGGAATGTTGCCGGCGTGTTCCAAAATGAATCCGCCCACGGTCACGGCGTCGCTCTCGAGCGCGTCCTCGTCCAAGTCGTAAAGCTCAAGCAGCTGGTCAAGCTCCAAATCGCCGTTAACGAGGTACTCGTTGTTGCCGATCTTGTAGTAGGTGCGCTCGATCTCCTCGTCCTCGTCCCAGATCTCGCCGACGATCTCTTCAAGCAGATCCTCCATGGTGACTATGCCCAGCGTGCCGCCGTACTCATCGGTGACAATCGCCATGTGCACCTTTGTGCGCTTGAAGTGCGCCAATATCTTGCTGAGCTTGCGGTTTTTGAACACGAAGTACGCGGGCTGCAGAAGCTCGCGCAGGTCGGGCGTTTTGCCGTCGGCAAGCGCCTCGAGCCAGTCGCGCGTATGTAAAATGCCCACGATGTTGTCGGTGGTGTTCTCGTAAACGGGTATGCGCGAATAGCGGTTTTCGATGATGATCTCTTTTATCTTTTCGGGGCTGTCCTCAACGTTGAGGAAAACCACGTCGACGCGCGGAGTAAGCACTTCTTCGGCGGTGGTTTCGTCAAAGTCGAGCGCCGAGCGCACCATCTCGCTTTCGCTTTCCTCGAGCACGCCTTCCTCCTCGATGCTTTCAACTATGTATTTCAGCTCGTTTTCGGTAACGCTGGGGGCGTCGTTTTCACCGCCCGATATCTTCAGCGCAAGCGATTTAAGCTTGATGAACACGAAAACCAGCGGAGTGAGCACGATCATAAGCACCTTCAAAAAGCCCGCGGTGCTCATTGAAAAGTCGTCGCAATGCTCTTTTGCAAGGCATTTAGGGATGACCTCGCCGAAGGTCAGCACCAAAAGCGTCGTCGCGCCCGTGGCTATAGCCGAGCCGATGTCGCCGAAAATGTGCAGGCACAGCACGGTGGCGATGGACGAGCAGCCCAGATTGACTATGTTGTTACAGATCAATATTGCGGTCAGGGCATTGTCAAAGCGCTCGACGACATACTGCGCGTTTTTCGCCTTGCGCACGCCGTCCTCGGCGTTCTGCTGGATGCGGATCTTGTTCGCGAACGAAAAAGCCGTTTCCATTGCAGAAAACAACGCGGAAAGCATTACGAGCAGTAAGATGACAACACCCATGATTATGTTAGCTTCCAAGTTGCAATTCACTCCAAAATTGTATTATTAATCTTAATAATACTATGATATAGAAAAATAATTATTGTTTTTTAGAAATATAACTCCGAAAATCTTGAAAAATTTTGCATTTACTGTTATAATAACAATGTATAATTCTGCGCTTTTTTCAATCAGGTATCAAAGCCGCGCTCCGAGCATAAATTTTCTCAGTAAATATGGGAATGATTCTTTCGGAGGTGCAATTATGCCGAAGGAATATTTTAATGATTTTTACGAGAATGAAGCGCAAAATGAGGAAACCGCAGCCGAGGAACAGCCGGAGAGCTGCAGCGAGTCGGGCTCGTTTATCGCCTGCCACAAAAACAGGCTCATCCACTGCCTGACTATCATCGGGCAGATAGAGGGTCACACCCTGCTGCCGCGCGACAGCAAGACCACCAAGTATGAGCACATCATCCCGCTTTTGGTGTCGGTGGAGGAGGAGCCGCGCGTCGACGGGCTGCTCATCCTGCTGAACACCGTCGGCGGCGACGTCGAGGCGGGGCTGGCGATCGCCGAGGTCATATCGGGGATGAAGAAGCCCACGGTGTCGATAGTGCTCGGCGGGGGACACTCGATAGGCATACCGCTCGCGGTTTCCGCAAAAAAGAGCTTTATTGCCAAAAGCGCGTCCATGACCGCGCATCCGGTGCGCACGACCGGCTTGACGCTCGGCGTGCCGCAGACCTTTGAATACTTCAAAAGGATGCAGGACAGGATAAACGACTTTGTCGTGGAACATTCCAATATCTCGCGCGAGCGTTACTCGCAGCTCGTGCTAAATACGGGCGAGCTCGTGATGGACGTCGGGACTATCCTCGACGGCGAGCGAGCGGTAGAGGAAGGGCTTATCGACTCGGTCGGCACGGTGTCGGACGCGATAGAAGCGCTGTATGAGATGATAAATAATTCTGATACAGAATAATAAACGGGCGCAAGCCCATACATAAAAACGGAAGAGGAGAGAGTATATGAACATTTTTGACGCGATAATCCAGGGCGTGGTCCAGGGGCTTACCGAGTTCCTGCCCGTGTCCAGCAGCGGCCATCTGGCGATAACCCAGCACATTACGGGCGTCGCCGACGAGGGCAATTTATTCTTCAACGTCATGCTGCACGTGGGCACGCTCGCCGCGGTGGTGGTGTTCTACCACAAGCTTATCTGGAGCCTCATCAAGGAATTTTTCCGCATGATAGGCGACATTTTCACAGGCAAATTCAAGTGGCGCGAGATGAATTACGAGCGCAATCTGATAGTCATGCTAATCATTGCGCTGATCCCGCTGTTCGTTTTGTTCGTGCCGATACCCGGTACCGACATGAAGATAAAGGATCTTGCCGAGGTCTTTTCAGGCGCGCAGATACTGCTAGTCACCGCCTGCTCGCTGATGCTCACAAGTATTCTGCTTGCGGTCGGCGCGCACTTCGGCAAAAAGAACAGCGCCCCGGCAGGCAGACACATGCATGGCGGAAGCAATGATGGCGGCAAGGAGCGCTACACCGTGCTCGACGCCGTTTGCGTGGGCTTTACGCAGGTTTGCGCCGCGCTGCTTCCCGGACTTTCGCGCTCCGGCTCGACCCTCGCGGTGGGGCAGATGCGCGGCATAGACAAGCAAAAGGCGCTCGACTTTACATTTATCCTGGGTATACCGTCCATACTCGCCGCCGCTCTGCTCGAGGGCAAAGACGCGCTTGAAGAGGGCGTAGACATCGACCCCGTTGTGCTCATCGTCGGCGTGGCGGTCTCGGCTGTAGTGGGCTACCTCGCGATCTGGCTGTTCAAGTGGTTCCTCAAATCCGACAAGATGATAGTTTTCATCATCTACACAGCGATAGTCGGCGTCGCCCTGCTCGTGGTCTCGATGATCGAGATCATGAACGGCGCGAACCTCTTCACCGGTCAAAGCGCGACGCTGTTTAATTGACAGTTGACAATTGACGATTGACAATTAAGGTCCGTAGCCGGACGGCAACCCTTTTGTCGTTTCACGACATTTCCCCTTGAAAGGGGAATCACGCTTCGCTCCGGATTTGTATTATGTTTGATTTATAGGAATCGTTGGCAGGTTATACGTAGGGGCGCACCCATGTGTGCGCCCACGGAATATTGCAACGTTTTCGGGCGGACACACGGGTCCGCCCCTACACCGACTCTAATACCTAGTACCTAATACCTAATACCTAGTACCTAATACCTAGTACCTAGTAAACTACCACAGGAGTTGAATCCGATTGGCTTCTAACGATCGTAACAAAACGACCGGCCGCCGTACTCCGGCGCGGTCGAATAATTCAGGCAAATCCAAAAAAACGAATAGCGCAAAGAGCGCGAACACTCAAAAAAGCTCCGCGCGCCGCACGCAGCCGCCGCAGAAAAGCGGGGGCTTGAGCCCGCGTGTGAAGTCCATTCTTTACGCCTCGCTCGCGATATTCTTCACCATAATGATATTGTTCCGCGGCGCGAGCGTGTGGACTAACGTCCGCGCGGCTTTCATAGGCATTTTCGGCTTCGGAATAATACTGGTTCCGGCGGCGTTCGTGTACCTCTGCATAATGAACGAGAAGGAAAAGACCTACGTCGCGCACTTCAAGGCGAAGGTCGCGCTGTGCGTACTCACAGTGCTTTTTGCCGGCGCGTTCATTTACATAATCTGCGGAGCGGAGCACAGGGACGTCAATTATTTTGCGGCGCTCGGCAACCTTTACGGCGACGCGTACAATGCCGTCTGCACCGAGAGCACCCATTACTTCGTGTTCAGCTGCGGCTTTATCGGCGGCATTCTGGGCTATCCGCTCGCACTGCTCTGCGGCAACGTGGTGGGCGCTATCCTTTGCGTGCTCATCCTGCTCGCTATAATCTTCGTGCTCGCCAACCTTTCCGTAAACGACGTCGCCCGCGCCGTCAGACGCGCCCGCGTCGAGAGCAAGCGCAGGCTCACCCGTCACCGCGTGCGCAGGCAGGCTAAGAAAATGGGCATCGACCCCGACACCATCCCCGACAGCGAGATTGATATCCCGCTCAGCTACGGCAAAAACTACGTGCCGCGCAGCGATATCGACATCCCGCTCGACGGCGAGGAGGGCTATACTAAAAAGAAAAAACCGAGAAGAACGGTTGCTTCCGGCGTGGGTATCGACCGCTCCGACCGCAACGAGGGCAACGCGCGCGACATGGATCTTTCCACCGATCTTCAAAACATCATCGACCGCGCAAGCCGTCCGATGGGCGCTAAGGACACGACCATCGAGCATATCGCCGAGGAGATATCTCAGGAGAAGCGCTCCAACCGCGTGAGCGGCGGCGCAAAGCAGGCCGACCCCCAGACCGTGCCCGTAAACGTCAAGAAAAAGAAGAAGGGTGAAGAAGCCGCAAGCGAGTTTGACAACCTCGGTTACGGCAAGGATAATTCTGTAAAAGAAACAAAACCCGAGGATAGCTACCGCTTCCCGCCCGTGCAGCTTTTGAAGCCGCCGAGCAACACTAACGAGCAGAACGCGATGGAGGAGCTTCAGACCAACTCGCGCAAGCTGATCGACACGCTCAACAGCTTCGGCGTTAACGCCAACATCACCAACATCTGCCGCGGTCCGTCCGTAACGCGCTACGAGCTGCAGCCCGCGCCCGGCGTTAAGATAAGCAAGATAACCAACCTTTCCGACGATATCGCCCTCAACCTAGCCGCGAACGGCGTCAGGATCGAGGCGCCTATCCCGGGCAAGGCGGCGGTGGGTATCGAGGTGCCGAACAAGGTAGTCAGCATGGTCTCGATGCGCGAGCTTATCGACTCCGACGAGTTCCGCAGGGCGAAAAGCAAGCTGACCGCCGTGCTGGGACGCGATATCTCCGGCGAGATAGTCCTGACCGACATCGCCAAAATGCCTCACCTGCTCATAGCCGGTACCACAGGCTCCGGTAAATCGGTCTGCGTAAACTCCATACTGATAAGTATTCTTTACAAGGCTACCCCCGACGAGGTCAAGCTGCTGCTCATCGACCCCAAGATGGTAGAATTTTCAAAGTACAAGGGCATTCCGCACCTGCTGGTGCCGATAGTTTCCGACGCTAAAAAGGCGGCGGCGGCGCTGGGCTGGGCTGTTAACGAAATGCTCAACCGCTACAAGATATTCTCGGAATTCGACTGCAAGGACATAGATTCCTATAATGCGCTGATCGAGAAAAATCTGAAATATATGAAGGACAACCCGCCCGTTGAAAACGAGGAGGGCGAGCTGATCCAGCCCGTTATCGAAGTGAACGGACTGCCCGTCGCCAAAGAGAAGATGTCGCGCGTAGTCATCGCGATCGACGAGCTCGCCGATTTGATGATGGCGGCTCCCAGCGAGGTCGAGGACAGCATCTGCCGTCTTGCTCAGATGGCGCGTGCCGCCGGCATGCACCTGATACTCGCCACCCAGCGCCCGACCGTAAACGTCATCACGGGTCTTATCAAGGCGAACGTGCCCAGCCGCATCTCGCTCAAGGTGAGCTCCAACATGGATTCGCGAACCATCCTCGACGTGGGCGGCGGCGAAAAGCTTATCGGCCGCGGCGACATGCTGTTCTCGCCCGTAGGCGCGCCCAAGCCTATACGCGTTCAGGGCTGCTACGCCTCCGAGGAAGAGATCGAGGGCGTGACCGCCTACATCAAAAAGAGCGCGAGGGCTGAGTACAACGCCGAGATCGAGGAAAACATCAAGCGCATCGAGGCGGAAGGCATCGGCAACAAGAAGGGCGGCTCCGACGACGGCGACGCCGACGGAATCAGCATCGACTCTAAAATGGAGGAGGCTATCCAGTTCGTCATCGAGAGCGGACAGGCTTCCACTTCAATGCTCCAGCGCCGCCTGAAGGTGGGCTACGCCCGCGCCGGCAGAATGATCGACGACATGGAGCAGCTCGGCATAGTGGGCCCGCACCAGGGAAGCAAGCCCCGCGACGTCCTTATGACATACAACGAATGGCTCGAACGCAGGAACGTTTTGCAGAATAGTCAGGATTGATTTTGAAGTAATAAGTAATAAGTTATAAGTAATAAGTAATAAGTTGATTGGAGAATACTGTGAAAGGCTATTATCAGGAATTGTTAGTATGGCAAAAGTCAATGCAGTTAGTATTTGAAGTATATCGTATCGTTAAATATCTTCCAAAGGAAGAGATGTATGCTTTGTCTACTCAAATGCGACGTGCCGCTGTTTCTATACCTTCCAATATTGCCGAAGGTCAACAACGAAAATCCCTAAGAGAGTTTATTAACTTCCTTTCTATCGCAAAAGGTTCAAACGCAGAACTTCAAACACAGCTTTTGATTTGTGAAGGTTTACAGTATCTTTCACATGAACAAATCACTCAATCAATGTTGTTGTCAAAAGAGGTAGAAAAAATGTTGACTGCATTGATCCATAGGTTGGGTTGATACTCTAATGTTATAACTTTTGTTCTTATAACTTATAACATATAACTTATAACTTAAAAGGAGTACCCAATGTTCCTTCCTATGAACGCCAAAGAAATGAAACAGCGCGGTTGGCAGCAGCCGGACTTTATATACGTCTGCGGCGACAGCTACGTCGACCATCCCTCGTTCGGCGCGGCTATCATCACGCGCGTGCTTGAGGACTGCGGCTGCAAGGTGGCGTTTCTGGCTCAGCCGGATTGGAGGAGCGACGCGGATTTCACGCAGTTCGGCAAGCCAAGGCTCGGCTTCATGGTGTCGGCGGGCAACATCGACAGTATGGTGGCGCACTACACCGTGCGCAAGCGCAAGCGCCGCGACGACGCTTACACCGCCGGCGGCAAAAACGGCAAGCGCCCCGACCGCGCCGTGACCGTGTACTGCAACATCATCCGCATGCTGTACCCCGACAGCCCGATAATCATCGGCGGCTTAGAGGCTTCACTGCGCCGTTTCGCGCATTACGACTACTGGAGCGACAGCGTCATGCCGTCCGTTTTGTTCGACAGCAAAGCCGATATCCTCGTCTACGGTATGGGCGAGCTGCAGACTGTTGAGATAGCAAGGCGCCTGAGCGAGGGTTATCCCGTTGAGGCGCTTCATGATATAAGAGGTATCTGTTATAAAATCAAGACCGGGGACTACGTGCCTAAGTCGGCGGTCAACCTCCCGAGCTTTGAGCGCGTGAGGGAGAGCAAGCGCGACTACGCCATAGCCGCGCGCAAGGAGCTTGACGAAGCCGACGCGGTGCGCGGCAAAACGGTGATACAGCGGCACGGCAAGTACCTTTTGGTGCAGAATCCGCCCATGCAGCCGCTCGATACCGAGCAGCTCGATCGGGTCTACTCGCTGCCCTACGAGCGGTGGTACCCCAAGTGTTACGAAAGCTTGGGCGGCGTGCCCGGCATAGCTGAGGTGCAGTTTTCGATAACCCACAACCGCGGCTGCTTCGGCGCGTGCAACTTCTGCTCGCTCGCGTTCCATCAGGGGCGCGCCGTTACCGTGCGCAGCGAGGAGAGCGTCATCGAGGAGGCGAAGAGCTTCCTTGGCGACAAGCGCTTCAAGGGCATTATAAGCGACGTCGGCGGCCCCACGGCGAACTTCAGGCTGCCGTCCTGCGAAAAGCAGAAAAAGCTCGGTTTGTGCAAGGGCAGAAAGTGCCTTGCGCCCAAGCCCTGCCCGAACATGCAGGTCAGCCACGAGGATTATCTGCGCCTGCTGCGCCGGCTTAGGTCGCTCGACGGCATAAAAAAGGTGTTTATCCGCAGCGGCATCCGCTTCGATTACCTGATGGAGGACGAGAACGACGCTTTCTTTGAAGAGCTCGTGAAGTATCACATAAGCGGTCAGCTCAGGGTCGCGCCGGAGCATTGCTCGGCTGCCGTCCTCGACAAGATGGGCAAGCCGCATATCGAAACGTACAAAAAGTTCTGCGATAAATTCTATGCCCTTACCGGCAAAGAGAAAAAGGATCAGTACGTGGTGCCGTACCTTATGAGCTCGCACCCGGGCTCTACGCTCAAGGACGCGGTGGAGCTCGCGCTCTTCTGCAAAAGGGAGAACATCCACCCCAAGCAGGTGCAGGATTTTTACCCCACGCCCGGCACCATATCGACAGCCATGTTCTACACCGGGCTCGACCCCTACACGCTCGAAACGGTCTACGTGCCTAAATCCGAAAAAGAAAAGGAAATGCAGCGCGCCCTGCTGCAGTATTTCATCCCTGAAAACAAGCCGCTCGTGATAAAGGCTCTAATAGCCGCGAACCGCCGCGACCTGATAGGGAACGGAAAAAACTGCCTGGTAGCCGCAGCCGCCCCGCAGCAAGCCAAGCCGAAGGGGAAGAAGAAGGACTTTTCAAGGTATTCGAGGAAGAAACATAAATAAATCAAGTCACCGTTGGTGAAAACCGGCGGTGATTTTCTTTTGTCTGCTTACCGGCGAGCCATCCATTTGCTTTATTAGAAATATACACTGATATTATTTTTAGTGTGAGCCGATAGTTCGGGAGATAAATCCTTCGTATAATCTAAATATTGCCATTTTTAGACAAAATATTCTAAGAATGTATATGACATTCCTCATCAAATATATTAAAATTGATTTAGTTTTACAGACTTTTTCTGTCATAAAGGACAAATCTTTGCGACATTCGATATGCAGGTATTTGTATTTGATTTTATAGGTATTGTATTGTATCGTATCGTAAAGCGCAGATTTTGCCGGAAAACAAAAAGCAGAGGGGCTTTTTGTTTTATTGTTTTGTAACCGATACGGTGATTTGCCGTATTATTATTTTTTATTTCTAGGAGGAAATGAACATGAAATCAAAACTCACAAGTAAAAGAATAATCAGTTTCGCTTTTGTTCTGATTATGCTTGTAGCCATGATGGCGATGGCGTTTACGCCCGCGTCGGCAGAAACCGACAGAGTTAACGCGGCGAGAAACTCCGTAGCTGCCGTTATGCTTTATTTTGAGGATTCCGCCTCAAGTACTTTTTTGCCTAACAGCGAAACGGCTACCAGCCTGGGTTCGTGCTTCTTTGTAGGAGACACGCCCGAAAACCCGCAGTACTGCATAACCAACTATCATGTCATCAGCGATTATTATCAAATGGGCAAGGGCGATCTTATTACCCTGAAGTTTGACGATGGCAGCAAGAGAACCGGCAGAATGAAGATCCGCGTCTATTTTGATACGGTTCAGTCGAACAACTTTATCGAAGCTTATCCGGTTGAGGTCGACGACAAGTATGACATCGCTCTTCTGAGACTTGAGAATGCCACAAACCAGAGAACCGCTCTGCCGATCGCTTCTCCGACCGACGACATGGTGGGTAAAGAAGTGTACGTATTGGGCTTCCCCTGACTTACCGAGAATTTTAATGTCGCGGCAACCTCTCATTTCCGCGTATCCGACGTATCTATAACCAGCGGTATTATCAGCAGACTGTTTACCCAGCAGGGTACAGGCTGGAAAAACATCCTGATTGACGCAAACATCAAGGAAGGTAACTCGGGCGGTCCTCTGCTCACAAGCGACGGCAAGGTCATCGGCGTAAACACATGGTCAACGCCTTTGGCAACCGTAAGGCTTGTTGACGGCGCGGCGTTTACCGCAAAAATCGAAGAGGACTACTTCTCTGTTAATATCGACCACGCAGTTTCGTTATTGAACAGAAACGGTGTAAAATACATGAGCAGCTATTCTGATGATAGTGGGGTAGATAATCCTGTTGAGGAAACAACGGTTCAGCCTACAACGGTTCAGCCTACAACGGTTCAGCCTACAACAAATAATCCCACCAATCCTGTAACCGACCCTACTAAGGGAGGAGGTGGCTCCGGCGACGGCTTTGATCCCAAGATCATCATCATCATCGCTATCGCGGTAGTTGTAGTTGCTATCATCATCGTAGTTATTGCGTTCCTGGTGAGCAACAAGAAGAAATCAGCAGCTAAGATGAATCCGCCCCAGAACGGCGGAACAGTAATTCAGGGACCCGGCCCGAACAGGCAAGTTCCTCCCACGGCTTCTCAGCCTAACATGCGCGGACCCGGTTATGTTCCCGACAACCGTACTGCTTACAACAATGAAGGCGCAGGCGAGACCAGCGTTCTGAACGACGGCGCAGGCGAGACAACCGTACTCGGCGGTCAGTCGGCAGGCTTTAAGCTTCTCAGAAAGAGAAACAACGAGCAAATCAAAGTCAACAAATCCGAATTCCTTATCGGTAAAGAGAGAAGAAGAGTAGATTACTGCATCAGTGACAACAACTCTATCAGCCGTATCCACGCAAGATTTACCGTTCGCGGCGGCAGATGCTACATCTCCGATCTGGGTTCGACAAACTGCACCTATGTAAACGGCAACAAGCTTACTCCTAATCAGGAAGTTGTTCTGTCTGCCGGCGACACCATCAAGATTTCTGATGAAGAGTTCAGCTTCATGGGTTAATTGACAGAGGATTATTATGAATTATTTGACAGCAGTACATACCGATATCGGTATCCGCAAAAAAACAAATCAGGATTCTGCACTGATTATGGAAGCAGAGTCTGATATCGGTAATGTTCTACTGACTGTTATTTGTGACGGAATGGGCGGCCTCGACAAGGGCGAGGTCGCCAGTTCTGCCGTAATAAGGGCATTCAGTCAGTGGTTCAAAAATGAGCTTCCGCGCATCCTGACGCTTGAAGATCCTAAGGATAGGATATTCAGCTCTTGGGAAAAAATATCATTTTCGTGTAACGGTTCAATTTCGAGATACGGAAAATCAATGGGCGTCAGCATGGGAACAACGCTGGCGGCAGTTTTGTTTGTGAAGAATAACTATTATATTATCAATATCGGCGACTCCAGGGCGTATTGCATTAGCGACAATGTCTATCAGCTTACTAAGGATCAGTCATACGTTCAGCGTGAGATGGATATGGGCAGAATGACATATGAGGAAGCGATGAGAAGTCCTCAGAGGAACGTCCTTTTGCAGTGCGTAGGAGCGAGCGACATTATCGAGCCTGATTTCTTCTCGGGACAGTTTGGTCCGGGTCAGGTATTTATGCTTTGCTCCGACGGCTTCCGCCATGTTATTAACGAAGCCGAGCTGTATAATAATTTAAATCCGTCGGTATTGGTCAATGAGCAGGTAATGAAGGATCGTGCTTATTATCTGACCGAGCTTAACAAATCCAGAATGGAAAGAGATAATATTACAGTTATTCTTGTAAAAACAGTGTGAGGAGGATTTTATGCTTGAAATAGGCTCTTTAGTCGATGGAAAATACCGGATATTACGAGTTGTCGGCAAGGGCGGAATGAGCGTAGTCTATCAGGCGGTCAACGAAAAAGCAAATAAGATTTGGGCTATAAAAGAAGTCAGAAAAGACGGCGTTCAGAATTTTGAAGTCGTAAAGCAGAACCTTATAGTTGAGACCGAGCTTTTAAAACGCTTTAACCACCCTAATCTTCCGAGCATTATCGACGTTATTGACGGTGACGGCACTTTCCTTATCGTTATGGACTATATCGAGGGCAACTCGCTGAGCAAGGCGCTGGAAAGCGGCGCTCAGAGCCAGGAGGATGTTATCGAGTGGTCAAAGCAGCTTTGCGACGTTTTGGGTTATCTTCATTCGCGCAAGCCTCCGATCATCTACAGAGATATGAAGCCCGCTAACGTCATGCTGAAACCTGACGGCAATGTTTCGCTTATCGACTTCGGCACGGCGCGCGAGTTCAAGTCCTCCAGCGTAGAGGACACCACCTGCCTCGGCACGCAGGGCTACGCTGCTCCCGAGCAGTACGGCGGCCACGGGCAAACCGACGCGCGTACCGACATATATTGTTTGGGCGCTACCATGTACCACCTTGTTACGGGTCACAACCCAAGCACACCTCCGTATGAGATGTATCCCATACGCCAGTGGAATCCGATGCTGTCCTCCGGTTTAGAGGAGATCATTTTAAAGTGTACCCAGCGAAATCCCGAGGACAGATACCAGTCCTGCGCCGAGCTGCTTTACGCGCTCGATCATTATCAGGATCTCGATATCGAAAGCAAGAGGCGGCAAAGCTTTAAGTGGAAGGTTTTCCTCGCCTCGGTAATCGCGACCGTCGTCATGCTTATTTCAACTATAGGTTTGAGTATAGCTTCGGCAAACGTCGTTTCGGGCACATATTCCTCACTTATCACTCAGGCTGACAATCTGTATTCCGAAAATTCGGATCTAAAGCCCGGGGATGCTGACTACAATGAGGCTAAGGACCTTTACAAGCGCGCTATCAAAGTAGACTCGGGAAAGATTGACGCGTTCCTTCATCTTTTGAATCTGTATTTGAACGATTCAAAAATCAGCGACGTCGAGTTTAACGATCTACAGACGTTAATGCCCAACTATGAGAGCGAACTTATATCGAACGAAGAAGATCGCTATTACGATGAATTCGCCATCACTTTTGCCGACGCCTGCTTCTTTAGCTACGAGGACAGATCCAACACAAACGATACACGCGGTCGTTCCAACTCGGGAAAGTGGTACGCGAAGGTAATGAATTACGAAAATTCAAAATATAAAAACAAGGCCACGGTGCTCCATTTCCTTGCCATCAACGAAAATAAGCTCAAGGACGGCGAGATCAACCCTAATGGCGATACAAAGGTCTCGGTCGCGGAATACTGGGAAAACATTGAAAAACTTATCGATCCCCAGACCTTACAGACCACGAACCTTAAGATCCAGCTCAGCGCCAACCGATTTGCGATAAACTTCATGTATAACAACACCTCGCTTTGGAGGCAGTACGGTATTTCATCCGACAGGTATTTCGCAGCGGTTAATAAGGTCAAGGAAAACCTTAATAACTTAAAACAAGACCCGTTGTTTATTGCTGTATCCAACCGTTATAGTCAAGGAAAGACGGCATCGGCAGGCAGTGAGAACAACAATATAAATTTGCAGGATAAGATCATTTACGAAATGGCTCAGGACATTGAAGAGCTTATCAATTCTGCGTATGTAGATAATTTCGGTTCGCCGAATACGACCGCTGAACAGGAGGTTAGGAATAATTAATGGATAATAGTCAAGCTATAACGATCCTCAGAACCTGTTTTTGGGTTTGTTTGGTTCTTGCCATCCTGTTTTTTGTAATTTCCGTTATCCTGTTCTTTTTATTCGATATTAAAACTATCTTTAATATCAAGACCGGACGAGCTAAGGCAAAGACCGTTAAAGCAATGAAGGCTGTCAACGACAGCACCGGACGTCTTAGGGTAGACGGAAAAACACAGACCACCAAGCTGTCCAAGAAGGATATTGCTAAGGGTAGGGCGCCGGCGGTCACTCCGCCGTCGGAGGATGTTAAGAAACAGTTTTACCAGAACGACGATGCCCTTCAGAACGCACCGGTACAGCAGCCCGCACCAAGCAATACCGTGACCGAACCGCAAAACGATCAGTATTCTCAGCAAGACGATGTGTCAGACGGAACAGAGGTCTTGTATGCGGAGACCTCGGTGCTCAGCAACAAAACAGACGACATAAAGCCCGTTGAGTTCGATCCCAACGAGCCGTCGATACCGATCAGGATCATCAAGGAAATAATGGTTGTACATACGGACGAGGTCATACCTCTGACGTGATATAGGAGTGATTATAATTGAAAAAGGAGAAAACGCTGTTCAAACTGTCATGCGTTTCCTTTGTCATTTCGGCGCTTTCGGTTTTACTTACTTTTGTTGCCGACTATAAAGGAAATGCGATTCAGGTGGTATTAGCCGTAATGACAGGCGTTTTGTTTTGGGCGGGTCTGATAGCCGGCATGGCTTTCCTGCTGGTTTTGAATAGTAAAAGACGCAAAGACAAAAAATACGGCTCAAAAGAAAGGGGCGCCCGTATAGGGCTTATATCCTTTTTTGAAAACAGAGCCGCAATGGTGTTTGACTGCGCAATGGCATTGTTTTTTATATTGATGCTGCTGTCAATATTTATCCCCGGAATAGGGCAGAACGTAACACTTGTGCTTATTTCGCTTTTGCTTGCGTCGGCATACATGCACAGTATGCTGAATGGATTAAACTATCGATATATCAAATCGGTTGATAAGGAGTGTAGAAAATGAAAATGAATTTTACTGCGGGTAAAAAGCTTTGTGCCATGCTGCTTTGCGCCGTGATGATCAACGGCGCTATACCGGCGGCATGGGCAAGCCAGGAGCAGGAGGCAGTTAAAAGCCCATCGACCTTGGATTCCGCGTCGACTCCCGACGAGGCGGGAGACCCGGATAAAAAGAGGGGTAATGAGCTTGATGATTTTGACGCCGATAACAACAGCGTTGTCAAAAAAGACGACGTAACCTATGTCAGCGCAAAGGATCTTAAAAAACTGACATTCAGAGCCAAGCCCGGCGAAGACGTCATGACCATGCTGAACAATAATGTTGACGGCGAAGTTATCACCGGTCTTAACGTGAAGTTCAAAAAGGCAGACAGCGAGTCATATACGCCGGTGGATAATGAATACTGTGAATTCGGTCTGAACGAAGACACACTTACAATTGTTTTTGACTTTGAAAAATTCTTCACCGACAATTCCGATTGGAAAAAGGACGGCGCTTACATCTTCGTTGCCGAATTCGGCGAGGAACCTACAGAGCTGATCAAGAACGAATTTACAGTCGTTGAAACTGCGCCTGTAATTCCCTCGAATCAGGTAAAGTTCAATGGCAATAAAAAGTCAAAGCTTCAATGGACCAATCAGCCGGTCAATGTTGAGTTTATTGTAAACTCAGTTTCACCTGTAACGGTTACGTATTCGGTAAAGGATTCCAACGATACTCTTATAAGCACCAGCGACCCTATTGAGCCTTCAGAAGGCGTTTATTCGTTTGAAATAAGCGACAATAACAGGTACATACTTTCAGCTACCGATATTTATAATAATACAACTGATTTAAATATCGGCAACATTACTAAGATTGACACTGTTTTACCCGAAATGACAGGATATTCGTTCTGCAAAGAGGACGGTACCCCGACTGGCGGTTATTATAACAAAAACTTCACAGTTAAGGCAGTTTTATCCGATTCCGGTTCGGGTATTGACGAATCGACTATCAAGGTGATGAACGGCGAGAATGAAGTCGATAGCCAGGTAAGCGTCGATAAAAAGACCGCGACCGTTTCGTTTACCGATAATGCTGTCACAGACAACAGCGTAGTGGCTTCAGACTACACCATTACATTCTCGGATATAGCCGGCAACTCAAACAGCGCTACTATCGGAGCCGATGAGTTCAAGTACGATAATCAATCTCCCGCAGCTAATGACGTCACCCTTTCATTCACCGTTAATGAGGAAGATATCGACAAGGCTCTCAGCATGCTTTCTTTCGGCATATACAGCAAAAAGACTTTGCATGTTGCCGCAGAAGCCAAGCAGGCGGGCGATTCCGATCAGACTGTTAAGCTTTATATCAACGGAAGCGAAGCAGAAACCGAAGGTAAACCCGAAGGCGATCTTTCGCTCAGCGATGACGAAAACTCAAAGAGTTTTGACCTGCGCGTTGTTGTTACCGACGAAGCAGGAAATAAAGTTGAATACACTCTTAAGGACAACGATATCACTACAAAGCTTACAAATGAAGCTAAAGAGATCCTCGCAGAGTATACCTCTGTCTCAGAGCTTATACTTTCAAAGGTCGCTCCGACAATCAGTGATGATCTAAGCTCTTTCGAAAACTTCACTAATGTATATACAAAAGACGATAAGACTTACGTTAGAGGAAACGGAAAAATATCTGTTCCCGTTTCAGAAGAGATCACGGGTATAAGCAGCTACAAAGCTTATATCGACAATGAGGATTACACTTACAAGACAGTAAGTTCAGACCTCTCCGATGAAAAACACATCTCACTTGATGTTGAAACAGAGGCAAAGGATTTGCCGGAAGGCGAACGTGTGCTTTATGTGTTTGCCACATCAAACAGCAAGAATGAAGCAAACAAAGAGATCTCCTTCACTGTTGACAATACCGCTCCCGATAAAACCTCCGGTTTCACTTACAATGAAAGCATGACCTCCGCATGGAGCCATGAAGGCATCGTTGTAAGATTCGTACTGGCGGATGTGGCAGGAGTTGCGTCTGTTACCTGCAAATCACCGACCGAAAAAGACGTAACGGTTTCGTCTGACGCCGAAAATGGGGAGGGCGCCTATAAGTTTACGGCAGAAGAGTATGGTGTATTCACCGTCACCGCTGTGGACGAGCTTGGAAACTCCGCGTCCTATCCCACTGAAGCTATCAAATTTGATAACGTTGATCCTGAAGTTACAGAAAACTCCTTCACCTATAACGGTTTAACGGAATTGCAGTGGACTAAAGAAAACGTGACAGTTGAGTTTTCCGCTGAGGATCTGAACAACGGCGAGAGCGAGATCTCCGGCTTTGACGAAGGCTCTGTTGTAGTATATTACGTCAATGGCGAAGCCCTTGAACAAGTTGCTGTTACTAATCCCAATACAGAGGGCAAGTGCAGCTTTACCGCTGAAAAATACGGTCACTATAAGGTAAAACTGACCGACCGCGCAGGCAACGATAAGACATTTGATGTAGGTGAAGAAACCACAAACATCCTTATCGATAAGCTTGCTCCTTCCGTAAAAGAGGTGCGGTTCAGCGAAGGAAATGTAAGAAAGCACGGAACATATTCTAAAGCCGACAGCGTCACTATGACTGTTGTAGTTGACAACAATAAGGGCGGTTTTGCCGAGTGCTCACCGCTGACTGCCGGCTCTGTAGAAGTATTGAATAATAAAAAACAACCGGCTAAAAATATTACTCCCGTTGAAAACGGCGTAAGACAGGATGCCGAGGACGAGAATATTTGGTATTATGACTTCACCATCACCTGTGACAAGAACAAAGAGCTGACTAAGGATGATATAAATGTTATCTTTAGAACAACGGATTCCGTCGGCAACAGCGAGGAAGCCTTCCTTATTGAAAACAAGGGCATCCAAAAGATAGTCGACGAAAACTTCAACAATACAGTTTACGACGTGCTTGTCACCTTAGCTACCGCGAATATCAGCGATATCGAAAAAACAGGCAAAGCTAACGGCGATCAAACCATATTCCACGGCGCCAGCGTTAAGCTGACTTCTACCATCACCGATGAAATGGCAGGTATAGACGAAATCAAGGCAGAGTACGGTATGGTTCCGCTTGATCAGGTCATCAGCGATGAAAACGACGGATATCTTTCCTTACAGCTTGATAACGATCTTACCAATGAGCTGTATTCAGAATTGAATGCGTCTGAGGATAAACAAACGACCGCTTCCCTGGACTATGATTTGGATACCAAAGAAAGCGGACGCTACATTTTCAGGCTCACAGTTAAAAACAATGCGGGCAATACTTGCTATAAATATGTTGATTTCCTGGTTGATAACACCGAGCCCGTAGTTGATGAGATAATAGTTTCCGGAGATATCAGGGCTCAAAGCAATGAGGGTGTATATCTCAACGCGGGCGATAACACGCTTACCGTGATAGCTCACGACGATGACCCCACTGCGGAAATCACAAGTATCGTTGTCAAAAACGGAGAATCAACCCTTGATCCGAACAGCGAACCCGCACTTGTTTACAACGCCGAAAACGGCAGCTATACCGCTGTTTTCAAGCTTAATAATGGCAGCTGTTACGATAATTTGAGCGTAACGGTTACCGATAGTTTCGGACAGACCAATTCCGTGACTGCTCCCGAGAAAATCGGCGTTACCGTAGGCGAACATAAATATACCCCTGATTATCTTTCCGAGGATGTATTTGAAATAGTTGTTGTATCCTCCGAAAATTCTGCCGGTCACTTTGAGGAATCGAGTTATTCGTATAATATGACTTATTCCAACAACAGTGACAAGATATATAAGAGAACAAACGGCGACTCGAATAAAAAAGATATTATTTCGACCGATATCGAGAACACTTTTGCCGGCGTTCAAAACGTCGAGGTTTATGTTGACGGTAATAAGCTCACCGATGATGCATTTTTGGTTACATACTCCGATCAAAACAAGCAAAAGAAGACAAAAGCTCATATTGAGATCTATACCGAAAAGCTTATAGGTCTTCATATTATCCCTTACGGCGCTTCCTCTGAGCACAAAATTTATTATACCGTTCAGGATAAGAGTTTAAACAATTTCACATCCGCAGAAGAAACCTTCTCGCTCGATGAAACAGCGCCGGTAGTTACCAATATTTCGTTTGGTCTTAACGAGTACAGCCCGGGCGAAAAAATGCTCAATATCCTGACCTTTGGTGTTTACTCTAACGAAAACATTGAAGCGACTGTTACAGTCACCGACATAACGCCTTCGTCACAGCTTGATTCCAACGGAATCAAAATGAAATATAAGGACAATGCCGGTAAAGAGAAGGAGCTTCAGGGCAAATCCTTCACATATGTCAAAGAAGAAGGCGGCAAAAAGTTCTACACAAAGGTATTTACCCTGCCCAAGGGCGCCGAGAAGGATAATTCATTCTTCAACAATCTTTGGGTTGAGGTGAGCGATAAGTTTGAAAACAGCAATAAAAACGATACCAATACCAACGTTGTCGCCAAGTTTAATAATGAGGGCGGCTCGCAAACAATAACACTTGCCGATACCTTTGACATTGTAGCTTACAGCAAACCAAATGCGCCTTCGATCGAATTCAAAAAGCCCACCGTAACTGATGCAAGTCACTCATATCAGAATAATCAAGAAAACTGGTATGCGGATAATCCTGTTGTGCATTTCAGCGTTAAGGACGATGTGTCAAAGATACACAAGGTACAGGTAATTGTTAATGAAGGAACCGAAAAGCAATACGTTGCTACTAATGATTGCAAATATTCTTTTAAAGAAAATAGCAACAAGGTTGAAGTTCCCGCTGACTTTACTTTCACCACGTTTAACGATGACAACGAAGACACAAAGGTTTCTCAGATTTTTGCGGATCTCGACACTGCCGGAATCGAACTTCTCGACGGCGAAAATAAAGTAACTGTCACCGCATGGGGCAACAACGGTGAGTCGAATACGCAGACAGTAAAATTCTATATGGATACAACTGATCCGGTCATCGATGGCATTAAGTACGAAAGCAATGCTTCAACCGGTGAAAAGGTTCTCAACCTGCTGACATTCGGACTGTATTCCAACAATGATATCAAGATCACCGTTAAGGTAAAAGATAACAAAGCGTCATCCGGAATCAGCAATGACGGAATCCAAATCTCATCTGCTTCAGGCACATATGAAGTGGAAACCGACTCCTTTATTTCATTGGGCGATGGTTTGTATACAAAAGAGTTTATCCTGAAAAGAGGAACCGACGCGTCTGACAGCTTCTTTAACGATTTGGTTGTTACCGCAAACGATAACGTAAAGAACGAAACCTCCAATAACTTCTATGATCTTTACAGCCTCTATTCGAATGGTGAGGATGTAGAGTTTGATCCCAATGAAGGATTTGACCTGGTAGCTTCGAATTATAAGCCTCAAATCGATGATCTGAAGGCAACTCCGGGCGGTACCGCTTATCCTGAGGGCAATGCGGAAGACAGCGGACGTTACTTCTCCGCTCCTCCCATGATAGCTACTACTATCACCGACGATGTATCAAAGATACAGTCTGTCGAAGTTACAGTAAACGGCACTACAGTTACCGAAAAATGCGTTCTTACAAAGACCGAGCCCGCCACAGCGACGCTTCCGTCGTCAGGCGTGTTCACTTATCCTGAGAGAAACGGCAAGGGTGACCCCGATATCGAGGTCAGCAAGATGAACGTGACTCTCAATACCGCGGGCGTTGAAGTTCACGAGGGCGTCAATACAGTTGTAATAAAAGCTACAGGTAACAACAACGAGAGCTCCGAGAAAAGTATCGAATTCATCCTCGACACCACCAACCCAGTTATCACTGATTTTGCGTTTAACAACATTAGCTATCAAAAGCTTCCTTATGCGGGACTTAAGGGACCGGGCCAATTCTATGATCCCGAAAACTACGGTTTCTTCTTCCAGGAGCAAACCACTGTTACCGTCACGGCAACAGATAATGTCATAGAAGGCGTTACGGGTTCCGGTGTTAAGACTATTGTTTTATACACTAAGGAAGTAAACGGTAAAGAGATCGAATACGGGCATCAAGAAGCCGACGACGATAACAAGGCGCAGTTTGTAATTAATGGCAATTTCAAGGGACGTCTTAGGGCTGCGGCTATCGACAATGTTGACAACAACAGCGACTTAAATGACAGATACACTCCCGAAAGCATTGTGGTTGAAAAGAAGGAGATGTACGACGAGTCTACAAAAGTTACCTTCAACTATGCCGCCAACTCGTATACCGACAACAAAAATCAAAGGTTGTACGATAGTCCTACTAACATCACCTTTACTGCAAAGAGCAGCTTTGCGGGAATTAAGGCCGTAGAATACATCATCCATACGCCTACTGTAAATAATTCTCAAACAATTACCGTTGACGACACAGGCAACATTTCCGACAGCAGTGTTACCTCGGTTGTCAGAGAAAGAGATTCTAACGAAAAATTTGTAAATATCGTTGATCAGTTCACCAAGAGCGTTGCGATACCTTATAACTCCAACGATATCAGACTTGAGGTCAAGGTCACCGACTACGCAGGCTTCTCGTCATATTCAAACCTTTCCGATTATATCAGCATCGATACAACAAATCCCGAGATTTATGATATCACGTTTGACAACAACGACGGAAACGTCGTCAGCGGCACCACCTACTACAAGGCTAACCGCACGGCGACCATCAGGATCAAAGAAAGAAACTTCAATCCCGATCAAGCCCATTTCAAACTGAATATCACAAACACCGACGGAACCATTCCCACCCTTGTACCGGGCAGCAACTGGAACACTACCTACAGTATCAACGTTGCGAACCCCGACGACATCATCCATGAGGCTACGGTATTGTTTGACGCTGACGGCGACTACACCATGTCGGTCCAGTTTACCGATCTGGCGGGACGCAAGGCGGCAGACAAGAAGGCGCCTGACTTTACTATCGATAAGACCGCACCTGTAATTCAGGATGTTAGTTGGTCTACTACCCCCGGAAAGGATCCTTATTTCAGCGATACCCGTACCGCGACGATAACTGTAAGAGAGCATAATTTCAACAGCGATTACTTTGAGCTCAGTTATCCTACGGCTACATCCGCTGACAACAGCACGCCTGTTACCGGACCTCGGATTTCAGGCTGGACACCATCGGGAGATCTCCATACAGCGACTATCACCTTTGCCGACGAGGGTAAATTCGAGTTTACCGTCAAGTGCCGCGACAGCGCGCTGAATGATTCCAATCAGGTTCAATCCGGACTGTTCTACATCGATAAAACCAAGCCCAAGATCGACTTTGACGGCGTTGAAAACAAACACGCCTACAACGGAGTCATCGCTCCCAAGATCGAATACTCCGATTACAACTTCGATCAGACCGAATACACTTTCACGCTTATAAGATATAAATCTAACGGTGAGCATGAAAAAGTTACGGAATTCAATCCGCTGAAATCAAGCACACTGACAACCGCACTGGTATCTTATGACAACTTTGTCAAGCATTTCGGAAACGACGGCGTGTACAAGCTTACCGCTACCGCTACCGACCTAGCCGGCAACAACGAACAGAAGGAGACGATCTTCTCTGTAAACCGTTTCGGATCGAACTTCTATATCGACGATGCGGATACGCTGGATGTAGCTACCGTTAACAGATACACTCAGAAGGCTCCTGATATCAAGGTCAAAGAGATCAACGTCAATAAGATCACCGAGGCGAAGGTTCAGATCAACTACAACGAAACCACCCGCAACCTTAAGAACGGCGAGGATTATAAGACGACCGAAACCGGCGGCACGGGAACCGAGTGGTACTGCTGCGAGTATTCGATTAATGCGTCGAATTACGATCAGGAGGGCAACTACAACACGGTCATCACCTCGACCGACTACTTTAAGAATACGATAACCAACCGCAACGCGTATGTACAGTCCGAAGAAGAGATTCCCGAGGGCAGCGACATCGAGCCCGAGGACAGAAGATGTCCCGTTGAATTTGTCGTAGACAAAACAAAGCCCATCATCTCGATCTCCGGTATCAGCTCCAACGAGTACTACGAGGAGCCCGAGAAGGATGTAACGATTATCTGCGACGATACCAACATCACCCTTAAGGACTTCAATATCAATCTTGACGGCAAGGATCTTAAGATCAACAAGGACTACACCGCCGAAGAGGTTGACGGAAGCATCGAGGCAAAGATCAAGCTTTCCTCTGAAGACAGTACCGGCGACAGAACGTTCAAGGTCACCGTATTCGACAAGGCGAAGAACTCCGAAAATAAGGAAGTAAGCGAATTCAGGCTCAACGCTTCTTGGTTCGCACGTCTGCTGCACTATCATCTCCCGCTTGTTATCATCATTGGCGCGGCAGTTGTTCTGCTCATCGGATTCTTGATATTCCTTATTGTAAGAAAGAGAAAAAAGGCCAATAAATAATTAATTACGGCTTTTCCATCTCATCACGTTTACCGCCTGACAATGGTCTGACGATTAATTCGGGCACACTTTTCCGCAAAGAAAAGTGTGCCCGAACCTCAAAAGGAAGCATTATGATTTTCAACAACACGGTTATCGATAATACATATCAGGTAATTAACGAGATCGGCAGCGGCGGAATGGGCGTTGTTTATCTGGCGTATCACCTGCGCCTTGAAAAGTATATTGTTTTAAAAAAAATCAAGAACCCGCATACAAATTCTTCCATATTGAGGAATGAAGTCGATATCCTTAAAAGGCTTCATCACCCTTATCTTCCTCAGGTATACGATTTTATTGAATACGACGGGGATTTGTATACGGTGATTGATTATATCGACGGATACGATTTGAACTACTATATAAAGAACAAATACGTATTCCCGGAAAGTCAATTAATCAAATGGCTCGTTCAGTTAGCCGAGGTGCTGTGCTATCTCCATTCACAGTCGCCGAGAATTCTGCATACCGATATCAAGCCCGCTAATATTATTATCACAACATCAGGAGATGTTTGCTTAATTGACTTCGGAATTTCGCTGGAACGTACCGATGTTATAAAGGGATTCAGCGAAAGCTATTCATCACCGGAACAGTACAACAACTTTTATTATCTTAAATACGGACAGGGAAGCTATGTATCCCTGGATGAAAGAACGGATATCTACAGCCTGGGAGCTACCTTTTATCATTTGATACTGGGAGTCCGTCCGAATGTAGCCGATGAAAATCAGCCCGGACTCAGCAGATATAATCTGCCGTATTCCGAGCTGCTGCTGAGTATCATCGATAAAATGATGTGCAGGAATCCGAAAAAAAGATACCGTGATGCCGCTGCGGTGCTTAAGGCAGTACACGGTATGAAAAAACAGGATTCACGTTACAAGGTCTATATTCTGCTTCGTCTTGTTTCGTCTATTCTTTCTGTCTTGTTGATTGTTTTCGGTATATCGATGATCATCAACTCATACAGGAACGAGGTAGCGTCCCAATATGAAGCCGAGTATAATCAGTTTGTTTCGCTGTCTAACCGCGGAGAATCCGAGCAAGCCGTCAGGGCGGGGCAGAGCTTGCTAAACAATGATAAATACGAAAAATATTTAAGCGACCCTGTCAAAGCGCGTATCTTAAGCAAAATCGCCGAGGATTATTCCGACATCGGAAATACATATAACGCCGTTTATTACTGCGAACAGGCGCTGAAATTTGAGCAGAGCGATCTGCTGTACAGGGATTATATCATAGCGCTGTTAAATGACAATCAAAAAGACAAGGCTCAAAGCGTAGCGGAAAGTGTCTGCGGCGCATATCCGGACTCTCCGGCGCTTGCCGTTATTCAGGCAAAAATATACTACGAGAAAAGGGAATATGAAAATGCTGTAAGAGTTATTGATTCGGCAAGCGCTGCGTTGTCGAAGGATATCGACAATTACTGTGCCGCCGGTATCATCAAGGGCGACGCCCTGCTGAATCTGGACAGGATAGATGAGGCGATCAACGCTTACAGCGACGTCGCAGCGATGAACGATTCCCTGAACTGCGAGCGGAAGCTGGGAACGGCATATGTGCGAAAGGCGCAGAAAGGCGCGGGAACTTCTGCTTACAGAGAGGCGTACAAATGCTTTGAAAAAATCAAAAACAATTATTCGCCTAATACCGACGACGCAATAAATTATGCGCAGGTTTGCCTTTCGCTGGACGATACGTCAAAATTCAGCGAATGTACGGAGCTTCTTACTAAAAGTGCGGAGCGCAGCGAGGACTGCCGTTTGTATATTCTGCTCGCGTTCCTTTCCGAGAAATCCGGAAGCGGCAAAACGGCGGAATACTGTGACAAAGCCCATAAGTTATATTTGTCTATGCCCGAGTCGGACAAAGCTTTGATCGACTCCGACGCGCTTTATAAAATCAGCAGGCTATATAAAAAATACTACGGACATGAGTGGTAGCGTATGAATCTGTCAATTATTATCGGGATTATGTTGATTATACTGGGTGCGGCTATATTTGTTGTGTCTCAGCTGTTTCTCAGAAGATGGATAAATAATTATAACAAAGAATGGCAGGGAGGTATTGATTCAGATGAAATGCTATAATTGCAATTGCTATGTTCCCCAAAGCATGAGATATTGCAGCTATTGCGGAGTCGATCTCAGGCAGGGAATATCGACAACGTTACCGGTCAACGGTAATCATTCTCCGAGTCAAAGAGCATTCGGTTACGGCGAATCCGGCAGGCTGGCCGGCGGCTATGATTCGCCGGCAGCGTGGGATTACAGCGACTATTACCGGGACGGCTTTGATTCGTTTTACCCGCGGATCAGATACCGCTACAACCCTTTTTATGAGGAAGAACGGAAAAACGACGATGAAAACAGGATATTCGGTATCAGCATAAACGTGTTTTTCGTAATGTTTACGGGGCTCGCGCTTATCACTCTTTTGCTGATTCTGGCTGTTCTGGTTTTAATGTTATAAAGGAGATGCGGCAATGTCAAGTACATCAAAAAAACTATTATTTTTATTAATTCCTCTGCTGGTCATTCTTGTCGGCTGCGCAAGCCTGCTGTTTTTCTTACCGGGCGAAAAAAGCGACAAAATGTACGTTGAGCAGATAAGCAACGCCCGTAGGCTTGCCGATTCAGGCGATTACGAACAGGCGGTCGTGTATTACCGCAGGGCGATCAGCGAGGACGATACCCAGGTTGATCCGTATCTTGAGCTGTCTGATGTTTATTTCAGAATGAACAGGAAAGATGAATGTATCCAGATCCTTAAGGACGGTTATGATAAAACCAAAGCGTTGCGAATCCTTGCTGTACTGCGCAACTATGGTGTCGATTATGATCAGGAAAACACAGCCGATCTTCAGGCTGCTGATAAGAAGGACGAGGAAGTTTCAAAGGACGTTTCCGTAAACACTATGTATATGAATGTGTTTGCGTCGTATGACTATGAAATGTATTCCTCACATTACACAAAGACCAATGAATCAAAATCGGGCAATAAGTACGTGGTTAAATACGTTCAGTTCGACGCCGATTTTGAATACGCTGACAGCGGAAGCAACAAGATAATCGACAGCAGCAAAAGCTGTCCTTATCCTCACGCCAGGCCGACAGCTATCACTTTAAACAAGCTGGGTCAGCTGATCGTAGGAATCGAGAACGGAGCTACGCCGGATCAACTCAAGAACCTCGGATTCCGCAATATCAAGGTCGGCTCATTTGACAGCGCGCACAACTGTTATTTGCTGACAGCCGAGTATTCCGGACTGAAAGTGACGCTGGGCAGCGATAAGGACGGCTTGGTCAAGGGCGAGGATACATACAACCTGATCGTTCCGCCGCCCTCAAGTGACGTTATCGCAAAGGTGACTGTGAACGGAAATATAACAAACGCCAAAAACGCTTCTCCTGTGGATAACGCAAAGGTAATAATCCGTGACGGCAAGAACAACAAGTCCGGTTCTGCTGTTGAAACTGTCAGCTCGTACAACGGCAGCTTTAGCGTTAGCCTGGAGCCCGGCGACTATACTGCTGAGGTTTCGGCGGACGGATATAATAACGAATTCTTTGAGCTGTATGTTCCCGACAATGTTCCTTCGATCGACGTATCCTTTACGATTTCTCCGTCGCTCGGCGCCAATGAAGTGCGTTTTGTTCTTGAATGGGGTGCTACTCCGCCCGACCTGGATTCGCATCTTGAAGGCACCATCGATAATACCGGAATAAATGTCAACTATATTAACAAACAGGCTTCAAAGAACGGCACGGTACTGGTTGATCTTGATGTTGACGATCAGACCGGTTACGGTCCTGAAACCATAACCATGCATAAAACCAACGGCAGAGTAGAATACAAGGTGCATTGCTATACCACCAACGGAAGTCTTGTGAATTCGGGGGCAGTGGTGAAAATCTATACGTCCAATTCTTCTCAGCCTATCGTTGTTTCAATGCCGGACAACGTTGATGATAAGTGGTGGACTGTTTGCACCGTTGAAGACGGAGTAGTAAAAAATATTAACGGAAGACAAAGCTGATGATTCTGGCTATGATATTGACAGCAGCGGTGCTGACTGTATTTGCAATCGGCGCTGTTGTGTACTTCCATCTGAAAAAGACAGAACAGCAAAAATATATGGCGGCGGCAGGGAATATTCTGAGAGAGGACTATCTGAACTATTCCCTGCAAAACACCATCAATCCTCAAAACCTTGCAGAAAAACCGAAAAGCAAAAAAATAATGATTTACATTAAATCAAAATCAGACGGCAGCAAGCTTCGTTATGTGTTTGATCCGGAAAAGACGGTTTTGTTTGGCAGAAGCAGCACAGAGTGCAACGTCTTTATTAACAATGCGGCGGTTTCGCAAAAGCACTGCCGCATTTATGTTTCGGATAATGCAGTTTGGTTGCAGGACGTCGGTTCCTCAAACGGAACTGTTGTAAAAAGAGGGTTAACAAAGCGTTACACTTTGTCCGGCGGATATCAGATAGCGCTTGAATCGGGAGACAGGATATGTATCGGAGATTGTTGCTTTAAGGTACGCCTGTTTCTCTTTGATTTGATGACGGATTAAACTTGTACCGGCCTTAATAAAGCTCTTTGCCTTATGGCCGGTTAACCTTTGCATAGCTTTATTGTCGTCCCCGCAATCTGTCAGGCTTCATATGCCGTCGGTTTTGTCATGCGGTTTTTTCGCTGAAATATGTTCTGAAACGCTTTAACGAAAATCGTTATTAGGAGTATCGGTATGGTTTTAATGATATTAAAGACAAATGTGTTCAGGGAAGAAGTATTGCCTGCCATTGACAATACCGATTACAAGCTCCCGATATCAAAGCAGGATTTTGAGGTGTCAAATAGTTTTTTTCTCGGCTTAGAGGTAATCAATAAACAGTGGATAATCAAGGCGCAGCAGGGTGAATACGAGCTGATACGGCATAAGCGGAGCCTTGACCGTGTGGAGCTCAACGGCGGCGAGCTAATTACCGTTCAAACCAAGGGCGGAGATATTCTGAAGATAATTACCTTTAGGGAAGAGATTTCTTTAATATCGTTTGAAAAATATTCGATAGTGAGAATGAATCGTATAAGTATCGGAAAGGCAGAGGATAATACGATACGTTACGGCTTCATGAATATAGTATCTTCACATCATTGCACGATCTCGCGTGAGAGAAACGCGCATATCCTGAACAACACAGGAAAAAACGGCGTGTATATCAACGGAAGAAAAACCATGGGCAGCACAGAGCTGCATTTTGGCGATTTGATAGATATTTTCGGCCTGAGGATCGTTTATTTCAGAGATATGATAGCGGTAGGGTCGCGCGTCGGCAGCTTTGAAACGGACGAGGCTCTGCAAAAGTATCGGTATAATCCTGTCACGGGTTCCGAAGCAAAGGTCGTTTCCGCTCATTCTCAGCAGTTTTTTAACCGCTCTCCGCGTATGCTGCCTGAGATTTGCAGGGAACAGGTCGTTATCGAGCCTCCCACCGCGCCTCAGTTTACGAGAAAAAAATCTTTGCTGATGACTATAGGACCCTCGTTTTCCATGGCAATACCGATGCTTCTGGGCTGCGGATTGATGATAATCGGCTCAATGATGAGCGGAATCACCACGGGCGTATTTATGTTTACGGGCATTGTTACCGCTATGGGTTCTGCTATTATGGGCTCTATCTGGGCTTTTTTGAATATACGCAATACTCAGAAAACCGAGATTGAAGACGAGACAAGAAGATTCAATACCTACGGTAACTACCTGCTTGAAATATCGGGCTACTTAACGGAAAAGTACAAGCAGAACACCGACGTATTGTATATTCTTTATCCTTCTCCTTCCGATTGCTGCAAATACAGCGAACACTCACCCGAGCTTTGGAACCGCAATCCCTCGCACAGCGATTTTCTGTTCTATCGTCTGGGTATCGGTGACGTGCCTTTTCAGGTAGATATACAAGTCCCTAAAGAAAAATTCACACTGCAAAACGACAATTTAAAAGACAAGCCGGCGATGATATATAATAACTTTAAGACACTGCGCAGCGTGCCTGTCGGTTTGGATTTTTCCGAAAGCAATCTTTACGGTATTGTCGGCGGCAAGAATAAAGACGGCGTGGTGCAGATCGTAGATAACATTATCGCTCAAATCGCCGCGTCGACTTGCTATACCGATGTTAAGATAGCCTTTTGCTGCGATTCCAACGGCTTTTCGATGGAGCATTGGAATTATATAAAATGGCTTCCGCATGTGTGGTCCGAGAACAAAAAAGTAAGATATTACGCAGAAAACAAGCAGCAGGTTGCCAATGTGTTTTTTGAGCTGTCCGCTGTTATACGTCAGCGCGCGGAATACGAAACGAACAGTTCCGTTCAAAAAACCAAATTTCATCCCCACTATTTTCTTTTTGTTTCCGACGCTGAAATGCTCGACGGCGAGCTTATAGGCAAATATGTTTATGACTCCAAAAACGACTACGGGCTCACCACGTTCCTGATGGCGGAATCTTTGCAGAAGCTTCCGAATATTTGTGAAAATATCATCCAGAATACCGAGGATTTCCGCGGGTGTTACAATGCTTACAGCAGCGCCAACAAGGCTGTTGAAATGAGCTTTGACAAGGTTACTCAGACGGAATTGCTGGATTTTGCGCGCCGTATTTCCAATATTTGCGTCAAAGAGACCGAGGATGACGTAAGCATAGTTTCATCACTTGATTTCTTCGAGATGTACGGCGTAAAGCGCATTGAGGACTTCGCCGTTGCCGAGCAATGGCGCAAGAACCGCACCTATTATTCGATGCGTGCTCTGATAGGAAAAAAAGCAGGCGGAGTGCCTTGCTATCTGGATATACACGAAAAATATCACGGACCTCACGGTTTGGTCGCCGGAACTACGGGCTCGGGCAAAAGCGAGCTTTTGCAGACCTATATTTTGTCTTTGGCGTTAAACTTCAGCCCCGATGATGTTTCGTTCTTTATAATCGACTTCAAGGGCGGCGGAATGGCAAATCTGTTTTCCGACCTGCCCCACATGGCAGGAAGGATATCAAACCTTTCGGGCAACCAGATCAGCCGTGCCATGATTTCCATAAAAAGCGAAAACATGCGCCGTCAAAAACTGTTTAGCGAATACGGCGTTAACAATATCAACAACTATTCAAGACTGTACAAAAGCGGCGAGGCGGCGCTTCCGATCCCGCACCTGCTTATTATAATCGATGAGTTCGCGGAACTGAAAAAGGAAGAGCCCGATTTCATGCGTGAGCTTATCAGTGTTGCACAGGTCGGAAGAAGTCTCGGCGTTCACCTTATTCTTGCCACGCAAAAGCCGGGCGGTACGGTAGACGATAATATCTGGTCGAATTCCAAGTTCAGGCTTTGCCTTCGTGTGCAGGATCGCCAGGACAGCAACGATATGCTCCATAAGCCCGACGCGGCGTTCATCACGCGTGCCGGCAGGTGCTACCTTCAGGTAGGCAACGACGAAATATTTGAGCTGTTCCAGTCCGGTTGGAGCGGGGCGGTTTACCGCAGTAATCCCGAAAGCCAGAGCGGAGAGATAGCCACCATGATAACTATGACCGGCAAAGAGGCGCTGGTAGGCAGTCACACAAAAATAAAGCAGCGCGAAAAAGAGCGGATGGATTGGCTGAGCTTTCTTTATTCGGAAACAAAACGTCTGCTGCAAACACATCATAACCAGGATGAGATCGCTCTGCGTTTGATAGACGCCGCACATGAGAATCATTATAATATCGGCAGCGGTCATTCCGAGATACAGTCGTTAAAGCAGTTTGTCAATTTGTCTGCTGAGGTGTCGTCTTATTCTGACGGCGCTGTAAAGGAACTGGTAAAGCTTGCTTTCGAAAGAAACATAAAGCTTCCGGAGCAGAAGGAAAAGACTCAGCTTGAGGCTTTGGTTGAGTATATTGCCAAGATAGCAAAGCAGGAGAACTATGTGAACAAGCCGCAGCTTTGGCTTCCGCTTCTCGGCGACAAGATACCGCTCAGCAAGGTATCGGATCCGTCCGAGCAGTTTGACGGATCCGGATGGAAGTATCACAGCGCTTCAACGCTTCGCGTTGCGGTGGGAATGTACGACGATCCGCAGAATCAGGAGCAGCTTCCGTTCTGCGTAGATATATCTGACGGACATCTTGCTGTCTGCGGCTCCGCTGTCAGCGGAAAAAGCACATTCTTACAGACCTTTATATGCGCGCTGGCTCTTAAGTATCCGCCGGACGTTATCAATATCTATATGCTGGATTACAGCGGGGGAATGCTGTCTTGCTTCGAAAAGCTGCCGCACTCGGGCGGTGTGATAAAGGAAAACGATCCCGATAAGGCGGGCAAGTTTTTCAACATGGTCTTTGCCTTTATCGAGGAAAGAAAGAAGCTGTTCAATGGCGGCAATTTCAGTCAGTATAATAAAGCGGGCAACCAAAAGCTTCCCGCGGTGATAATTGTAATAGATAACTACGCGGGCTTCCGTGAAAAGACGAACGGCGATTATGACGACAACATGATATATCTGGCGCGCGAGGGAGCGGGATACGGAATATTTCTTGTGCTTTCCTCCGCAGGCTTCGGCATGTCCGAAATACCGAACAGAGTGGGGGATAATATCCGCTCGGTTATAAGCCTCCAGATGACTGACAAGTTCAAATATATGGATGTTTTGCGTACCACACATCTCGCTGTTATTCCCGAATCGGGTATTAAGGGAAGAGGCGTAGGATATGTTGACGGCAGGATACTGGAATTCCAGACCGCGACGGCTTTTTGCGCCGACGATGATTACAAGCGAAACGCGATGATCGAAAGTCTTTGCCAAAAAATGAGCGCGTGCACCGATATACGCGCTTGCGCCGTACCGTTTATTCCCGAAAATCCTGTTTACGCCGATTTTGAGCGGCTTGAGCAGTATAAAGCCGCGTGCGCTGATAACGCTTTGCTGCCCTTCGCATACAACCATAAGGACGCTTCCGTTTACAGTGTAAGGCTTGACAATACCTACTGCTATGTTATCTCCGGAAAAAAACGTACCGGAAAAACAAATGTGCTTAAGCTGTTAATGCTTGCCGCAGCAAACAAGCATGCTGCGTCGGCGGTCATTGAAAAGGATTCAAATGAACTTAAAAGCCTTGCCGCGCGCAACGGTTCCGCGTATATTCACAGCGATTCGGAGATATTGGAGTATTTCCGCGGAATCACCGACGAGTTTATAAAGCGGAACAAGTACAAAAAAACACTGGAGGAGAACGGACTGAGCGACAGCTCTGTTTTCGATAAGATGCAAGGTTTTGAGCCGATCTTTATTTTTATTGCCGACCTGAATTCTTTTATCAATTCCGTTTATCATCCCGAGGGCAATATCGGCAACATGAGCGGATTTTTTGAGAATATTTTTGAGAAGGGCTTTTTGCACAATATCTTCTTTTTCGCCTGCTTCAACCCCGACAACGCTTCCGAAATAACGGGAATAAAATCCTATCACACCTTTGTATCCTATAAAACCGGAGTGCATCTGGGCGGAAATCTTTCGGCTCAACGCCTTTTCAATTTCAGGAACATTCATTTTGCTCAGATGTCGAAGGCGTCAAAAAAGGGAGAGGGCCTGGTGCCTTCCGAAGAGGACGAGACCTTGGCGGAGAGGATCATTATTCCGCTGGCAGGGGGCGGTAATCTATGATATGCATGCTTCTGTACTCGCATGAAAAAAAGGAGCTTACCGTTTTTGACAAGCTGGGCAGAGAGCTTGTCAGCAGAATAAGCAGCGACGACTGGACGTTTCCCGGTTTTTATGACCATAAAAAGCTGCAGGCGTATTTAAGCCGGAATCCTATCATCGACCTTACCTGCGTTGAGGTAATAAACCGCGATGGGGTAGAGGCGGCGGAGCTTATGAGAAAGACCAACAGGGAGATGTACATGATACTGCTGACGAACGCGGATGTTTCTCCCACGGTATATATCAAGCCGACTATTATGCCGGCTTCGCTCCTGCTTCGCCCCCTGAATACAGAAACTGTAAAATCGGTGTTCTCCGAGGCGTTTAAGGATTATATAATGCGTTTTGGGCAGGATGATAAAAAAGCTCTCATGATTGAAACGCGTGACGGACGTCAGCGCATACCTTTCCTGAATATCCTGTATTTTGAATCAAGAGAAAAGAAAATCTATATCAATACGGGCAGCGCCGAATTCTCCTTTTACGATACTTTGGATCATTTGGAGGAGAGCCTTCCCGACGACTTTTTGCGCTGTCACAGAAGCTTCATTGTGGCACGCCGTTATGTGCGTACTATCTTGCTTTCACAAAACACTATCGTGCTGGAGGATGGCTCTGCTATTCCGCTTTCCCGCACATATAAAGCAGTATTTAAGGTGCTTGACCGATGAGTGATAATTACCTTCTTACAAAAACCCAATTAAAGGCTCTGCTTGCGGGCAGCGGAGTCACGCGTATCGTCGGGTTCGATCCGGGTTCCGGACCGGTAACGGCTGAGCAGCTTCCGAACGCGTATAATGCGCTGATGCGGCTTTCGCTTATCTCTTCCGACGGAGAGCGGTTCTACGCGTCTGAGCAGGCAAAAAGCATTATCAGGCAGCTCACCGGTGCGCCCGCTTTTTTCGCGGTGCATACCCGTCGGGCAAACTTGCCGGATATGTGCGTTTATTGCGGCGAAAAGCTGCTTACCGTTGCTTTTTCTCCTTTTAACGCCGATACGGTCTCTATAGGTATCGTTTCGTTCGACAACTTTTTTCAAAGCCTGGAGGACGAGGGTTATTTTCCGGAAGAGTTCGGAATGGCGCTTGTCGGGGAAGAGATGCTTGAAGAGTATGAGCGCGCGGTTTTTTCAGCCCATAAACCCGAATGTCCGCTTCGCGACGATTCGCGAATATCCTTTTGCGCGGATCTGATAGGCGCTGACGGCTCAAACCTCGGCTGCGTCAGGGTAGTTGAGTACACTCTTTTCCGTTATTTGTATTTTTCCGGCGGAGGTGTTACCGAACGGTGTGAATACAGCGCCGAAATGCTGAAAAAGTATTTGAAGAGGTTGTTTGAGAAAAATGATTTTGGTTGAAATATATGTCCCTTCAATGGAACGAAAATATGAATTCAGGCTCAATGAGGATGTTGCCGCCGGCGTGATAATCGAGGAGCTAAGCTCGGTTATATGTCAAAAAGAGCAGTGCAGGGTCTGCGGAAAAGTCAACGATCTGATGCTGCTTCTGCCCGAAAAAAGCAGGATAATCTCAAGCGGGCTTTCCCTGTACGAAAACGGTGTAAAAAGCGGAGACAGGCTTATGCTGATATAGCAGACTGTTTTTACCGCGCAATATGTGCGAAACAGCAGTCAAAAATGCCGTTTGTCATAAAAAACATGTCATTTATCAGTTTTTGATACTATTTTTCTTTTCTTGACTATAATATAATCATCCGATGAATCAACGGAGATTAATAAAAAATGAACTTTACGGAGGAATGAATTATGTCAGATTTTAAAGTCACACCCGCTGTTCTTAAAAGCCAGGCGGATGAATTGGCAGAGCTCAACGCGAGGTACAACCTTTCGATCGATAAGCTTGTATCTTCGGAACAGAGCCTTCACTCAATGTGGACCGGCGAGGCGAACGACGCTTTCCATAACGCGTTCAACATTGACAGGGGCAAGATGGAAGAATTCTACAGACTGATCGTTCAGTATATCGACCGCCTGAGAAACATCTGCCTGCGTTATGAGCAGACCGAAACCACCAACACCGAGATCGCTTCAACCAGAAGCTACTAAGAAAGGAGAGGACAGCAATGACAGGCACTATTAAAGTATCCCCTGATAAACTGTTAGCGACAGCAGATGAATTCAGAACCGAGGGTTCAAACATGAACAATCTGGTGAGCCAGATGATAAATATGGTAACCTCAATGTCTTCTTCATGGGAAGGCGACGCCTCTACCGCATATATCACAAAATTCAAAAGCCTTGAGGCTGATCTGCAGGTTCTTAACAGAATGATCCAGGAGCATGTAAACGACCTTACCCAGATGGCGAATCTCTACCGTTCAACAGAACAGTCCAACTCAGAGGACGCCGCTTCTCTTACAGCAGGAATTATTTCCTGACGGAGCTAACCAGTAAACCGTGTGCATGTTAAGCATACGGTTTATAGCTTTTATCGTTGGTGATTTCATGTATTTGAATATTGATAAACTGATGCTGCTGGCTGATTCTCTCGACAATATCGCCGCGCGTTTATTAAAAGAAAAAGAGAATATTGAGCTGGAGTGCAAAATATTATCTGCAAACCAATGCCTCGACGATATTATCGCCGACTTGAAAAGGAACGCGGCGGCGCTGGAGGAAAAGGCGGAAACAGCCAAAAGACTGCGTTTGTCCTTGCTGAGAATATGCGAGCTGTATTCCTCCGGCGAGCAAAGGATCACAGAGCATATCGAGGGCGGCAATCCGGGAGCAAAATCTGCATTTGTTCCCGAGTCGCTGCTTGAAAAACTAAACGACGTTAGGTGGAATATAGAATGAGCGGCGCAGGAAAAACAACTGAGATCACAGTAGATACCCAGAGCCTTCGCGCGGATTGTTCCGCGCTGACAGATAACGCCGAAAGCTTTTCCCGTTTGCTCAAAGAGCTTGAGGAGTGCTTTTCGGGACTGAGGGTCTTTTGGAAAGGCGAAGCGCTTGAGCATTATCTGGAGAGTCTGGCAAAAGATTTGAAATCGCTTCATGCTGTGGACGCTGTTTTGAAAAAGCTGGCCGATGATTACCGCTTTGCCTCCGACGAATACGAAAAAAACGCTCAGACGGCAGAGGAGATAATAAAAAGCTTTTGAGCTGCAAAACATAAGCTTATTTATGGAGGCGCGTTGTGAATAAAGATGTATCTTATCAAATCGAGGCATCGCCGCAAAATATACTTCGTCAGGCTCAGCACGCAAGGTCTTGCTTTGAAAAAATGCTGAATATACTGTGCGATGTGGATAAGAGGGTTCGGAATTCCGGCTATAGCTGGAGTTCCGAAAGCTCGCGTATGCTCCGTGATTTTTTCCGCGAAGATCAGGAGGATTTTGAAGAGGTAAAAAGAGCTGTTTCCGTTCAGATCGCGAAGCTTGAGGAAATATCCGCGCGTTACGCCGATGCGGAGCGCAACGCCGAAGCCGATTCAGAGTCGCTTCCGAATACCGTATTGAACTGAAGGTGAAGTCCGATGGATAAAGTGATCCACTATGATTTTGACTTGAGCAAGTCATCCTGCGAGAATCTTAATAACATCGTCCGGCGGCTAAGTCAGGATATCACTGCGCCTTCAAACGATATGCTTATGCTTTTATCCGGCGCGTGGAGGTCCCCTCGGGCGGATCTGTTTGCCGATAAATTCAGAAGCTTTGTGGCTGAGGTGAGCGAGCTTAATGACCGGATCTGCGAGGACGCCGAGCGTATTCAACGCGTTTCCGCAAAAATGTATATCATAGAACAGGAAGCCAAAAGGCTGGCGCTGGAAAAGGAGACTTGAGCAGATGAATGGTTGGATAATAGCGCTGATGATCATTATCGCGGCGTTGATTGTTTTTATTGCCGTTATTCTGATCAGATTCATTTTTGGCTCCGGAAAAAGCGCGCCATCCGACATACATATCTCGGGCGGCGCCGATATAAACGACGGCAGGATAAAGGATGACAACAATTATCTTAAGGCGATACAATACACCATGAATAAAACTGTTTATTACTCTGAAGACAAAAGAGGAAAAAACAGCGGATTCAATATACAGATACAGAATATGAACACAGGCAGCGTTAAAGATGTTTCCGTGCGCGGAGAATTTGTAATAGGACGCTCGGCCGAAAATGTGATGTTGGTAATTAATGACAAGTGCGTGTCGTCGCGCCATTGCTGCCTGAACGTCTATAATGACCGATTGTTTATCAGCGACTGCAATTCGTCCAATCATACCTTTCTTAACGGAAAAATGATCACCGACATCACGGAGCTTCGCAGCGGAGATACCATAAAAATCGGCAATACCTTTTTAAAAGTATATTTTTAATTTGACGGAGTGGACAATTATGGCTATCAGCAGAATAAAAACCAATACAGATTCACTTAATACAGATATAGGCTGCGTTGAAACGGCGGTTATTTCAATAGAAAAAGCGCTGAAAAAAATCAGGGATGATTTTATCCTGCTTGATACTATGTGGGACGGACCGGCGAGCGAAACTTTTCGTTTGGCTTATACGGACGATTTGACTGAGCTTGAAAAAACCATCAAAAGCCTTAAGGAATTTAACAGCTTTGAGAAAAAAGCAAGAGATAAATACAACAGTTGTGAAGCAGAAGTCAGCAGTATTATTGCCTCGATAGACCGTTAAGGAGAACCGTGATGAGTGAATTTACATTAAAAGTATCACCTGACGTAATGATTCGTCAGGCTGAGTCTGTCAGGGGTTCGATTTCGGACATCCGGCAGCAGATAGAGCATTTATCCGAAATTATCAAAGGAACAAAGAGCTATTGGCTTGGGCAGGCATGCGATAAGCATCAAATCGCTTTTCAAAACATAAAAAAAGGCTGTGACGAAATTGTTGCGCGTTTGAGCGAGCACCCTGATGATCTGTTGAAAATGGCAGGCTTATACAGCACGGCAGAACGCCAGTCGCAAGAACAATCTAATTCTCTTCAAAGTAATATTCTTTCGTAGAGGGGCGGTGTTTTATGGGAAAGTCAGTAATAATGATTCGCATGAACTATGAAAAAGCGATCAGACAGGCGAATTCACTTGAGAAAACTGCAAATGAAATAAAAAAATATGTCTCGGAAATTGAACATATTTCAAGTTCGATCCGCCATGACTGGACAGGAGCCAACGCGGAACAATATCTCAGAAAGCTTGAAGTCGTTAAGAATAATTCAAATACTATAGTTTCGTCGCTGAGTTCAACGGCAGAAACGATCAAAAGAATTGCAAAACGCACATATGATGCGGAAATGGAAGCGGTAAATCTCGCGAAAACACGTACGTATTTATAATTGACAGGAGGTGGGCTCGTGTCGGAATTTGACATTAATCTGTCGGGAATGAGCGAAAGACAAACCGAATTGAACAGGATCTACGGAAAACTGCTGATATCTACCTCACGTATTGAATCGTGCCGGAATGTTTTGTCGCAAAGCATGTCGTCCGACGCGCTTCAAAGCGTAAGCAGAAACCTAAAATCTCTATCGAGCAGCCTGGTTAATCAGGCAGGTCATATCAGAAAGTTCAGCAGCGGACTTCGTCAGATAACCAACTCCTATATTCGCGCTGAAAAAGAGCTCGTTGGCGAAGCCGAGGCTATACCTGTTGAACAGGTTGAAGCAGCAAAAAGCTTTTGGGATAAGTTAGTATCGGGCGATGAGATAAAGGGCAGCGTAGCTTCAGGTGATTTAACGGGAGCGGCTACTCTTTTGGGAGTTGAAGCTGTCGGAACAGTCGGAGGAAGCGTTCTCGGATATGAGATCGAGAGCAAAACAGGCTTCGGCATGGAGTATAAAAATGGTAAGCTTCATGATATGGGGCTCAATCTTGGATTAACAGCGGAAGGTTATGTTGCCGAGGGCCATTTACAAGGCGAATACGGAGTGCTTTCCGGAGAGGTTTCCGGAAAAGTGCTTGACGGTAGCGTCAAGGGCGAAATAGGAGCCTCATTATTCAATGACGGAAAGCTTACTCCGCAAATATACGGTAAAGCAGAGGCGGAGGCTTCGGCCTTATCGGGAGAAGCAAAACTGCAAATCGGCGGAGATGAAAACAACATCCACGCAAAAGCTGACGGAACGGTTTTGGGCGCGGAGGCTGACGCCAGAATAGGAGCCGGCATGATACCGGTAAAAGGTAAAGACGGGCAAGAGCATTTGCAACCGGGTGTTGAGATGAGCGTGGGAGCTGAAGCGTATGTCTTTAAGGGCGAAGTTTCAGGCGGCATTAATATATTTGGCGTCGATATCGATATCGGCTTAGAAGGAAAAGCGTTTGGCGTAGGAGCGGAAGCAGGTTACACTGTAACCGGAAGCTCTGCCGAAGGTGAAATAGGAGGATCATTGTTTTTAGGCGGTACGATAAAATTCAAAATCGACTGGAGCGGCTTTAAATTCCCGTGGCAATAGTTGAAAAAATGATCCAGATATGATAAAATTATAATACGGAGGTTTTCGTTATGTATAAAAATCTATTACCAATCGGCTCTGTAGTTTTGCTAAAGGGCGGAGAAAAAAGACTGATGATCACCAGCAGAATCATTTCAAAGGCGGGTACAAACGATATTTTTGATTATGCAGGCTGCACCTACCCCGAGGGAATGATCGATTCTAAAAATATGTATTTCTTTAACAGGGATTCAATCGATACGGTATTCTTTATCGGTTTTCAGGATCAGGAAGAGATCAATTTCAGAACAAATATCCTGGATAATCTCGGCGAGCTCGAAATCGTTGACGGCGCAATAGTTCCTAAAGCCGAATAACCGGACAATTCAAAACGAACCAAAAAGGCTGCTTTTATGGGCAGTCTTTTTTTCTATACAAAAACCTCTTGACCTTTGCACAAAAACAGACTATAATAGATAAGGTAAATTGTAAAAAACCATAGAAAGGGATATGAATAATGGGAGTATACGAAGAACTTGTCGCGAGGGGACTTATCGCGCAGGTCACTGATGAAAAGGAAATCAGAGAGCTTGTAAACAGCGGCAAAGCCGTTTTCTACATAGGCTTTGACCCCACGGCGGACAGCCTGCATGTGGGTCACTTTATGGCGCTTTGCCTTATGAAGCGTCTGCAAATGGCGGGCAACAAGCCCATCGCCCTTATCGGCGGCGGCACCGCCATGATCGGCGACCCGTCGGGACGCACCGACATGCGCCAAATGATGACGAAGGAAACCATTCAGCACAATGTCGATTGCTTCAAGGAGCAGATGAGCAAATTCATCGACTTCTCGGACGGCAAGGCTATGCTTGTAAACAACGCCGACTGGCTGCTCGACCTCAATTATGTCGAGCTGCTTCGCGAGGTGGGCGCTTGCTTCAGCGTCAACAGGATGCTGACCGCCGAGTGCTACAAGCAGCGCATGGAGCGCGGACTCAGCTTCCTCGAGTTCAACTACATGATAATGCAGTCTTACGACTTCTACGCCCTCTATCAGCGCTACGGCTGCAACATGCAGTTCGGCGGCGACGACCAGTGGAGCAACATGCTCGGCGGCACCGAGCTCATCAGGCGCAAGCTCGGGAAGGACGCTTACGCCATGACCATCAACCTGCTGCTCAATTCCGAGGGCAAGAAGATGGGCAAGACCCAGTCCGGCGCGGTCTGGCTTTCTGCCGAAAAGACCAGCCCCTACGACTTCTATCAGTACTGGCGCAACGTCGACGACGCCGACGTTGTAAAATGCCTTAAAATGCTGACCTTCCTGCCGCTCGAGGAGATCGAGGAGCTCGCAAAGCTTGAGGGCAGCGAGATCAACAAGGCTAAGGAGATCCTCGCCTACGAGCTGACTAACCTCATCCACGGCAAGGAAGAAGCCGACAAGGCTCAGGAGGCGGCGCGCGCGCTGTTCGGCAGCAAGCAGAACACCGACAACATGCCCTCCACTCAGCTTTCCGACGACGACTTCACCGACGGCTCTGTGGCTATCCTAGACCTGCTTTCAAAGTGCGGTCTGATCCCCTCGAAGAAAGAGGGCAGACGCCTTATCGAGCAGGGCGGTATCTCGGTAGACGACGAGAAGATCACCGACGTGTACGCCACCGTGGCGAAGGACGCGTTCGGCAAAGGCCACGTCATAATAAAGAAGGGCAAAAAGACCTTCCACAAGGCGGTACTTTGAGTTTTGAACATTTGAATTACAAGTGACAAATGACAAATGTCAAGTTAATAAACCATCAACGAATGAAAAATAACTTGCAATTTGTAATTTGTAATTTTCATCTTTTTAAACAATTGCAGCTTTGTCTGCTAAAATATAAGGAAAGAAGGAACATCTACAATGAAAATCGTAAAGGAATTTAAAGAATTTGTCATGCGCGGCAACGTCATGGATCTGGCAGTCGGCGTTATCATCGGCGGCGCGTTCGGCGCTATCGTCACCTCGCTGACCGACGACATCATTTCTCCGGTGCTTGGCATCTTCGGCGGAATGGATTTCAGCGACCTGTCTGTTGAAGTCAACGGCGCAAACATCATGTATGGTAAATTCATCACCGCTATCATCAACTTCCTGATCATGGCGCTTATCATTTTCCTTATGGTTAAGGGAATCAACAAGCTTATGTCGCTCGGAAAGAAGAAGGAAGAAGAGCCTGCTCCCACTACAAAGGTCTGCCCGTTCTGCTGCACCGAGATCGATATCAAGGCTACCCGCTGCCCGCACTGCACAAGCGAGCTTCCCGAGATCGCCGAGGAATAAGATTGCTTTTAAGAGGCGCGCCGCTTGACGCGCCTTTTTATTCTTTATCAGAAAAATAATGTTGTAGGGAGGCGACGCGATGTCTCAAAAATTCAATAAAAAACGCGTTGCGGCGTTTGCGGCGGCGTTGGTTTTTCTGGGTGCTTGTGCTCTTTCAACAGGCGCGGTCGCCCGTTACGAAAGGCACAGCTTAACCGTTCACCGTATAAGAAAAAGGCATAAGCCGACGGAAAAGCACGACCCTCCCGTCATAAAGGAAACGCCCAAAAAGCAGCTCGACGTCACGCCAATCAGCCAATACCCCGAGCTTCCCACGGGCTGCGAGGTCACCTCGCTTGCGATGGCGCTCAACTACAACGGCATAGATATCGACAAGCTCGACCTCGCCAACGGTTACATCGACACCGGCGACGTGGACGAAGCTAACCCCTACCTGCAATTCGTAGGCTTGCCGACCGATGAATACTCCTTCGGCTGCTACGCGCCTGTTATTGTCGCCGCTGCCGAGCTTGCGATCGACGAATACGGCTCCGACCTCAGCGTCACCGACCTCACCGACAGCGAATTAGAGGATCTGTACGCCTACATCGACAGGGGAGCGCCCGTCATCGTGTGGTGCACGCAGGACTGTGAGGAGGCTGTTATCAGCGACGAGCTCTACGGCTTTGACTGGATATCGCCCGAGCACTGCGTGGTGCTCGTAGGCTACAGCGACAACGGCGTCCTAGTCGCCGACCCCCTCTACGGCAAGGTGATGGAGTACGACAAGGAAGCCTTTAAGGCAGGCTACGACGCCTTGCATAAGCAGGCGGTCGTTATAAGTTGAAAATTACAAATTACAAATTGCAAGTTGATGTATAAGCAACGGCAGCAAATAAACAAACTTGTCATTTGTCATTTGTCACTTGTTACTCAAATAAACTCCAGCGTATCTATCTTCTCCAGCTCCTTTATATCGTACGAGGCTTTGGTTGGCGCGGGCTTCGGCTTGCGGTTGTCGTATGTTCCGGCGCGCACCTTTTGAACGGTGTCGGGGCGCAGCAGCCAGTCCAGATTGCAGCCGTGCCACCTTCCGCTGCGGCTGCTCAAAAAGTCGGAGCTCTGCACGCGCTCAAAGTATTCGCGGTAGTTTATATCGCCCAGACGGGCGACCCTGTTTACAAGCGAGTCCGTGACCGCCTCAACGTCAGGCAGACTTACACAAATATCATTATAAAGCGAAACAACGTCAGCAGCGGCGGCAACAGCGTCAGCCTCTGCTGACTTTTCATTTTCGTTTTCATCTTCGTTTTTATATTTATCTTTATATTTATCTTTATCTTTATATTGGCTAGAATCGGTAAGCGAATCATAGCGTTCGCTACCGTTCGCTAAGTCTTGATTCATCTTTTTGGCAATACCTCCTTTTCTGCCATTCTCACGGTTAGCCTTTACTTTTCTCTCATAGGCGGCAAAATCGCTCTCCAGCTTGTTCGCCATCATGTCAAACGCCATGCTTACCATAGGATCGTCACATTCGCCGCGCTCTCCGTTTACAGCCAGATTGTACAGCAGCTTCCACAGCCTGCCCGCTTCTTCGTCGGATAAATGCTCCAAAACGGTTATATTGTCAAGATAACATTGGAACGCCTTCGGTTTGATTGTTTCAGTCATATTAAAAACCCCTTTCACTAAAGGGGCTTTAACGGAAAAAGTTGCATACAACTATGCAACTTTTTGCAAACTGTAATCTTTTTGTAATTTGTTGGCATGTCATTTTAATTGACCTTTTGCCGAATAAAAGGTATAATTATAGATGCTAGCATCTAAAAATGGAGTGATATAATGGCTTGGTGGATGATAATACTTTGGGCGCTGCTTGGCGTTGTGGGCTTGTTTTTTGCCTACATTTTGCTGATAATCATCAGCTCCCTGTTTGTAAACATGAATAAGGAGTACGACAAAGAGAGCAAATACTTCCGCTTTCTTTTGAACAGCTCAACTTGGGTAATGACAAAGATCGCGCGCATCAAGCTGCACGTGACGGGGAAGGAGCTGCTGCCCGACGGGCGGTTCCTGATGGTGAGCAACCACCGCTCAAAGTTCGACCCCATTCTTTCGTGGCTGGTGTTCGGCGACAGACAGCTCAGCTTTATATCGAAGCCCGAGAACTTTAAGGTGCCGATCTACGGCAGGATAATCCACCGCCTTTGCTTTATGGCGATCGACCGCGAGAATCCACGCAACGCCGTAAAGACCATAAACCGCGCGGTAGACCTGATAAACCGCGACGTCGCTAGCGTGGCGGTATACCCCGAGGGCACGCGCAACTACGGCGAGGGCTTGCTGCCCTTCCACAACGCCATGTTCAAGATAGCTCAAAAGGCGAACGTGCCGCTTGTCGTCGTCACCGTAAAAAACACCTACGACATCCAAAAGAACTTTCCGCTGCACCGCAGCCACATTTACATCGACGTGGTGAAGGTGTACAAGGCGGACGAGATAAAGAAGATAAAGACTGCCGTTCTCGGCGACGAGGTACGCGAGTTTATGCTTAACAAACTGGAGGAAAAACAATGAAAACCTACGTGCTTTACAACAAAACCGCAAACAATAACTTGTGCGACAAGGCGATAGAACCGCTCAAAGAGCTGTGGAAGGACAAAGACGTCGAGTACCTCGATTCGACCGCCCTCAATAAAACCCACGAGGAGTTCTTTGCCGGGTTGCAGCCCGAGGACGAGGTCTGCCTTTGCGGCGGCGACGGCACGCTCAACTACTTTATCAACCACGTGGACTGCGACAAGCTGAAAAATAAGCTCTATTACTATCCCGCCGGCAGCGGCAACGACTTCTGGACAGACATCAACAAAAAGCCCGGCGACGCTCCCGAGCAGATCAACAAGTATTTGACGAACCTGCCCACCGTCATCGTCAAGGGCAAGACATATAAATTCCTGAACAACGTCGGCTTCGGCATCGACGGCTACTGCTGCGAGGAGGGCGACCGCCAGCGCGAAAAGAGCGACAAGCCCATAAACTACACCTCTATCGCGATAAAGGGCATGCTCTACAAGTACAGCCCCACCAACGCCGAGATCGATGTCGACGGCAAAAAGCTCACCTTCAAAAAGGCTTGGCTCGTGCCCACCATGAAGGGCAGATACTACGGCGGCGGAATGATGGCGGCTCCCCACCAAAACCGCCTCGACCCCGAGCATAACGTCACCTGCATGGTCATGGGCGGCGCCGGAAGGCTGCGCACTCTGGTGGCTTTCCCCACGATCTTCAAGGGCGAGCACGTCAAAAAGAAAATGGTGAACGTCATGAAGGGTCACCACATCAAGGTCAAATTCGACCGCCCCGTCGCCCTGCAGATCGACGGCGAGACCGTGCTTGATGTTTTGGAATACGAGGTTAGAAGCTAGAGGCTTGATTAGGTATTAGGTACTAGGTATTAGGTACTAGGTATTAGGTATTAGGTCTTAGGTACTACGTAGGGGCGGACCCGTGTGTCCGCCCGATAACGTCGCATTATCCTACGGGCGCATACATGGGTGCGCCCCTACGGCAATGAACCAAACGCTTCTGAAAAAGAAAGCCTTCTCCCTTGCGGAGAAGGTGGGCAATTCGCTTGCGAATTGGTCGGATAAGGATGTTTCCCCTGACAGGGGAAATGTCGCGAAGCGACAAAAGGGTTGCCGTCCGGATACGTGATTCCCCCTTCAAGGGGAAATGTCGCGAAGCGACAAAAGGGTTGCCGTCCGGCTACGGATTCGCCGAAGGCGACAAAGCACAAACGTTTGTCTATGATAATCTCAAAATGCAGCAATATTCTTTATAAGAAAAAAGCCTTCTCGTTGTGAGAAGGCTTTTATAATGCTCAAAAAGAAATATAAATCAAATGGGCGGCATTTCTTCGGGGGTGGAGGGTTCCAGAACAAATGAGTTCGTCCAGAAGCCGGGCTTGATGCGCACCTTTAGGAAGGCGAAGGGGGTCTCGGGGCTGAGCGTTACCATTATGTCGCTGCACCTGCGGCTCATGCCCTGAGCGACATGTACCCTGTGGGTGCCGAAGGGCAGGGAATAGGCGACGGTCTCGCGGTTGCCGATGTGTCCGAAGGGCTGCTCGTCAATGTAAACTCCAAATCCGGCGGCGGCTCCCCAGAAGTTGCCCATGCGGTACATGCGTATCTCGCCCTGCTGGGGAACAAGCTGCGCGCCGCATTTGCACTGCACGGGGCAGTTGATGTCCTGAACCTGTCCGCATTGCGGGCATTTTATTCTGAATCGTCCGTTCATAAATCTATCTCCTTTCAGGGGTGAAATATAGTTTTTTGTTTGTCTACAGTATATCATATGCACATGATAAAGTCAAGCGGGGTAGAGGCTAGAGGCTAGATTAATGCGGAATTCGGAATGCGGAATGCGGAATTAATTTAGCAGAAACGTATGGCGGATAATCCAACATTCTGTAGGGTTTGGTCTTGACCAAACCGCAAACTATAAACGAAACGTTTAGTGTTCAACCCGCGGGTCGGTCAAGACCGACCCCTACAGTGTGTTTTGCATTAGTGGCAGTGCTTTGCCGCCCGCTGTCATTCTGAGCGGTGCCGGAGGCAAAATCGCGTTCAGCGATTTAGTCGAAGAATCCCCCAATGTGTGGCAGAAACGTTGGTTATAATACGTAGGGGCGGACCCGCGTGTCCGCCCGAAAACGTTGCGCATTTCTATGCGGGCGCACACATGGGTGCGCCCCTACGTCGTTAATCAAACCATTGCATTTGTCAGATACGTCTTCACTACACAGCCCTTAATCTAATACATAAACAAAAAGGAACGTGACTTGAAAACCACGTTCCTCTTTTTATTATATAGTTGAAAAACAAGTCAATTCCGAATTCCGAATTCCGCATTAACAAGGCGCATTATTGATCACGCTTAACGCTTGATGCGCCGTCAGCCAAACGCTTTGTCAAGCGACGTTATCCAAAGGCGCGCTGCAAGACGACTCAGTCGTCCCAGTTGTGCCAAACGTTCTGGATGTCGTCGTTATCCTCGAACATGTCGAGCATCTTCTGCATTTTGACGGCGGTCTCCTCGTCGTCGAGCTTGGTGTAGGTGCTGGGTACCATTTCGAGCTCTGCGGAGGCAAAGGTGTAGCCGAGCTTCTCAAGCTCTTCTCTCACCGCGCTGAAATCCTCGGGCTCGGTGTAGATGGTGAAGATGTCGTCGTCAGCCTCAAAGTCGGACGCGCCGCATTCAAGCGCGTCGCTCATAACGGTGTCCTCGTCCTTTTCAAGGTCTTCGCGCTCGATGATGATAACGCCCTTCTGCGAGAACATGAAGCTTACGCAGCCCTGCGTGCCCATGTTGCCGCCGAACTTGTCAAAGTAGTGGCGAACCTCGCCGGCGGTGCGGTTGCGGTTGTCGGTCAGCGCCTCGACGATGACAGCTACGCCGCTGGGGCCGTAGCCCTCGTAGGTGACGGACTCGTAGTTGGTAGAGTCGGTGTCGTTAGCCGCCTTCTTGATGATGCGCTCGATGTTGTCGTTGGGCACGTTAGCCGCCTTTGCCTTGGCAATGGTATCTCTCAGCTTTGAGTTGACGTTGGGGTCGGCGCTGCCGCCGGTCTTGATAGCGACGATAAGCTCTCTGCCGATCTTGGTGAATACCTTGGCGCGCGCGGCGTCATTTTTGCCCTTTTTCTGTTTGATGGTGCTCCATTTATTATGTCCTGACATATTATCAATCCTTTATATTAAAATCGATTATTTTACTCTGGTGTACTCGTAGGGCTTCTCAATAACTTTATCGGCGCTTTCCTGAACGGGCTCGTTGATGACGAGCTTGTCGCCCTTGACCTCGTAGTGCTTGGGCACGTCGATGTTCTTGCCGACCTTGTAGGTGAGGGTGAGAACGCCGTCCTTGCAGTTGTAAATGCCCGACTGCCTTTGGGTATTGTTCGGAAGCTTATCTACGATGGTGTAGTTTCCGTCTGCGTCAAACTCGTAGGTCAGGCTGCCCTGCTCGTCCTTGAACTCCCAGGTGCCTACGATCTTGTCGTCCTTGCTGAACTCACCGTTGCGGAAGGGGACGGAAGCTTCAACAGTGCGGTCGTCAAACTTTAGCTTGTTGTCTTCATAGTTTACATTGGTGAGCGTCATCGTGTGACCCGCAAAAATGTTTCCGGATACATTGTAAGAGAAGATGCCGTCAAATACCGTGAAGGTGTTTTCGATAATAACCACAGGCTCGCCGATCTTGGAATCGCCGTCCTTGACGCGCTTGGCGAGGTCAGAGTCGATGTGGGTCATGGTGTACTGACCCTTGGTTTCGAGGCTGCCCAGCTCAACGGTGACGGTGTCGTCCTTGAATTTAAGGTTGTAGTCGTAAACCTGAGCCTGATCCTGAGTGCCGACCGTCTCTGAAAAATGCCAGTTGCTTTCAAAGCTGCCGCCGAAGAAGAACACTCTGCATATAATAGTAATAAGTATAGCGGCGCCTACGATAGCGGCGCTGATAAGTACGGTGCGCTGCAGTACCGAGAATTTTTTCGGCTTTTCGGTTTCGTATGAGCCGTTTCTTTTCCAACCGTAAGAGGAGCCGTAGTACTCTGCGCCCTCGCTTTCGGTATCATCATACTCATCGTAATTTTCGTCCATATATTCTTTGTAATCGTCCAAGTGATATACCTCCTTTGAATGTCAAACTATATAATACTATACTTTTTCAAATAAATCAACTGTTTTTTTAAAAGTTGAATCAACTTTCAACTTATAAAAAACCTCTTGCTATTTTTTTAGAAATGATGTATAATTACAGAATAGATACTTGGGAGGTGTTTCAGTATGTTAGACAAAACTATGATATTTTCGCTTGGTGAAGAGAAGGATGACCAGATCAAGGCGGGGCTTACCATCGTTTACGACGCTTTGAGGCAGAAGGGATATAACCCCATCAATCAAATTGTCGGATATATCCTCTCGGAGGATCCCACCTATATCACCACCTACAACAACGCGCGCAACATCATCAGCAAAATTGACCGCGACGACCTGCTGGAAGCACTTGTTAAGTCGTACCTTAACGTTTGATTCTTATATAAATAGAAAGGATTGGTGCTTTGTGGCAGACAGCAAAAAAGCAGGGGACTTCTTTACCTATAAAGGCAGACCCTTGGTTCGCTGCGGCGATGAGATCTATTACGGCAACATGGAAGAGCCGTATGTTATCAGGCTGCAAATAAAGAGCAAAAAAGAGGTGAACGGCGAGGAGATCGCCGACAAGGTGGCTATTCAGCTTTTGGCTACCGACCCGTACCTCTCACCGCGCAAGCAGCTTATAAAATCAAGTGAAAAAAGCGGGCTTTATCTCGCGATGGATATCGCCGATATCTGGCTCGAAAGAGCTTTGGCGAGCAATAAATAATAAGTATAACATAGCGATCAACCATGATTTTGTTTTTAACATTATCATGGTTTTTTGTTTTTGTATCTTAGATACTTATATTATTGTGCTTTCATTGCGCGGTTCAGGCGGCAGCAATAATATTATTTAGCATATTCGCTAAAAAATTAGCGGTTTATTGTGCATATAGCAAATTGCATAAAAATGAAATTTTTGCTATTATTAAAGGGTAAGCAGGCAACAAGCTTGATACGGTATTTTTATTTAGGAGTGACTAACTATAAAAAGTCAAGAGGAAATAAAAAAATATTTCCAACTTTTTTAGCAGACAAAAAATGGGTATAGCAAAGCTAGCCGAAGAATAATAGA
>CACYPV010000008.1 GCA_902776375.1 uncultured Ruminococcus sp. | reverse complement strand
CCAAAATCCTTGCACTTTTTTAATTTTGCCTATTCTCTCTTTTACATGCTAAAACCCGAAATCCAGTTTGCCTGAATTTCGGGTTTTTCTACAGTCTGAGAAATAGGGTATCCATCCGGATACCCTATTTCTATTTTACCCGTGCGGTTAACCGGATTTGAAGGCGAGCGATCAGAAAACATGCCGGCGGCATGTTTTCCGCGAGAGAGACGAACGCGCGGCTTAGCTGCGCGCACGCCGCAGCAAGCGAGCGCAGAGTTTTGGCTTGCGCGCACAACAGGTTATCAGCTCCAAAAAAATCGCTTAGGTAAGCCGTTATTCGGTACCTAAGCGATTTTCTATTGGGATATTCAAAATTTGTTTTATACTTGCATTTTGGGTCAGCGATTGTGTTTTTTGGAGTGGATGTTATCGGTGTCGGAGAAAACGATGTCGGCGTCGTCGAGGACGGGGCTTCTTTTTTTCTCGCCGTGCGAATGTGGTCTGGTGGTTTGCGCGGGATCCAAAATGATATCCGCTTCGTCGAGGACGGGGCTCCTTTTTCTTTCGCCGTGGGAACGTGATCTGCCGCTGTTTACGGTGTTAAGGATGATATTCGCGTCGTCGAGAGTGGGGTTCCTTTTTTTATCATGCGCGGGATGATTTCGGTTTTCATCGGAAGACGACACAAGGATCTCCGCTTCGCTCTGCTCTTTGATGATATATTGCTCTGCTTCCGATTCCACTTTTGTGGGCGGCAGCATAAAGTTTAAGGCAGTGAGGGCAAAGCCGCAGAAGTACACAACGCGGCTGATAAGAGTCAACTGCAAAGTCGAATCGATGTTGTAGCCGTATTTTGCCCTGAGCGTCCACTCGGATATCAGACCTAAACCAAAAAAGGCTATGACAAATATCATCATTATAATAGTTACCCTGCGTTTGTTTTTGATATACTTGTTAGTTCTGACCGCAAGATAATACAGCAGCAGAACCAGCGTGCCGAGCTGCGAGGCAAGGTATTCCGAGCAATTCAAAACAGAGGGGAAGAACGAAAAGTCCAAGGCTCCGAACACGCGGGCAACGCTGAGCAGACGCATAAAAAACAGTCCTGCCAAGCCTGCGACGAACAGCACGGAGCGCAATATCCTGATTCCGCGCTGATGAATGAGGGAAAAGACCGACGCCGCGGCCAAAAACGTATAGCAAACGATACCGATGATCCTGCCGTATAAGCCAACATCTGTTTTTAACGCCATATATATTTGATATGCCGTAAACAGCGCAAACGCCAATGCCGTTATTGACCTGACGAATATCTTTAGTGTTTTTAAGCTTGTTTCTTTCATTTTTATCCCCTTTTTTTAAAACTGATGATTTTTCCGAGCTTCGCCTTTATCCCTTTAGGCTGCGCGGGCGCCAAGCCGCTTTCGCGCGCGAGGTATTCCTGCGCGGTCTCTACAGGGTAGGTCTTGCCGTTCCTGACTATTCCAGTAAGGACGCCGATGATATGCCTGTCGGTTATCCCCTTTTCGAGGGCGGTGCGGTTGTCGCCCTTCATTGTGTATTCGCCGCGCTTTATTTTAACTATGCGGTGCAGCACATACTGTCCGCTGTCGCGCTTATACAAGGGCACGTCGCCGACCTTTAACGGCTTTTTTACGGCTTCGATAATAAGCAGGTTGCCCTCGCGGATAACGGGCTCCATGCTGTCGCCCACGTTAGTGTATATCAATCTGCCCTGCTCGGCGATAACGTCCTCAAACTTCTTATTCATCTATCGCTCCGATCTCTCTTAACTTTACGAGCGCTTCACGGACATCCGCCTCGATATCCTTTCTGTCGCCGTCAAAACGGGCGCAGAGGGTATCGACGATCTCGGATTCGGTGGTTTCCTGCTTTAGGCAGTCGGTGATGGCGGCAAGGGTCTTGTTGCCCTGAACCAAGCCGTGAAAGCTTGCGTCCGCGGTGGGGACGATGACCGCCTGACCGTCGAACTGATGTGAGATAAAGCAACTTTTCAGCTTCATAGATAACACTTCCTTCATAGATAACACTTCCTTTATACAAACATTCAATAAAAATCAGCGGTATGATCTCTATTGAATACCTGCATAGCTGCTGCGCCGCCGTTTTAAGAGAAGCACCAAAAACGGCGGCGCATATAGTTTGTTTAAACTATTAACAGCATTAAACACCAACTGGCATTTTCCACGGATTTTGGGTCAAAGCCAGGCACACCGTCTCCGCCGGCGCTTTCACCGGAGGAGGTGATAACAACCTAAATGTCAAATATTGCAATATCGATCAAGAGACGATCATATGCTTTTATGTACATTCGTTTATCTCATCTTTGACATTCATTACATTATTTTACTATATTTTTAGCAGGATTTCAAGTGGATTGAGAAACTTTTACCACTTTTTCAAAGCAAACGCCCGTCTTAAAAACAGCAGACGGGCGTTTTGTTTAGGTTTTATGTGCTATTCTATCAGAGCTTCTCGGTTTCGTCTACCTCAGGTTCTATTCCGCCGAAGTAGCTTTTTGCCGCGAGCCAGTAATTATACAATGCCTTTACGGTGTTTGCGAGCTTGACGTTTGAGGAATCCTGCGCTTTGAAGCAGTAGGTCAGCGGACTGTAGCTGACTGCGTCTTCCCCATTGACCCGAACTGTGATAGGCTTGTCGAGGTCGAATACCGGTATGTTGCGGATACGGATGACGTAATCGTTGCCGACGTGCTGCAGCTCATAGTCGACGCCCTCGGTCTTGCCCTGCATTGAGATGGTCAGATCGGAGCCGCTCTTGAAGAACAGCGAGAGCGTGGTTTTTGATTTGAGCGAGAGCGACGCACCGTTGAAGATGCTGTCGGCAAACGAAGCTACGGTTGAGATGTATTCGGGTATGACGGTGTTGGAGGGTGCGAGCGCCTCGGCGGTTTCGTCAAAGTAGACGTTTGCGTTGTCGCCGTAGGTGAGCATTGCCCTGACAAGGTTTGCGGCAGCCGCGTATTGGGGAACATCAAGATGATCGAGCAGGTAATTTGCGTATTCCCTGACGGAATAGGTGTATGTATCGCTGACATCGTCGCCGTTGATAAGCTGCGCGCTGATTTGGGCGTCCATATCCTTGGCGGCTACGCGGCACTTGAACACATAATAGGTCTTGCCGCCCTGCTCAATGGGAGTGAGGTCTTTGACGTATACCTTCTGGTCTTGGTACTCGGGGCTGGTATCGGGAACGTAGAACTGCATGTATGCGGTTTGGCTGTTCGCGAGCGCGCTGTCGAGCTCCATGTAGAAGTTGACCGCTATGTCGCCGTCGAGGCTGATGGAGTGACCCGCCAAATGAACGGCGGTCACGGGAAGGACTTCGGTCTTTGAGTCGGTATAGGTCTGTTCGTCGGGACCTGTTACGGTGGCGGTATAGACTACAGAACCCGCGACAGTCATGGTGGGCGCGGTGGTGACGGAGGTTATCGCCGCAGCCTTGTCGGTAGTCATTGCGCAATCGGTGCAGCTAAAGTGCGCGTAGGCACTTTGATAGCCGTTCCATGTCCAGCTCACCTGCCAATTGTGGGCGGTGGGCGTATACTGCGCGGTGTAGGTGATATCGCCCGTTACCGCGGCGGGCTCGGGGCTCCAACCGGTGAAGGTGTAGGTGTTTTGCAGGTCGGAGAGCTTGGTGGGAGTTTCGCCCTTGTAGGTGGGCGTTTCGCCGTAGGTGTAGGTTTCGGTATCAAGCACCGTGTCGTCGTAATTCTTCCATGTTACGGTGCAGGGGGTGACGTTGGCGAGGTAGATGTATTTTTGATACCAGTCGCTGTTGCCGTCGCCGTTCGGGCGGAAGTAAACATCATAGGTGCCGTCGGCGGTCACGGTGTAGTTGGCTCCGCCGGGATACCAGTGATCTTTGCTGTCATTGACTTTGAGCTCGGTTCCTGCGGTGAGGGATACGCCGCTCAGCTTATACTGAACATTACCGGAGGGATCGGGGCTGAGGGTGAACGCGTAATTATCGTTTTTACCCCAAGACGACATTGTGCCTACGAGGTAATATGTGGGCGCCTCTTCTACCGAACAATTGGAATTGGATGACGGATTGATATAGTACTGAGCGTTATCGTGGATCAAAGCGCCCGTGATGTTTACGGTCTGGTTTCCGTTGCCGCCGTTGCCGTTATTGAAGATAACGCCCGTTGCGTCGCTCGGGATCTCCGCCGTATAGACCGTGCCGCCCCGGGTCATATCGATACCCGGCCACTGGGGATTAGTCGCCGCGCTGCTGCCCCAATAATACACCTTCATTGTGTTCCATCCGGGAGCGTTGTACGCATAGACGGTGTAGGTATTTGATTCGGGTTCGTCTGTGGTCGGTTGAGTTGCGGGCTGGGTTTCAGGCTGGGTTTCGGGCTGGGTTTCGGGCTGGGTGGTTTCCTCCTCCTGAGGGCTGTAAACGCTCCATGTGCCGTTGTATTTTGTGCTGTCGCCGGAGTCTGCTCCGGTCACGGTGAACAGGTCGTTGCCGTTAGTCGGGAACAGATCGACGGTCTGATTAATTTTGTTTCCCCAGCTGTTGGTCGAGTCGGAATCGTCCATCGTGCAGAAGATAACACCCGTCCAGTCGCCGGTGGGGACCGCCGCCTCGAATATTCCGTCGCTGTCGGTGTCAGCCATGCTCACCCAAGCGGAGGAGTTTGAATTGAATACGTACATAGCATAGCGCTCATCGCTTTGCTTCCAGCTTGAAATGCCGGGGTCGAGGTAAAGGGTGTCGGCTTCGATAAAGCTGCCGGCGCTGTCCTGAGCGTTGTAGACGACCGCCACGCCCTGAGAATCGACGTTGCCGCTGATTACGCCGTTGGATACGGTGAACGTGCCGCCCGTAACGTAGTCGGTATATGTGCCGTCTTCCATTTGGTGAGCGGTGAGGTTTACCTGTCCGCCGCCGTCGAGCTTGCTGATGACGACGCCCTTGGTGCCGCGCTCGATATACGCGACATTATTGCCGGAGCTTGCCAGATATTCGTTTGTGTCGGCAAAATGGTTTTTGAACTTGTTTACTTCGGCAACGGCCTTCGACTTCCAGTTGCCGTCGGTGCTGGCGTAACCCATTGTGGAATTTGGGCGCGCGAAGAACAGCGCGGTGGATCCGGCTCTCGCGCCGACTATAGCCCACGCGCGGTTGATGACGTTATTATCAACGCTTGAGGTGTTTTTAGTCCACGCCGAACCGGATTCGCCCATATAGGTGTCGTGCGATTCCGCCCAAAGCACGCTGTCGGAAGCGGACGCGCCCTTGTGATATGTGCCGTTAGCCAATTCGGGCGCATATGCCCAGTAAGCCTTGTCGAGCGCCAGATCACCGGTGTAGTTATCGGTCACCGCCATGTACTGGGTGTAGTTGGAAATATCGGTGCCTGCGCCGCCGAGGATCTCGCCGTAATAGAAGGGCGTTTCCTTTCCTTTCTGCTCAGCGTAAGCTGTGGCGCCGTTGATAACCGTAGGCCAGAAGTCGCTTTTGCAGTTTGACGGGTCTGCGGGAACCTCGATGTGCTTTGCCGCGTCAAAGCGGAAGCCGTCGACGCCGCAGTCGATGCACTCTTCAAGCAGACCGAGCGCCCTTTGCTGAATGTAGGAATTGCCTGTGTTGAGGTCGGGCATGCCGAGGTGGTACTGTGTGATGTTGTAGCGGTTGTTGTCGTTGGTGCGGGTGTTGTTGGTGTGGTAGTAATTGGCGTTTTTCAGGTCGCTTTCAACGCCGCTGTTGATGTAGCTGTAGGTGCCGCCGTCGGTGCCGTTGTTCGCCAGGTGGTTGGCTACGATGTCTACAACGACCTTTATGCCGTATTTATCAGCCTCGGTACACAGCGAGGTGAGCTCTGCCTTTGTGCCGAGCCAGCTGTTGTTGGAAACGGAAAAGCCCAGCGGCTGGTACAGCTTCCACCACTGATTAGGGGTATCTGTCCAAGAGGAATTGTAGTCCTTCGGGCTTTGGACCGGAGAGGTCTGCACGGCGGTGTAGCCCGCCTTCGCGATTTCGGACAAATTAGCCTTGATCTGGTTGTACGACCAGTTGAAGCAGTGCAGGATGTTGCTGCCGCGGATCGATGCCTGAGCGTAGGTTTCGTAGGCTGTGTCTTCTGCCGAGGCGGTTACGACGCCGACCGACGCCACGGACAAAAGCATACACAGAGCGAGAACAACGCTTGTAAGCTTTTTGGTAAAACGCATAAAAAACACTCCTTACAAATAAAAAATGAGCAAAAAATTATCCAATTTAATTCTATTATAAAACCCGTAAACAGTCAATTTGGCTTTTTTAATAAAAAAAACGGCACATTTTTGTAGGCTGATACAAATCATCTTTTCAGTGCGACGCGGATTGTACTTTTGGTGTCATGCGGCAGGTCAATAAAGTTATTCTCCGCCGTTAAATTCCGGGCGTATTTTTTTATTATATATTGCAAATCATTTAAAAGAATGATAAAATAGATACGAGAATGACGCTTTTCAGGGGCGCGAAACCGAAATGAGGTTATAGGTATGAAGTCCGTAATAAAGAAAATATCGGCTGGTTTTATGACGCTTTTAATGTTGTTCACCTTTATGACGGCGTTTACGCTGAGCGTGAGCGCGGCGGGGCAAGCTGCCGCTTTGAACGAATCCATAGACGGCAGCGGCATCGATACTATCGGCGCCGGCTCGCCGACCGACGGCGTGAGCCAAAACGCCGCCGACAAGGAAAAAAGCGGGGTCGACCCGCTGGTGATAATTATTGTTATAGCCGGCGCGGTGGCGCTAATTTCCGCCGCCGGAATAGTGGCTTATGTCGTCCTTAAAAGAAAGAGGGACGAGCACGGAAATTTGGTAGACCCTGCCGAAATAGAGGGTGCTAACGCGGCTGTGCAAACTCCGCAGCCCTTGAATTACGGCGTTACAACTGCGCCGACCGCTTCGAGGGGCGCGGCGAGATCAGCCTCGGCGCAGCATAACGGCAAAGTGTTTTACATTACCGAAAAGCCCGTTGTCATAGGACGCGACCCTGCTGTTTGCGCGATAACCTACGCACCCGGCACGCCGGGCGTCAGCGGCAAGCACTGCACGCTGAGCTACAGCAGCTTGCTTGAACAGTTTACGCTGACCGATATCGGTTCGAGCTACGGCACCTTCCTGGGCGACGGCGCCAAGCTGCAGCCGAACGTTCCCGTGAAGCTTTCGGCGGGCGACAGCTTCTTCGTAGGCGACAAAGGCAACGTTATAACGCTTGATGTGGAAAAATGATTTTTTGATACAAAAAGGCGGGCGCTTGACGCGTCCGCTTATTTTTGTTTTATTCTATTCCGAATTCGGCGACGAGTCTTTGGATTTGAGTAACGTCGCGGATATCTATTTTGCCGTCGCGGTTAGCGTCGGTGCGGGTGAAGGCTGCTTCGTCCGTAAGATCGAGCAGAGGCGCGCCGTCCTGAGCCGTGAACTCGGCGAAATGCCGCTGGAGCAGGGTGGCGTCGCTGATGGTGACCTGACCGTCGTTGTCAACATCGCCCACAAGGATAACTACGGGAGGCTCCTGTGAAGCGGGCGTGACGACTGTTGAAAGGGTCTCGCCCAGCTCAAGCTCGCTGTCGACTACTCCGTCGGCGACAACCTGATACTGCACATAGGGCTTTTGGACTGCTTCGTCGCACATTGCCAGGTACTCGACAATGCAGTTTACGGCGGTCGCTCCGGCGTTGCGGTCGAGCACCTTGAACACCGCCTTGACTACGGTGACAGCCGAGCCGTCCTCGTTATACGCCCACGCAGCGGGGCGAACGGATGAAAAGTTGCCGACGACCCTGTTTTCCTCCGCCTGATTGACGATGCCGGAGCCGAAGCCGTTCTTGGCGGCAAACGGGAAGATATTGATAACATTGCCGGTTTTGTTGTAATCCGCGCTCCACTCGAGCACCTCTGGGTCGTAGGTAAGGTCGACGTCGATATTGATGAGGTACTTTTGGTCGGCGTGCATTTTGTACTCGACGGTGATGAACGCATCGCCGTTGTCGTCCTCAAACTCGCTTAGGTCATAGTAGGTGTTTACGGTCGATGGGAAAAAGTTTGAGGCGGCGGTCACGGTAAGGGGAGCTTCATCGGCAAATGCCGTCAAGGGCGCTATGGCGAATATGCCCGCGACCAGGGCGAGCGCCAGCAAAACGGAAATGACTGTTTTTATTCTTTTGGTCATAATTATCCTCCTTTTTTGAGAATCATTCAGGATAACAACATTATACTATAATTTGATATGCTATGCAACCCAAAAAACACTGACTGATTTTGTGCGAATTGACTATGACGCTCCGCTGACAAAAAAGCCTGCCGTCGCAGAAATACATCCTGCGGCGGCAAGTCTTGATATAGGTTTATTTGTTTTTGCTTTTGTTTATTACAGCGCCGATGATATACAGCACCGGCCACGCCAGCATAAGGAAGACCATCCAGTTGCCGAACAATAGATTTGAGACGACCGCAAAAATGATCGTTCCGACTCCCAACGAAACGGCAACGAGGGGATCGTGGCGTTTGTTGTGGAAGACCAGCCCGAATATGCCCGACACGATCTGCAGCAACGCAGCTATCAAACCTATTGCAGCGCCGGTTTTCATATTGCCGCTCATGTCTGCGGTGTTCCTCATATTTCCGATGCTTATCAGCAACGACAGCGCGCCGCCAATCGTCATAATGATGCTCGCGACCAAGAACAGCGTTGAGCCTACGAACGGTTTATTCGCGTTCTTTTTCTTTGCCGGACGAACATCTTTAATGTCGTCAGCCGGTACGGTGACCTGTTCCTGCTTTTCAGGCGCGATGAACGCTTTTTCCGATCCATACTCGGAGTGGCTTTCCAAAACGTTTTCCTCTTGACCGGTAAACGCCTTGTCCATGCCCCAATCCGGAATAAGCTTTCTCTTGAAAATATAGGTGAATACGCAGAAGGCGATGAAGCCCAGCAGGCACAGGATAGACACTATCAAGCCCGGAATAAAGCCGTGCGGCAGGTATTTAAGCACGATCTCGTGTTCGCCCTTTGTGATGTCGAACGCGAGCATGCAGTTGCCTATGGGCGTGATGTCGACCTCTTCGCCGTCGACATACGCGCGCCAGCCCTTTTCATACGGGATAGAGGTGTAGAACAGACCGTCGCGGTTGCTGTTTATGGTGCCCTCCATCTTGCCGCCGTTGCGGAAATAGGTGGTGGTCATGGTGTTCTGCTTGAACATGTTGTAGCCCTGTTCAAACACATCCTGATTGAGCACATAAACGTATATCTTGGCGCTGCCCGACGCGTTGGTATCGAGGTCGGTCTTTAACGATAGGGTCTCGCCCTCTTTGAAGTAACCCGCGCAGCCTATGGACAAGCGGCTCATGTTGAGGGTTTTCTTCTGGCTGCTGCCGTTGCGCAGGACGGTAATGTTATCGCCCTTGTCGATCTTAGCCGCCACAAGGTACAGCCCGCTCTTGTTTGCCTTGTAGTCCCACTGCAGGTGCGGCTTTACGTCGGAGCTGACGCAGGAGAAGCCGTAGCTGCCGTCGGAACGCTTGGACACATTGAACTGCGAGGCGTCGGTATGGCTTTCGGACGTAGGCTCTACCCTTGAATATACAGGCTCCTCAATGCCCGTAGCAAGGCGGAAGAATTCGCTTTGCTGCTCGATCGGGTTGTAGGTGTTTTCGGCTGAAATGACGCTCCAGTTTTTGAGCTGAGGGTCTACGACGAAGCCCATCGGCAAATAGTGGTTGTTTTTGTACAGCTCGATATTGCCGGAGGAAGCCGCGTACGACATGTCGTAGGTGTTGTAAACCGCTTCGTTGCGCGCGATAAGGTATTTGAGGTTCATGAACATGTTGGTGACGGGCGAGTTTTCAAAGTAGAGGAAGCGGTTGCCCGACTGCCAGCCGTTCATGCCGAAGTTTTCGTAGAATATGGTGACGGTCTCGTTAGCCATCGAGTTGAACATAGACAGGCCGCGATAGTGGTTGAGCGCGCCGTCGTTGAGCGTCTGCGTGCTTGTCACCTCGGCTCGCCACAGCTCGGGATTGTCCTTTTCTTGGTCATACATATAATCGACGACCGCCGCTGTATTCGGCTCGCCGCGCGGATAATCCTTCATGCCGGTGACTGTGGTGACGTTCACGCCGAAGTAGGCGGTGTAGCCGCTTTGAGCCACAACGATGACAAGCAGCGCAGCAGCCATTGCCTGCATGGGGATGACGCGCTTTGTGTACAGCACCATAAGCGCCGTGATAAGGATGAAGATTATAGCGACCGCGGTGAGCGTGGGGATGACCCAGCTGAGTCTGTCCTCGCGGTTGTGACCCTTTACGGCGAACATGTTGAAAACGCCTTGGTCAAAGCTGCCCTCGCCGTCGGGATTCTCTTTGCCGGAGAAGTCGAATTCCATAAGCAGTACCGAGAAGCTGAGCAGCGCCGCGATGATGACCTGCGATATATTAGTCTTTTTGACATGCATAAAGGCGCGGAACGCCATTACGATTATGACAAAGCTTACCAGGTAGCTGAACCTGTAGTAGATCATGTTCGGGAAGTGGAAGCCGTGCCACACGTAGTCGAGCTGACGTATGATGAAGCTGAGGAACATAAAGAGGATAAGTCCCACGCTGACGAGCTTTTCCCTGAGCTTGATCTGCTTTGAGGTCAGGCTTAAAAACGCGAAGAACAGCGGAACGGCGCCGCACGCGATGTTGGGCATTGCGTCTATTTCCTTGTTGGCGGCAACGGTGAAGTTCACGAGATTGCCGGTGACGCTTTTAAGTCCCTTGAGCACGCCGAGCAGGTCGTTGGTGCCGCCTATGTTTGTCGCGAAATCCTTTGGGAAAGTGCTTCCGCTGGCGTGCGTGTTTTGCAGCGCCATGAACGCCGGCAGGATGAAGAACGCCGCGAGCCCTATGCCCAGAATTGTGAACACGAGCATTTTGAGCACGTTAACGCCGAAGGCCCTAAAGTTCTGCCATCTTACAAGGTGGTAGCAGATGAAGATAAGCAGCACGAATATGCAGGTGAAAAATCCGATGTAGTAGTTTGTGATGAGCGACAGCGCAAGCGTTATTGTGTACAGCCTGAAACGGTTTTCCGTCAAAAGCTTTATAGCGCCGAGCGCCACCAGAGGCGTTATTGCTACGGTGTCCAGCCAGATGTTGTTCCAGTAGTAGCCCATAAAGTACGCGCAGAACGAGAAGCATATACCGAAAAACACGATGGACATGTCGTTGCGCTTGAACACGCTTCGCAGGAAGAGCGCCATGAAGCAGCCGGCGAACGCTATCTTCACCGATATAGAGATCATCAAAAATTCTCTTAGATAATCGGGAGAAACGAAAAACGAGAACAGATTCATCGGGCTTGCCACGTAGTATGACATCAGCGAAAAGTAATTTACGCCGCTGCCCACCGACCATGTCCAGAACAGGCTTTCGCCGTGTTGCAGCTTGTTTTGAAAGTCCGCCAAAAACGGGTAGTACTGGTGCCACTGATCGGTCACCATGACCTGCTTTTCGGCGGTACCGAACGGCGAAACGTTCATAAGCGCGAACGCCGTAAGCATTAGTGCCAGCGGGATAAAGAACGCCAGCCACAAATACACATTCCGCTTGCAGAACTCGGTTATCTTTTTTGAGTTGAAGCGGGACGTAATGACATTTGCATTGATCGACATAGAAATTATACCTCCATAGAGCAATACATTTTATATTGTACCACGTTTTGGCACAGAGGTAAACAAGAATTTCGGATTTTTTTATTTATTTTTCAAAAAAGTTTGGACTTTTCGCTATATCTTTGCTATAATGGTAGGCAAGGTGATAAATGTGACATACAGAAAAACTATTGATTTGGTCGTTCCCTGCTACAACGAGGAGGAAGGACTTGAAACCTTTGTGGTCGAAACCAACAAGGTGATCGACACGCTTCCCGATTATGACTTCCGCTACATCCTTGTAAACGACGGCAGCCGCGACAAGACCTATCTCGTGATGAAGGCGCTGGCTAAGCGCTATGATAACATAAAATACATCTCTTTCTCGCGCAATTTTGGCAAGGAGGCGGCTATGTACGCCGGTCTGCAGCACACCACCGCCGACTATGTGGTGGTTATGGACGCCGATTTGCAGCATCCGCCGGCGGTGTTCCCGCAGATGCTCGAAGCTATGGAGGAGGGCTATGACTGCTGCGCCACAAAGCGCGACGACCGCGAGGGCGAAAGCTTTTTCAGAGGCATATTCTCAAAGCTTTTCTTCAAGCTGTCGAACAAGCTGACCGACGTAAAGAACCCCTACGGCGCGATGGATTACCGCATGATGACCCGTCAGATGGTCGACTCCATACTGGAGCTGAGCGAGGTGCAGCGCTTTTCAAAGGGCATATTCTCTTGGGTCGGCTTTGACACAAAATGGATAAGCTTTAAGACCGTTGACCGTCAGCTAGGCAAGACCTCGTGGAAATTCTCCTCGCTGTTCAAATACGCGATAGACGGCATAACCTGCTTTTCGGTGGCGCCGCTGCGCTTTACGGCGGTGATGGGCTTTATCATCTTTATGGTGTCGCTCATCTATATCATCGTCACGCTTATTCAAACGCTGTTCTTCGGCATAACCACGCCCGGCTACGTCACCACCCTTTGCGCGGTGCTGTTCCTCGGCGGCATTACCGAGATGTCGATAGGCATTTTGGGAGAGTACATCGGCAGGATATACATGGAGTCGAAGGACAGGCCGATATATATTACCAAATTCTCGAATTTTGAAGAGGAAGGCAACGAGGAAAATGAAGGATAAACTGAAAAAGTTTTTCGATATAAAGTTTTGGAAATTCCTGTTGGTGGGTGTTTTGAACACTCTTGTGGGCGAAGGCGTAGTGCTGGTGCTCACAAATCCGATAGGCTGGAAGAATTACGACTGGGGTCCCGCGGCGGCGGCGTTCGTCGGCGTTGTGGTGGGCAGCATTGTAAGCTACTTCCTGAATAAGCATTTCACGTTCAAAAACAAGGAAAAGGGCATTAAGCCCGCGATCCGCTTTACGCTGAACATCGCGGTCTGCCTGCTTATAAGGATGCTCGCCGCCACCGGAGTGAGCGCGCTGAGCAAAAGCCTGGGCTGGGCGATGTTCGGAATGGACGTCAACACCTTCGCCGGCAACCTGAGCTGGGCGGTGGGCGCGTGCGTATTTGTGGCTTGCAACTATGTGGGTCAGCGCTTTTTCGCCTTTCGCGAGAAGAAGGGCTAGAAGCTAGTTAATGCGGAATTCGGAATGCGGAATTCGGAATTAAATTAGCGGAAACGTTGGTTTTATGACGTAGAGGCGGTGCTTGCTGCCCGTTCGCCGCTTTGCGGCGAAATGACAGCCGCAAGGGCTGTCACTACACCCTAAACTAGCCACTAACCACTAATCCCTAACCCCTAACAACACACAAATACAAATCGGAGCGAAGCGACCCTTCACTATTCATTATTCATTTTTCAGTATTCATCATTCATTTAATAAAGCCCTTTCGCAATAAGCGAAAGGGCTTTGATTTATCAGTGTTTGCTTGAAAGGCTGAACTTTGATTCGGTGCCGTGGACAAGCTTTACGAAGTTGGGATAATGCCGCACTATTACCAGCGCTGCCGCGGCTACCGCCATGACCTCTACCCAAACGTCGGAATAACCCAGATAGAACAGGGAGATCGGGCAGCTGAGCGCCGCCGTGCAGGAGGCTACGGACATGTATTTGAGCGTGAACAGCAGCAGGAAGAAGATAGCCATTGCGATAAGCGTCATGCGCCAGTCTACGAACCAGATCGTAGCGAAACCGGCGATGAACGCCTTGCCGCCCTTGAAGCCGTACCACACGGGGAAGCAGTGACCCAGCATGCAGAACAAACCGGCGAACTGCGCGCCGAACTGCCACATGTCGTAACGGAAGCTCATGAATACCGCAGACAGGAATACGGGGAGCGCGGTCTTTAAAATGTCGATCAGCAGCACCGACCAAGCGGCGGCGTTAAGACCGTAGACGCGCTTGAAGTTGGTGAAGCCGGGGTTGTTGCTGCCCGATTTGCGGATATCCTCGTGATAGAGCAGCTTAGACATGATGATCGCGCCGTTGATGCCGCCCGCGACATAGCAAAGCAAAGCTATAACAAGCAGTTCTCCGCCCATTATCATATGCCGAACCTCTCGATGCTCTTGCCGAAGGAGAAGATTCCGACGGCGTCGGCGCCGATAGACGCGCCAATGATGGGGCCTATGTAAGCGATGTAGATCTCGGCGTCGGGCACCTTCTCAAGAACGATCTCTTTGACCTTCTCCGCCTCTTCGATACAATCGGCGTGTCCGATGAGGATGAGGGGCTTTTCTTCGCCCTCAACAGCGTCGATGGTCAGATTGGCGAGCTCTTTTAGGGAGTTGAGTCTGCCCTTTACCTTTTTAAGGGGAGAGTTGTTGCCGACCTTGTCGGAGATGATGATCGGCTTAACGCCCAGCAGATCGCCGAAGAACGCGGATGAGCCTGTAACTCTGCCCGCAGCCTTGAGCGCGCCGAGGTTGTGAACGGTAACGAACTGGTTGACGTTGTTGCAGATAGGCATGATGGCGTCTACTATCTGCTGAGGGGACATGCCCTGATCTCTGAACTGAGCCGCCTTGATAGCGATAAGACCCTCGCCAAGACAGGCGTTGATGGGGTCTACGCAGATGATAGTAGCGTCGGGATAATCCTTGAGGATAGCCTCTGCCTCTACCTTACCAACGTTTACCGAACCGGAAAGCTTGCCGGAGCAGGCGATATAAACGATATCGTTGCCCTTTTCAAGCTCAGCTCTGAAATACTTTTGGAATTCAGCGGGAGGAACCATGGTGGTGGTGTAGCGCTCGCCGCCTCTCATAACGTTGTAAAAATCTCTGGGATCGATGTTGTTCCAGTCAAGATCTGCGGGAGTTTCCACGCCGTCCTTAACGGTATTCATCATCATGTAATCAATGTCGTACTTTTCGCGGAGCTCCTTGGGGAGATCCGAGCAGGAATCGGTGACGATTTTAACAGGTCTCATTGTGCATTACTCCTATTCTAAAATAATAATATAATCATAAACCGGCTGTCCGCCGTCGATCATAACGATTTCCGTCCACTTGTATTTTTTCTTCAGCTCGCTGTAAAGCGCCTGAGCCTCGTCGGCAGAAGCGTCACAGCCGCATACAAGCAGCATTATGTCGTAATCTTCCGCACTTGTCGCGTCGCAAAGCTCGGCGGCAGCTTGGTTGCGTTCGGCGCAGGCGGTGTAAATAGTGTCGCCCACAAAGCCGATGAAGTCGTCCTTCTTGACCGCCACGCCGTTGAGCTCGGTGTCGCGCACCGCGCGGGAAACCATTCCGGTTACCACGCCGGCGATAACCTCTTCAAGGTTGGAAATGATGGCGTCGGCGTCGCCCAAGGTGGTGTCGAGCATCGAGATAGCCGCATAGCCCTCGCCTATGGTCTTGGTGGGCACGACGCGGATATCGGAATCCTTGTAGAGCTCGGCAGCCTGATTGGCTGTCAGAATGATATTTGAATTGTTGGGGAACACGAAGATAACGTCCGCGTTGATCTCGCGGAAGGCAGAGATCATATCCTCGGCGGAGGGGTTCATGCTCTGTCCGCCGTCTACGACGACGTCGCAGCCCTGAGCCGAAAAGGCGTTCTTGATGCCCTCGCCCGCCGCAACGCTGACGATGCCGAACGGCTTGTGCGGCTTTCTTTGCTTGGGAGCGTGCTTTTCAGCCATGTGGTTCTCGTTGTGCTGCAAGGTCATGTTCTCGATCTTTAAGGTCAGGAACTCGCCGTAAAGCTGCATATGGTTCAAAATGTCGCCCGGGGTCTTGGTGTGAACGTGCACCTTGACGATGGTGCCCTCGCGGAAGCACACGACGGAATCGCCCACGCTGTTGAGATAGTCGATAAGCTCGTCCACCTCAAAGTTTGCAAGGTCGATCTTGCTTGTCTGCAAACGGAGCAAAAACTCGGTGCAGTAGCCGAACTCGAGCACGCTGTCCGCGCCGAAGGCGTCAAGGTCGACGCTGCGCGCCTGAACCGCTGATGATTCGTCAGCCTTTACCTCGGCGCCGCCGAGGACTTCGATAAAGCCGTCGATGATATAGCCGAGTCCGGCGCCGCCGCTGTCTACAACGCCCGCTTCTTTGAGCACGTCGAGCAGGTCGGGCGTGCGCTCAAGCGACTGCATAAGCTCCGCCTTGAAGTCGGCGAAGTAGCTGTCAAAGGTGCTTTCGGGATTTATATTGCCGTTTGCCACGGCTACGGAATCCTTGAGCACGGTGAGGATAGTGCCCTCGACCGGCACGGATACCGCGCTGTAAGCCTCGCTTACGCCGCTTTCAAACGCCTTGCCCAACGCGTTTACGTCGGCGCTTGAAACGCCCTCGAAGCCCTTTGAAAGACCCGCGAATATACGCGAGAGGATAACTCCCGAATTGCCGCGCGCGCCGAGCAACATTCCGCTTGCCGCCTTGCCGGCTGTCTGCGAAAGGCTTTCGCTGCCCTCGCCCGCCGCCGAAGCGCCCGCGTTGATAGTTAAAAACATGTTGTCGCCGGTGTCGCCGTCGGGTATCGGGAACACGTTAAGGTCGTTGACGGTAGTTACGTTCGCCTTTAAGGCAGCCGCGCCTCCGCGAAGAAGACGCGCGAAAAGAACGCCGTCCATAAGTGTAGTCTGCATATCCCATCTTCCTATATACTCAATAAAATTACAGGAGAAAATGCCGAAATAGCTTGATTTTCTCCACTTTATATATTATAATAGAAACGCCAAAAAATTAATGGACATTATCTTAGGGTTTTGTGGTATAATTACACACTATATGCGGTTACTGTATATTATTACACATTACCGGCAAAAAATGTAGATTGAGGATGCAACGATGGAGAATAAAACAAAGAGCGTCGACCGCAGGGTCATCAAAACCAAACGCGCCATACGCAACGCCTTTGCCAAGCTTATGGTGGAAAAAGACATAAACGATATAACCATAATCGAGCTAGCCGAGGCGGCGGACATAAACCGCAAAACCTTTTACAACTACTATTCGGGAGTTTATCAGGTGATAGAGGACATCGAGAACGATATCATCCAAAGCTACGAAAGGCTGTTGGGCAACGTGCAGTTCAAGCAGTCGATGGCGGCGCCGTACACCTTGTTTGAGCGGTTCAGCCGGCTGATAAACATGGATCCGGAGTTCTTTGGATATCTGCTGACGATGAACGGCAACACCGCGCTGATAACTCGCATTATGCGGCTGTTGAAGGACAAGACCCGCGAGGTGATGGTGGCGCAGGTTGACATTGAGGAATACAAGGCTGACATTATGATAGACTTTATTTTGTCGGGCATGCTGTCGGTTTATCAGCACTGGTTCGCCTCTGATAAGGCAGTGCCGCCCGATGAGGTGGCGCAGATAATCAGCACGATGAGCTTCAGCGGCTTTAACGGCGTTATAAGCGCGGACGCCGAAGGCGCGAGGGGCTAGAGGCTAGAAGCTAGAGGCTAGCATCTTAAAACTAAAAAAGGCAGCTCGCTTAATTGAGCTGCCGTTTTTGTTTTTATTTCAAGCCCGCCTCGGTGCGGTAGATGTCGGTGATTCTGTCGGCGTTTTCGGAGACGATCATGGACACATACAGACCGTCGCGCTGAACCTTGCATTTTTCAATGATCGCCGCCTGCTCGGGGTTATAATTCCTGCTTTGCTCGAGCTTGGAGTTGTAGCGGTCGTTGAGACTAGCTTCGACCTCCGCAGCGGCGTTGTCGTCGACTGCCTTGATAAGCACGATCTCCTCCTGGCTTACGCCGGAGGAATTGTTGCCGCCGGCGAACTCGGACACCTTGTCCTCGGTGATGCCGTAGTAGCGGTCGAGCGTGCGAACGTTTGAAAGCTCGGTGAGATTCTCGATGCCGACCTGCGTTTTGATATCCTCGAATATCTCTTTGAGCGGTTTAGCGGAGACCGCCGCCTCGGCGGAGCCCTGTGACGGCTGCGCGGAGCTTTCGGAAGTGCCGCCGCAGGAGCAGAAGCACAGCGCGATAACAGCCGCGAATAATGCTGCAAATATCTTTTTCATGTGGTCATACCTCTCTTAATTATCGTATTCTTCGTAGCCTTCGTAATTACCGTAATCTTCATAGGTATCTTCGTAAGGTTCTTCGTACGCGTCGCCGTACGTGTCGCCGTTCGTATCATCATACGGGTCCGCGTAAGTCGGTTCGACAGTATTTTCGGGTTTTTTATCGCCGGACGGATTCGCTACTATGTATTTAAGGTAATTCGCCCAGACGGTGCACGCGTCCATGGTGAAGTGGATGCCGTCGTAGTCGGGGTCGTCGCAGTAATCTATTCTGAGCGCGCCGGTTGGGTCCGCCATTTGACTGTACAGATCAATATAGTGGTAGCCGTTTTGGTCGCAGTATTCCTTGAGCCATTTGTCGAACTCAACGATATCGGCGTTATCGAGGTAATCGCTTTCCTTATCGGTTATCATGGGGGTGGTGGACTGGAAGTAAAGCTCGATATTCGGGGAATTCGCAAAGAGCTTTGAGGTGAACGACTTGACAGCAGTCTTTGTGTCGTCTAAGCCCCATGTGCCCAGATCGTTTGCGCCCAAAAGGATGAACACCTTTTTTGCGCCGGTGATCTTAGCGGCGGTTTCGGCAAGCACCTTTTTTCCCTTGTATGTGGGGTGAACGTTGTTGGGGTCGTTGAGATCCCACTGCGCGCTGTTGAAGCCGAGGCTGTCGGCGCATACGAACTGCGCGTTGCCGAGCAGGTTTTCGTCCTCGGCGCAAAGGAAGTCGAGCGTGGTGGTGATGCTGTCGCCGATAAACACCGCGTCGTCAAACCAAGAGGCAACGACGCTTCCGTCCGCTGTGGTAGCCGGCCGCGTGACTGGCTGAGTAGGCTGAGTAACGGGCGGCGCGGTGGGCGCCTGAGTGGGCTCGGTAGCCTGAGCATCAGGCTCAACAACTGCCGATGTCGGCGCTTTGGCCGCTTCATCGGATGAGAAAATGCCGGGCACTTCGGCGTTTTTGAAAACCGGTTCGCCTTCGGCGCAGCCGCACAGCAGCGCTGCGCACAACGCGGCAACGAATAACAATGCTGTAAATCTCTTCATAATGATCTCCATAATCTCCAATCTTTATGATACCGCCTTATATTATCATATTTGTAACTAAAAATCAATACATTTTGTCTAAAATATTCGTTTGAAACAGCAATAAAAGCGCCGAATTAATCAGCGCTCCGCGAATAATTTATATATTTTTATCATTCCGTCCGTCGCGATACCCAATCCGAGAAAAGCGTTTGACGGGTCTTTTATTCTGAAAACGGTGTTTTCCGCTATGTCGCGCCCCCTTAACGCGGTGCGCGAGATATCGAGCGCCGCGCCGTTTTTGAAGCGCTTTGCCTGCGCCTCGCTGACGGTGAGGGATTTGTATGATGTGAAAAGGCTTTCGACGGGGCGAAGCCTCTCCCCTATCGCGCCGCTCTCGGAAAGAGCTTTAAGCTCGTCGAGCGTCACGCAGTCTTCGAGAGTGTAGCCGCACGCCGACGTTCTGCGCAGGGCGGTCATGACCGCGCCGACGCCGAGCGCCGCGCCGATATCGTCGATGAGCGTGCGCACGTAGGTGCCCTTTGAGCACTTGATATCGAGCGTACCGCGCTGAGCGGCTTCGTCAAAGCTAAGCAGTTCAAATCTGTATACCGTGACCGCACGCGGCTCGCGCTCGACCTCAACGCCCTTGCGCGCGAGGTCGTAAAGCCGCACGCCGTTTTTCTGCACGGCTGAAAACATGGGCGGCACCTGCGTTATATCGCCGCGAAAGCGCGGGAGCAGGGCTTCGAGCATATCGCGCGTAACATGGCTTTCGGCTTGGGTCTTTACCTGCCCCCAGATGTCGAGGGTGTCGGTGGTCATGCCGAGTTTAAACTCCGCGACATACTCTTTGTCGTGGTTCACGATAAGGTCCTGAGCCTTTGTAGCCGAGCCCAGAAGCACGGGCAGCACGCCCGTGGCGTTGGGGTCAAGGGTGCCGGTGTGCCCCGTTTTGCGCTGACCGGTAAGCCTGCGCGTGACGGCGATGACGTCGAAGGACGTAAAGCCCGCCGGCTTATCTATTACAATAACGCCGTTCATAGCACCTCTTCAACTACAGCCTTTAGCTTGTTTTTGGCTTCCTCGAGGCTGCCCTTTACGGTGCAACCCGCCGCGGCGGAATGTCCGCCGCCGCCGAGACGCGTGCAGAACTGCGCGGCGTTGACTTCGCCGTTGGTGCGCACGGAGACCTTGAAAACGCCGGGCTCCTTTTCGCGCATGGTTATGCCGATCTCGACGCCCTCGATCTGGCGCGGGATGGTGGCAAGCCCTTCGAGCTCGCCGTCGCCGACGTCCAGCTTGCGCTGGATATCGAGCGTAGCCGCGATGATAGCGCAGCGGTCGTTGAAGCAGTACTCTATGGTGTCGTAGATCTCGCGCTCGAGCGCGATCTTTTTGCGAGTTTTCGTTTCGAACATCACCTTGTTGATGTAGGCGGAATCGCAGCCGATGTCGAGGATGTCCGCGCCGATGCGCAGGGTCTCCGCGGTGGTGTTGGTGTAGCGGAAGCAGCCTGTGTCGGTGGAAACGCCGGTGTAAAGGCAGTTTGCGATCTCGCGCGTGAATTCGACGTCCATAAAGCGGAACAGCTTATAGAGTATAGCGCAGTTGGCAGCCGCGTAGCCCTCGACGAGCTTGAGCGGCGCGTCTATTTTATTTGTCATGTGGTGGTCGATGCAAAGATCGATTTTTCCGGCGTATTTTTCACGGTTTTTGCCGAGCAGCTTTTCGTCGGCGATATCGACGCTAACGACAGTCTGCGCCTCGAATTCCTGCGGGATCACTCCCTTTTGCAGGAAAGTGAAGCCCTTTGGCACCGACGTGGTGATGACTCTTGCTTTTTTGCCCATTTGCTGCAGGACAAGGCAGAGGGCGTAGCCGCTGCCAAGCGTGTCGCCGTCGGGATAATCGTGTGTGAGTATCTCAAAGCAGTCGCGTTCGCGCAGGAACGCCGCCGTTTTGCTCATCATTTCATTCATCTGCGCCATCATCTCCTTCGGGAACGTCGTCGCGAATATCGAGCGAATTGAGGATTCGGCTGATGTTGGCGCTGTACTCGATGCTGTCGGTCGCCTCGAAGATCAGCTCGGGAACGTGGCGCAGCTTAAGGCGGTGACCCAGCTCGCGGCGGATAAAGCCCGACGCGGATCTGAGCCCCTTGACCGCCTCTTTAGCGCGGGGGAGCCCCTCGATAGCGCTGACCTTGACGGTGCAATAGGACAGGTCGTTAGTGACCTCGACCCTGACGATCGACAGAAACGCCCCCGTGACACGCGGATCCTTGAGCTCGCGGAAAATAGCCGTGAGCTCGCGGCGTATATCTTCTGTTGTTCGTTCTATTTTGTGACTTGCCATTTTATCTCCTTACGGAGAGTTGAGAGCGGGATAGTAGTGACAGCCTCAGCATGCCGGCAACTATTTTGTCGCTAACGCGACAAACCCCTTATCCGAGCAATTCGCAAGCGAATCGCCCACCTTCTCCGCAAGGGAGAAGGCTTTCTTTCGGGAAACGTTTGTGCTAATTGATCCAGCCACTAGCTTCTAGCTTCTAGCCTCTAGTATCCAGTCTTAACTCTCAACTCTTAACTCTCAATTTAGTCGCGGTATTCCTCAATGGTATAAACCTCAAACATATCGCCTTCCTTGAGGTCGTTGAACTTTTCGAGTCCGATACCGCACTCGTAGCCCTCCTTGACCTCCTTGACGGCGTCCTTGAAGCGCTGGAGGGAGCCGATGTTGTCCTCGGCGATGACGATGCCGTCGCGGATGACGCGAACGCCGCCGCCGCGCTGGATAACGCCGCTCTTGACATAGGAACCGGCGATGGTGCCGACGGATTTGATTTTGATGACGCTGCGCACCTCTGCCATGCCGAGCACGACTTCTCTGGTCTTGGGCGCGAGCATGCCCTTCATAGCCGCCTCGATCTCGTTGATGCAGTCGTAGATGACGCTGTACAGGCGCATATCTACGCCCGCGGTCTCGGCGTGAGCCGCCGCTACGGAGTCGGGACGCACGTTGAAGCCGACGATGATAGCGGAGGAAGCCTCGGCGAGCATTACGTCGCTTTCGTTGATAGCGCCTACCGCGCCGTGGATGACGTTTACGCGCACTTCCTCGTTGCTCAGTTTTTCGAGCGACTGACGGACAGCCTCTACAGAGCCCTGAACGTCCGCCTTTACGATGATCTGCAGCTCCTTGACCTCGCCCAGCTTCATTTGATCGAAGAGGTTGTCGAGGGTGACCTTGGTGCGCGCGTTGAAGATCTCTTCCTTCTTAGCGTCCTTGCGCTGCTCTACGAGAGTTCTCGCGAGGCGCTCGTCGGAAACCGCGTCGAATACGTCGCCGCCCTCGGGCACTTCGTCAAGACCGGTGATCTCGACCGGAACGGAGGGACCCGCCTCGGTGACGCGCTCGCCCTTGTCGTTCATCATTACGCGCACTCTGCCGACGGTGGAACCGGCGATGATAATATCGCCCTTGTGGAGCGTGCCGTTCTGTACGAGCACGGTGGCGATGGGGCCTCTGCCCTTGTCAAGGCGAGCCTCGATGACCGTACCCTTGGCGGCGCGGTCGGGATTAGCCCTGAGCTCTTTCATCTCGGCGACGAGAGCTACCATTTCGAGCAGGTCGTCAAGACCTTCCTTTGTCTTAGCCGAAACGGGGATGCAGGGTGTGTCGCCGCCCCAATCCTCGGGAACCAGCTCGTATTCGGTGAGCTGCTGCTTGACGCGCTCGGGGTTAGCGCCGACCTTATCCATTTTGTTGATGGCGACGATAACGGAAACGCCCGCAGCCTTTGCGTGGTTGATAGCCTCAACGGTCTGCGGCATGATGCCGTCGTCCGCCGCAACAACGAGGATAGCGATATCGGTGACCTGCGCGCCGCGCGCTCTCATGGTGGTGAAAGCCTCGTGACCCGGGGTGTCGAGGAAGGTGATGGGCTTGCCGTTGACCTGCACGCGGTACGCGCCGATGTGCTGGGTAATGCCGCCCGCTTCGCCCGCGGTGACGTTCGCGTGACGGATAGCGTCGAGGATGGAGGTCTTGCCGTGGTCTACGTGACCCATAACAACTACAACGGGCGCTCTGCCGACGAGATTGGACTCGTCATCCTCGCTGTCGTCGATGATCTTTTCCTCGATGGTGACTACGACCTCTTTTTCGACCTTGGCGTGGAACTCCATGGCGATGAGCGAGGCGGTGTCGAAGTCGATGGTGTCGGTCGCCGTTACCATGGTGCCCATAAGGAACGCCTTTTTGACGACCTCGGCTACGGTAGCCTTAAGGCGCAGAGCCAGCTCGTTGACGGTGATCTCGTCGGGAATCTGCACGGTGATGGGCTTTTGCTTGCGCTCCAGCGCTATTCTCTTGAGGCGCTCCGCCTCGGTCTCGCGCTTGCCCTGACGCCTGCCCTTCTGCTTTTGGGTGCGGTTAGAGAACTTCTGCTTCTTTGTTGTATGGTCGCGGTCGGTGCTGCGGCTCTTTGAGGTGCCGCTTGCCAGATCGTCGTATTTTGAGTTGTAGCGCTCGACGTCCACGTTGGTTGCGCGGGTGTCGATGACCTTGCGCTTGCGCTGATGGCTGGGGGTCTCGCCCTTCTGCTCGGCTTTGGGCGCGGGCTTTGCGCCTGCCTTTTCGGGCTTATCGGCGGCGGGCTTTTCTTCCTTTGCCTCCTGCTTGGGAGCTGCCTTCTCGGGCTCCGGCTCAGGCTCGCGGTCAAGCTTTTCGTTCCTCGCCGCGAAATACTTATCAAAATTCTCCACGCTGTTTTCCTTGGTGAGAACGTCAAAGATGACGTCGAGCTCAGCTTCGGCAAGCGCGGTCATGGTCTTTTTATCTACATTACAATGTGTCTTGAGGATCTCAGTAATCTTTTTATTCGGCACGCCGAAATCGGCAGCCGCGTCTTTAACCTTATATTTTATCATCAAATTCTCCTCTCTGTTCATGCCCGAGCATTTCTTCAAGCTTTAAGGCAAAGCCTTTGTCTTCAACGGACAGCACCGCGCACAGTCTGCCCAGCGCCGCGCTCATTTCGTCCTTGCTTCGCCCCGCGCGCATTACCGTTACGCCGTGTTCCGCGGCGGCTTTGCGCACTCGCTTTAAGCTGTTTTCGGACGCGTCGTCAGCGTGCAGCACAAGTTGAGATCTAGCCTCGACTATCGACTGCTCGGTGACCTCGGCGCCGATGACAAGCTTTTTTGCCCGTCTGCATAACCCTAAAAATGACAATACCCTGTCGTTCATATTTCCTGTAACTCCGCACTCATTGATTCATAGACTTCCTCGGGGATCTTGCAGCTTAGCGAGTGCTCGAAGCGACGCGCCTTGCGCGCCTTTTGAAAGCACTCGGCGCTTTTGCAAACGTACGCGCCCCTGCCCGGCTTTTTGCCGGTGAGGTCGAGCGAAACAGCGCCCTGCGCCGTGACGTTGCCGTCGGCGTCGGTGGTATCGGGCGCCTTGACAACGCGTATCAGCTCGCGCTTGGGCTTCATTTCCCCGCAGCCCGTGCATTTTCTAAGTGGTACCTTTTTCATATTACTCTTCCGTCTGCTCCGCAGCTTCCTGCGCAGTCTCGGTAGTTTCGTCTTCCTCGTCCTCGCCGTAGAAGCCGCTCTCGGGGCGGATGTCTATCCTCCAACCGGTGAGTCTTGCCGCGAGACGGGCGTTTTGACCCTTGTTGCCTATGGCGAGTGAGAGCTGGTCGTCGGGCACGGTAGCCTTGCAGCTCTTTGTCTCCTCGTCTATAATGTCCACCTTGAGGACTGTCGCCGGAGACAGCGCCGCCGAAATATACTTCTGCGGGTCGTCGTTGTATTCGATGATATCTATCTTTTCGCCGCCGAGCTCGCTTACGATCGTATTGACGCGCGCGCCCTTGGGACCTATGCAGGCGCCGATAGCGTCGACGTCGCCGTTGTTGCTGATGACCGCCATTTTGGTGCGCGAACCAGCCTCGCGGGAAACCGCCTTGATCTCGACGATGCCGTCGTAAATCTCGGGAACCTCCTGCTCAAACAGGCGGCGTACAAAGCCGGGATGCGAGCGCGAGATGATGGCGTGAGGTCCTCTTTCGTTGTCCTTGACGTCGGCGATGTAGACCTTTACATGGTCGCCCTCGTGCAGAGTTTCGATGCCTACCTGCTCGATCTTGGGCAGCATGGCGGTGCTTTTGCCTATGCGGATGGTGGCGACGCCGGTTTTGAGATCGATCCTCTCAACGGTGGCGGTGACGATCTCGCCGAGCTTGCTCTGGAACTCGATGAGGCTCTGTCCCTTCTCGCCGGCGCGGATGCCCTGGCGGATAACGTTTCTCGCGGAGGATACGGCGATCCTGCCGAGACGCTTGGGATCGAGCGGGACCTCGACCTCGTCGCCGATCTCGAATTTCTTTCTTTTGTTGATCTGCTTGGCTTCCTCAAGAGTTACCTCGAAGTTGGGGTCGTCGACCTCCTCGACGACAGTCTTTACGAGCTTTACGTCAAATGAGTTCTTTTCGGGGTCAGCCTTGAAAACCACGTTCTCGTTGCCGCCGTAGTAACTTTTGCAGGCGATCTCTATTGCCTTTTGTATCTGCTGAAGCATGTAATCCATGGGAATGTCCTTTTCCTTTTCAAACATCCTCAGCGCTTCAAACAATTCCTTATTTGTCATTTTTCCAACCAATCCTTTCTATAACAACTACAAGTTACCGATTGCAAATTACAAGTTTCTGAAAAAACAACTTGCAATTTGTAATTTGTAACTGTCAACTTAATCAAAGTCGTCCAGTTTGATCCACGCGGCTTCTTTTTTGTTGAAGGTCAGCTCGTTTTCGCCGCTGTGATCCTCAACGGTCACCTCGCCGTCTTTATACGCCTTAAGCTTACCTTTGAATTCTCTGCCTATTCCCTCGACGGGGCGCAGCATTTTTACCATTATGTCGGCGCCGACAAACCGTTCAAAGTGCTCGTCGCGCACAAGCTCGCGCTCTAAGCCCGGGGAGCACACCTCCAAGCAGTAGGCGTTTTCTATAGGGTCGAGCTGATCGAGCGGGTCGTTTATCGCGCGGGACACAGCCTCGCAGTCGTTTATATCGACGCCGCCGGGCTTGTCGATGAACACGCGCAGATACCAGTCTGCGCCCTCTTTGACGTAGCGCACGTCCCAGACCGACAGTCCCAAGCCCTCGACAATGGGCTCGCAGAGCTCCCAGACCTTTGAGACGGTGACGCCGCCCTTGCTTTTCGCCATTCATATCCCTCCGTTTTTAAGTTGACAATTGACAGTGGACAATGGACAATTAAGGGCTGCTTCGCTACGATTTGTAATGCTGCGTGTTGAACATCACACTGCAATAATACAAATCGGGCGTGGGCGGAGCCCACCATAAATTGTCAATTGTCAATTATCAACTGTCCATTGTACATAGTCCATTATGAAACAAGGAGCGGGTTGACTGCCCACTCCTTTAGTTTCATAATATTCATCGTATTGAATTATAGCACCAACAGACGGAAAAATCAAGTGCTTTTTCCAAATTATCGGCTTGCAGCCTGCGTTTTGGCGAAATGTATCAATTAATAGCGCTATTTAAGTATCTGTTTGTATATAGGTATCTGTTTGTATATATGTTCGGCTAACCGAAAAGCTCGGGGTGCATGCGGCTGTAGTGGAAGATGTACTGCTGGGCTATGCCTGAGTATTCTCCGAAGTCCTTCGGCTCCATTCCCGGGAAAAGCTTTTCCATGGCGCGCTTCATCCAGACGTCCAGCGGGAACGCCTCTACCCTGTGCAAGCCGAAAAGCAAGGTGCAGTCGGCTACCTTTGTGCCCACGCCCTTTATCTTCATCAGCTCGGCGCGCGCGTCGTTGTAATCAGCCGTTCGGCAGTATTCGAGCCGAACCTCGCCGGAAGCCGCCTTTTGCGCGGCGTCGACAAGGTACTTCGCCCTGAAGCCGGAGCGCAGCGGCGCCAAGTCATCTACGGTGAGGGCGCTCATGGTTTGGGCGTCGGGGAAGGCAAAGCTGCCGTCGGGCAGGCGCTCGCCGAAGCTTTCGCACAGCCTTTGCACTATGCCCTTTATGCGCTTGATGTTGTTGTTTTGCGAGATGATGAAGGTGCACAGCGCCTCGTAGGGCTCCTGCCGCAGAATACGGATGCCCGCCGCGTAGCCCGCCGCCTCGCTGAGGACGGGGTGTATTTTGCTTATATCTGCGCGGATCTTGCCGTAGTCGAGCGATAAATCAAAATAGTCGCTCCAAAGCTGCCTGTCGCTTTCATCGGCGCCGTCGATGATAAGGCTGCCGTTATTGAGCCGAACGCTCACGCTGCGTTTATAAGCCACGCCCGTGAAGGAGCCGTCGGGCTGTTCGACCCAGCGGAAGCTTTGACCGCAGTCGAGGGTCTGAGCCAAATCGAGATCGGTTATATCGTTAAAAATCAGCATAAAAAAACTCCGTTTTATTTTTTGTATATTATAGCATATTTTGTCGGGATATGCTATACTTATAAAAAGAAAAACATAAAAGAAACGGAGATGATTTTATGAAAGAAACTATCGTGACCATACCTATCAACGACCTTTTTGCGCCGAAGGACGGCTGTCCGCTGTGCCGCATGGAGAGCATGCTTGAACAGCAGTACTGCGAATTTGTGACGGGCGACGCGATGATGGAGCCGAGCATCCGCATTGAAACGAACAAGAGGGGCTTTTGTCACCGCCACTTTGCAAGGATGACCCAAGTGGGTCAAAAGCTGCCCAATGCGCTGATTTTGGACAGCCATTTGCAGGAGATAGAAGAAAAATTCTTTCCGAAAAAAGCCGGCAAGCCCGACAAAAAGCAGCTTGAAGCGCTGGGCGCGATGCTTAACTCCTGCTATGTGTGCGACAGAGTTGAAGCCGATATGCACCACCTTATGGCTACGGTGTTCGTAGAGTGGGCTAAGGGCGGCGAGTTCCGTCAGACCTTCCGCGATCAGCCGTTCATCTGCCTGAATCACTACCGCTTTATCATGAACGCGGCGATGGGCAAGCGCGGCGTGCCGTCAAAGCAGCTCGCGGACTTTCACGCCGACGTGCTGGAGCTGGTGAGGGGTTATCTTGATTCGCTCAAAAAGGATGTGTCGCACTTTGTGGACATGTTCGACTACCGCAGCAAGGGTCAGGAATGGGGCACCTCGGTGGACGCGATAGAGAGAAGCATAGAGTTTTTGACGAAGGAAAAGCCTTACGCTATAGCCAAATAGCGGTTTTGCTTAATTGAAATCTAAGTGTAAGAGGTGAAATCCAGTGATTGACTCAGATGAATACAAGGAACAAGTGAGCAAAGAACCTAACACCGCTCTTATTCCTTCCGAATTACATATTCTTGTAACCGACGCTGATACGAACGGTTACGAAATATCAAAAATGAGTGATTTCATGGGCTTATATGCTCAACAGTTAACTCGATCATTGACAGAAAGTCCGTTTATTGAAGTTGTATCCAGTATTCCTGTTGCGGATATAGGCATTATAAATGATGTTATTCAGCAAGTGGCTGTTGTTACCAAAGATAATATTACCCTTGTTCCTGATTTTGATAACCTACCATCAGGGATAAAAGAAAAGCTCAAACAGGGTTTATACTCCATAGGTGATTCAAAACAAGTGGATGGAAATCTTCGTGCTGTAATCGTTGACGAGAATGGAGTTCGCGTAAAAGATATTACACTAAAAAAAGTGATTAATAATCCTGGAACTCTTGAAACTACTCGAAGCATAGCTAACCAAATGCAGATGAAGCAAATTCAAGACACACTTAAAGGAATCCAAGAAATGCAGAGTTATCAATTAGATCGGGACCGTGATAGGGATATTCTCACGCCATTTTTTGATGCTCGTGACTATATTTTACAAGCGCAGAATGCCAAATCTATTGAATCGAGAAACCAGTTTCTTGAAAAGGCATCTGACCGGATGACTACAGCTTTGAATAGTGTATATGCTGAAATGCGAACTGCCTCTTTACATCTTGCCAAGAATACAAAATGGGCTTTGTTTCACAAACAATCATCAATTGACACTCTGCTTGCTAACTTATCAGACGATTTACAACTGGCAACAAAATTTTCTGGTGTACAAATGCAGGTGTTTGAGGCACTCGGTCGACGAGAGGATTCAAAGCTCGTACTGGATCGTTATCAAACTGTTATGCACGATTTTATCACTCAGGAAATCGGAGGAAGAGGTATGTCAGCTTTAGAGCTGATGCACGATAATTATCACTACACTAAGGATAATACAGATTGTTGGTATCGCTTTTCAAAAGAACTCGAACCGGCATTAGAAAGTACAAGACTCGCAATTGAAAACAAAGATGTATACATAGTTTCATTGGAGGACGTAAATAATGAGCAAGAATAACGGTAAAGAGAAAAAATGTAGAATATGCGGAAAAACTTTAGTTGGTAAAAATAAAACAGGGGTTTGTTCCGCATGTAAAAAGAAAGCTGGAGATACAGGCGGAACTATAGTGGGAATTCTTGGGGTAATAGGTGGATTAGCATTGGCAGGTATTAAGGCACTTACTAAAAATGACTAGTTTTTGAAAAGATTAATTATTTGCAATTCTTTATATCCTTTGAAAATAGTTTTATTGGAGAGTATAAAGCAAAAATCCGATTTACTACAATTATATATAAACCTCTGAAGTTCTACTTCAAAACACAGCGAAAACATACAGCTTTAAAAAAGCGGAAGCCGCGCGGTTGCATGGCTTCCGTTTTTATGGTATGGCAGAGATGTTTGTTGATTGAAGAAGGGGATCCTTCGACTAAACTGCTTCGCAGTTTTGCCTTTGGCACCGCTCAGGATGACAGCGCTCACCCTTACACCAATTCATATAGATGCGGAAAGATTTCAAGGGTGCGCTTTAGGATGCCCTGCATGTACGCGAGGGCGGTGCCGTAGTTGGTGAAGGGGATTGAGCTGTCCTCGGCGAATTTGCGGCGGTAGGTCATTTCGCGCTCGTTGAGCATGCAGCCGCCGCAGTGGATCACAAGGTCGTAGGGCGTGAGGTCTTCGGGGAAGCCCTTGCCTGAGCTTGTTTCGATGACAATGCTTTTGCCCGTGAATCGCCTTAGCATGTTAGGCAGCTTGACGGTGCCGATGTCGTCGCACTGGCGGTGGTGGGTGCAGCCCTCGGAGATAAGCACGCGGCTGCCGTCTTGCAGCTTTTCGATAGCCGCCGCGCCGCGCACTGCGGTTTCAAGAAAGCCCTTGTAGCGCGCCATCAGGATGGAGAACGAGGTGAGCGGAACGTCGGCGGGGACGATATCCTTCACCCTGCCGAACGCCTGACTGTCGGTTATCACCATTTTTGGCGGCTGAATGAGCTTTTTCAGTGTGAGCGAAAGCTCTTCGTCGCGGCAAACGACGGGTATCGCGCCCGAGTCGAGCAGGTCGCGTATCGTCTGCTGCTGGGGCAAGATCAGCCTGCCCTTGGGCGCCGCCTTGTCGATAGGCACGACGAGCACCGCGACGTCGCCCTGCTGTACCAAGTCGCCGCAGAGGTGTTTTTCTTCGCCGCCGGTCTTGACCAGCCGCGCTACGGTCTCCTTTAACAGCTCGATATTTGTTTTTTCAAGCGCGCTTACGGCTATTCCGTCGGCGTGCTCTTTTTCGCCCGTGAGGTCGCACTTGTTGTAGGCGACGATGTAGGGGATGTCTTTGTTCGCGAAAATCGCGATAAGCTCCTCGTCGGCTTTGGTTTTGCCGACGGCGCCGTCGACGACCAGCACGGCGATATCGACGCGGTTGAGCACCTGCTTTGTGCGGCGCACGCGCTCCTCGCCCAGAGCGCCCTCATCGTCGAAGCCCGGGGTGTCGATTATCATTACGGGACCCAGCGGCAAAAGCTCCATTGCCTTTGTGACGGGGTCGGTGGTGGTGCCCTTGACGTCGGACACGACGGATATTTGCTGATCGGTAAAGGCGTTGACAACGCTGGACTTGCCCGCGTTGCGCCTGCCGAAAAAGCCGATGTGCACGCGCTCGCCGGAGGGGGTGGAATTCAGTGACATTGTTTCACCTCTATTAGGTATTAGTTGATAGAAGCTAGAAGCTGGAGGCTAGAAGCCAGACAGTTTTAAATTTTCTTAAAATCTAAAGTCGCGCTTGTTGTTGTTCTTGATGTCCTCTATGTGCTGACGCGCGATCTCTCTGACCTTTTCCTTGGGGATGTTGAGCAGCTCTTTTTCGATGACCTTTTCGCCGATGGCGCGGGTCTCGGGCGAGGCGTAGTCTACAAGGTATTCCTCGAGGGTCATAAGGGCGTTGGGGTGGCAGCAGTTTTGGATCTGTCCGCTCTTGCACAGCGACATAAAGCGGTCGCCTGTTCTGCCCTCGCGGTAGCAGGCGGTGCAGAAGGACGGGATGTAGCCGAGCTCCATGAGCCAGCGGACTACCTCGTCGAGGGTGCGGCGGTCGGAAACGTCGAACTGAGCGGAGTTGTCCTCCTCTTTTTCCTCCTCGACATAGCCGCCCACGCTGGTGCGCGAGCCGCCGCTGATCTGCGAAATGCCCAGACGGAGCGCTTTTCTGCGCACCTCGGCGCTTTCGCGGGTGGAGATTATCATGCCGGTATACGGCACGGCTATGCGGATTATCGCGATAAGCTTGCAGAAGGTGTCGTCGCTGATGCCGTTGTCAAAGTCGGTGGGGTCGATGTCGTCGGCGGGCTGGATGCGCGGCACGCTGATGGTGTGGGGGCCTACGCCGTGAACAGCCTCGAGGTGTTCGGCGTGCATGAGCAGACCCGCGAGCTCGTAGCGGTAGAGCTCAAGCCCGAAGAGCACGCCTAAGCCCACGTCGTCGATGCCGCCCTGCATAGCGCGGTCCATAGCCTCGGTGTGGTAGGCGTAGTTGTGCTTGGGGCCTGTGGGATGAAGCTGCTCGTAGCTCTCTTTGTGATAGGTCTCCTGGAAAAGGATGTAGGTGCCGATACCGGCGTCGTGGAGCTTTTTATAGTTTTCGACGGTGGTTGCGGCGATATTTACGTTGACGCGGCGGATCGCGCCGTTTTTATGCTTGATGGAATAGATGGTGTCGATACATTCGAGGATGTACTCGATGGGGTTGTTGACGGGATCCTCGCCGCTCTCTATCGCAAGGCGCTTGTGACCCATGTCCTGAAGCGCGATGACCTCAGCCTTGACTTCCTCTTGGGTCAGCTTTTTGCGGCAGATATGCTTGTTTTTGGCGTGATACGGGCAGTAAACGCAGCCGTTGACGCAGTAATTCGAAAGGTAGAGCGGCGCGAACATTACGATACGCTCGCCGTAAAAGTCCTTTTTAATCTGCTCGGCAAGGGCGTAGATCTCCTTGATCTTCGCTTCGTCCTCACAGGCGAGCAGCACGCTAGCCTCGCGGTGGGTGATGCCCTTGCGCAGCTTAGCTTTTTCGATGATTTGATCGATAAGCTCGAAATTGTCCTTGTTTTCGTCGGCGTACGCAAGCGACGCCATGATTTCTTCGTGGTTGATGAATTCCTCTGCTTTGAGAGATTTTGGATCGTAAATTGCCATTTTGATTACTCCTTTATTTATGAATCGTGCCTTTGGCACATGGATTGACGGTGTTGCCGTTATTTATAATCTCCTCTATCGGTGACGATTTGGTAGCCGATGTGCTGCATGCGCAGGGACAAGCAGCGAATACACGCTGCCGACTCGTCGCCTGTGCATATTTTATTGTCATATATCGCGTAATCTTTGCGGTGTTCTACGGGCGACAAATTGGGCATGACGACGTTAGCGCCGTGCAGAATGCCCAGCTCTCTGCCCTCGGGATGGATGGTGCCGAGCGCCGTGGTGGCGGGCAGCAGGATGTGCGGATGCATAAGGCGGATGACGGAGAGCAGCGTTAGGGTAAGGTCAAGGCCGCCCTGCGCGAAACCGCGGAAATCGGTGTCTTTATGCGGAATGAAGGGACCTATGCCGCACATTTGCGGCTTGAGCTTTTGCAAAAAAAGCAGGTCGTCCGCGAGGTTTTCCGCCGTTTGATACGGAGAGCCGACCATGAAGCCCGCGCCTGTTTGGAAGCCTATGCTTTTGAGCGCGTATAGCTGCCGCTGCCGCTCGGCTCCGATCATATTGCCGGGATGCAGCTTGGAATAATGCGCCAAATCGGCGGTCTCGTGCCGCAAAAGATAGCGGTCGGCGCCCGCCTCAAAAAGCTTTTTGAAGCTTTCCTCTCCCCTTTCGCCCAGCGAGAGGGTCACGGCGCAGTCGGGGTATCGCCGCTTTATTTCGCGGACGATACCGCAAACGACCTCGTCGGTGAAAAAGCCGTCCTCGCCGCCCTGCATAACGAAGGTGCGGAAGCCCAGCGCGCAGCCCGTTTCGCAGCAGGAAAGTATCTGCTGCTTTGTAAGGCGGTAGCGCACGGCGTTTTTGTTTGAGCGCCGCAAGCCGCAATAGAGGCAGTCGTTTTTGCAGTAGCTCGATATCTCGATAAGTCCGCGTATATATATTTTGTTGCCGAAAACACCGGTCGCCGTTTCCTGCGCGGCTTGGCGCAAGACCTCGCGCTCGTCATCGTTAATATTCTTTATCAGAAATATAAGCTCATCGCGCGACGCGGTGTGCTGTGTTTTCAGTTTATCGATTATACTTAAAATATCCATTATTTCTTAGAATAAGCGGTTTTTACGGTAGCGCCCGACAGCCTGCCGAGCCTGCCCGAAATGTTGCTGATGACGTCCTGCGGGGCGTCAACAACAACGCTGATTATGCTGATGTTCTTCTCGCGGTAGGGTATGCCCATCCTGCCGATAATGCTGTCGGCGGCGGCGTGGAGTATCTCGTTTATCGCGGGAACGCAGCCGGGTTCCTCAACGATGATGCTGATGACCGCTACGCGGGCGTCGTTTGTTTCGCTCATTACACACTTCCTTTTATAAAAATAACGGCGGTGAAAAGCTCACCGCCGTTGTTGTAAAACATGCCAGCGCAGCCCGTTATACGGGCGCGTTACATTTAACAAAGGTCTTGACGTCAATATAATTTCCGCCTTGAGCTTGTGGGTTTATTCAATTATTAAAAATCTCTGCTGGCGTGTCCGCTGCTTGTGCTGCCGCCCGACGAGCCGCTGTCGCTGTCCTTTTGGATAGTTCTGACAGTGGTGTGCTGAGTGACGAAGGTATCTTCAACGTCATCCAGATTCACATTGCTGTTGGCGTCAAGATCATATGTGCCTGACTTGCCCATGTTTTTATATCTGGACTTGGTCACAAAGAAAACAATCAGTCCGGCGGCAACGCCCGCAAGACCGGCAAAAATGCCGTAATGTTTAAGCGACTCCACAAAGAGTACCGGCTTGCCCATGTCATGGACAGCAACCGCTTCGTCGGCAAATTTCATTACTGCGCCGGCGATATCGCCCTGAGTAGTGTAAACTTCAAGCTTATCTACCACATCGTCAAGACGGTTTGTATTGTTAAAATACTTGTCGACCTCGCCCGCCGTCAAAAGCTTGCTTTTGCCTGACTGAGTGTCATAAACGTACAGAAACGCGTTGTCGGAAAGACCGTTTCGGTTAAGGTAATCATCGCCGTAATTTTTCAGGTTATCGCCGGTGTATCCGTTTGCGACTGAATGGAAAACCATGTTCCAGCCGGTTTTCTCGCTTGCCTCTTCAAGCTTTTGCTGAACGCTTGCGTACTGGTCGGTATTTGTAAAATAGTTTGCGGCGTCATCCATTTTAGCGGAAGCCGCGGAAACCATCATTGCAGATGCAAGGATAAGCATGAGCGCTATTGCAAGCACGGAGATTTTGAAAGCAGTTTTCTTTATCATAAGAACAACATACCTCCTAACACACCGATAATGAACACAACGACCGCTATCGCTGCGGACACTGCCGCGAGCTTTGCCTTGTTTACGGGTAGATGTCCGTAAGCCTTGCCGGTCTGGCCGTTGATGGCGAAGGGGATGATCTCGCCGTTATACTTGTAGGTCACCATCCACACGGGAAGGAGGTCGTAGGTGTACGCCGCGAGATCGGTGTGCTCGTTGAAGCTTTCGGTCTCGATGATGTCGTAGCCCTCCATGGTGTTTTTAAGCGCCTGCTCGGCGTATTCATGCATCTTCTGCTCGATGATGGGCTCTACGTCCGCCTTTTCGAGGTCGCGCTTTTCGGCTTGGAAGCCGGACAGATAGCTCATAGCGAAGGGCTGCGCCTTGCTGAGGTCGTAGGGATGCACGCTTTGAAGCATGTCGCGGCTCTCGCTTTTGAGGGCGCGCTCGAAGACGTTCTTGATGACGACGTCGCCGCCGCGAACCACATGGAAAATGCGGGTCTCGGTGTACTCTTTGTTGCCGCTGCGCCATGTGCGTATCTTCTTGCCGGTCGCGGTGAGGTGAGCAGTCTTTTGCTCGTCGGCGAACCAGTAGGGGAAGTAAACGCCGTTGAGCTTTTCAAACTGCTCCTTGCCTACAAAGCCCTTGGGCAGGAACCATTTTTTGCCGCACATCGCGAGGAACCTTTCCTGAGCCTTTTCCTTTGAAAGCTCGAAGGGAACGACCTTGTCGGGGTTGAACTCGCCGGAAAGACGGGCGCCCAGAACGACGGGGTTGTAGCAGTAGAAGCAGGTTGTGGCGGCTGTGGTGGAGGTCGTTACGATCTCGGCGCCGCAGCTGGGGCAGGTGTAGGACACCGCGTATTCGCCGTTGTCCTCGGCGCCCTGCTCCTGAGCCTTTTGCTGTTGCTCCTCGGCATGCTTGACCTCCTTTTCGTCGTAGGTCTCGCGCTGTTCTTTTTCTTCATTCATCTGCTGGACTTTATCGGGCGCAAATTCGCCGAGACAGAATTCGCAGGTGAATAACTGTTTATCGGGATCAAATTTTAAGGGTCCGTCGCAATTCGGACACTTATAACTCATAGTAGCCATAAAGGGACTCCTGTTTTATGGTTACTTTGCAACTGTTTAAGGTTACAAAGCAACCATTGATTAATAATGAATATTGGTTGGTTAGGTCAGAGTGTAGGGGCGGACCCACGTGTCCGCCCTAAAACGTTGCGCATTTCTATGCGGGCGCACACATGGGTGCGCCCCTACGAATTATAACTAACGTTTCAGCTAAATTAACTCTCCACTCTCAACTCTCAACTGTAAACGGGTTATTGCTTTGTTCCGCACTCGGGGCAGAATTTCTGTCCTTCGGTGAGCTGAGCGCCGCAGTTGGGGCAGAAGCGCTTTTTGGGAGCTTCGGGCTTGGGCTTGCCGCACTCGGCGCAGAATTTGCCGGAGTTTACGGCGCCGCATTCGCATGTCCACGAGCCTGCGGGAGCCGCCTGCTGAGGAGCCGCGGGAGCCTGCTGCTGAGGAGCCTGCTGCTGAGGATAGCCCTGCTGAGGATTATGCTGGGTGTACTGGGGATTCTGCATATAGCCGCCCATGACGTTGCCGCCCATGTTTTGAGCCATGCCCATTCCGAAGAACGCGCCCATAGCTCCGCCGCCGCCCTCGTTGTGGCCTGCCGCGTTGATACCTTCGGCTACGTTCTTAGCCATGTAAGCCTGCTGGTTGGCGCCGTCGCGCAGATAGCTGACGGAAGCGCCCATAGCCGCGCGCTCGTTGACGATCTTCTGGCTTTCGTCGCTGTAAGCGGGCACGCCCATAGATACGCGGAATACCTCGAATCCGCGGGCGTCGTTCCAGTCGTCGTCGAGGGCGTCGCGCATGTACTTAGCCATTTCCTTCGACTTGGAGGTGATGAAGCTGATGCGGTTGCCGTCGGCGGAATACTGGTTGAACGCGGTGCCGAGCTCGGTCACGAATTCCTCGTTGTACTGGCGGACGAACTCGCCCTCGAATTCAAGAGCCCTGTTCTCGGTGATGTACTCGTTGGGAACGACCTGCTGCAGGAACTTGAAGGGATCGGTGATCTTGATAGAATATGAGCCGTGCAGACGCATGAACAGCTCTGCCTCATAGAAGCTGTCGTAGTACTGAACGGGGGTGGTGGTGCCGAATTTCAGGTTTTTGATCTCTTTGAGATTGATATAGAAAACGTGCTGGGACTGCGAGGGAACACCGCCGTAGAGGATACGCTTTACGCTTTCCTTGAGCGCGTCGCCAAACTGTCCGTTGAACAGTGAGGGCATGGAGCTGTTGTCTACCTTGAAATAGCCCTCCTCGGCGGTGTAGTCTACTACCTTGCCGCCGTCCATCAGGATCATCATCTGTTCGGGATATACGTGAATGATAGAACCGTTTGAAACGATATTGGAAGAACCCTTTTTATTCTGGCTCTTGCCGTTTTGTGTGATAAGCTGACCCGGAGCGAATACAGTGTGTTCGCCGAGCGGAGAGGGCTCGATGACTTCAAGCCATGTGTCGGCAAGTCCGCCTTTTACGGCGTTTAACGCTGCTCTGATAATACCCATAGTGATTTCTCCTTTTAAGAAAGTATTATGACGGGAAACAAAATATAGTACCCGCATTATATCTATAATAATATGTTTTGAACAAAAATGCAAGGGTTTTTGTTGTTTTTTTGGAAAAGCAAAGGGCTTGACCCGTTCAATCAAGTCAAACCCTTTTATCTTTATATGTATTCAGCAAGTCTGCGCTGGATATCGGTCACGTCCACTATGTCGATGACGCCGTCGCCGTTGAAGTCGGCTGCACGGAAGGCGGCGGGGTCGTCTTCGTCAACAATGGGCGAGCCGTCGGCGTTTGTGAATTCTGCCAGATGCCTTTGCAGCACCGTGGCGTCCTCGACGTTGATGATGCCGTCGCCGCTGAGATCTCCGATCATGCGCAGTGAGATATCGAGCACAACGGGGTCGGCGTCTATCTCGAACTCGGCTTCGACCGCTACGCAGTCATATTTTGAAACGGACAAGGTGTATCTGCCCGCGGCGATGTTGTCAAACATGTATGTGCCGTCGGGAGCCGCGTCCGTAAACGCCGGAGCGGAATCATCCTCGGGGATAAGCACAAGCTGAGCGCTTTCTCCGCTATTGCCGACCGTGACCGTGCCACTAACCGACAAAACCTTTTCAGCCGGAACGTTGATGACGACCGAGCAGGACTTGCCGTTGGTGGCGGTGGCTTTGACGGTCGCCGTACCTGCGCTCAGGGCGGTGACAAGTCCGGCGTTATCCACCGTGGCTACGCTTGTATCGGAGCTTGTGTAAGTGAAATCGTAGAGGGAATTAACGGGCGACAAGGTCTTTGTAACGCGGTATTTTTCGCCCTTTGCAAGCGTTACGGAGCTGTCGGACGGGGTGACAGAGCTGAGTGAGCCCGCCGAGGTGTAGTTGTTGCCGCCGGGCTGACTGCCGGAGCAGCGGTAGACAGTGTTTTTCTCGATCGTACCGGCGCTCGCCTCGCTCGTTATGTGGATAGCCGTAGAGCCCGTGCGCATCAGCCTGTTTTCGGTGATCTTGTCGACATGCGCGCCCGAGTGCGCAAGTATGCCGTCGCTTTGGGTGTCGCGTATCTCGTTGTTGTTTATAAGGCTGACGGTCGAGGTGTAGACGCCGATACCGTACTTGCCCATGCGGTAGAGCTCGTTGAGGACGACCTGCTTAACGTTGCAGGATTCCGCGATCTGGATGCCGTTTACGGGGATATCGGTGATGTAGTTTTTATTGATGTAGGCGTTGGTAGTGTTTTTGCGGATGACTACGCCGTAGTCGTTGGCATTGGCTGTGCCGAGCGATTTTATCTCGTTGCCCTGGATAACAAGGTTGCGCGCGTATTCGGCGCGGATGCCGTTGCCCTTCATTTGGATGGCGTTGTGCCTGACCGCGACGTTTATGCAGGTGTACTCGCCGGCGGGAATACTGCCGCCCGTGATGTTCACGCCCATAACGGATATCGCCGAGCGCTCGCGTCCGCTCTCGTACTGATCTGCGGTGAGCCCGCAATTGGTTATAACGTTGTTTTCGATGTATCCGTTCGTCCAATAGGTGGGCTTGACGTCCTCGTAATGCGGCGTTGTGCCGCCCTCGTCGGCGATCGAAGCCGAGGTGTAGGTGCCGTTGCCGGCGGTGTAAAGGGCGATGGCGCGCGGAGCGTTATCGATGATATTGCCGGTGATATAGCAGTCAACCCAGTTGTAGCCCTCGACCGCGACGCTGGTCAGATCGGTGAAGGTGTTGTTGCGGATAACGATGTTCCTGTGCGGATTATTGAGCACGGCGGTGTGCGAGCCGACGCCGCGCGGACAGTTGGTGAAGGTGCAGTTTTCAACAAGGACGTTGCGCATTGAAAGGTCTTCGGCGCGGTATCCGTTGAAATTGCCGCTTTTCAGCACGTCGAGCTGGATGACCTCGTAGCCGTCCTTGCTTGCGGAAACCTGATCGGAGAAGTTGCAGCCCGTGACGGTGAAGCCGTCGATGGCCGCCGTTTCTATCATATGGGTGTTTCGGTTGTTTTTGACGGTGACGTTTTTGAGCAGAACGTTCTTGGCGTGGGCGAGCTTTATCATCGTGCCCGTGCCGCCATTGCCGTCGAAGGTGCCGCCCTCGACAGTGATATTGCGGTAACAATAGCCCTCCGCCTCGTAACGGTTCCCGCCGGCGATGAGCATGTTGGCGGTGCCGTTTCGCCTGAGCGTAACGCCGTAAAGCGAAAGGCAGGTGTTGCTGTGGATGGTAAGCGCGTAGCTAAGGTAGTAGTCGCCGGGAGCGACGACTATCTTGTAAAACATATCGCCGCCCGCGTCCTCAGCCAGAGAAAGCGCGTTTTGTATGGCGTAGTAGGGGTCAATTTCAAGATCCTCGGCGGTAACGTGTATGGTGACTACGCCCGCGGAAGTAGCCATGCTTTCCGCTTCGGCGGCAAAAGCTGTTTGCGCCGCGGGGAAAAAGCAGGTGATCATAATCAATGAAAGGATAAAAGCGAAAAATCTTGTTGCGCGTTTCAATTTAATGCTCCTTGTATTTGTCCTTAATATGCGGTTCTGCGTTTTGTCTGCTCGTTTACAGCGTTGAACTTCCACACGCGGGTGTTGACCTCGACTATGCCCGTGCCGCAGTATTCGCAGAATTTCATGCCGAGATTCTTTATAGGCGCGCCGCAGTTGGGGCAGGTGAGTCCGAGCGCCTCGCCGTAAACGCCCATTTTGTCGGCGTCCTGCAAATAAATTAGGTCTGTTTCGTAGACGGTTTGAAGCTTGTTGTCCCTGTCGCCGTTGATGATACTGCCGTTTACGTCCTCGATGTAGGAATACAGCCCTACCGAGGTGTTGAAACGGATGGTAACGGTGCCGCCGCTTTTGATGTAGCGACCGATCTCGCAGGCGTGGATAACGGGCTCGACAAAGTACTGCTTCTGCCCGTTGGAGGCGAGCGTCTCGGTTATTTCAGCGATGTGATCAACCAGCGCGTTGGTCATTATCTCCTTGGGCAGGGTCTTGGTGCTGCCGGTGGATACGGCGTTGAAGTACGCCATGAGCACCGCCTTCGCCTTGGTTTTGACGTCGTCGTAGTCAAAGTCGGGGAAGTCGCGCTGGATCTGCGGCAGGTAGATGTTTGTCATCGACTGCACCGAGCGCGGGGTCTCGCTGAGTTGGCGTTTTTGATCTTTGAAGCCCTTTAAGATGTCGTCGGTGCCGAACGCCTGCCGCGATATGCGCGAAAGCTTTGATTTAATTAGGAATCCCGTGCCGACGATAACGAGCAAAAGCACCGCGATGACGGCGAGAGGAATGATTATTTTTTCCATAGAACACCTTTTATCAATGGACAGTGGACAGTGGACAATGGATAATTAAGGGTCGCTGCGCTCCGATTTATAATGCCGCGTGTTTTCTGTCAACTGCAACAATACAAATCGGGTGCGGGTGTCCCGCCCAAAACTGTCAATTGTCAATTGTCACCTGTCAATTATGCTGATTCCCAGCACGTCAAGGCTTTCCTGATCTACGGGAGACGGGCAGGAGGACATGAGCTCGCTGGCGTTCTGCACCTTGGGGAAGGCGGTGACGTCGCGCAGGCTGTCGGCTCCGCAAAGGAGCATGGTCACGCGGTCAAGTCCGATACCCATTCCGCCGTGGGGCGGCGCGCCGTACTTGTAGGCTTCAACGAGGAAGCCGAACTTTGCCTCGATCTCCTCGTCGGTAAGCTTAAGCGCGCGGAACATCTTCTGCTGCAGCTCGTAGTCGGTTATACGCATGGAGCCGCTGGAGAGCTCAACGCCGTTGAGCGTGAGGTCGTAAGCCTTGGCGATGACCTTTGAGGGGTCGGTGTCGAGGTATTGTATACATTCCTCCTTGGGCATGGTGAAGGGGTGGTGCATGGCGACCCATTCGCCGCTCTCCTCGTCCTTCTCAAAGAACGGGAAGTCGACTATCCAGAGGAACTTGAATTCATCGGGAATGATATCGAGGCGCTTGGCGACGGTGAGGCGCAGCGCGCCGAGGGTAGACAGCACGGTGCTGTTTTTGTCGGCGACTATCAAAACAACGTCGCCCTTTTCGGCGCCGAGACGCGCATAGATCGCGCTGAGCTCGTCCTCGGTCATGAACTTTTTGAAGGAGGCGTTGGGCTCGTCGACCCAGCGCACATAGGCAAGACCCTTTGCGCCTATGCCCTTTGCGTACTCGGTCAGCTTGTCGATCTCTTTTCTGGTGTAGACGGCGGCGGCGTTCTTGGCAACTATCGCGCGCACCGAACCGCCGTTTTCGATGGCGGAGGTGAACACGCCGAAACCGCAGTCCTTAACAAGGTCGGAGATATCCTGTATCTTCATATCGAAGCGGATGTCGGGCTTGTCGGAGCCGTAGGCGTTCATAGCGTCGGCGTAGCTCATGCGCTCAAAGGGCGTGGGCAGGTCGACGCCCATGACCTCTTTGAACAGGCGCTTGAACAGCCCCTCGTTGATCTCGAGGATGTCCTCGACGTCGACGAAGGAGAGCTCCATATCTATCTGGGTGAACTCAGGCTGACGGTCGGCGCGCAGGTCTTCGTCACGGAAGCAGCGCGCGAGCTGGATGTAGCGGTCAAAGCCGGAGAGCATGAGAAGCTGCTTGTAGATCTGCGGCGACTGCGGCAGAGCGTAGAATTTGCCGTTGTGGATACGCGAGGGCACAAGGTAGTCGCGCGCGCCCTCGGGGGTGGATTTTATCATCATCGGGGTCTCGATCTCGATAAAGCCGTTCTCGGCAAAGTAGTCGCGGGCGACCTTTGACACCTTGCTGCGCAGCATGAGGTTGCGCTGTAAGGGGCGGCGGCGAAGGTCGAGATAGCGGTATTTGAGGCGGACGTCCTCGCCGGTCTTGCTGTCATCGACGATCTCAAACGGCGGGGTCTGCGCCTTTGAAAGCACGCGAAGGTCGGTCACGACGACCTCGATATCACCGGTGGGGATGTCGGGGTTCTTCGCGCTGCGCTCGCAGACCGTGCCCTTTGCCGCAAGCACGAACTCGCTGCGGCATGAGAAAGCCTTGTCGAAAATCTCTCTGTCGGTTGTATCGTTGAAAGCGAGCTGCACTATGCCCGTGCGGTCGCGCAGGTCGATGAAAATAAGCTGTCCGAGGTCGCGTGCGCGCTGTACCCAGCCGCATACGGTGACCTCGCTGCCAACATCGGAGACGCGGAGGTCTCCGCAGTAATGCGTGCGCTTTAAGCCTGTCATAAATTCTGCCATTTTCTTATTCTCCTTTTTCACTCACTGTCATACTGAGCGGTTTTGCGAAGCAAAAATTCGCGCAGCGAATAGTCGAAGTATCCCCTTGATAGGAAACAAATCCTGTCACCGAGGGGGATCCTTCGACTAAATTGCTTCGCAATTTTGCCCTTCGGGCACCGCTCAGGATGACATCTATTATATTCCAAACGCTTTATTGTCTGTCAGGTTCAAAACCGAGAATTTTTCGGCGAAGGTATCGTCGAGCATGAGCTCGGTCTGCTCGCCGCTCTCCATATTTTTGACCTTTGCCTTGTTTTCGGCTATCTCGTTGTCACCGAGCACCATTGAATACTTAGCGCCGATCTTATCGGCGTACTTCATCTGCGCGCGCAGACCTCTGCCGACAACGTCGGTCTCGGCTATTATGCCGCACTCGCGCACCTGCTTGAGCAGATTGAACGCCTTTACCTTTGCGTCGTCGCCCATTGTGGCGATATACAGCGCGCAGATATCGGGGCAGGGTATCTCAATGCCCTGAGCGTCCATTACCATTAAAATGCGCTCTAAGCCCATGGCGAAGCCCAAGGACGGCAGGTGCTTGCCGCCGAGCTCCTCGATAAGTCCGTCGTAGCGTCCGCCGCCGCAGACGGTGCCCTGTGCGCCGATGCAGTCGGTGACGAACTCGAACACGGTCTTGGTGTAGTAGTCAAGCCCGCGCACGATGGTGGGGTTGATAACGTACTTGACGCCCGCGCTGTCGAGATATCTTTGAACCTCTTTGAAGTGGTTTTCGCACTCCTCGCAGAGGTAGTCGGTGATCTTAGGCGCGCCCTCGGCCAATTTGTGATCCTCGGGGCTTTTGCAGTCGAGCAGACGCATGGGGTTTTTCTCCAAACGCGAAAGGCAGGTAGAGCAAAGCTGATCCTTGTACTCACCGAAGTAGTCGCGCAGCGCCTGATTGTACTTGGCGCGACATTCGGGGCAGCCGATGGAATTGAGCTCGAGACGGATGTCCGTAAGCCCCAGCCTGTCGAGCACCGACTGCGCTACGCAGATCATCTCGGCGTCGGCTATCGGCGACTGTGTGCCGTATTCCTCGATACCGAACTGGTGGAACTCTCTGAGTCTGCCCGCCTGAGGCTTTTCGTAGCGGTAGCAGGACACGAAGTAGCTCGCCTTTATGGGCAAGCCCTCGTTTTCGAGCGAGTGCTCCAAAACGGCGCGCGCGGCGCCCGCGGTGCCTTCGGGGCGCAGGGTGACGCTCTCGCCGCCCTTTGTGTCAAAGGTGTACATTTCCTTTTGCACCACGTCGGTGGTCTGACCCACTCCGCGCGCAAAAAGCTCGGTGTGCTCGAACACGGGGGTGCGTATCTCCTTAAAGCCGTAGGCGCGGCTTTCCTCGCGCATTATATTTTCAATGAACTGCCAGCGGTAGCTCTGCTTTGGCAGCACATCCTCGGTTCCCTTTATCTTTTTCGTAATTAAAGCCATATTTACCTCCGTTATGCATATTCGATAGTATTATACATCATTGTGATTGCAAGCGCAAGGTTTTTTTATAAGTTGATTCCGGGGGTTAATATACGTCGATGTGTCGATACCATATAAAAAACGTTTCTGCCGCACATCGGGGGATCCTTCGACTATTTCACTTTGTGAAATTGCCTGCGGCACCGCTCAGAATGATAAAACAAAAAGCCCTCCAAAAGGAAGGCTTATAACTTATTACTTATAACTTATTACTTAATAATGTTTCTCCAATCCAAGTCACCGCGCTCGAGACCGTGGATAAGCACCTCTGCCGTAGCGATATTGGTGGCTACAGGGATGTTGTGCATGTCGCACAGGCGCAGCATGTCCATATCGTTAGCCTCGTTGGGCTTCTGGTTGAGAGGGTCGCGGAAGAAGAGCAGCATGTCTATCTCGTTGCACGCGATGCGCGCGGCGATCTGCTGGCTGCCTCCCTGACCGCCCGAGAGGAATTTCTGGACGGACAGACCTGTCGCCTCGGAAACCATTTTGCCCGTTGTGCCGGTGGCGCAAAGGGTGTTGCGGCTGAGAACTCCACAGTAAGCTATGCAAAACTGAACCATTAATTCTTTTTTCTCGTCGTGTGCAATCAATGCGATATTCATACTCAATCCTCCAAACATTTCACGTTATTTCATATTTCAGATATTTCAGATTTATCAGATTTTTCAGCAAGTCGTTACCCGATCATCAGCGGAACGCGCTTGCCCTCGAGCCTGTAGGTCAGGCGGTCGAAAACCGCGAGAGCCGAGCTGTTTTCAAGACCCGCCGCGCCGCGCTGCATGATGACGGAAATATCTATCGAAAACGGAACAAGCGCGATGAGCTGCGTTTGCGCCGCGTCGATGACAGCGTCGAGGTCGCTGTAAAAGCCGAGCTTTTTGAACATTTTTCTGTCGAAGCGGTTTATGACGAGCCTTAGGCTCTTTATGCCCAGCGCCTCGAGCTTTTTGCGCACCTTAAGCGCGCCGCGCACGCTGGTGGGTTCGGCGTTGGTGACGATAAGCGCCTTGTCGGCAGGAGCCGCGGCGGTGATGAAGCCGGAGCTTATGCCCGCGGGCGAGTCGATGATAACATAGTCAAAGTTGTTTTTTACCGAGTCCACAAGCTGCTTGAACACCGAGGGGCTCAGCTCGTTTTCGGCGTCGAAGGGCGCCGCCATGAGAAAGAGATTTTTGTTGTGACGGCTTTTGTAGATCGCCTCGCCAAAGCTGCAGTTGCCGCACACGGCGTCGGACGCGTCGAATAAGATATCCTGCTCGATGTCAAGCATGATATCCAGACCGCGCATACCGCAGTCGCAGTCGATCAGCAACACTTTTTTTCCTTGTTTTACGAGCGCGACCGAAAGGCAGATACACACGGTCGACTTGCCCGTGCCGCCTTTACCGGAAGCAACAACGATTACATTGTCCATATTATACTACCTCTACAACAGTTTAACACAAATTTTTGTAAAATGCAATAAAAGTAAACTGTTTTATCAAACAAAAATTTCGCTGTGAATTTAGCTATTATGACTATCGGTCGTTTTTTTCTTATCGGTGCGGTTGAAGCCGAAGTATGTGTCGAGCAGATCCTTTGCGACCTGCATTGAGTACTGACCCCTTACGCCGTGCTCGAGCACGACCGCTATGGCGACCTTCGGCTTGTCGTAGGGGGCGTAGCAGATGAAGGTGGTGTGGTCGGAACCGGCGTTTTCAGCCGTGCCGGTTTTAGCGGCAACCTTGACCTTGTAGCCGCCGAACACCGAGTACGCCGTGCCCTGGTCGGACTGCGTTACGGTGAGCATATCCTGCTGAACGATCTTTAGATTCTCTGCGGACACGCCGCATTCGTCGACCTTTTCGGGCTTTGTGTAGTCCGCAAGGGTCTTTTCGCGCTCGTAATCCGTGATTTTGTTGACGACATGCGTTCTGAGGCGCACGCCGTTGTTGGCGATAGTCGCCGCGTAGGTCGCGAGCTGCACGGGGGTAAAGGCGTTGTCGGACTGACCGATCGCCGCCTGAACCGTGTTGCCGGGCATCCAGTTTTCGCTGTCGCGGCCCGCGAGCGTACCCTTTGATTCTTCGATCTCAACGCCTGTGTACTCGCCCAAGCCGAACTTTTCGGCGTAAAGATACATGGTGTCGATGCCCATGCGTCTGCCGACCTCGGCAAAGTAGTAGTTGCACGAGCGCTCTATGGCGCCCTGAAGATCGAGGTTTTCGTGGCGATGCATGCATCTGACAACGTTCGATGGATAGTAGTCGTATTTTTCGGTGCAGAATATCTTGGTGTCGGGCGTGATTATCTTTTCCTCCAGCGCCGCCAGAGCAACGCAGGGCTTGAACACCGAGCCCCATTCGAAGGTGCCGGAAAAGGCGCGGTCGAACATGGGAGATATCTTGTTTTCGGCGAGCTCGGTGTAATAATCGTCGTATTCGCTGTACTTGTTCAGGTCGTAGGTAGGATAGCTCGCCGCCGCGAGCACCGAGAAGTCGCTGACGTCCAGCATGACCACAGCGCCGCTTTGGCAGTCCTCGCCCACCAGCTTTTTGTTTTTTAACAAGCTTTCGTTTTTGCCCGCCGCCTGAGCCGCCTTTACGTTCTTTTCAAGCGACTGAACGGCGGTCTGCTGCAGCTTGCTGTCGAGTGTGAGGTACAGGGTGCTGCCGGGCTTTGAGTTAATGGTTTCGACGGTGTCCACAACGGTGCCGTCGGAGTTCCTTTGGATTATTTTAGTGCCGCCCTCACCCTTGAGCTCCTCCTCGTAGGCGAGCTCGATGCCGAACTTGCCCACTGTGTCGTTGATGCCGTATTCCTTAACGCTGTGGGACAGGCGGTCGTACTCCTCCTCGGAGATCGCGCCCAGCGCGCCGAGAACATGCGGCGCAAGCGTGGGATCCTTAGCGGTGCGCACAAGGTAAGTCTGCACGTCGACGCCGCCCACGCCCTGAGTGTTCTCGCTGACGGCGCTGACGCAGTCGCGGCTGACGTCGGAGGCGAAGGTGTAGGGGTTGGCGTTGGAGTAGTCCTGAACATCCATGTTGTAGCGAACGCTCGCGAGCGCGCGCTTTTGCTCGTCGGGGAGCGATTTATCGATCTCATAGCGGTCGTAAAGCAGCTCGACGCACTGACGCGCGGAAGCGTCGTCCTTCAGCTCGAGCTCTTCTTTGAGCGCGGATATCGCCTCGTCGGAGTCGGGCTTGAAGGAATATTCGCCGCCGGAAAGCAGGATAGGCAGGTCGTCCACCCACTCGTCGCCCGATTCACGCACCAGATCCATGAGTCTGAGCAGGGTGGAGTCGAGCTTTTGGTCGTCGGCGAAAAGCTTGTCTATAACTATTTTATAATGTGTGATATTGGTAACCAAGCCTACGCCGTTGCGGTCGAGGATCTCGCCGCGCGTGGGCTCGGTGTCGACGTTGAAGCTGGTTGAGCGCGTTGACAGGCGTTTGTATTCGGCGCCGTGGATAAGCTGCCAGTCGGCAAGACGGCACACGAACAACGCCGCCGCCAACAATACGGCGACCGCGCAGACAACAAACGGCGTTCTGCCGCGAAGTCTTTTATTCAACCCGCTCACTCCTTTCGTGGTTTATTGTATCAGGTAAGCTTTTTTGTCAGCAGATTATTCAAAATATACAGCGGTATGAACGCCAAAGCGGTGAGCGCCATTCTGGAAAGATAGCTCGTTACGAACAGCGTTCCGCAGTCGGGTATACCCGCGAAAACCTTAAAGAACAGAAAGTACAGCCCTATTACCAAAACGATCGCCCCGAACGAGAGCACCGCCGAGGTGAGCGCGTTGCGGTTGAGGTAGGTGCCGAGCAGCGAGGCTTCGGCGTAGCACACGAGCACGAAGGCAACGGAGAAAAAGCCCACCGTGCCGTCGGCGGAGATGTCCGCCAACACGCCGCAGACCGCTCCCAAAATTATCGCGGGTATGGGCTTTACGCAGGCGGCGAACGAAAGCGCCGCCGCAAGCAGCAAAAACGCCTTGGAGCCTAAGAGCTCAGGCAAAAGCTTGGGCGTGCTTTGCAGCAGCCATAGCAGCAAAATTTCTATTCCGAAGGCAAGATAGCGGAAAAACAGGAGGCTTTTGCGTTTAGTTCTTCTTTTCATCGCTCTTTACCACCTTGCCCTTGTCGTCAAAGTCGGTTATCACCGCCGCCGAAGTGATCTTGCGCACATCCTCGTAGGGCTTGATTATCGCGTAGCGCGACGCGTCGTATTTATTGAACTCGATGGACTGAACCTCGCCGATAAGCAGGCCCGACGGATAGACGCCGCCCGTGCCGGAGGTGACTATCATGTCACCCTCTTTGACGGTGTGGTTCTCGACGAGCTTGTTCATGCTGGTGAGGTTTTTATCGCAGAGCGAGACGCTGCCGCTGAGTATGCCGCTGTCGCCGCTGAGCTTGTCCGAAACGCCCGCCTTGGTGTCGGGCGAAAGGATGGTCTTTACCTTGCAGCTCACCGCGTCAGCCTGATAAACCCAGCCGACAAGCCCCTTTTCGGTGACGACGGGCGCGTTGACATGGACTCCCACGGTAGTGCCGGCGTCGAGCGTGAAGGAGTAGAAGTCGTCGTTCACGTCGCGCCTTATCACGTTTGCGGGGGTCACCTCATAGGAAGGGTTTTCCTTTTTAAGCCCGAAATATTTCCAGAGGGTCTCGTTTTCTTTTTTTACGTCGATATAGTCCGCAAGCTGCTTTCTGAGCTCGGCGTTCTCCTTTGAGAGCGCCTCCGCCTGCGCGGCGAGCTCCTCAGTCGAGGCTGAATCGGCGCTTGCGGTAGCCGAAGCGGTCAGCTTGAACAGTCCGCGGCTTACGGCGTTGAGGGCGGTGGAAACGGGAGAGTTTTCCGCCTTTGACAAAACGCCGAGAGCGACGAGGACGACAAGCGTTATTATAAGCACCCTGAGGGTGCGGTTAGTTCGTTTTTTTCTCATACGCATCTTAACTTCTGTTGTGCTTGTACTTGCTTGCGTACACCTTGCCCAGTCTCTTGCCCGCGCCGTCTACAACGCAGTCGAGCGGACGGGCGGCGATGTGGACGGGCATGCCCGTCTGCTGCATGATGAGCATATCTATGCCCCTGAGCAGCGCGCCGCCGCCGGTGAGCATGATGCCGTGATCGATGATATCCGCCGAAAGCTCGGGCGGGGTCTTTTCGAGAGTCGTTTTGATGGCTTCGACAATTGAATCGAGCGGGTCGGCGAGCGCCTCGCGCACCTCAGCCGCGGTGATGGTGACGTCCTTGGGCAAACCGTCTACAAGGTTTCTGCCCTTTATCACTATGCTTTGCTCGTTTTCGTAGGGATAGGCGGAGCCGATCTTTATCTTGATGTCCTCTGCCGTTCTTTCGCCGACAAGAAGGTTGTATTTCTTTTTGATGAACGAAAGGATAGCCTCGTCGAATTTATCGCCCGCGACGCGCACCGAGCACGCGGCTACGATGTCGCCGAGCGAGAGCACAGCGACCTCGCTGGTGCCGCCGCCGATGTCGACTACCATGCTGCCGGTGGGCTCGTCAACGGGAAGCCCCGCGCCGATAGCCGCCGCCATGGGCTCCTCGATGAGTATGACGGGAGGCTTTGCGCCCGCCTGATAAGCGGCGTCCTCTACAGCCTTGCGCTCGACCTCGGTGACGCCCGAGGGTATGCAGATAACGATGCGCGGCTTGCTGAAAATGCCGGGCTTTACGGACTTTCTGATAAAATGCTGCAGCATTTTTGCGGTGATCCTGAAATCGGCGATAACGCCGTCCTTGAGCGGACGAACGGCGACGATGGAATTGGGCGTTCTGCCTATCATATCCTTAGCCTGGGAACCTACGGCAAGCACGGTGTCGGTGCGGATGTCGACCGCAACGACCGACGGCTCGCGCAGGATTATTCCCTTTCCCTTAAGACACACCAGGGTGTTGGCGGTGCCGAGGTCTATACCTATCTCTTTTGAAAATGAAAACATTGTTCGGGCTCCTTTTCATATACCATATATTATAAGACGATTTATAATCGAAAAGTGTCGATTCGCGTTTGCGCTTTATTTCTTTCCCGTCGAGCCGAAGCCGCCTTCGCCTCGGTCGGTGCCGCCGAGCTCGGTAACCTCAACGATATCGGGGGTGAGTACGGGCGCGATGACCATTTGCGCCACGCGCTCGTCAGGCTCTATTACATAGGGCTTGTCGGAAACGTTGCACAGCCCCGCGCAGACCTCGCCGCGGTAGTCGCTGTCGATGACGCCTACGCCGTTTGAAAGGCAGATTCCGTGCTTAACGCCCAGACCGCTGCGCGCGTACAAAAATGCCGCGCAGGTGTTGTCGGGCAGCTCGATGGCTATGCCGGTGGGTATTATAGCGAGCTGACCGGGCGCGAGCGTGATGCTTTGGTCGATGCAGGCGTAAAGATCCATTCCGGCCGAGCCGTTCGTGGCGCGCTTGGGTATGCGCGCGTTTTCCCTGAGCTTTTTGATTTTGAGTTGCATATCGTTCATTCCTTCATTATTATCATTTTTTGCAGGATTATTTTATTTTCTTTTTGATAATTCCCCCGGGTAATTTCATATGGGAATATTAACATAAGCCTTTGTTCCGAAAGGGAAATTTATATTTTTCGGTTAAGAAAAATAAACCGATTTAGCGTGCTAAAGAGGTCAATCGACGCCGCGACGGTACAGTCCGCGGGTAAATTTTTCTTTTAACATTGAAAAGTCATTGGTTATCCCCGTGATTTCAACGTTTTCAACATAGTTTTCCACAGTGAACCGCAAAATGTGGAAAGATGTGGAAAGTTTTGAAATTTCCTCAGGGGCAATATACAAAGGCACGCAATTGAGCGCCTCGGTGCAGTTGCCGTCGCATTTCAAAAGAAAGCGCTTACCCTTTCTGTCCGTCATTTTAGATTGGTTTTTGCAGGATTTGCAATCCAGCCCGACGCTCTTCGCGGGGCAGTTGCGGCACAGCATAAGCGGCAGATAGCCGTAGCTTATTATGCCCCTGCCGATATTGCCGCCCAAAGCGTTTATCTGCCCGAAGCGCATTTCAAGGCTGAGCTCGGTATCCTGTATGCCGTATTCCTCAGCCCACAGCAGGTCGCAGGTGTTGCAGAGGTTGAGCCCGAAGCCGCCGTGGAGCGTGAAGCCCAGCGACTTAGCCTGATACAGCGCGCCGATGTTGTGGCAGAGGGCGTGGCTTACGCCGACGCTTTTTGCGCGTTCGAGCTGCTTTTGTATCTGCTTTTCGCGCCCGAACATGCCGCGCGGTATCTCAATTCCGATGGGATAGCCCTCGTTTTGCAGGCGTTCAAGCTCGCGTATATCAGAAAACAGCGGCACAAACACAAGCTCAAGGTCTTTGAAGCCCGCGCCGAGCTTGGTTTTCGGCGCCCTTGCGCGTACCGTTTGCTTTATGGGATGATACGGCGCAGGCGTCTCTATTATAATATCGTTGATTTTATAGCTATGGACAACGGCGCGCAGCCCGTCGAGCTGCTCGAGCGCCGCCCTTCGCAGGCTGTTGAGCGTTGAGAGCGGAAGCGAAACGTCGGGCGCGATGTCGAGCTTTAGCCCGGTGATCTTATACGCCGTGCCGCCGGTCTTACAGAGCTGCGCCTTTGCCTTTTCGGGGTCGAGCGGCACCCTCTGCGCCTGTTCGGCAGCCTGTTCGCTGAAAGCCTCGACGGTGTGAACGCCGTCGCTCAGGCTCAGCTTTGCCCTCTCCCCCGCTTTTACGGAAAAACTGCCCGTAAGCGGAACGTTTTGGAGCTCGACCTTGTAGCTTTGGCTGAGCTGCGAAAGGAGCTTGTCGTCAGCCGCGGTAACGTCGTCGCGGGTGCGCGTGCCGAACATGCCGCGACCGGTCTTGCCGGTGTAGTAGCCGTCGGTAAAGCCCGTGCGCGCGAAAACGCCGCGGAGCTGTTCGGCGGTTTTGTCGGTGATGAAGCCGAAGTCGCGCTGCTCGACGCAAGCCCTGACCGCGGCGGAAACGTACTCGGGGCGCTTCATCCTGCCCTCGATCTTCGCCGAGGCGACGCCCATATCCTGCAATTCGCCGAGGTACGGGATAAGGCTGTTGTCCTTTAAGCTGAGCGCGTGACCGCCCTTTTGGTTGTTTATTGAAAACGGCAGGCGGCAGGTCTGGGCGCAGGCGCCGCGGTTGCCGCTGCGCGAGCCGAGCATCGCGCTGAAATAGCACTGACCCGACACGCTCATGCACAGCGCGCCGTGGACGAAAACCTCGAGCTCGACGGGAATCTCAGCCGCTTTTTTGATTTCCTCGCGGCTCATCTCGCGCGCGAGAACGACGCGCTTGAAGCCCATTTCATACAGCGCGCGAACTCCGGAAGCGGTGTGGACGCTCATTTGGGTGGAGGCGTGCAGCGGAAGCTCCGGGGCAATCTGCCGCGCAAGCCGCGCAACGCCGTGGTTTTGCACGATAAGCGCGTCGGCGTCAGCCTCAGCTATGGCTTTTATAGTTTCGGCGAGCTTTTCAAACTCAGCGTCAAAAACGATGGTGTTCACGGTCACGTAGACCTTAACGCCGTGGATGTGGCAGTAGGCGACCGCCTTTTTCAGCTCGTCATCGTCAAAGTTTTTTGCAGAAGCGCGGGCGGAAAACCGCTTTGCTCCCACATAAACTGCGTCCGCGCCCGAACGCACGGCAGCGATAACACTGTCAAAGCCGCCCGCGGGAGCCAATATCTCAATTTTTTCCATTATTCTTTTGATTGCCGTCGGCTTGCTCAAAAAGCGAATACTGGCGCATGGGCACATAGCCCATCATCTTTTCGGTCTTTTTGTCGCGGACTGCCTGCTCGAACTTCTTTTTGTTCTCGGTGTTTTTATTCTCTGCGGGCTTGCCGTCGGTCTTTTTGAGTTCCTCGTTTTCCTTAAGCAGCACGCGAAGCTGTTCCTCGAGCGCCTTTATGCGTTTGGTAAGGTTTGTATTTTCATTGATAGCGGCGGCGAGCTTGGCCTTGTAGTCCTTGCATTGCTTGGCGAGCTCGGCGGACTGGCGGATTATTTGGTCTGCCTTGTCCACGACCTCCTTGTTTTTGCGCTCCGCCTTGTTGCGGTCGTCGCAGAAATCAAGCGCCGCAAGCACCGCGCAGTCGCGGGTGTCGAGATTGCGCCCCGTCTGGGCAGCGTTGCGGATGCGGTCGGTCACCTCGTCGGCTACCCCGTGGACATACGCTCTGTCCTCGGTGGTGATGACGACGTAATTGCGCCCCTCTATCTGCACGCTTACGCGTTTTTTCTCCATACAAACACCTCTCCTTATAAAACTCCATTCTATATTATATAACACTTTTATTTCAAATGCAAGCAGGTGCATTTATTTTTCTAAAAAAGATTTTTAAAGAATTTGCAGTTAGCGGTCATCGCTGTGAAAATATCGGTATCGCGGTAAAAAAGTATGGAAAAACAGGAAAAATGTGGTATAATCAGTTTATGATCTTCTAATCTTTGGGAAGGAAGGGGTAAAATGTTAAAGGGACTTTTTGCCGAAAAGCCGTGGCTACTGGCGATAATGATAGTTTTGATCATGGCGATCGTCGCCGTTATTATCTGGGGCTTGCTGCGGCTCAATAAATTTGTTTTCGGAAAAGTGCAGCAAAGGCACGAGGGCATCCACCTTCGCTTCTTTCAGCGGGTCACCAGCGCCATGATACTTGTCATCGGAATTATCGTTGTGCTGTCTGCTTTTGACGGCGTGGATTCTCTGTGGAAGACCCTGCTGGGCGGAACAGCCATCATAAGCGGTGTTATAGCCTTTGCCGCGCAGGACGTTATAAAGGACATTCTGGGAGGCTTGATGATAAGCGTTCACAAGCCGTTTGAGGTCGGGAACCGCATTGAGCTGGAGGACGGCACCTTCGGCATAGTGAAGGACATGACGATGCGCCACGTGGTGCTGCAGGGCATTGACACTCAGTTTTACATCGTGCCGAACAGCAAGATAAACGTGATGAAAATCAGGAATTTCAGCTATCACGCGACCACGCGCGCCGCTCACTTTGACTTTTTTATCGGCTACAACAGCGACATCGAGCGCACGATGGAGATAATAAAGGACGCTGTGATTGCCTCTCCCCTGAGTATTCCCGGCAAGCAGACCGACGACGGCGAAAAATACGCCGATGTTTACTTTATGAAGTACGAGCAAAGCAGCCTGAAAATGTCAACGACGGTATATTACGAAGCCGAGACGCCTTCGGAGGTGCTGATATCCGACATAAACAGCCGCGTGAACACCGCGCTGAAGGAAAACGGGATCGAGATACCTTACCCGTACATCAACCTTATTCAAAAATAAATACCATTATTGTCCATTGTCAACTGTCAATCGTCAATTAAAAAAAGCGCGCCTCGTAACGAAGCGCGCTTTGATCATGCTTACTATAAGAACAAATTACAGCTCAGCGAAGTACTTGATGGTTCTTACCATCTGGCTGGTGTAGGAGTTCTCGTTGTCGTACCAAGAAACGACCTGAACCTCATAGAGGTCGTCGGCAACCTTGGAAACCATGGTCTGGGTAGCGTCGAACAGTGAGCCGTAACGCATACCGATAACGTCGGAAGAAACGATGGGATCCTCGTTGTAGCCGAAGGACTCAGAAGCAGCAGCCTTCATAGCGGCGTTGATGCCCTCTACGGTAACGTCTGTGCCCTTAACAACAGCGGTAAGGATGGTGGTGGAGCCTGTGGGAACAGGAACACGCTGTGCGGAGCCGATGAGCTTGCCGTCGAGCTCGGGGATAACAAGGCCGATAGCCTTGGCAGCGCCGGTGCTGTTGGGAACGATGTTGGCAGCGCCCGCTCTTGCTCTTCTGAGGTCGCCCTTTCTGTGAGGACCGTCGAGGATCATCTGATCGCCTGTGTAAGCGTGGATGGTGCTCATGATGCCGCTCTGGATGGGAGCATACTTGTTAAGAGTATCAGCCATGGGAGCGAGGCAGTTGGTGGTGCAGGAAGCTGCAGAGATGATGGTGTCGTCAGCAGTGAGGATGCCCTCGTTAACGCTGAATACAACAGTGGGAAGATCCTTGCCCGCGGGAGCGGAGATAACGACCTTCTTAGCGCCTGCGTCGATGTGAGCCTGGCTCTTAGCCTTTGAGCAATAGAAGCCTGTGCACTCGAGAACAACGTCTACGCCCAGTTCGCCCCAAGGAAGCTCAGCCGCGTTGGGCTTTGCATAAATGGTGATCTCCTTGCCGTCAACGATAATGGAGTTCTCGCCCGCCTCTACGGTGTGCAGGTTCTCGCCGATAGTGCCGCAGTAGCCCTTCTGAGCGGTGTCGTACTTGAGCAGGTTTGCGAGCATTTTGGGATCGGTAAGGTCGTTGATAGCAACTACCTCGTAACCCTCTGCGCCGAACATCTGACGGAAAGCAAGACGTCCGATACGGCCAAAGCCGTTAATTGCAACTTTTACTGACATAATAAATTCCTCCTAAAATTTTAAGGTAAGTATATTATATTACATTTTTTTCATTTCTTCAATAGTTTGATTAAAAATTAACGATATTTTTTTCAAGTTTTTCCACGTGTTCACCAAAATTATAAAAATATCGGGGAAATCATGTCTGAGGCAGATACATTATTGCTATAAAGAATTGTTTTTGTAAAAGTTACACTTTACTCCTTGACATTCACTTGATTTTATTATAAAATTACACTAGACTCTATAACTATGGGGTTTGAAATCGCGGCGCGCGGCATGAATGCGCCGGCGGCTGTGATTTGCTTTTTTTAATCAGACTCTTTTTGGGAGCCGTTATATATAGATATTTTTTATTTATTTATTCCTGTTTTTTATTTAATTAAAAAATATTTTATATTCTTAAAATTTAATATCTAAAGTAACGGCACCGAAAAGGTTTTGTTTTGATGAAAGCTGTTTGACTTTTAGAAATGAAACAAAATGAAACAAGGAGGTGTCAGGGAGATGGTTGATGTTATTGTTTTGATAATCAGTATCATCGCCGCCGCTGTGGTTGCGGGCGCATTGGGCGTTTTTATCGGCATAAAGCTGAGAAAAAGCACCGCCGAGAAAGAGATCGGAAGCGCGGAGGAAGAAGCGAACCGTATTGTAGCAGACGCTATGAAGAACGCCGAAGCCAAGAAAAAGGAGCTTGTTCTTGAGGGTAAAGAAGAAGTTCACCGTTTTCGCAACGAGAGCGAAAAGGAGATCGCGGACAGACGCCGCGAGGTCCAGCGCCAAGAGCGCCGCATTCAGCAAAAGGAAGAAACGCTTGACCGCAAGCTCGACAATGTTGAGAAAAAGGAAGAGAAGGTCTCGCGCAAGATCAAAGAGGCTGACGCAAAGCTTGAAGAGATCGAAGCTCTTAAGAAAAGTCAGTTTGAAATGCTGGAAAAGATTTCGGGCTACACAGCCGAGCAGGCGAAGAACTACTTACTCTCCCAGCTTGAAAACGAGCTGACTCATGAGAAATCCGTTAAGATCTTGGAGTATCAGGAGCAGCTTAAGGAAGAATCAGACGAAAAAGCAAGAAACATTATTTCACTTTCCATTCAAAAGCTTGCCGCGGAATATGTCGCGGAGGCTACTATTTCTGTTGTACCGCTTCCCAATGACGAAATGAAGGGTCGTATAATCGGCCGCGAGGGAAGAAACATCAGAGCTATCGAAACGCTGACAGGCGTTGATCTTATTATCGACGACACGCCCGAGGCTATCACGCTGTCGTGCTTTGAGCCTGTGCGCCGCGAGGTAGCAAGGATCGCGCTGGAGCGCCTTATCTCGGACGGACGTATCCACCCCGCAAGAATCGAAGAAACGATAGAAAAAGCGCGCCGCGAGGTAGACGCTACTATCAAGAAGGCGGGCGAACGCGCGGTGCTCGACTTGGGCATACACAATATCCATCCCGAGCTTATCAAACTTCTGGGCAGACTGCGTTACCGCACCAGCTACGGTCAGAATGTGCTTAAACATTCTATGGAAGTGGCTTATCTTGCGGGCATGATGGCAAGCGAGCTGGGGCTTGACCCCACCCTTGCAAAGCGTGCGGGTCTGCTGCATGATATCGGTAAATCTATCGACCACGAGGTCGAGGGCACGCACATTCAGATAGGCGTTGACCTCGCCAGAAAATACAAGGAGAGCGACGCGGTCATCCACGCCATACACGCTCACCACGGCGATGTTGAGGCTAAAACCATTGTCGCGATACTTGTTCAGGCTGCCGACGCGCTTTCTGCCGCAAGGCCGGGAGCCAGACGCGAAAACGTTGAAAACTACATCAAGCGTCTGCAAAAGCTTGAAGAGGTCGCTTCGTCCTTCAACGGAGTCGAGAATTGCTACGCCATACAGGCAGGCCGTGAGGTCAGAGTTATGGTCAAGCCCGAATCTGTCAAGGATGAGCGCATGATACCGCTTGCCAGAGAGATCTGCAAGAAGATCGAGGAAGAGCTTGAATATCCGGGTCAGATCAAGGTAAACATCATTCGCGAAAGCCGCGCGGCAGAATTTGCAAAATAGAATTAAACAGTAAAATCATCCCCTGCTGAAAAGCAGGGGATTTTTGCAATTATATCTTGCATACAAGGTTAAACCATGATATACTTTAGGTAATGATATTATACCTACAGTGAAAGGAGAATATAAAAATGAAAATCACAAAAATAGCAGCCGTTTTATTATCGCTGGCGCTGGTAATCGGAATGTTTGGGTATTCAACGTTTTCGGCGTCCGCCAAATATGTTCCCGTCCAGCCCCCTGAAGATAATACCGAAAACCCGACAGGTTACTGCGAAGAAACATACACTATTGTATCCAGATCAAATTACTGCTATACGGCTTACGAGGGAATTCCGAATGTCAACTCGATAGGCAGCGTGATCTATCGCGCGCCCGAGGACTTGGAAATAGTCAGCTTTCAGTTTGCGCTCTACCGCGAAAACACTGATTTGGAGCTGGTAAATTATTCTTCTTTCACCGGACAAATGGCTTTCAACACAAATTTTGATGACGACCAAGTTATTCTAAAGGGCAGCGTGTCGTCGCTCGATCCTATCCTTGTCGAAGAAGACGTACCGATTCTTAATCTTGAATTCTTATCTGAGACAAGAGGAAAATATGATCTATACCTTGAAATCGAGGATCTTCAGGTACGCACCGAATCGGGCGATAAGATAATCATTCAGAACGGCGAGCTTGTTGAGCCTCAAACCGACCCCACCCAAGACACCACGGAAGACCCGTATGAGAATCCTACCGGCCATTGCACCGACGACGCAATGTATCACCTCACAGGCTACTCAAACTACTGCCCCGCAACTCCCGAATTCTCGGGTTGGGACTACGGCTGGTACACGCTCGACTTTGTCGCTCCCGAGGATCTGGAGATACTCAGCCTCGACTTTACTCTGTATCACGAGTCTTCCATAACTACCTTGGATGAGTATTCCGCGTTTTCCGACGAAATGGTTTTTGAGCCGGGCACAGACCAAGTTCTTCTCAGCGGCAATTTCACCTCCCTCGACCCTGTTTTGGTGATGAAGGGCGAATCCCTGCTTAAAACCGATATCAGCATAACTACAGATTACGATACGGAATTGGTAGACATGGTTTACTTAAGTATAAATAATATGACCGTTAAGACCGCCGACGGTGAAAGGGTCATATTTAAGGACGGAAACCGCGTCGACAAAAAACCCATAGTATTTGTGGGCGACGTTGACAAAAACGGCAAGGTAAATATCAACGACGCTACAATGCTTCAACGCCACCTCGCCGAGTTTACCGACGCCGAAGGAAAAAGCATTATCGACGAAGCCGATACGGAATTAGTTAAAAGAGCCGACGCCAACCGCGACAATAAGATCAGCGTTTTGGATGTTACGGAAATCCAGCGCTATGTCGCCAAAATGATCGACAGATTCTGACATCAATATATAAAGCAGCCCCCGCACCGGTAAAAGTGCGGGGGATTTTTGCATGTGGGTATTTGCCGAGGGCGGCATGGCGCTAAATGATTACCTTGCAGCGAACCCGCAGCCGGGCGGCAGCCCTTTTGTCGCTCCGCGACAAACCCCTTATCCGACCAATTCGCAAAGCGAATTGCCCACCTTCTCCGCGAGGGAGAAGGCTTTCACGGAGCTAAACGCTTGTGCCCCACATTGGGGTATCTCTCGACTTTGCTCGAGATGACAGTAAAGCCAACGTTTTAGGCGACCGCAAGGGTCGCCACTACAGCACTAACTACTAATACCTAATACCTAGTACCTAATACCTAACAACTCTCAACTAAAAAAAGCGCCGCCGTTTGGGTAAAGCACTCAAACAGCGGCGCGAATCATTTGTTTATGTTAGGTTTTACAAGGATCAAACGCCAACGGGCATCTCCCACGGATTCTTAGGAGCAAATGCGGGTGGTGTGCCGGTGGGTGTTTCGCCCGAGGTGGTGATAACGTCTTCAACGTCGAATTTAGTAACGTCCATAGCAAGACGCTCATATGTTTCTTTGTTCATTCGTTAATCTCCTTTTCGTTTAATCGAAGTACGCGTTAGCCGCCTGGTTGTACAGGAACAGGGACTTGGCGAGGTTCTGCTGCGCGGGGCCCATCTTGTTGCTGTTCAATACAGCTACGACATAATCGAGCGCGGAGTAGTTGAAGGTAACGTTGCCTACTTTGAATTCCTTCTGTTCATCAAGCTCAGCAGCCGCGATGCCTTCCACATCCTTGTAGTAGTAATAGTCGGACAGATTGTCGTCAAAGCCCATACCATCCAAATCACCGAGTTGTTTTGACTTGGGAGTGAAGTAGATGCGCAGAGTGTTGTTCTGCAGATAGATCAAGGAGCTGGTGTAGTATTCCGCGTTGAGCTGAGCCGCAATAGCAGTCAGATCGGAAGCGTCGCCGTTGATAGCATTCTGAACATCGCCAACGGTAACAGCGCTGTAGCCGTTATTGCCAACTGTGGTATTGGCAGGAGCGGGAGTCTTGTCTTTCAGAGAGGAAGCAAAGACGTTCTGCGCCTGTGCGCCGTAGTTGAGCATAGCCTTAGCCAGAGCCTTGAGCGCATCAGCCTTATTGGCGGTGGTATACTTTGCAGGCTCTGCAAAGACCGCCTCGGCGTAATCCTGTACGCTGTAGGAATCGGTCTCAGCGAGCGCTGTGCTGCCGTTATTAACATAGACCACGGCGTTGATCTTGTGTGCCATGCGAGCGGCTACCACGTTAAGGGTTACCTTGTAGCCTTTAGCATCAGCTGTTGCGGGAACAGCAACAGTCGTTTCTTCGCCGTCGCAGGTGAATTTCACGGTCTTGGTTCCGTTGTAGGAATCAAGAATCACAGGATTCAGGTAGAAGTTCACGCCGATGTCGCCGCCGAGAAGGAGGTTGTGACCGACAAAGAGCTTTTGACCAACTTCGTAAACGCCGGGTGTATCAGTCTCGACCCACTTAAGTCCTGTGGGCAGAGTCATGGTGCTGGAAGTAGCGGTGACCTCGCCTAGAGCGTTATTGCCATAGCTGTAGTCGCCGATCTGCTTGCCGTTGGTGCTGGTGACAGTCGGGTTGCCGGAGATGGTAACGGTGGGAGCGCCGCCGGGATAGCCGCAGCTGTCA
>CACYPV010000007.1 GCA_902776375.1 uncultured Ruminococcus sp. | reverse complement strand
TTTGCGGCTTTTCTGCCGTTTTCCTTGCATTTATTATACCACGTTTTGACAGGTTTTGCACTGTTTATCGGATAATTGAGATTATTCAGTTGGCATTAAATAACTCTATTATTCTGTTTATAATTTCTTAATCAAATCTCGATATTATCATACAACTTTCACTTTTAGATCATATCATTTATGCTCTGCCGATATATTAATATGATAGTTTTCCATTTTTCTCTCCATTCTATTGCTACTAATCGTGATTAATCTCAATTAAAACAATGATATTATTTTATCGATTATTTTTTCTTCGGAAAAATCCTTGCTTCTCTCTAGTGATTTTTCCTTATATGGATTTAGTAATTCGGGATTATTGATAGCCTTTTTCATTGCCTGATATATTTCCTCTTCTTTGCAGTCAATCAGGATTCCGTTCTTACCATCCTCTAATATTTCCGTCGGTCCTGTGCATCTAGTACTAATTACGGGAAGTCCGCAAGCCATTGCTTCAGCAATTGAAATTGAGAATCCTTCAATGTGTGAGGTACAAATATATACATCCGCTTGCTTCATGAAGCAATAGGGATTCGTCTGTCTTCCAAAAAAATACACATTTGTTAGATCATTTTCTGCAGCATATTTTTTTATATTCTTTTCGTGCTCACAGTTTCCTCCGGTACCAAGGATCCATAAATCAAAGTAATATCCCTCATCATTTAATCGTTTTACAACTCTCAAAAGCTTGTCATGCCCTTTTGCGGGGATTAAGCGTGCTACTGAGATGAATGTGAAACTTTTCTTTTCAACTGGACAAGGTAATTCTTTTTTTGTGTATATTTGATTTAAATCAATCATGTTATAGATTGTTATTGTTTTTTTCGAGTAACCAATTACCTCATTAAAAATCCTACCTGCCTGATCCGAAACTGCAACTATTTTATCAAAAGCTTCATACGCTTTTATTGTAGATTCCATACTGTCAAAAAACTTAGTAATGGTTTTGGGATTAATTAATTTATAATCATTATGTACCCAAGTCAACTTTTTTGATTTTGAATTTGTAGAACCACTAATTATCTTAACAGCCGGTCCTCTGCAAAAAGCTATCTCAACATCATATTTCGTTTTACACCCAACATAATATTGATATAACGCTTTTGGAGAACAACGAGTTTCCCACTTATTTGGACGATAATATCGATGAAAATATGGAAGTCTTTTTCTGAATCTAAACTCTCGAGGTTTTCTGTTATAAAACTTTATTTTTTTATTCAGTTCTCCAATAAAGTTCTCCTCTCCATTGTCTTCATACGTTATAACTGTTACATCATAATCCCTTCTGACCAAAGCATTTGCAATATCAACCAGTACTCTCTCCATGCCGCCAATTCTTAAAGACGCAGCAACAAATAATATCTTTTTCAAAATAATACTACCTTTTTTGTCTTACTTTCTTATATATCGTTCCTGTCACTTTGTTTTCTGTTAAGAAGTATATTGCAGGATTAATATATTTTTTCCTTCTATTTAGCTTGTTATTAAACTTCCTTGTTGCAGTAAAGATTCCTTTTGCATTCTTCTCGTGAATCAACCGATAGTATTGCTGATATAGCGGATTCATCTTTTCAATCGGAATCTTTCCATAATACCTGTCACAAATCGGATGATTCATAATCGCTTGAATCAGTTTGATACGTGTCGGCATATCATTAGGACAATCCTTTTTCAGTTCATTCTCTATGCAATCTGTTACAAAAAAGAACGCTCTCAAATGCATTTGCGGCATTAAGTCCATTTCTTTGAATTCTTCTGTATCTTTATAAAGTCGCTCAATTAAAGGGATATACAAGTTCCACATGTTTTTTGTATAACCACGCGAAAGTGAATCACCAACCACGCGATTATGATAAAGATAGTCGTCGCCAAGGTAGTAGTAATTCTGTGATGCCAGTGTCATCTCGTATGTAAATGGTAAATCTTGACTTCTTCTGAATCTTCTATCAAATTTGATACTGTTCTTTTCTATTGTTTTCTTTCTATATATACGAAGACAGTTTGACCAACGAATAGATCGTTTTTCACCATTTTTTCCAATATACGCAAGTGTTCTTGGAATAATCTCAGATTTGATTTGTTCTCGATTAAAAGAACCGTTCCGCATCTCCGGAGTAAACCTATGTCCGTTTTCGTTCTGAACACAGTTGCAGAATACAATATCCGAGTCATTGGATTTTGCTACATTGTACATTTTTTCATACATATCGGGTTCTATCCAGTCATCTGAATCAATGAATCCCAAATATTCGCCAGATGCTCTTGCGATTCCGTCAGCACGAGCAGCGGCAAGACCTTCGTTGTCCTTGTAATAATATAAAAACCGACTGTCTGAAAGATACTGCTTAGAAATATCGGCACTTTCATCGGTTGAACCGTCATCTATCATAATAATTTCGATTTCTGTAAGCGTCTGTTTCTGGATACTATCTAGGCACTGCTTTAGGTATTTCTCTGCGTTGTATATCGGAACAATAACCGAAACTTTAATCATTAATAATCTCCATTTAATGTTTAACATACTTACTGTAATCATTTTCAAAATCTATAAAACAAATATCATGTGTTATACGTTTTTCTATCGGAGGAATTGTGTTCCATTCACCAAACAGTGTTTCAAGAATTGACGTATAATTCTGTGGACAGAAAAACTTTTGGTCTTCAAATTTCAACTTTACTTTCTTATCAGGTAAAAAGTCTTTGCTTTGGAAAATATCTGCCATAGAAATATTTGAATACTCATTTGAAAAACAAAATCGACTTTTAGAAATATCAACACTTGATAAAACCTCAAGAAACGATATCATTGGACGACGCATTAATTCAGGTATAATTCTTGTCCACAACTGCGGTTTTTCGTTTTTTGCTTCGAGTAAATAAAACTTTCTTAATAAACATTTCTTAATCTTAAGAGCTTTTCTTTGAATAGCTCCTCTAATCTTTCCATCTGCAACACCATTAATCATAAAAACATCAATAAATATTCCTTGGTGAATATCATAAGACTCCATATTGTTTTGGATTAATGTAGTTCCTTCTATCATTATTTTGGTCCATGAATAACAGCATTTCTTATCAGTTTTATAATTCTGCACGTAATAAACTGAGGGCAGCTTTTGTGATAGTTTCAAGAATCTTTTATAATTTGTTAAATCCATACAAATATCTATGTCATCATCCCATGGAATAAATCCTTTATGCCTTGCTGCCCCTAAAAGTGTACCTGCTGTCAAAAAGTATGTAATATCATTTGAATCACAGAAATCTGCCACATCTTTCAATATCTGTAATTCTGTTAATTGCAATCTTCTTAAGTCAAACTCTTGCTGCATTGATTCTTTTCTCCCAAAAGTCTTAATTGTCAATTAATTCTATCCATTGATTTACTATTTTCTCGGTCGAGAGTTGTTCACGAACTTTAACACCGTTTTCTGATAGTTTTTTTGCTAATTCTGGATCATCGGCCACCTCAACCATTGCAGCAGCTAGAGCTTGCACATCGCCAACAGGGGTTAAAATACCGTTTTCGTGGTCCTTTATTACCGCTCTAGCGCCACCGGCAGGACAGTCAGTACAAATAGTCGGTAATCCGATAGCCATGGCTTCTAGCATAGAATTTGACATTCCTTCGTAATCGGATGAAGACACAAACATACCATCACGCAAAACATCATCATGAATATGCAAGGACTGCGGAAGAAACACGATCCTATCAGGACATATGGATTCTTTAGCGTGTTTTTTTACTTGTTCTATATATTCTTGTCCTCCATCTGTCGACCATCCACCGATGATTCGCAAACTGTAATCCTTGTACTGTTTCCAAAACAAAGCAAATGCATCAATTAGCAAGTGTATATTTTTCTGTTTTGCCAATCTACAGAAATTAACAACAGATTTATCCCGAATCCCCTTGATTGGTTGTGGCAAATCCGCCCTTACAGGATTATAAATCACTTTGCCATTTATTTTAGCAATTTTATCATACCATTCTTTAGCACCTTCTGATTGAAACACCATCACATCAGCTTTTGGGAACATCTCCCTAAAAAATGCAATATTAGTCCGACTATTTAAACACTGTTCTGGGTCAGCCCGTTCTGAGATAATCACATTATTACATTTATTTACAGACAAAAGTGTATGAAAAATCGATTGATATAAAAATGAAATTACTGCCGCATTTTTATGAAAATTAAAAAACCTTTTTAACCAACGTATTTTGTCATAGTTTCTCGAGTAATATTTTCGAATAGAATATGAATCTTTATCTTTATGTAATAGCAAACGTTCTACTTTTGCCACAATTCTTGCATAAAGCATAATTGCTTTCGGCATAAATACATGCTTCTTTTCATTTCTCAATTCATCTTCAAGGTTAATGACTTCGACCTTAGGATGAACCATTTCCAGATAGGAATCGCTGCTTTTTTGATGAGTGACAATAAGAACTACTTTTCTATCACTTATACACAACTCATTACAAAGAAGTGCAGCCATCCGTTCTGCTCCACATGCAGTCATTTGTGAAATAACAAACACTATTTCATTCACGTATTGATCTCCTTAGTGAAATAATTATTCTTTATTCTATAAACTTGCGTATAGTCTACAGGTCAAAAATCAGTCATACTGAACTTTATCTTTTCATACAATATTAGAATTCGCTTCATTTAAAAACCACACTTTTAATCTGTCGTAACTTTTTATAAGCCTTTCTTTTCATAAAAAAACTATCAATTTGGATATAACTGCCCTTTCTCCACCAATTATATATCTTGCAATAATCGATATTTGCATAATTTGAGAATGAAGATAAATTGGTATTTGGCAACATTGAATTCCAATTATAATTTAATATTTCTTTTTTATCGGATTTAGTCTTTGCATTTTCATAGCATTTAAAAAACAGATACATCGTATCATCAAACCAACGTGCATAAATTCTATTTATGGTTTCTATATCATCTATCTTCCAGAGCTTTACATACTCCATAAGAACTGAATACACATGATTTTTGTTTTGATTTTCAATTGCTGAATAGGAATAGTTCCTTGAAATGCTTGTGAAATTGTAACTGTAGCAATAAAGGGGCAAATAATAATAGACTATCTTTTTAGCATATGTAATTAAGTACAAGGACTGCAAATAATCCTCAGCCATATTCTTTTTGAAAAATAGTGAATAGTCAGTTGGATCGGATTTTAGTAAAGTCGTTTTTACGGCTTTTATCCAAATAGGTGTCACATCATTTGAGAACAAAAGCTTCTCGATAATATCTTTTCTATTACTATCTTCCCATATGGTTCCGTCTTGTGCAATTCGAGAATACTGTTTAACAACTTTACCATCCTGAACGTATTTAAAGGAATAAAGCAATAAATCAATTGTTTCGTCTTGAGTCAGTATTCTATCCAACTCACTTAATAATTCTTTCTCAATATAATCATCTGAATCAACGAAAATACAATAATCACCTGTTGCGTTCGCAATTCCAACTCGTCGAGCAGAGATAAGTCCTTGATTTTCTTTGTGTATTACTTTAATCTTGCTGAGATATTTTTTATGATAACTATCGCAGATTTCGCCACTACTATCCGTTGATCCATCATCAACAATAATGATTTCAAAATCCTGATAAGTCTGGTTCAAGATCGATCGGAGACATTCTTCAAGATATTTTTCAGTGTTATATACAGGTATTAGAACGCTGAACTTCAATCTTATCCCTCCAATAGTTTTTTCCAATCATTTCTAAAGAGTTGATAATCCTTTGAATAATCTATCTTTACAAGATTATTGTGAATAGCTTTCTTTAGAGTATGATTTTGATTAATCAAATAGATGGTTTGAGCAATTGATGGAGCATCGATATCTGCCAACAGCCCATCTATTCCATCTCGAATAATATATGAGCCTCCAACAGTTGTAGTTGATACAATGATTCTTCCAAGTATTTGCGCTTCGATTATAGTCAATCCATATGCTTCTTCGTAGGACGGCTGCACGTAGATATCGCAGTTCTTGATGTACGGATAAGGGTTATCCTGCAAGCCGGTTATTTCGATGTATTCACTTAGTTGTTTTTCAGAAATAAGTGATTCTATCTTTTGACGGTCAACACCGTCACCGACAAAATACCACTTAAAATCCAATCCACTTTGTCTTAATATCTTTGCTGCTCCAACTGCCAAATCATATCCCTTTACAGATGTAATCCGACCGCAGGAACATAGAATCAACTTGTCTTTCGGATAACCAGGAATAAACTCATCTGCCTTGTGTCGAACATTTTCAGCGTCAACATAGTTTTCAAGATATTCTATCCTTTCGGCAAACTGCGGATAAAAGCCTTGTACAGCTTTTTGAGCGCCTTTGCTGACGCAATAGATTCTCTCAAAGTGCTGCATTGCTTTTTCGTTCACGTCGTGGAATTCATCTGTGCTGCCGTGATAGAACATCACCTTGCGCTTTGCCTTAACATTTTCATCAACAAACTTTGCGGTATAGCTTTGTATGTAGGAAATAGCAAGGTCATATTCTACGTCATCGGAAAAGTAATGCTCTTTTTCGTATTTCATCTGTGATGAAACAATGTAATCATCGAGCTTTTGCTTTGTTTTTTGACGGTTGTTTATCTTTAAGAAAAGCTGTAGCCAAAGCGCATACGGCTTTCTATAATACTTGGTTGTATCTTGGTTGATGATTATTGTAGAAACGTTGTGGTTTACCTGCGGCAATAAATCTGTGCGGTTTTTCCTGACATACAGCGTGACTTCATTCTTGGAATAATCCAATGCGTTTAAAGCAGAAATCAGCGCCTTCTGTACGCCGCCTAAATTTAATTGATGTACCACAAATAAAACCTTACGTTTCACTTTACACTATCCTTTTGATATTTCTTTTGCAGGTACTCCTACCAGAATACTACCTGGTTCGTTAAATGACTTTGTCACCACAGCACCGGCGCCAATAACGCAGTTGTCGGCAATCTCGACATTGCCGATTATCATCGCGCCAAAGCCAATATCTACATTTTTCCCGATTTTAGGAATCTCGTTAGAAGCTCCTGTACGCTTATTACCAACAACATTGTTGCCATGGAAAGTGCAGTTTTCACCGACCTTGCCGAACAGCACAACATTGTCATGACAGATACGGATATTCTTGCCAATCATGTTTGGCGTCAGTTCAACATCTACCTTTTCACAAGCTTTGTTGAGTTTTCTGTCAGCAATTTTTACTCGAAATGCTCTTAAATGAGCAGTTAACGGATTCTTACTTTCATCACGCCGTGAACAACGGTACTCATATATTCTCAAGCGTTTTACAGCCTGCCAAATCAGATAGCTCTTTTGATGTCTGAAACGCTTTTCACTGATATTCTTTTTGGTGATGCCGTAGACTTGCATTTCTTCAGCAATCAGTTGATTCAATTCCTGTTTTGTCATTTCAGTCACCTAAAAGGCTTATCCATTTATCTGTAATGCTGTCGAGCGAAATCTCATCTCGAAGCTTACTTGCGTTTTGTGATAGCTTATCGGCCAAACCAGCTTCCTCTATCACACGATTCATTGCATTTGCCAACTCTTCAGCATTTTGAATCGGAACAAGCAAACCGTTTTCGCCGTTTGTTATGGTCGCCTTTGCGCCGCCGATGGGACAATCGGTACACACTACCGGCATACCGATTGCCATTGCTTCAAGCATGGCGTTGGAAATTCCTTCGTAATCAGAAGAATTAACATACATAGCGTCCTTGATAATAGCCTCATGCACATTCTTCATGAACGGTTCGAACTTAACGGATTCTTTTAATTGTAGTTCATTTATCTGCTCATTAAGCGCGTGCAGCACAGCTTTTCCCTCTTCATTAGGCGCGTCACCGATGATTCGGAGCGTATATTCAGGATGTTTGCTGTGTACTTGACTAAACGCTTCTACGAGCAGAGGGAGATTTTTCTGCTTGGAAATACGACAGAAAGTAGTGATGTTTTTGTTGCGCTCGCCGTGATACGGCTGCGGCAAATTATCTTTCAGAGGATTGAAAATTACGGTTCCTTTTTTTGAAATTACTTCGGGGTATACTGATTTAGCGTCCACTGTCTGGAACACTGCAGCATCCGCGCGGGTGTAATATTTTTCAATGAAAGGCTTGCCGTAGCGCTTTTTCATCAAGCGGTTCGGGTCGGCGCGTTCGGAGATAATCACTTTATTGGGTAAACCCTGTGCCGCAAGCAAAACCACCGGAATAGACGGTTGCAAAAACACAATCACGGTCATATCGGGATTCTGCTTTAAGTAACTTCTTAACCACGCAATTTCACGGTGATACTGCCACTCGATTGTTGCTTTGCCGATTGAAGCGGGAACATATTTACCTTGCTTTTCGTATAGCTTTCCAAAGATAGTTGAATATGCTCTTGCGGGTAAATGAGCGAGTTTTTGCCCTGCTGTTTCCGCTTTCATTTCTTCGGTTAGAAGAATCAACTCTGTGTTCTCGTTAAGATCGGAACGGACAACTTCGTTTTTCTTGGCTGATGTCAAGATAAATCGTGTGTCATATCCTCGCTCGTTGAGTTTATTCATTATCTGCGCAGCAACACGCTCCGCGCCGCCGCCAACCATGTGCGGCATGACCATTACAACTTTTTTCTTGTTCATGTCCGCACCTCTTTTACTTTAATATCTTATGCTTAAGCTTGTATGCTCCCCAGAGAAAATGACTTTTGCAGTCAAGCTTCAACGCCTTATCTCCGTAAGCGTCCTTATCTAAAATATCTTGAATGATATCCTTATAATCTTCTTTATATCTTTTCTGAACATCCGACGGCATTTGACGGTAGATATTCAATACATTATAAGCACAGCGAATAACGTGTTTGGGTGATTGTTTGTCGCTGGGAAGCGTTTTTATAAATGCGCTAACCTCACGATAAACCGCAGCCGCACTGATATAATTCTTCTCTGTTTTAGCAGAGGTCATAACAGAATTTGGACGGTAGCGTCTGTTATACAGCTTCTGCCTTACATGCGCTGCTTGATTCGCTAAACAATAGAACTGATAGGAAATAATCATATCTTCATAAATAATGCCTTTCTTGAAGCGGAGTTGATTATCCGTGATAATTCTCCTGTCAAGCAACAACATCCAAATCGCAACATGAAACTCCTTACGTTCCATCATTTTAAGCATTATCTGATAGGCGTTACCTGTTTGGTAATGCTCCTTGTAGGTATAGTGCCCGTCAAGCTCAATCTTGCCTTTATCATCTATCGCCTGCGCTTCGCAGAAAACCAAATCAGCGTTCTCTTTTTGGGCAGTTGTGATCATCATTTCAAGTGCGTTTGGTTCAAGCCAGTCATCGCTGTCAAGAAAAAATATGTACTCGCCCTTTGCGTTTTCCAATCCAACATTTCTCGATGTTGAAGCGCCGCCGTTTTTCTTGTGAAAAACATGGATATTATCATACTGCGCTGCGTATTCATCACACATCTGCGAAGATTGATCGGTTGAACCGTCGTCAATTAACAGTATTTCAAAACGTTGGTATGTCTGGTTCAAGACACTGCTAACACTTTTCGATAAGTATTGTTCCGCATTATAAACCGGAATGATGACGCTAACCAGCCCGTAATCTTCCACTGAATCACACACTTTTCTTTCGTTTTTCTTTGAATATGATATATTTTGTGGCAAAGTATCTTTTAATATCAGATAGCTTGCCGCCTGAATAATGCTTTTTGAAATTCTTTTGAATTTCAGGGTTTACCTCTACCTTTTCAAGCTTCGGATTTGGAATTGCCTTACTCAAATCTACACGCATTTTTTCAGCGTCCGCCGATTTACTATGTACACCGGTTTCATCGCAACCGATATTGCTGATATAGGAATATCTCGGATATATAGTCAGCAAATCCTCTTTGATATGGTAAGCACCGAACTTTACTGACCATGAATTTGCATTGGATACCACATTGCGATAAAGACGCATAAAGCGATCGCTGCCAAAGGAATTGAGCTTTTTTATCATATCGGGATTTTGATAAAAGTCCTGCATATAGGTTAAATCCCAATCGACACTATCCCAAATCTCTTTCCATGTTGCCCAGCCCCAGCTACACGAGCGATAGGCGGCAAACACATCGGATGGATAAGTTTTGGGGAATAATATGGGCGGCGCATAGCCGGCAATTGACCCAATGCGGCTATCATCTTTATAGAATCGCAGAGCAATGTTCATAAAAAGCAAGAAATACGGTGACGAAACACAATCGTCCTCCACCACAATCACGCTGCCATGTTTGTCAATTACTTTTGATACGCCGTTGATAACAGATTTAGCAAGCCCTTTGTTTTCTTGATTCTCTGTGATTATCAATTCCAGAAAATCATGCCTTTTGGCAAATTCTTTAGCGGTCTGCCGAACCTGCTCAACCTGCGGTTTAGCTTTATCGTTCTTCGCTCCGTCGGAGAAAATATATAATAATGAATTTTTTGCCTCGGGACACTTGGCAAGCGCCTCGTAGGTCTGTGTAAAGTGGTCTGCCCTGTTGTAGACAAACATCACGATCGGAGCGTAGTCCATATTCTCACGTCTTTATTTCAAAATCTGATTATAAATATTGTATAATGTCTGCGCGTTTTTCTCAGCGTCGTGGGTGATGCGTGCTTGCTTTTTGCCGTTGGCGGAAAGCTTTCGAGCGAGGTCATCGTTATCGAAAATGCGCTTGATGTTCCACGCCAAAAGAGCAGGATCGTCATTGCGGTAAAATAATGCGTTCTCGCCGTCAGTCGCCATATCCGGTACGCCGCCGACATAGGAAACTACGCATGGCGTACCGATGCACATTGCTTCACCGAGTGTGTTCGGGCTGTTTTCGATTGCCGAGCAGAGCACATAGGCGTGTACCTTTGAGAGTTTATCGGCTACTTCTTCAGCTTGCAACGGACCGGTGAATACGATATGTTCGCCAACACCTAAATCCTTGATTCGCTTTTCAAGATAACTTCCAAAGCCTTTTTTGTAGAAAGGCCGCTTGTCGTTTTCGGAGAACGGCTTATCGCCTGCGACATAAACCTTGATATCGGGATATTCACGGATAAGCTGCGGCAAGGCTTCGATAACATACTGCAAGCCCTTTAGCGCATAGTAACCGTTGCCAACATATATCGTATGTTTTTCGATTTGATTGATATCCCACATCTTTTCATAAAAGGGCGGGCGCAGAATACGGTTGCAGGTGAAATACTTTGCGTCGGGATTCAGCTTATAGGCATGTGCTCTGTCCCAAGTTGTTCTGCCGATGAGATACTTTGCTTTTGATATTGTCTCGCGTTCTGTCGCCATACGCGGCTTGAACCAACGGGTTTTGCGCAGGTGCAAGATCCACGCGGTAAAGATATTCTTGATGGAACGTGAGAACATCATGTCGTCGATTTGCAGTTGTCCGCATTGGTACTGATACTGACCGTTTAGGATGCCTTGCAAAGAAACGACCGTTGGTATATTCCTGCTGTTGCCGACATTGATCATAGCTTTTGCGTGCAAAAACTCGGTGCCTTCAACCTGGATAATGTCGGGTTTGAACTTTTTAATTATATTTGCGCAAGCGTTTTCAAGCTCTTGCAAAGAAGTTTTGCCATCATAGCCAAGGCTGAAATAGCGAACACCGTCAATAGTTTCGTCAAAACTGTTCTGCTTATCGGTTTTGCAGGCTACCGCGAGCTGAACGCCGTCTATCTTCTTTAACCGGGAAGCCATGGATTCTACCCATCCGCCGAGGACATCGGATTTTATACCCAGACCTCGCGCGGCGTCTTTTGGAACAAGATTAACTGTCCAAAGGATTTTCATTGGCTTCCCTCCTTAACTTACAAGTTTTCTTTATACCACTCAATCGCGGCTTGAATACCGCGTTCAAAGCTCCAGTCGGGATCATAGCCGAGGAGTTGTTTTGCCTTGCTGATATCGGCGTTGCTGTGCTTGATGTCGCCGGCACGGTCGGGGCCGAAGTTCGGCTCGATATCAAGTCCGAGAGCTTCGGTCAAGCCATAGTAAATATCGAGCAGGTACTCTCTGCCGCCGTAGGCAACATTGAACGCTTCGCCCGCCGCATCACCCGGAGCAAGACAAGCCTTTAAGTTGGCTTCAATAACGTTCTCAATGTATGTAAAGTCACGGCTCTGCTTGCCGTCGCCGTTGATGGTCGGTGTTTCACCGCTGATCAACTGCTTGATGAATTTCGGGATGACCGCGGCATATGCGCCGTTTGGATCCTGTCTGCGACCGAACACGTTGAAGTAACGCAAGCCGTATGTATCTAAGCCGTAGTGTTTTGTATATTGCTTTGCCCATTCTTCATTAGCACGTTTGCTTACCGCATAAGGAGAAAGGAGATTGCCCTCTCTGCCCTCTTTCTTAGGAAGGTTCGGCTCGTCGCCGTAAACCGAAGAAGACGAAGCGTAAACAAACTTCTTAACACCGTTCTGGCGCGCCGCTTCAAGCATATTCAGAGTGCCTTGAATATTGTTAGCGCAGTAGAACAAGGGCATTTCGATACTTCTGGGAACGCTGCCCCATGCCGCCTGATTCAAAACATAATCAACGCCTTCGCAGGCTTTCATGCAGGTATTAAAATCTTTGATGTCACCCTTGATAAACTCGTAGTTCGGGTTATCAAGGAACAAATCGACGTTTGCCTGCTTGCCGGTTGAGAGATCGTCCAGGCAGCGAACTTGATAGCCGAGGTTGAGTATCGCCTCGCACAAGTTTGAACCGATAAAGCCGGCGCCGCCTGTGACAAGGAATTTTGAGTTTTCGGGGAACTTTACTTCGCTATAACCCATGTTTACAGTCTCCAGTATGAATAACCTGCCGCTTCATAAGCTTTTCTATCAAGCAGGCCTTTGATGTCAATCATGATTTTCTTGCCTTCGCCGTAGAGGTTGTCGATGTCGTCCATTGTCAGTTCCTTGAAACAGTCATGTGCGACAGCGAGAACGATCGCGTCCATATCATTTATTGTGTTCATATTGACAAACTCAATGCCATAAAGCCACTTGGCTTCATCCGCGTCTGCCGCAGGATCGGCGATAACGGGCGTGATGCCGTATTCCTTAAGCTCGTTGACGATATCAATGATCTTGGTATTTCTGGTATCAGGGCAGTTCTCTTTGAAGGTGAAGCCGAGAATAGCAACCTTCGCGTTTCTGACAGGCTTGTCTGCCGCGATGAGCTTCTTGACAACATTTTCGGCAACGTATTTGCCCATATCGTCATTGATGCGGCGACCGGAGAGGATGATCTGGCTGTGATAGCCCATCATCTCCGCCTTATAGGTCAGATAATAGGGATCGACGCCGATGCAGTGACCGCCGACAAGACCGGGATAGAAGTTCAGGAAGTTCCACTTAGTTCCTGCCGCTTCGAGGACGGACTTGGTATCGATGCCCATCTTGTTGAAGATGATGGAAAGCTCGTTCATGAACGCGATGTTGATATCGCGCTGGCTGTTCTCGATAACCTTTGCGGCTTCCGCGACCTTGATGGATTCCGCGCGGTGAACGCCGGCCTCAACGACCAGCTCATATACCTTCGCGATAACGTCAAGGCTTTCCTCATCCATACCGGAAACGATCTTCTTGATGGTTTCGAGTCTGTGAACTTTATCGCCCGGGTTGATACGCTCGGGAGAATAGCCGATTTTGAAATCAACGCCGCATTTCAAGCCTGATTCACGCTCAAGGATCGGAATGCAGACATCCTCGGTCACGCCGGGATATACGGTGGATTCAAATACAACAATGCTTCCCTTGGTAAGATTTCTGCCGAGGATCTCGCTTGCACCCTCTACGGGTGTGAGGTCGGGCGTATGATCGTCGTTGACTGGAGTTGGTACTGCCACAATGTGAAACTTTGCTTCTCTGAGCTTGGTTTCATCGGCGGTGAAATCAACTGTAGTCGCCTTGATTGCCTCATTGCCGACCTCATTCGTCGGGTCGATGCCGCTCTTGTAGAGCTCGATCTTCTTTGCGTTGAGGTCAAACCCTACAACGTTGATCTTCTTGGCAAATGCAACCGCAATTGGCATACCAACATAGCCAAGACCGACAAGCGAGAGCTTTTCTTCTTTAATAAGTAGTTTTTGGTAAAGCGACTGATACATTTTCAACTTCCTCTTTCTCAATTGTTAATGCGCTTTCGTTATTTGCGACTAATCCTTCCCACTCAATGATGTTTTCGTATAGTATAGGTGTGACGATAAGAATCATCCCCATAAACGCGTATGGCGTGGAATCCAATAAGGTGACAAACAATAATACCACAAGATTTGCATTTGCCATTTGCTGAATTTTTTTATATCCATAGGTCTTTTTGTATAGGGATGGTACGCCGAACATTATTTTGCAATAGATATATCCGCCAAATAATCCGTATTGAGCAAAAATATCACCCAAGGAAGAATGGCCGCCGCCGCCGCTCCACCACAATCCGCCTATAAACGGATAACGAAGTATTGTATCTATACTATTTTGATAAGCTACGATTCTATCGTTAATTGAACCTTCCGCCGCACCGGTTTCAGAGGTGGCAACCAAGTCGTTAATTTTTTTAGCAACAGCCGTACCATCGAAATACTCCAGCAGCATATTTCGAAAACTCTCCCAATTCAGAATCATCAACATCAAAGCAATAAACAAACCTGCCGATACCGCAAAAGCCAAAGCGGCGCTGTGACCTTTATAAAAGAAAAGTATAATCAGGCTTATAAGGCTTCCGGTAATAGCTATAGAATAATTAGCATTGAGAGCAAAAAGCACATATGAAACGATCCATACTGAACCGATCAAAAAATAAAACTTTTTGAGTTTATAGGATTTAATAATCCACATCACTATGACAGGAAATGTGACGACTTGCGGATAAAGCAATCCATATCCGCCTATTCCTTCTCTTAGATACTGATAAATACTTTCGTCATTTCTAACGATTAATCTTGCTATTGTCGGATCTTCCATAACCTTAAAAGCGGATTTGAAATTAAAATAGATCAGAAATAGCAGAATGATCGGTACTATAAAATATAGCTCTTTCCACTTATCCTTATAGAAGTGTCCAACTATAAACAACAATACCATCATATATAGGCTTATCAGGCTCAAGATTTTGCCGAATCCGCTGTTTTGTATTATATTGACAACCATAACTAACACCATAAATGTCAGTGCCAGCATATGTATTCTTTCAAGGTGCAACCCGCGGCTCATGGCACAAAGCAGCCACAAGCCAAAAGCTGCTAAGGCGCCTATACGCCAGATGTTATCGATTTCCATAAACGGTGAGATAGTCCAAATTACGAGATACAGTACAGATATCTGCTGAACCCTCACCAAAGCGTTACCTTTATTTTCCATTTAACATCCTCCGCTGATAACGCTGCTCAGCCATTCGGCTGTCTTTTTTTCGTGATTTCTATAATCAAAAGTTTTGTTCAACTTGTTGTTTTCAAAATCCATATTTCTCATATCATTCATCACACTTGCGATCTGATTTTCATCAAGTGAATCAATAACAGCCACTTTCTCTGTTTGATGATCTTTTAAATCACTGACATTTGTCGAGATTATCGGCACGCCGCATGTCATCGCTTCGGCGAATTTAGTAGGAAAGCCTGCGTTGTTTCTTGTATCGGACTGACGTATAAAAATATAGCAGTCACAGCCGAGCACATAACGTATTGTATCAAAGTGGCTTTGCATACCCATAAAAATAACGTTATCGCTGCACCGGTTCAGTTCATTAACAGCATCCGGATAAACAGACTTGAACTCATCTTTTTCAACGCCTATTATTCTCAGCTTGGTTTTTTCATCACAAATCTTTGCAAACGCCTTGATGATCACATCCAAGCTGTCCTTTTGTCCGTCGAGCATTCCGGCAAAGCAAAACTCAAAGCCTTCGTGTTTTTCCGGCTTTTGAAGCCAAATCGGATCCTCGATATCCACAAGCGGCGGCAGCTTTATCATAGCTTTACAGCCCTGATACTGCCGTTCCATCATGCTGCTGATGACGATCAATCCATCCGCGATATCCGCCAGCTTATTGCGTATCAGCTTTTCATCGCGTTTTTTCACAAATCGTTTAAGCGCGTTTCCGTCGGTCACATCTGCCCACTCGGTACAGTCGTATGCGACCTTGATATTTGTTCCTTTGCAAGCCTTCTTAGCCGCTTTAAGCGCGGAAAAAGGCATATTATATAAAATCACAAGCACGATATTCTTGTGATACTCGAGCATTTTTTTAATATAATCGGCTGAAAACATATGCTTCAGCCACTTCTTGGTAGAAGTCGGATAAGGTCTCTCGTACATAACAATGCCGAAATCATTGTCCAGTGCGCTGATTTCGGTACAATTGCTATCCTTTGAAACGCCCACAAGCGCTGTCTGATAACCGAGAGAGTTAAAAAGTTTTGCGTTAGAAACGACTCTGTTTGCGGAAGCGCCCTTGTCCGGCAGTTCAAAATTGCCGACGTATAAAATCGTGCCCTTCCCCATCGGGTCATCCTCCTATCCCAAAATCTCCTTGATCTTTGTCAGATACGCGTCAATGACGATATCTCTTGAAAAGTTCTTCCTGACATGCTTTCTGCCGAGCAGTCCCATTTTTTGCCTGTCGCGGTTGTCCATTCTCAGGAAACGCTCGATATACGCGCAGAGCTCATCCACATTGCCGCCCTCGTAAATGAAGCCGGTCTTGTTTTTGACAACAGTCTCGCGACATCCGGGGTTATTGGTGGTGATGATTGGCCTTCCGGAAGAAGCGGTTTCAAGCAGCACATTGCTCATTCCCTCGCCGTACATTGACGGATGAATAGTCGCGTGCGAGCGCGTGATGAACGGGATAACGTGCTTTTGACTGCCGAGATAATACACCACGCCGCGTTTTGCCAAATTCGCGAGATCCTGCTCATAATGCTGTTCTGTCGGCTCGATAAAACCCAGAAGATTGAACTCGGTGGCGGGATACTTCTTTTTTATCCTCTTTGCCGCCGCAATATAATCCTCAACACCCTTGTCTGCCAAGATCCTTCCGATGTAGTTGAATACCACAGGGTCGCCGTGAATACCGTCGCCGCCGGCAGGATACTCCTGCAAAGGATAGCGCTGCGTATTTACGCCGGAGCCGGGCAACAGCATATAATCTCCCTTAACAAGTCCTCTTTCCAGCGCGTCCTTCATATTGGTTTCGTTTTGGAACATGACACAAGCGGATTTTGTATATGCGTGTTTGAAAAGTCGGAGAATGAAATCCTTCTTCATTCCCTTCTCGTTCTTCACGCTGCCCACACCCGTCAGATTATTAATGACAGGGATGTTCAGGCGATGCGCTGCCATTCCACCGTAAACATTCGGCTTGGCGGTGTAGGTAAGCACGATATCCGGGCGATACTTCTTAAACAGGTTGTAATAGTGGCGCATCAACTTACCGTCCTTGATGACGCTGGTGCCTCTGCGGTCGATCTCGGGATTATCGTAGAGATAATCGATGCCTTCCATGAGCTCAAATTTCTCGCCGTAGGGACAGGAAATCAAGACATCGTAATCGTTGTCGATCAGAGCCTCGATAAGCTCCTTGCGAAAGCAATAGATATCGTCATGGTTATTCGTCAGAATCGCAACCAGTTTTTTTCCCATTATTAACCCACTCTAAATGTATTCCTTAACGATTTCGCTGAAATTCGCGATAATATAATCAACATCCTCGTCGCTCAGTTTGGTGTGGAGCGGCAGAGTGATGGCGTTTTCGTACAGTTTATAGGCGTTCGGGAAATCCTTGATGTCCCAGCCCAGATTCTTATATGCTGTCATCATCGGCAGCGGCTTGTAGTGAACGTTGCAGGCGATGCCGCGTTCTGCCATTTTGATGATGATCTCGCGGCGCGCATCGTCGCTTGCGTTCGGCACTCTGACGATGTATAGATGACCGGATGAATTGAAATCCTCGCCGTAATGGCAAAGGCGCTTAACGTCTAAAGAGTCGCACATCGCGTCGTATTTGCCGATGATCTCTTTTCTCCTTGAGAGGATACCGGGGTATCGGTCGAGCTGGCGCAAGCCGATCGCCGCCATTATATCGGTCATGTTGCACTTGTACCACGGACCGACGATATCGTACTCCCAAGAGCCTTTTACCGTCTTTGCCAGAGCGTCCTTGCTTTGACCGTGCAGGCTGTAAAGCTGGAATTGCTTGTATATTTCCTCGTTATCGATGCCTTCAAGCGTTCTCCATGTCGCGGCGCCGCCCTCGGCGGTCGTGAAATTCTTTACCGCATGGAAGGAAAAGCTGGTAAAGTCCGCGATTTCTCCTGCCATCTTGCCGTGCCATTTCGCTCCGAGCGCGTGAGCGCTGTCTGCCAGAACCGCGATTCTGCCGAGCTTTTTCTGGATTTTTTGTCCCAGCTCGGTGCTGCCCGAGGGGTTAAAAAGAGATTTTTTGTTTTCAACCGCCTGATAAATGCGGTCATAGTCGCAAACAATGCCGCCCAGATCGACTGCAATGATCGCCTTTGTCTTTTCGTTTATCGCGGCCTCCATTTTGTCGTAGTCCATCTCGACGCTGTCGGGCTGTGAATCGATAAAAACGATCTTCGCGCCGACGTGGATCGCCGCTGAAACCGATGCGGTATAGGTGTAGGCGGGCACGATCACCTCGTCGCCCTCGCCGATGCCGAGCGTGCGCAGGATGAGCTCCTCTGCCGCTGTAGCAGAGTTCAGACAGACGCACTTTTCGGTGTGGCAATACTCTGCCAAACGCTTCTCCAATTCCTTTGTGCGCGGTCCGGTAGTGATCCATCCCGAGCGCAGAGCGTCGCAAACCTCATTGATTTCAAGCTCACTGATATCCGGAGGACTAAATGGAATATCTCTTTTTTCAGCATTATTCAGCATAATTTATCCCCACAATCTCAAAAAACTGTGCAAAACAACTTTATATTCTTTTGTGGAACATATAAACCCACATTTCTTTATATTCTACTACAAAACCACCTAAATGTCAAATATAAATTTATGTGGTTCACTTGTAACGAATGGCAATATAGCGGCAAGGTGATGATTTCAGGCAGCGGAACTATATGTACCGCCTCTGTCGGAGAAGTATTCTTATAGAGGTTTGTAGTTTAGAGGCTAGAAGCTAGATGCTAGAGGCTAGTTAATGCGAGACGCGGAATCGTCATCCTGAGCGAAGTAGAGTGCAGAGGAACAAAATCGAAGGATTCACCTCGGCAATGCCCCAACGTTTCTGCCTCACACTGGGGGATTCTTCGACTATTTTGCTACGCAAAATTGCCTCCGGCACCGCTCAGAATAACAGTCGGAGGAGATTGCTTTCTTCCATATTGCCGCACCAATACAAATCGAAGCGCGAAGCGCGACCCTTAACTTTGCACTTTTCACTTTGAACTTTGAACTGAACCTATGTCATTTTGCCAAACATGAAGCGAGCGGAGACGGTTTTTGCCGTCTCCGCTGTTGAGTTTGATTATACTATTATTAATGATATTACTGAGCCAAAGCCAGCATGCTCTCCTTATACTCAGGCGCGCAGTAGAGCTGATCGATGTATTTGAGCGTTTTTTCCTTTGAAACAGCCAGCGCTTTGTCCAGGGACTTTTTGCAATACTTCACAGACTCGCCATGAAGCAGGCTGAGCGCCAAACGCACATAGAAAGCCGTTCGGATATCGTTCTCGTCGAGCCCGCCACAAGCACCACGGCACGCTGTACCATTCTTTTACGGCGCTTTTGAGATTCCTGCTTCTTTTGCTTTTCCTTTTGTACGCGAGCTTCGTCCGGCTCGACTGTCAGATCCTGTTGTTCCTGATAATGATGGTATTCCTCAACATTGCGGCTGGCGTATTCCTCTGCTTTTGGAAACTGCGCTTCACCTTTGCTTGCCTTGTTGATCTCATCATAGGAGCGTCGCTGCCCTCCTATAGTTGAATTACGCGAGGGCCACGCTCCGAATCCTCTAACTTTCATGGCGTCGCCTCCACTCTATTCATTCGCCTTCTTCATCATCCATATCGAGCATGCCGAGCTGGATACCGTTTCTTTCAAAGAGAAGCTTAGCTCTCCCTCTCTTTCCATATATAATTGCAATTATTTTATGTTCAAAACATATTTACCCTAGTATATTGCATTTTAATGTTATTTGTCCAATGAATGTCCAAAAAGCTGATAGATAATTTCAAGCCTGCCGCAACAAAAAAGCACTGCCATCTAACTATAGATGACAATGCTTTTCAGTTAAATCTATTTGAATAGGATGCTGGATCAGAATTTATCTGCAAAAGCCTTTAGCTTTGCTTCATTCGGTCTGCCGTTGAGGATAGCGCCCTCGACGATAGTCGCTTTAGGGGCGCTTGGCTGCAGGGACGCTACAGCCTTGCCGAAGCCTGAGCCGCCGGAGGTAGCGAACAGCACGATCTTCTTGCCGCTGAAATCATACGCCTCTAAAAAGCTGTTGATGATAGTCGGCGCGACATACCACCAGATCGGGAAGCCGATAAAGATGGTATCATAGTCTGCTATATTCACGTCGGTATCTGCAAGCGTAGGGCGTGAGCTTTTGTCGCGCATTTCAACCGAGCTGCGGCTCTGCTTGTCCATCCAGTTAAGGTCTGCTTTGCTGTAAGGTACGGCGGGCTTGATTTCATAAAGGTCAGCGCCTGCCGCTTTTGCTAAGTTCTTTGCGACGTTTGCGGTTGTTCCGCTTGCTGAAAAATAAGCTACTAACTTTTTACTCATAACTATCTCTCCTTTTTATAATGAATTGATCCAATCTTCGATATCGGACGAGCTGCTCAGACGTTCGCCCTCGAGCCGGTTGCCGCTGCCGGCGTTTTCTTCGAGGTTATCTCCGCTGCTGCCTATACCCGAACTGCCCGAGGTGCAGAAGGGGATCATGGTTTTGCCGCCGTTAGCGGTATCGCTGTTTTCGGCTTTGGTTTCGTCCGCAGCTTTGGATGCTTCGGTTTCGCTTTTTGAAGCCGCTGAATTAGATGCTTGACTTTTCTCCATCTGACTGCTGCTGCTGTTACTTGCCGCGCAGCCCGCAAGCATAAGGATGAATACTGCCATCGTTAATAACGCGATTATTTTTTTCATGATTATCCGCCTTTCATTACAGTTTATTATATTCTTCATCGGTCACCGGATCGCACCATTCGGTGGATGCGTTCTCGCCGCTGATTTCAAGTGCTAAGTGAGAGAACCAGCTGTCCTTCGCCGCGCCGTGCCAATGCTTGACGTTTGCGGGAATGTTGACAACAGAGCCTTCCCTGAGCTCGACCGGCTTTTTGCCTTCCTCCTGATACCAGCCTTTGCCGCCGACGCAGATAAGCATTTGACCGCCGCCGCTTATCGCGTGGTGGATGTGCCAATTGTTGCGGCAGCCCGGCTCAAAGGTCACATTGTATACGGGCACCTGCTCGGTTGAAAGCGGAGCGAGATAGCTTTGACCGGTAAAGAAAGCTCCGTAAGGATTCGGCTCGCCTATCAGGAAGAAGATCTCATTTTGGAATTTGTCCTTTTCGCCTGTCGCGCCGGTTTCTTCCTTCCACACCTCTTTTGCCAAACGGAATACCGCCCAGCCCTTCGGCCAGCCGACATACATGGTGGCGTGGGTGATGATGGCGGCGATCTCTTCCTTGGTTACGCCGTGAGCCTTTGCGTTTTGCAAATGATAGCTCAGCGAGGAATCGGTGATACCCGACGCCATGAGCGATACTACCGTTATGATGCATTTGGTCTTGACGTCGATCGCGGCTTCGTTCCACACCTCGCCGAACAATATGTCGTCGTTGAGGTGAGCGAACATGGGCGCGAATTCGCCGAGCTGTTCTCTGCCTGCTGTTTGTACGATTTTTTCAGCCATTTATTATTCCTCCCTGGTTTTTTGACTGCCTTTCACTTGCCGAAAACCCGATTGTGAGCTTCTGCGATGACCGCCTTTTACACGCTGTTGAAGCTGTCGGCGATCAGTTGATGGATCTCTGCGTCAGCTATGGTATCGTCAAGGATAACGGAGACCCAGTTCTTTTTATTCATATGATAAGCGGGGTAATAGCCGTTCTTTTTTAGCAGTGCGTTTACATCCGCGACCTTGACGTTGACGACCTCTGCCATTTGCTCTGAGGTCGCGTTTTTGTCGACCTTGTTCCTCGGCACACCGCCGAACAAAGCGTACCATTTTTTATTGCTTTTCTTGCGTATAGCAGCAAAGGTCGGGTAAGCCTTCCAAAGAAATTCCGGCTCATCGCCGTATACCTCGTGTATATGCGCAATTATCCTTTTTGTCTGATTGCACCCATAGTATTGATTGACGCAGCAGCGCTCGCGGATATCCGTTAACAGCCCGACGAACTTGCTTTTGATCTCCGCACTGAATCCGCTTGCGTCCTCACGGCGGAAATTGACATACTCTTCTTCGGCGGACAAGTCGATTATCTTGCCCGAGAAGCTGCCGTTATATTCTACGACTATCCGAAAGTTTTCCTCAGGTAACTCCTTTGTAAAAACCATAATGCTTCCGTCAGGGCGAAACCCGTATGACGCCAGCTTTTTTTCATCTGTGGAGTGTTTTTGAAATAATTCTTCTTCGATTTTCATTTGCTCACCATAACGTTATTACGTGGGTTTATTTACTAATCAGCTTCATCACAACAGCTTTTCCGCGCAGTTGTACGCGATATCATAAATTGAATAAAAGGTAAAACCTACCTTTGCCTGCTCCATCGCTTTCCTCTGCTTGTCTGTCACGACCGTGTAGGGATAGATGCCGTAGACGAACGGAAAGAATGAGTACAGAAATTTCTGCCTTTCTTCCCCGCTCATTTCGGTACAGAATTTTTTGAGCATTTGCTCGACCGCCTTAAGCGACGCGCCGTAAGCGACCTTGAACTCGACAAGCCGTTCCTCGCGGCTGTTTTCTTCCATATCATAGTGGTTCATGCTCATCAGCTTTAACAGAAGCTTTCTCTTTTCGAGAGAGGATGCCAGCGCTTTTGCGATATCTTCCTTTGTCATGCTGTCATGGCTTTCGGTGATATCCTGTAAATCTACCACCCAAAGCTCGTATTCCTCCTGTAAAATAGCGAGGAATATCTCTTCCTTCGTTTCAAAATAGTTGTATATCGACGCGCGGGAAAAACTTGTGTATTCGGCGATCTGCTTGATCGTGATTTCCTTGAAGCTAATATCCCGATAGAGCGTTTTGCACGCGTTTATTATTTCTTCTTTACGAGCGTTTGTCAGCTCGGGAGAACCCTTTGGCATAATTATCACCTGCGATCATTTATTCTGACATTGTGTCAGCATCTATATGATACGCCTATTCTGACACGATGTCAATATATTTTTTGGGTTTTTCAAAAAAATTATCCCGCAATTATTACGGAGGCAAAAATTCAAAACACAGTGGACACCTTATTAAAATAATAAACAAAAAACGGTTGAAATATATAATTTTATTTGTTATAATATATAACGCTCAATAGTTTTACGGAGGGATCACAATGGGAGAAAAAGCGAAAAAAAGCAAAACTAAGGGCACAAATACGCAGGTCAGAAAAATCGAGAACGGAAAAGTGAACGACAACAAGCTGGCGTATATAAGCGTGATAAATGTTGTCGCGGCGATCGCGGTGGTAATAATGCACGCCAACGTCGGTTTTTGGCTGGATTACAGAAAACCGTTTTGGGATGTGGCGAATGTCATCGAGAGTGTTTTTTACTTTGCCGTTCCCGTGTTTTATATGCTTTCCGGTGCAACGCTGATAGATTATCAGGACAAATACTCGACAAAAGAATTCTTTATCAAGCGCTTCAAAAAAACAGTCATCCCGTTTTTGGCGTGGAGCCTGGTGGGCTTTCTGTGGGCATACCGCAAAACACTGTGGGCAATGCTGGTCGGTGATCCTAACAAAGGCTTGGACTGGACGTTTTCCGGTGTGCTCAACGGTATCATCAACACGAAATACCGAGATATTTACTGGTTCTTTATACCGCTGTTTTGCATTTATCTGATGATGCCTTTGTTTGCTTCGGTGCGCAAGGAAAAACGGGTCAAGGTTTTTACATATATAATCTTTATCTCTCTGGCGATCAACTTCGTGATTCCCTTTATTCTTGCCATGCTCAACCGCTATGCAGAGATCAAAATCGGTTGGAAAAACTATAATATATACGTAGGCTTTCAGTATCTTTATTATGTGCTGTTGGGATATGTATTCACCAAACGGGAAATAAAGCTGAGATTCCGGCTGATAATCTACGCTTTCGCCCTTGCGGGCTTGCTGACGCACATTATCGGCACCTATTACGAAACTAAGGCTAACCCCACCGGACACGTGGTTGTGTTCTTTAAGGATTATTACAACCTGCCGTGCGTGCTGTATTCCACGGGTATATTCCTGTTTTTGAAGCAGGCGGCGTCGAAGCTGAAAAACAAAAACGTCATCAGGTTTTTTATGATATTCCAAAGCTACACCTTCCCTATCTACCTAATACACAGGTATTTTCTCGATGTGTTTGAAGAAAATCTTCATTTCACGGGCTTTGAAAGAGCCTCAGCCGAATATGTGGTTTTTGCCACGATACTCGCGCTGATACTGTCGGTTCTCTTAACCATGCTGCTGAGAAAGATACCCGTTTTGCGGCGCATAGTTCCGTAGTCGCTAGTTAAGGCAAAATTCGATAAACGAATTATTACAACTAACAGCTGAGGTGATAACGATGACACAGACAGAAAAACGATTGTTTTTGATTGATTACCTGCTTAGCGAAAGAGGAGAAAAGATAGCTATACCGGCGGACGAATATAACCAAAAGCGGTTGCTTAGATCATTGTTCAATATTCGTATGCCAAAGGCTGTCACGCAGGAGTTTTTGAGCATACAAGACGAGTATTTGCAGGAGGAAAACCGGAGCAAGGGTATTACCGATATAGCGGATCTAGAGCCTGTTCAGACGGATATCTACCTTTGGCAGGGCGATATCACAACGCTTAAATGCGACGCTATCGTCAACGCCGCCAACGCGCAAATGCTGGGCTGCTTTAGTCCCTGTCACGTCTGTATCGACAACGCTACCCACACATATGCAGGCGTACAACTGCGCTGCAAATGCAATGAAATAATGACGGAGCAGGGATTTGACGAACCAACCGGACAGGCGAAGATAACGCCCGCCTATAATCTGCCTTGCAAATATATTATTCACACCGTCGGACCGATCGTCGGCGGATATTTGACAAATGAAGATTGTGAGCTGCTGAAAAGCTGTTACCTCTCCTGCTTGAAGCTCGCCGAGAAAAGCGGCTGCAAGAGTATGGCGTTCTGCTGTATAAGCACAGGCGTGTTCGGATTTCCTCAGAAAGAGGCGGCGCAGATAGCCATATCGACGGTAAAAGAGTATAAAAAAACAACAGGCAGCGATATCAAGGTCATCTTCAATGTGTTCAAGGATGACGACCTGATGATCTATCGCGACCTGCTGAAAATAGTATAATGCAAACAGTGCGTCTAATTGAGAATTAGCCCAAGTATTTCTTTAAACTGTCGATTTGAGCTGCCATATCATTCCAGCCCAACCAATATAAATTGCCGAGTTTGTTCATATCGCCGTCGAAGCGCGTGACCTCAACAGGCTTTGACGGAGCTATCAGAAAAATCGACCCGTCCCGTGCGCTGCGTTCAAGCTCGTCAACGGTTCTGTTGAATTCTTCGTTGACTTTTTCGAGGCTTTTGACGAAATTCGGATACCTGCGGTATACCAGCTTTGTCAGCTTTGACGCGCCGGGTTTTCTGCGGTAACTCAACTCGCGCGTTCTGACAACGACGGTTTTTTTACCGTTGGCAAGTCCCTGCCACGAAAGAGGGATCTTTTCGGCACACCCTCCGTCCAGATACGGTACGCCGTCTATCAAAACCGGCTTTGACACAAACGGAACGGAAGCCGAGGCCTGTACGGCACGGAACAGATCGCACCTGCCTTTTTCAAAATATTCGACCTTGCCGGTCAGCATATTGGCAGCGGAGACCGCGAGTTTTCGGGCAGGATCATAAAGCCTTTCTTCATCAAGAGGAAGGGCTTTTAATATATCGTCAAATAGATATGAAAAGCCCGTGATCCCGCGGTCGCGTTTGAGCGCGCCGATGCCGCAATAGTTTTTATCGTGACGGTAGGTAAGGTCGATCCTCGCGCCCCAACCGATTTGTCCCGAAACATATCCGATAGCCGAGAGCGCACCGGCGGAAACGCCTGTTACCGTGGTGAGGTTGACATCGTGCTTCATCATACAGTCGAGCACGCCGAGAGTATATAAGCCCTTCCACCCCCCGCCTTCAAGCACTAGGTTGCCCTCTGTCAGCTTTTCGCTTGCTGTGCCCGATGGCAGTCTGTCAATGTCTTTATAAATCTTCATTTTTGCCGATCATCTTTCCTTTCGATCTTACGGACGCGATTTTTTCATTCTGTCACGCATAATATCCATACAGGTCTTTAGCGTTTTTTGTTTTAACTCTGCCGCGGCTTTAGCTTCCAGCTCGCCGAACATATCGGTCAGCGCAGGTCGGATATACTGTCCGACGATGCACTTATCGTTCGGGTTGCGGTGAATATCAAAAAGATGCACTCCGTCCGTTTCTTCAACAGCGCAAAAGATTTGATACAGCGTCAGTTCACCGGCGCTCAAAGACAGCGAAAACCCGCTTTTGCCCCGGTTGCTTTCTATTATGCCCGCCTTTTTCAATAAGCCCGCGATTTTGCGGATGTAGCTCGGATTTGTGCCGACGCTCTCCGCTATTTTCTCCGAGGACATCTGCGTCTCGGCTTCGGATATCAGTATCAGCATATGGATCGCCGACGAAAACTTAGTATCCATTATTCCGCCCTTTCGTAAGAGATTATATAGTGCGTCTTATCGGGCAAGGCAAGCTGCGGGTCAAGCTCCGTAAACCGTCCGCTGTGACCGTTTTCCTTTTCGGTCAGGTCAAAGTGCGAAAGAGCGATACCGATGTCCACCTTCTGTATATCGATGAGCGGATGATCCTTCATCGTTTTGTACTCGTAAAAATGAACAGTATTGCCAATAACTACCGCACGCCACGGCTGCTTGTTAGCCGCGGACGGCGCAAGGCGCGCCATTTGCAGCGCGTCGTAAAATGTGCTGCCGCTTGATAAGCTGTGACCGAAATCATTTTCAAAAAACAGCTTGTCAAAGGACAGGCGGTCATCTGCCTTTAAGCTTTTTCTCATAAGCGATTCGCGGATGGACTTCTTGTTTGCGGGATAGCCGACGGGACTTGCCACGGGCATCACCTCGTCCGCCTGCACGTTCATGGCTTTTTCAAAAGCCGAGCGGTTAAGCGAAGCCGCGAGCATTACCGTGTCTAAACCGAGCGCGTGGGCTAACAGACACGCCTTTTCAAAGCTGTAGCCAAGCGCGATCTCATAGCGCTTGATCCTCTTGACCTTAGCCGCAAAATAAAGCTCGCAGCCAACGATAACGGGACTTGACAGACCGTTTTCTTTTGCGTCAAGCAGCTTGAATTCAACAGGCGCTCCAAAGGGATTGTCCGCCGTCCTGATGATTTCTTCCAGCTTGCTTCTATCCTCCGCGGTAATTTGTCTGCCGTCAAAGGTTCTGACGCTTTTTCTTTTACATATCGTATCTTTAATGGAATTACTCATCTCGCACCTCCATGTAGTTGTATCTGATACAAATACATATTATCACGTTTTATGACTCCTGTCAATCATAAAAAAATATTTCCCGCATTTATTACCTTGAGTGAAGGAATCTTCGCCTGTATTAATTTACAAAGACAGCGGAAATCAACCCAATACCAACAAGCCACTCTACTATACGAAACGAGGTTTATATTATGCCAACAGAGAAGGAAAGCAAGAGCAAGCAACAAAAAATGAGTAATGAAAAAACTGAGTTAATAAATATTTTTAAATGATACAACTTTAAGTTGTACCCTCCACAAGTTTTCGGCCATTTTCAAGCCTGGCGATATGAGCTATACTGTAATCACAGCAAGAGAAACGATGTATAAAACTAAATTAATTTCAGGAGGAATACACTATGACTAACATTGAAAAGGCTTTGGCATTAATCAACACATTCGCAACAACCGATACCGAGAAAGCAGCTTCTTTACTCGCTGAGGGTTATATCCAGCATAACCTCGCATTCGGTACAGGCAGAGACGCTTTTGTTGGTGCGGTTCAGGCTCTCGGAGCCGCTCCTGTAAAGACCACCGTAGAGAATATCCGCGCATTCGAGGATGGCGACAAGGTTTTCCTGCAAACTGTTTACAACTTTGCCGGCGCCGGCGAGCAGGTTGCGTTTGATATCTTCCGTTTTGATGAGGATGGCAAGATTGCGGAGCATTGGGATAATCTCGCCGCAAAAGCAGAGCCGAATCCCTCCCGCCATACGCAGATTGACGGAACAACGGAGAAAAAGAACATTGATAAGGAAGTAACACGCAAGGTAGTCGCTAATTTCGTCGGCGATGTTCTCCGCGGTGAGAATCCTGATAATCTGACAAACTACTTTGACGGAGATAAATACATTCAGCACAACACAGCGATCGCCGACGGTCTCTCCGGTCTCGGCAAAGCGCTGGCTGCTATGGCGGAGCAGGGAATCGCTATGGTTTACAACAAAACCTATATGGTTCTGGCTGACGGCGATTATGCTCTGGCGGTATCCGAAGGAACCTTTGGCGGCACTCCAACCTCCTACTACGATCTGTTCCGTGTTGAGAATGGCAAGATTGCTGAACACTGGGACGTAATGGAAACAATTGCCGACAAAGAAACCTGGGCAAACGAAAACGGCAAATTCTGATCTTGAAAGAAATGACGAAAGCGTGGGGCTCAACACCTCACGCTTTTCTTTAGACAGTATTATCTTTTATATATGCCATAAACTTTTTTGCCATAGGACTGAGTCTGTCATAATCCTTGAAGATAAAGGCGATACAATAGGTCAGCGTCGAATCATTAAAAGGAATCATCCGCATATTTTTGAACAGCATTTTCGCTCCTTCATCCGGCGGCGAAATAAAAATTCCTTTTCCCTTGTTGACGAGATTGTATATTTGGTTAACATCCGAGGATATAAAATTTCCCTTTGGTACAAAGCCGTGCTGTTTGCCGTGATCCGCAATTACATTATGGTAATGAGAACGTTTTTCAAACAGTAAAAAGTTCTTGTCTTTCAGTTCTCCAAAGCTGACGGTATCCTTCTGCGTAAGCGGATCGTCTTTATGCACGCAAAGCATCAAAGGGAGCGTTTTGATTGGAAGAAACTTAAAGCGCAATCCGTGGCGATTTTCCGGAATAGCAATAATTCCGAAGTGTTTGCTGTCCTCTTTGATGTAATTATCGACATCAAAACCGGACAATTCCATACGGTCAACTGTAATGTTCGGGTACATATCCTCAAATTCAAACAACAGCTCTGTATCGAGAAACCGGAAGATTGACGGCACGCAGGCGAACGTGAGAGTCTGCGAACGGCTGCTCAATGCTGTTAAAACTTCTTCCTCAGTGTTGCGATATTGCTCCGTAATGGGAAGAAATCTATTATAAATCAGCTTGCCGTCATTGGTCAGTACGCTGCCCTTGACGGTTCGCTCAAACAGCTTGCAGTTCAGTTCCGCTTCTAAATTTTTAATACAGCGGCTGAGCGCTTGCTGAGAGATAAACAGGGCTTCGGCAGCTTTTGAAATGCTTTTGTGGTTTGCCGTTTCGATGAAATATTCAATGTGCTTGAACTCCATATAACCACCTCACAAGTATGATTATACCACAAATACAAATTGTGACAAGAGAAATTCATAAATCCGTAGACAAAAACCGAAAAATAGTAGATAATAAGAAATGAGATGTTAAGGAGCTGAAAGTCCGATGAAAGCAATTGACTATCTAAGATATATTGTTGATGAAATCCACACGGTTATTGTCGCTACGGTAGATGATGAAGGCTTACCCGTGACCGCAGCCATTGATATGATGGATTATGACGAAAGCGGCTTGTATTTTCTGACCGCAAAGGGCAAGAGCTTTTATACGCGGTTAAAGGCAAAAGAGTATATGGCGCTCACAGGTATCAATGGAAAGGATACAATGTCCTGCGTCGCTGTTTCCGTGCGCGGCAAGGTAAAAGAAATAGGCGCAGATCATCTGCCAAAGCTATTTGCAAAGAATCCTTATATGAATGAAATCTATCCAACTGAGCAGAGCAGACATGCTTTAACTGTGTTCAAGCTCTGTGAGGGCAACGGCGAATGGTTCGACCTCAGCAAAAAGCCAATTGAGAGAGCGTTGTTCTCCTTCGGTAACGCGCAAAAGCAACAAGAAGGGTATTTGATAACCGATAATTGTATTGGCTGCGGCAGTTGTGTCGATGTCTGTCCGCAAAGCTGCATAAAAGCAAATAAGATTCCTTTTGAAATCAAGCAGGAGCATTGTCTGCATTGCGGCAACTGCTATTCCGTGTGCCCTGCAGGAGCAATTATACGAGGTGATATTGGTGAAAGATAGATATGATTATTTACCGAATGGCTATCAGGAAACAATAGAAAAAGGGCCGAACGCTCTGCGTGTATTCAGGCGCGTTTCCCACGGTATCGGCACAAGAGAGGAACAGCTTAAAAGACTGAAAAATGAATTGACAAACGCCGATGCAATCGTGATTGGAGCGGGTGCAGGGCTGTCCACCTCGGCGGGCTTCACTTATTCGGGAGAGCGCTTTGAAAAGTATTTTTCCGATTTTGCCGAAAGGTACGGCATCGCCGATATGTACTCGGGCGGCTTTATGGTGATGAGATGTCCTCCGGAAGTGCTTTGGGCATATTGGAGCCGGTACATTTTGATAAACCGTTATCAAAAAGCGCCCAAGCCCGTGTATGATGATTTACTAAAGCTTGTTCGGGGCAAAAACTACTTTGTTCTGACTACGAACGTCGATCATCAATTCCAGCTTGCAGGCTTTGACAAAGAGCGTTTGTTCTACACTCAGGGCGACTACGGTTTGTTCCAATGCTCCGTTCCCTGTCACGATAAGACCTACGACAACCGCGACGTGGTTCTGCGGATGGTAAGCGATCAGCGGGATATGCAGGTGCCGCGCGAGCTTATCCCCCACTGCCCCGTATGCGGAAAGCCGATGATGATGAACCTGCGCTCTGACGATAAATTTGTTGAGGACGAGGGCTGGCACAAGGCTGCTCAGCGGTATAACGCTTTTATTGAGGAAAACAAGGGCAAAAATATCGTTTACTTGGAATTAGGCGTAGGCGCGAACACACCCGTTATCATCAAGTACCCGTTCTGGCAGCTGACGGCACAGAACAAAAACGCAGTTTATGCCTGCGTCAATCTCGGCGAAAGCTACTGCCCCGATGAGATCACTGATCAGTCCGTTTGCATCAACGCCGACATCGGCAAGGTTATAAAAGACTTGGTTGAATAAAACAGGTAAATCCAAAACAGGAGGTGAGGTTATGCACGACATTTGGAATCCGTGGCACGGCTGCAGGAAGTGCAGCGAGGGATGCCGCAACTGCTACATGTACTTTCTTGACGAGCAGCGCGGCAAGAGCGGCGCGGATATTTACAAAACGAAAGCAGGATTCCGCTATCCGCTGTCAAAGGACAGACAGGGGCGGTATAAAATCAAAAGCGGCGAACAGCTGCGCGTGTGCATGACCTCGGATTTCTTTCTCGAAGAAGCTGACGCTTGGCGTGACGAGGCGTGGAATATTATCCGCCAACGCCCCGACGTTGTTTTCTTCCTGTTGACAAAGCGCCCCGAACGGGTGCAAAGCTGTCTGCCGCACGACTGGGGCGACGGCTGGGAAAATGTGTTTTTCAATGTGAGCTGTGAGAATCAAAAAAGAGCCGACGAGCGGATACCGATTCTGCTTTCACTTCCGTTCAAGCACAAGGGCATCATGTGCGCTCCGTTCATAGGTGCGATCAGCATTAGGAAGTATCTTTCAAGCGGTCAGATCGAACAGGTCATCTGCGACGGCGAGAACTACGCAGGAGCGCGCCCTTGCCATTACGAATGGGTAAAACAGCTCCGCGACGAGTGCGAGCAGTACGATGTAACCTTTGCGTTTATCGGCACAGGCAGGAGGTTCGTCAAGGACGGCAGGCTGTATCAAATCGAGGGCAGCGAGCTGCAGGCAAATCAGGCGTACAAATCGGGGCTGAGCTTTAAGGGCAAGCCGATTGACTTCAAGCTCACTAACTTGCTGGGTATGCCGATCCCCGAGGAAAGGCGCTACAAGCCTTATTTCGGCGAAAAGTGCCAAACCTGCGGAATGAAGATCATCTGCAACGGCTGCACAAAATGCGGCAAGTGTGAAAAATAGCTTTTGTACTTAACCTGCGCATAAAGTGAATACTAACAATAAAAACCCACCGACATTTTAGGCAGTTGTTCTTAACGGAGTAATTGCTGATGCGGGGCCACCGGAAGGCAAAAGCCTTCCGGTTTTTTTGGCTTCGTTATGCGGAAATCGAGAGATCGTCGGCTTTTGATGATTCGAGCTCTTCAGGAGTCGGAAACCCTTCTCCAAACAGGATTTTAGTGTTTTCCTGTGGAGTCAGCTGATATTTATAGTATATCATCACGGGATTTCCTTCAGTTCGGGAGTATTTGGTTGATTTCTCATAGACATCAACACGGTGAATGAAGGCGTGGAGCAGCTCCTCTGTCAGCTTCGGCATCTCGACATATTCCTTTGCTTTAGCGATAAAGTCTTTGATTGCCTGCTGCTGTTTTGAGTAGAGCGTGAGGTCATTGTCAAAATCGGTCAGTGTTTTCCTTTGTTCTGCCAATTCTTCTTCGTAACCAACTGCCATCTCATCATAGCGTTCCGGGGATATTCTTCCGACCACTCGATCTTCATACAGACAACGGATGCTGCCGTCGATCTTTTTTATCCGTTCTTCAACGGTAGCCTTTTCCTGTATAGCTCTCCTTGCAATCTTATCGGATTCCGATTTACCTTTCTGCATTGCGATCTCATAAAACTTTTCGGGTTCGGATCTAGCAAACGAGGTGACCTTTCTCAGGTTTTCAAGAACGATCTGTTCGATCACGCTTTCCCTTATGTTGTGAACGGTGCAGTTGTATTTTCCCTTCTGATAACCGCCGCACTGAAACATATTCTTCTCGGAGCTGATGGTCTTACCTCTATGAAGATACATTCTTTTGCCGCAGTCACCGCAGTAGAGGTATCCGGCGAACTTATCCATTTCACCCATCTTGTCCGGACGCTTGCGACCGGCAAAATGCTTTTGGACTGTCTCGAACAAAGCTCTGTCAACTATCGGTTCATGTGTATCCTTGAAGATCAGAACCTTTGTGGGGTCGTTCTTCAGCCTTTTCTTCAGCTTATTGGATTTACTGTAGGTCTTGAAGTTCACCGTATCCCCACAGTAAATTTGATTACTAAGCATTTTTCTAACAGTGGTTTGACCCCAATGATATGGTTTTGACAAATCCGGATTACCGCTTTTGCTCCCGGTTTTCCTAAACAGATACACGCTCGGGGAGAGAATTTTCTTCTCTTCAAACTGATTGCATATCCTTCTGATACCAATACCGGAAGCGTACATCTCGAAGATTCTCTTCACAATCGGCGCTGTCTGCGGATCGATTATCAGCCACGGCGCTTCCTTCTGATTTCCTTTATACTCAGGATTTTTCAGATAACCAAACGGTATTGTTGTTCCGACCGGTTCGCCGCGTTCACCTTTTCATACTGCACCGGCAAAGGAAACGGCTTTGTCACATAATCATCGCAGCCGAGAGCGTAGCCGCGCAGCATATCCTTCTCGGCAACACGCGCCGTCAGGAAGATGATCGGTACGTCGCTGTGCCTTCTGACCTCACGGCAGATCTCAAAGCCGTCCATTTCGGGCAGCATAACGTCCAGTATCAGAATATCATAGGCGTTCTCATACGCCTTTTCTACACCCTCCTGACCGTTTTCAGCGGTATCGACAAGGAGGGTGTTTTTGCTTTTTTCATAAAAAATGATCGCATATCATCTCTCGGATATGCGGGTCGTCCTCGACCAGTAAAGCGCGGTACATATCATCACCCATGGTATTGTACACCTTCAATCTGTAGTTAGTCTGTAGTATAATGCATTGAGCCTTGACGTTATAGCAAATCCGAACCCGATCATGAATCAGGTTCGGATTCTTTTACTCTGCTATTTTGTTCAGCAATTCTGCCGGAGTCAAAACAGGAACATCGGACTTGGAATAGTCGCGAACATTGCGCGTTACGATATAATCCATCTTCTCACGCTCTGCGGTATTGATCATGACAGCATCCTCGTAGTCGGATACATCCGAGAATACCGCCTCGCGGCAGTCGTTGGCTGTTGTATCCAACACGCCGAAAAGCGAGAACAGCTTATTCAGAATATCTCTTGTTGCTTTATCTGAATGGGTCAGACGGTGAGTCAGATAATAAATATCCGTAATGGACTTCGCCGTGATATAACCCTCTATCGCACGGTTGGCAACAGCAAGGAATATTGCTTGTGCGTCGGCAGAAAACGGTTCTCTGCTCTGCAGAGCGTCAATGACAATACAAGTGTCAAGCAGCACTCTCATATAGCGCCCAGCCTTTCCGCTCTGGCTTCATCCAGCGTCATATCATTCGGGAGCACGCCGAAAAGCGAAGTTGCAGTTTCTACACGGGTCTGATACGGATTCGATAATTTGGCGACGATCTTGCCATTCTTGGTGATGAAAATATCCTCTGTCAGCGAAAGGATCAGGTATTTGCCGAGGTTTTGTTTGAGTTCGGTTGCGGTAATTGACATATTTATAACCTCCTTCATGGTTGTGCTATTATTATACACTAATCGTGCGAAATTATCAATAGTTTTGTGCGAAATATTTTTGTTTCTACAGACCTTCTACAGATGACGATTTTATGATGATACAGGGTGATTATCATGAAAAGATTATTATGTTTATTTTTAACACTGGTTATGACTGTGACGTGCTGTTCCTGCGGTGAAGTCGAAAACACCTCCGCAGACAGCGAACAGTTGACCTACTACTACACAGAACAATACATGGATCAGATGGTCGAGATTATCAAGCGCTACAACCGCTGGTGCAGCTCTCACTCAACGGAAGATATGAAGATCAAGCTGATCGAGTTTGAGGACTATGAAACGATGTCCGAACGATTGAATATCGAGGTGATGTCCGGCAGCGGCCCCGATCTGTTCTCCAAATATATGAATCTACCGTTCGAAAAGCTGATAGAAAACGGCGCGTTCCGTGATCTGAATGGGCCGATCGAAAACGATACATCAGAAGACAAAATCAATCTTGATGACTATAATCAAACGATCATGGATGCAGGAGTCTATGACGGCAAGCGATACTTTATTCTCAGAATTCTATTCACTCTCACAAATCCATAATCTAATGCAACAGTATCGCTTATAAAAGCTCAGTAAAATAAAAACCTTTACTGCTCATTATTATGCTATATAGTAAAAAACTGCCTCGATTATCCAAGGCAGCTTTTCTGTATCCTATTCAGTTTCTATTTTCCGGTAAGGACATCGCCATTTTTGCCGATGGGTTTTTATTATATATAGCAAATTTAAAAGGAGGGGAAATGACTGATTTATTTCAGGATCGAAATTGCGTCGAGGATGGATTTTTCCATTGCTTCCTGTCCGTATTTATCGACCTGCATTTTGTCCTTTGCGCCGTGGGTCAGGCAGCCTGCGCCGCCGATACAGCCGCCGACGCACGCCATACCTTCGATGAAGTTCGCTTTCAAAACATTTTTGCTTTTCAGCGTCAGCGCTTTTTTACATTCCTCAATGCCGTCGCAGGAAATCGCATTCAGCTCAAAATCATCGAGCCCCTGCTCCTTCAGGCCTTCGGCGACCGCGTCGGCAAGTCCGCCGCAGCGGGCGAATATTCTGCCAAAGTAGGAAGCGTTGTCAAGCACGCCTTCCTCCAGCGATGTGAGGTCGATATCACGGCTGTCAAACAGCGCCTGTAATTCCTCGAAGGTCAGCACGGAATCGACATAGGGCTTGACGGTATCAAGCTGGACCTCCATCTTTTTAGCCGTGCACGGTCCGATGAAAACGATTTTCGCATTAGGCGTTGTATCCTTGATATACTTGGCGATCGTAGCCATCGGCGAAAGATTGTGGGAGACATTCGGTTTAAGCTCAGGGAAGGATTTGTTGATGTACTCAACAAAGGCAGGACAGCAGGAGCTGGTCAAAAAGCCTGTTTCCGCAAGCTCCTTTGATTCTGCCTGCGCCACCATATCCGCACCGAGAGCGGCTTCTACGACAGTATGGAAGCCAAGCTCCTTTAGACCGGTTATCACCTGACCGAGTTTTGCGTAAGTGAACTGGCTGGAGATAGACGGCGCAACAACAGCGTAGATCTTATAATTCTTACCCTGTTCGCATTTTTTCAGCATATCGATGACATTCAAAATGAAGGATTTGTCGCTGATAGCGCCGAACGGGCACTGATAAACACAGGCGCCGCACGAAATACACTTTGAATCGTCGATCTGTGCCGCCTTATCTTCATTGATGCTGATCGCGCTGATTTTGCAGGCGTTCTGACAGGGACGCTTGCGGTTGGCGATAGCGGAATACGGGCACACCTTGGCGCACTGACCGCATTCAACGCATTTGCTTTTATCGATATGCGCCACATGGTTGTGGTCAAAGTAGATAGCGCCGCGCTTGCAAACGTCCTCGCAGCGGTGCGCCAGACAACCGCGGCAGGAATCTGTGACCTCGTAACCGGCAGCTGGACATTCGTCACAGGCGATGTCGATCACTTCAATAACATTTTGGCGGTCGGAATTGCCGCCCATGGCGATTTTGACGCGCTCGGCAAGGATCGCCCTTTCTTTATATACGCAGCAGCGCATGGTCGGAGTTTTGCCGGGAACAATGATCTTTGGGATATCCAGTACGTTCTCCAACAGCGTATCATTCCACGCCTGACGCGCCACCTCGCGCAGCACCTTGTATTTAAGATACTGCACCTTGGTATCAAATTTTCTTAGCTTATTCATTTGCATTCACCTAAAAATAACTGACCTTGATGCGTTTGCCCATAAGCTTGAGCGCCTTTGAAAGCTCCTGCACCAAATTCATTTTGATGTTGAAATTTATCGGCAGATCGGGATTTTGATGTGCCGGGTTGACAGCCTTGCCTACATAGAAATTTATGTCCGTCGCTTCCTCAAACAAAAGTCGGCTGATGAGCGAAGCGCCGTCGTTACTGTAGCCCCATTCCTCATAGGAATCGTTGTTTTTGATATAGTCGTTGGCGTATTCCACCACCTTGTTGACGGTGATGACGCCCTCGGTCACCAAATCGACGCCTTCCAGCTCCGCGATCGGCGGCACATCGCTGCGCTCAAAGTCAAGCTTAGGTCTGAGCGGCTTACGCAGCCACTTTGCGGCAATGGAAGAAGTTGTTCCGCCGCAGATGATATGCTTGCCCTCCTTAGAGAAGAACAAACTCATCATGCGGTCGCAGTCATCCCTGTCGGCAGGGGGACCGAAAAGAATGTTCATGGGTACGCGCTTGCGGATCTTGATAACGCAGGCGGTCGCGTCGTCGCCGGGTTTGCCGCCGTAGAGCCGGTCGACCTCATCGATCAGCATGGTGGAAAGCACCTTGGCCGTGAAACCGCCTTCCGACATACTGAGCATGTATTCTGCGATATCCTCCCATTTCCAGCCGAAGTTATACGCGATACCGATACCCGCGTGAGGACAACCGTCGCTCATGGCGATGATGATGTCATCCTCCTTTAAGCGGATAACGGACTTGTAAATCTTTTTTCCGCCAATATTGACCTCGGTTTTGGCGTAATCGTAAAGAGCGCCGCCGCGGATATAAATAATGTGAGGATTGTCATACTGGATCAGCTCGATGGTGCGGGAGTTGATGAGGTGCATAATGGTAAAGGTGGAGTACGCAACGCCGCGCACCGAACACACTGGGAGCGTCGCGGCAATGGTAGACACACATTCCTCCAAGGGCAAGTCTGCCGCCATCATGGTTGAAATGATCTTAGAGGTGAGCGTGGACAAAATACTCGCCTTTACGCCGCTGCCCATACCGTCCGCCAGCACGATAACGGTGGAATCGTTGCTCTGCTCTACGATATCGATATGGTCTCCGCAAAGCTGCTCGCCGTCATGGTTGATGCTTTTGTAGCCGATTTCAGCGCATAAATCATTCATCCTTGATCGACTCCTTCAACTTTGACAGTGCAATTTTGGTTTCGGCGGCAGTTTCGCCCAGAAGCGAAGCAATCTCCTGCACGATACGCATTTGCTTATCGACCACCTTGTCGGCGACCTCCACCGTCTGGCGGCTGATATCCTCCTTGCGGCGGCGTGCGGTCTCCTCCTCGGTGACGTCTGTCATTATGCAGATAAGCATATTGCTCTCTTTGTCGGGGACGACCGTCATTTCCACATAGCGGTCGTACTCGGCTAAAAATGTACGTTCATTGTAAATGCCGCGATGGGTAGACTGCACATTCAAAAACGGCAGCGGATCGAGGATACGCACTACCTGTGTACCCATTACATCCGATGCGGCGCGCAGATTCAATATTTTCAGCGCGGCGGAATTGATTTGCTGCACCTCCAGCAGATCGTTCACGACGATCAAGCCGTTGGGCGTGTTTTTAACTATCGTATCCGAGAAGCTTTCCGCTTTGTCCTTCAAGAACGGCAGACACATGGATATCTCAGCCTTGCCCTGATAAATGGCGACCGCCTTTTCGCGGCAGGTATCGTAGCCGCAGGAGCCGCAGTTGAGCTCTTGCGAAGGCTTGAATTTACCCATTTGCCGCAAGATCTGGTTGATCTCAAAATCGGAAGGCTTTGCCGAGCGCTGTGGGATATATTCAAACATTTTCTTTATCTCGACCGCTTCGGGCTGCTCTACCTCAAAATCGCTCTTGCCCGCGTATCCGGCAACGGCAGCGTAATCGCTGACGGGGTTCAGGCGGTGCTTTTCCATAACGGGGCCGCCGATGCAGCTTCCCGCGCAGGCGCTCATTTCAATAAAGCACTTGTGCACCTTGCCGTCCTCGACGTCTTTCAGGGCGGCTATGCAGTTTTCTACGCCGTCGATCGCAAAGTAGGTGTAATCCTGCGCCGCTTGCGACATCGTTTTGAGGATACCGCCGGTAGTCGGGAAAAACCGCGCAAGGCTTTTGTCTGTGCTGTCGGTTTTTTGTTCGGGGGTAATGTTTTCCTCCTTCAACCACGCGGACAGCTCCTCAAAGGTCAGCGTGGCGTCAACAATGCCTTCGTAATGATTCGCTTCGTCCTTTTTTGCGACACAGGGACCGATAAACACGGTTTTTGCATCGGGGATACGCTTTTTGATGTCCGTGCAGTGCGCCTGCATAGGCGACAAAACATCAGCCAGATACGGCAAACAGCTTGGAAAATACTTTTGGATCAACAGATTCACGGAATGGCAGCAGGAGGAAATAACGATATCCCTGTGCTCATCCTGTAAAATACGATCGTATTCACGCTTGACGATCGTCGCGCCGACAGCGGTTTCTTCAACGTCGTAAAAGCCGAGCTTCTTAAGAGCGGCGCGCATTGATTCGATACCCACGCCGGCATAATTGGCGATAAAGGACGGCGCCAGACTGACGACCACGGGAGCTCCGCTTTGCAGCAGAACGCGTACTTTTTCGGTGTCATCTACGATTTGCTTGGCGTTTTGCGGACACACCACAAAGCAGTGACCGCAAAGGATGCACTCGTTGCCGATAATATGCGCCTGATTTCCGGAGAAGCGTATGGACTTTACCGGGCAGTGACGAATACATTTATAACAGTTTTTGCAATTTGATTTTTTTAATGTCAAACAGTTCGACATCTGTACGCTCACTTTCACTAGAGTTTAGGTAAGATTTCGGTTTCCAAAAACCTGTCAAAGGTTTCCGGCTTAACGCCTGTAATAATATCGTCGTCCACCTGAACGGTAACACCCTCGCGGTTGCAGCGTCCGATACAGAAGCTGCCCGCAAGAGTGATCTTATCCGCCAGATCGCGTTCCTCAATAGCCTTTTGAAACAATTCGACTATCTGTTCCGAGCCCTTGAGATGGCACGACGAGCCAACGCATATCTGTATTGTCATTTTTTATACCTTTGCCTTTATGTTCGTTTCAAAGAATTCGCCGACGTTTTCGGGAGATACCGAATAGAAGGTATCGTCTACGGTGACGCAAACGCCCTTTTGGCACTGTCCCATGCAGAAGGTGCCGCCCAGCTCGACCTTATCGCTGAGGTCATTTTCGGCAACAAGGTGCTGCAGCTGCTCTACCACCTGACGCGAACCCTTGACGTGGCAGGAAGAGCCGATACATACGGTTACTTTCATATTGCCATACTCCTTATTCGTACTCAACGACATTTACCCAGCTGAGCAGGAACTCGCGCTCCTTTTCGTTGCCCTTTACGGACTGTGAAGCCGCTACGATAGGCATCCACTTCTGGACATACTGCTTGGCGGTGTCGCTCTTTTTGCAGAACAGGTCAAGATACTGCTTTGCTGTTTCTATATCGCCCTTGAGCCAGAACAGCAAATAAGTTCTTGCAGCGTCGGCAGCGCCGTTGCCCTGGGTAGCGTGCGACCAGTCGATGATGTAGGGCGTGCCGTCCTCGGCGATGATGATGTTGGACGGGTTAAAGTCGCCGTGGCACACCTTGTTGTGCTTGGGCATACCGTTCAGTCTGGTGTGAAGGTCGTAGCGTGTGGTGGCGTCCAGCTCAGCCATGCTGATCTTGCTGTTCATTTTATCCTTGAGCTTATTGAGCAGCGGACATGTCTTGCTGAGGACCGTAAGCTGCAGATCGACAAACAGGTTCAGATATTCATCCTTCTTGTCGGGATCCTCATCCATCAGCTGCTGCAAGGTTTTTCCTTCGATAAAATCAGACACTATCGCCCATTTCCCGTCGATTTTTGTCACCTCGTGGATTTTGGGGATGTTCAGTCCTGTTTCCTCGATACGCGCCTGATTCAGCGCTTCGTTAAGCACGTCGGCTTTTGAAAATTCTTCGTTAAATACCTTTATACAAAGGTCGCCGTCACGATAGACGGTTTTGGCGGTTCTGACCGCGATTACTCTATCCAGTGTCATGTTTTGTTCCTCCCTTACAGATTCTGATGAATACCGTTCTTGGCTCTGCGGAACGACTGCTTAAAGTCTTTTTTGTCGATTTCTCCGCCGAGCTGTTTTTCGTCGGGTGTTTCGGTCTCTTCAAAGGTCTTGCCGTAATAAGCGTTAAGATACATCTGCTTGATCTCGCTCATCAGCGGATAGCGGGGGTTAGCGCCCGTGCACTGGTCGTCAAACGCCTGCACGGTCATATCGTCCAGTCTGTCAAGGAAGTCCTGCTCGTCGGGAACGTACTCTCTGATAGTGGACTTGATGCCGATCTTTGCCTTGAGCTCGTCGATTTTCTTGATCAGGTTGGCAAGCTTTTCGCTGTCATCCTCGCCGCCGACTCCCAGATAATCTGCGACCTCTGCATAGCGCGCAAGAGTATGCGGATGGTCGTACTGCGGGAATGTACCCATCTTTGCGGGAACCTCAGCCGCATTGAAGCGGAGCACCTCGTCGATCATCAGGGCGTTTGCAACGCCGTGAGGCAGGTGGTGGAAAGCTCCGAGCTTATGCGCCATGGAGTGGCATACGCCGAGGAAGGCGTTGGCAAAAGCCATACCCGCCATTGTAGCGGCATTAGCCATTTTCTCTCTTGCTTCGGGATCGTTAAGACCGTTGTCGTAAGCTCTGGGCAAGTATTCAAATATCATCTTCAATGCTCTGAGCGCCAAGCCGTCGGTATAATCTGTAGCCAGCATGGAAGCGTAAGCCTCAAGCGCGTGGGTAACAGCGTCAATACCGGAAGCGGCGGTCAGTCCCTTGGGAGCGGTCATATGGAAATCGGTGTCGACGATAGCCATATTCGGCAGCAGCTCGTAATCCGCGAGCGGATACTTGACGCCGGTCTTTTCGTCGGTGATAACAGCGAAGGGAGTTACTTCGGAACCGGTGCCGGCAGAGGTCGGGATTGCGATAAAGTAAGCCTTTTCGCCCATCTTCGGGAAGGTGTAGATCCTCTTGCGGATATCGGAGAAGCGCATTGCCATATCCATAAAGTTTACTTCGGGATGCTCGTAGAGTACCCACATGATTTTTGCAGCGTCCATTGCGGAGCCGCCGCCGAGAGCGATGATGGTATCGGGCTCGAATGATCTCATCTGCTCGGCACCCTTGATAGCGCAGGCGAGGGTGGGATCGGGCTCAACATCCGCAAAGGAGGTGTACTGGATACCCAGCTCGTTGAGCTTATCAGTGATGGGCTTTGTGTATCCGTTCTTATAAAGGAAGCTGTCGGTCACAAGGAACACGCGCTTCTTGTTCATAACATTTTTAAGTTCGTCAAGGGCAACAGGCATGCAGCCCTTCTTGATATATATCTTTTCAGGCGCTCTGAACCAAAGCATATTTTCTCTCCTTTCGGCAACCGTTTTTATGTTGATCAAGTGCTTTACGCCGACGTTTTCGCTGACGGAGTTTCCGCCCCACGAGCCGCAGCCGAGGGTGAGCGAGGGCGCGAGCTTAAAGTTGTAGAGGTCGCCAATACCGCCCTGAGATGACGGAGTATTTACCAAAATACGGCAGGTCTTCATGCGCGCCGCAAATTCATCGAGCTTGTCCTTTTCGTTGATAGCGTCAAGATAAATGGAAGATGTGTGACCGTAGCCGCCGTCCGCGACGAGCTGCTCCGCCTTGCCGAACGCGTCCTGAATGTCCTTTGCGCGGTACATGGCGAGAACAGGGCTCAGTTTTTCGTGAGCGAATTCCTCGCTGAGTTCAACTGATTCAACTTCGCCGATCAGGATCTTGGTGCCGGCAGGAACCTTTACGCCTGACAGCTCGGCGATCTTAGCCGCCTTTTGTCCTACGATCTTCGCGTTGAGCGCACCGTTGATGATAATGGTCTTGCGAACCTTATCAAGTTCGTCGCCCTTCAGGAAGTAACAGCCGCGCGCAGCGAATTCCTGTTTTACAGCGTCGTAAATGCTGTCGAGTACGATAGTGGACTGCTCGGAGGCGCAGATCATGCCGTTGTCAAAGGTTTTGGAGTGAATGATAGAGTTGACGGCCAGGGTGACGTCGGCGCTGTCGTCGATGATGGCAGGTGTGTTGCCGGCACCTACGCCGAGAGCGGGCTTACCGCTGGAGTACGCCGCCTTTACCATGCCGGGGCCGCCTGTCGCGAGGATGATATCCGCCTCTTGCATGACCAGATTGGTCATTTCCAGCGAGGGAACGTCGATCCAAGCGATGATGTTTTCCGGTGCGCCGGCTGCTACCGCCGCTTCCAGAACGACCTTTGCGGCTGCGATAGTGCTTTTCTTTGCGCGGGGATGCGGGCTGATGATGATAGCGTTTCTGGTTTTCAGACAGATAAGCGCTTTAAAAATAGCGGTTGACGTGGGGTTGGTAGTGGGAATGACCGCGCCTACAACGCCGATGGGCTCGGCGATCTTCTTAGTACCGAAAGCCTTGTCCTCATCGATCACGCCGCAGGTTTTGACGTCGCGGTACTGATTGTAGATGTATTCGCTGGCATAGTGGTTCTTGATGACCTTATCCTCCACGATGCCCATGCCGGTCTCCTCTACCGCCATTTGCGCGAGAGGTATCCTTGCCTGGTTTGCTGCGGTTGCAGCCGCTAAAAAGATAGCGTCAACCTGTTCCTGCGTGTAGGTGGCAAAGATCTTCTGTGCTGCTCTGGCTCTGGCGAGCGCGGCTTCCAGTTTTTCTACGCCGTCAACGATCTCATAGTTTTTCTTGTTTGTTTCCATTGTTCTCCTCCTGATTTAATCAATTTGCATACTGTGCAGATGTGCTAATGATAATGCTAAGTTTTCGTTTTCCAGTGCTATTCCCTGCGGGATCTTCAGCATAACAGGCGAAAAGTTCCATACGGCTTCGATTCCGCTCGCGATAAGTTGATCGCAAACCGATTGCGCCGCGTCGGCAGGAACGGTGATGATACCGATTTTGACGTCGTGCATCTGACAAAACCGCCGCAGCTGATCCATGGAATAAACGGGCTTGCCGGACGCTTTGCGGCTTTTTTCCGCGTCTTTGTCGAATGCAGCGATTATCTCCATTCCGTAGTCACGAAAGCCTCTGTAATCCATCAAAGCGGTCCCGAGCTTGCCTGCTCCGACTAAAACAGCCGGCGTAACTTTGTTGACGCCCAGCGCAGCTTTAAGCGAAGACTTCAGCGCGTCGGTGGCATAGCCTGTTTTGGGCTTTCCTTTTCCGCACACAATGCTCAGATCCTTGCGCACCAAAACCTCGCCCAGCCCAAGCGCTCTTGCGATTGCCGGCGCCGAGATGTTCTCGCTTGTTACGCTCTCTAAAAAATGCAGATACGCCGGAAGTCGACCGAGCGTTGCTCTTGAAATTGCGGACTGCAAAACCTTCACCTCCTGTTTGCTTGTTATTAGTTTAACAAATTTTTTGGCGCATGTGAATAACCAAAAAAGTATATCGGTAATATATTTATCGATATGTCATATCTCGAATAGCAACAAATGAGTAGGATTCGCCCGAAAAACATAAGCAGCAGCCGATTCCAAAAGGGAAAGGCTGCTACTTTTTACAGATATTTTTGTTTGGAGTTGTATAGCTCGGTCATAAAATCCATGTCCAGCTTGCTGAGGCGGTAATCCTTGCGGTATATCAACATATCCCGGTATAGCTTATGATTATCGGGACAGCGCTTTTGCACCAAGCCAAAGCCCGAAATAATATCGTCGGGCAAAGGAGAAACCCACATAAATGTATCCGGATTCTGAGCGAGCAGATGGAACTGACCGCCGCGCTCAAAAACGTAAATGTTGCGGGAGCAGTTGACGGTGTGTTCATCCTTGAGCACAGTTGCCGCAGGCAAAGAAGGAACATACGGGTCGGCGTGTGAGATCTGTATATACGGTTCTAAATCCTGATAGCTTATCTCCTCTTTTTTAGCAAGAGGATGCTTTGCGTTCATCACCAGCACATATTGGAATTCCGCGACCAATTCATACTTTAAGTTTTTTTCATCGAGCAGGGTTTTAAAATAATTATCAAAATGAGAGGCGTAACGGATGATACCCAAATGATAATTGTGCTCCAGTATATTCTTAATAGCGTTGTTGGAGTTGGTTTCCTGATAATATATCTCTGCCGAGCCTTTGTCAATGCAGTTTGAAAATTTAGAGAAGGCGTCGGCGATGTAGCTTGCGCGGGGAACAGAAATAGAAAAGGTTTGTTTTGCCGGCAATTCCGACTTATACATCGTTTCAAGTTCATCAAGCTGCCTAAGGATGTTTTGGGCGTATGCTATAAATTCTTCGCCTTTGGGCGTTAGCGTCATTCCTTTTGACGTGCGCGAGAAGATAGTGATCCCCAGCTCCTTTTCAAGCTCCTTTATAGAACGGCTTAAATTCGGCTGTGCCACAAGCAATGCTTCGCTTGCCTTGTTGATCGAACCGGCTTTAGCGACCTCGACCGCATATTTCATATGGATAACATTCATCCCAACACCCCCCTTTGAACTAATAAAATAATACCATAAATTCAGAGCGTTTGCAATACAAAAAACGACTCTTGTATATAAAAGCCGCTGCAAATAAAGGCATGACAAGTTAAAAGCTGCAAAAGAGGCAGCAAAAAACCGAAGACAGCATAATTTAAAATAACCTATTGACAAAATAAAAAAGATGTGATATATTAAAGTCGCTCGGTTAGCATAGGGTAACCGATAAAATACAGCATCCATAACCCGGATGTTTATTTTTTGAACCGCAGTTAGCGGCTGCTAACCAGAACAAAACCACGGAGGAATAAACAGATGTCGGAAGATTTGATAATCAAGCATTGTTCTCCCACTCTCGCGGGGCTGAAAACCGCCAACCTCTTTACCTGTGTATATTCGCAAAAACAGGATATTGAGAGTTACGCGCAGGAGTTCAACAGGCGTTTCAGCTGCAAGGGAGTGAAAATGCAGCCATTGGATTTTGGCAAAAAGCGCGCCTTGATTTATGTATTTCGTCCGACAAGGCTTGAAAGGGATCTGTCCGACCCCCTGGCAAGATCCATTTTAGCGTCAATGGGATATACGCGCTTTGACTATACGACCTGCCTGAACAGGCTGAAAAGCAGAGTAAAAAGGTGTCCCGAATTTCCGCACGAAATAGGATTGTTCCTCGGCTACCCTCCCGAGGACGTCCGCGGCTTCATTCTTCATAAGGGAAACTGCTGTAAATGCTGCGGTTGTTGGAAGGTTTACGGTAATGAAGAAAAAGCCAGGTGCGCGTTTGCTAAGTATAAAAAATGCTCCGACATCTATTATTCCAAATGGCTGCAAGGCACATCTATCAATAAACTGATCGTCAAAGCAGCGTAAAGCTGCATCCGATCACGACTTGTACAAGTCGTATTGACAGAAAAGCGACAGCGACGGCGTGATCTTAATTAGTCATTATTCCAACTACAGAAAGGAAAGATATATCATGAGTAAAGCAGCAATAGTATTTTGGAGCGCGACGGGCAACACCGAGGCTATGGCAGACGCCGTAAAAGCCGGCGCGCAGGAAGCAGGCGCTGAGGTCAGCGTATTTTCAGCCTCGGATTTCTCCGCCGATATGGTCGCGGATTTTGACGCGTTCGCGTTCGGCTGCCCCGCAATGGGCGACGAGGTGCTGGAGGAGGATGAATTTCAGCCGATGTTTGACGCGGTTCTCCCCCATCTTTCCGGCAAGAAGATCGCCCTTTTCGGCTCTTACGGCTGGGGCGACGGTCAGTGGATGCGCGACTGGGAGGATGTTTGCAGCGCGGCGGGCGTAACTCTTGCCTGCGACAGCGTGATAGCCAACGAAGCTCCCGACGATGAAGCCGTCGCCGCCTGTAAAGCGCTGGGTACAGCGCTGGCTTAAACAGTCCCCCTGATTGTTTGGCTGAACGGCAAGAAAAGACGCGTGAATGAAGCTTTGATAGTGATCATATAGTATGGAACGCGGATCGATCGCCGGCTCAGCCGACCCATTTCATAATTCTGCATTAACGCTCGCCTTGTTGCGGGCGTTTCTGCTTGACAAAACACAAAAAGTGTAATACAATTTAGTTAGCGGTAACTAACCGCTATAATTTACCACGCGCAGTTAGCTTGGTCTAACCGCGTTATTGCGATCACATTATCGGAGGTCATTATGATAAAAACAACTTTAAAGATCGACGGCATGATGTGCGGTATGTGCGAGAGCCATATCAACGACACGATCCGTCGGGATTTCAAAATCAAAAAGGTCGCTTCTTCTCATTCAAAGGGAGTGACAGAGATAATCAGCGATAACCCGCTTGACGAAAACGCTTTGCGTGAAGCGATAGACAAAACGGGCTATAAGGTTCTTGATATCAAAGCCGAGCCTTATGAGAAGAAACGGTTTTCACTGTTTGGGAGGAAATGATATGTCGATCGTACAATTTGAAAACGTAACCAAAACCTACGCCAGCGGCGAGCACGAGATGAAGGCGCTGGATAAGGTCAGCTTTACGCTTGACGAGGGAAAATTCGTCGTCATTCTGGGTCCCTCGGGAGCCGGCAAAAGCACGATGCTCAATCTGCTCGGCGGGCTTGACAGCCCCACCGAGGGAAAGATCACCGTGAACGGCAGGGACATCAGCACGCTGTCCGACAACGAGCTCGCCGACTACCGCGCGGCGACGGTCGGCTTTGTGTTCCAGTTTTACAACCTTATCCCTACCCTGACCGTTTATGAGAACGTTGAGCTAGTGTCTACGATCTCGCCCAACGCTCTCGACGCCAAGCAGATGATCGCCGAGGTGGGACTTACCGACCACCTGCACAACTTTCCGTCAGAGCTTTCGGGCGGCGAACAGCAAAGGATATCTATCGCCAGAGCCTTGGCAAAGAATCCGAAGATACTGCTTTGCGACGAGCCCACAGGCGCCCTTGATTCCGAAACCGGCGTAATGGTACTAAAGCTCCTTCTCAGCATGGCGAAGAATTACGGAAAGACCATTGTTATCGTCACGCACAACCAAAGCATCGCAAAAATGGCAGACGTGGTTATCCGCGTAAAGAACGGCAAAATACGCTCGATCGCCGAACAGGAGAACCCGATGAGCGCTGACGAGGTGGAATGGTAATGCTGACACGAAAACTATTCCGCACCGCATGGGGCTACAAGGCGCAGTTTATCTCGATGATACTGATGATAACGCTCGGCATGGGAATGTTCCTCGGCTTCAATATGGAGTGGAAAACCATTGAGGTCGACACGTTCAAATTCTTTAAAGATACAAACTACGCCGACTACCGCCTGTATTCCGATAAGGGCTTCACCGCGGACGATATCAATGCTATCAAGAAGATCGAGGGCGTTGACGCGGCAACTCGCTATCTGTCCGTCAACCTAAACATAAAGGGCGAAAAGAACAAGTCGCTGGCGCTCGACGTGAGCGAGGATTTCAACGTATCCACCTTCGTTGTCACGGACGGCGCAGAGTACGGCGAAAACGGCGGCGGCTTTTGGCTGAGCGACAAATTCGCCGCGGCGAATGATTATAAACTCGGTGATAATCTGTCGCTTGAATATCAGGGAAGCAAGATAACCGGAAAAATAGTCGGCTTGATAAAAGCGGGCGAGCACATGATCTGCGTCGCCGACAAAAATCAGATGATGCCCGATTACAAAACCTATGGTTTCGCGTATATCTCCCCCAAAAAACTGAAAGATACTGTAGGGGCGAACGCGCTCAGCAAAACCTATGCGCAGATAAATGTACTGTCCGGCTTGTCTAAGAAAACGCTGGAGGACAAGGTAAAGGACGCGCTTGGCAGAACTATCATGGTAACGCCGAAGGACGACCATGTTGTCTATAAGGAATCGCAGGGTGAGGCTGAGGAAGGCAAGACAATGGGCTCGGTGCTGCCCGTGCTTTTCCTTGCGATAGCGATTCTCACAATGGTAACGACGATGCACCGCATAGCCACCAAGGAGAAAACGCAGATCGGCACCTTAAAGGCGCTCGGTTTCAAGAACCGCCGCATACTCAGGCACTACACCTCTTACGGCTTGTTCATCGGCTTAGTCGGCACCGGCTTGGGTATCGCCCTGGGCTATGTTGTCTGCAAGCTGATCATGAGCGAGAACGGCATGATGGGCACATACTTTGACATGCCCGATTGGAGCGCGGCGATACCGGCGTTTTGCTATCCGGTTTTGATAGGAACGGTCATACTGCTTACACTGATCAGTTTTCTATCGGTAAGGCAGCAGCTAAAGGGCACCGCCGCTGACGCGCTGCGCCCGTACTCGCCTAAAAAGATGCGAAAAATATTCTTTGAGCGTTTCCGCTTTTGGGAGAAGCTGCATTTCGGAACGAAGTGGAACATCCGCGACCTCAGCCGCCACAAAAGCCGTTCGGCGATGACCTTGTTCGGCATCGTCGGCTACATGGTGCTGATGGTCGGCGGCTTGGGTATGCGCGACACGATGTCCGGCTTTTTGGACTTGCTCGACAAGGATATCTCCAACTACACCACAAAGGTCAATCTTATCGACTACGCCGATTTGAAGGGCTCGAAGGCGCTTTGCGAGGAGCTTGACGGCGACTGGGAGAGTCTGAGTGGGATAAGCTTGGGCGGCGATACCGTAACGCTCGATATAGTGCACAATCCGGGCGGTATGCTCAACGTCATCGACGAGGGCAACAACAGGCTAGAGCTTGGCGACGAGGGCGCATATCTCTGCCTGCGCTTGAAGGACAAGGCGAATATCGGCGACGAGATCGAATTTTCGCCCTACGGCTCCAAAGAGACATATACCGTTAAGGTAGTCGGCTATAACCGCTCTGTGATGACCGAGAGCGTCACGATAAGCGACAAGCTCGCCGACAAGCTGGGGCTTGATTACAGCATATCCTATATTTACACCGATAAAAAAACAAGCGAAATAAAAAGCAACGATCTGATCTCAGGCAAACAGGACAAGGCGCAGCTTATGGAGACCTTCAACAGCTTTGTGAAGATCATGGACAGCATGGTCATCATCCTTGTCGTCGCCGCCGTGATACTCGGCGTGGTCGTATTGTATAACCTAGGCATCATGAGCTATGTGGAGCGCTCGCGCGAGCTCGCCACGCTAAAGGTGTTGGGGTTTAGAAACCGAACCATAGGAAAGCTCTTGATCTCGCAGAATATCTGGCTGACGGTCATCGGCGTCATCATAGGTCTGCCCGCAGGCGTGGGCGTATTGCAGTGGCTGCTAACCGCCCTCGCCGGAGAATACGAGATGAAGCTGATGTTGGGACCTTTGACCTACTGCGTATCTATCCTGCTGACCTTCGGCGTGTCGCTCTTGGTCGGCTTGATGGTGGCAAGGAAGAATAAAAAGATAGATATGGTAGAGGCGCTTAAGGGTACAGAATAGGAAGCAGATGATCCCGCTAGAGAACATAAAGAATTGCATTCCCGGTTTGGTGTTGTATTTTGCAAGATTATCCGAATTATTCATGTATTTTAGTGTAATATAATTCGAAGTTTATATTGATTTTTTCACGAATATCTGCTATACTATAATCACAACCTTTTAGGAGGGGTGACTATGTATAGAAAGATTACAGCCTTTTTGCAGGCGTGGAAGGAAAGCGAGCACCGCAAGCCGCTTATTTTACAAGGTGCAAGGCAGGTGGGAAAGACGTATTCCGTTCTGGAATTCGGGCGCACCCATTATGAAAATGTTGCATACTTCAACTTTGAAACAAATCCCAAGTTGAACGAAACCTTTAAAGAGAACATCAGCCCGGATTATCTGATCCCGATTTTGTCGCATATTGCCGGTCAAACGATCGTAAGAGAAAAAACGCTGATCGTATTCGACGAGGTTCAGCTATGCGAAAGAGCGCTGACTTCTCTCAAATACTTTTGCGAGGACGCGCCGGATTATCATATCATTGTCGCAGGCAGTCTGCTCGGCGTTGCGGTCAACAGAGCAAAATTCTCCTTTCCTGTCGGAAAGGTCGATATGAAAACGCTTTATCCGATGGATATGGAAGAATTTATGCTGGCGCTCGGCGAGGACGATTTGGTGGAACGGATCAAAAAATGTTTCAAAACTGATACGCCGCTGCCGTCAGCCTTACACGACACCGCAATGCAGCTCTATCGTCAGTATCTTGTTGTCGGCGGTATGCCGGAGTGCGTAATGCAATTCGCTCAGACAAAGGACTATATTCTTGTCCGCCATACGCAGGACACTATCCTCGCAAGCTATCTCAATGATATGAGCAAGTATAACAATCTTAACGAGATCAAGAAAACCCGGCTCGCTTATGATAATATCACCGTTCAGCTCTCGAAAAAGAATACCCGTTTTCAGTATAAGCTGATCAAAAAAGGCGGGCGAGCGTCTGAATTTGAAAATGCAATCGAATGGCTTTGCCTGTCCGGTATCGTGTCGCAGGTTTATAAGGTCGAGCAGGTCAAAAAGCCGCTTGAAAACTTCCGGGACATTGACGCTTTTAAAATTTATGTATCGGATTTGGGACTGCTTTGCGCTAAAAAGGATTTAGCTCCCAACGATATTCTGTATATGGTTGAGGAACTAAATGATTTCAAGGGCGGTATGGCGGAAAACTATGTCAATGTACAGCTCACCTGCAACGGCTACCGCACCTACTATTGGGAGTCCGGCCGTGCGGCTGAAATTGATTTTGTCATTCAGCGCGACGGGCAAATCATCCCGATCGAGGTTAAATCCGCCGACAACACCAAAGCCAAGAGCTTAAAGGTCTATATGGACGCCTACCAACCCGCTTATGCAATCAAGCTCTCCGCCAAAAACTTTGGCTTTGAGGATAATAAAAAGACGGTTCCTCTTTACGCCGCATTTTGTATTTAATCGGCACAACTTTTGATTTAAATCATATAAAAAAAGCGTGTATCGCACTTGACAGCGGAAAGGCAAAGGGTAAAATAGTAGTAAAAGAGAATTAGCTGATTGGAGGATACATGATTATGACAAGCAAAATGACAATACAGCCATGCAATATCGAACATATAAAAAGATACGGCGAGATATTGAACTGCCCCAAATTGTACGGACAGCACAAAAAGCCCCCAAAGGCAGAGTATTGAAATTTAAGCAACATACTGACGTCAGTATTCGATCGGCGCGGGTGTGATTTCGATGGAGTTTGCCTCTATGGCGCTCACCCTCAGCGACGGCTCCAAGATTTGGAGAGCAGAGTTCACCAGCACAAAGACAAAATACGCTATCAAGTTTGTAGCCGACGGCCGCGAGTACTGGGATAACAACAACGGCAAGGATTACAACGGTTCCGAAACCATCGGTGTTGCTCCCATCGCTCCCCAGAGAAACCCTTCCGGCTTCTACAATACCTTCTACTTCCATATTCAAGCTGTTCTGCAGAACTACGCTTACCACAAGGAAGTGTTTGTAAGATACACCAGAGATAACTGGCAGACTTACAAGGATCAGCCTCTTGGCTACAACAACACAAGAGATGACGGCACCGAGCTTTGGTACACAGTTCTCACCGTTAACTACAACGAGAGCTTCGGCGAAGGCTTTGAGTACGCTATTTGCTACCGTGTAAACGGCAAAGAGTACTGGGCAAATAACTTCGGCGCAAACTACGACGCTTCCTTCAGCGTATGTCACTAATATAATAAACTTCTACGAGCTGTCGCTTATAAAGCGGCGGCTCTTTTTTTGATCGCTGCATTTGCGCGGTCGGGCGCGGAAAATCTGAGGGTCGAGCCGCCTGCTCTAAAAGCCTATCCTCCCCCATTCCCATGCGATTTATCAGGTGTATTGCGGCGTCACACCGCCCTTTGAGATCTCCTCAAAAAACTTTTGTGACGCTTTGGAGAATACGTTGTCTTTTTTCCAGATTACGTGCATTTCTTCGGTGAGCACGTTTGTCAGCGGCTTAAAAACCAGCTCTCTGTTGCGCTCGGGTTGATGCACGCTCTCCAAGCACAGCGCGCAGCCCAAGCCGTCCTGCACCATCAGCGCGCCGTTGAAAAGCAGGTTATAGGTGGCGACGATGTTCAGCTTGTCTGCGGAGCGGTGCAGCAAGCGCTTGACGATCCCTGTTTTTTCAGCCTGACGGGACACGATCAACGGCTTATCGTATAAATCCTTTGGCTCTATCAGCTCCTTTTCTGCAAGCGGACTGTCTTTTCTGATCAAAACGCCCCAAACGTCGCTGTTCGGGATATTGATCGACTCGTACTTTGTTTCGTCAACGCTTCCGAAAACCAAACCGAAGTCCACAAGACCGCTGTCAAGCCTTTCGACAACATCCGATCTGTCGCCGCTGATGATATGAAAATGAATGTCGGGATAGCTGTCGCGCACACGCTTTGCGGCTTTTGTCAACCGGCGCACACCGACGGTCTCGCCTGCGCCGATAAAAATGTCGCCGGAGATATGCTCGTCAGACACGGAAATCTCGTTTTCGGTTTTCTCGACAAGCGCGATGATCTCCTCGGCGCGTTTTTTCAAAATCCTGCCCTCATCGGTCAGCTCGATCCGCTTACTGCCGCGTATAAAAAGCTGCTTGCCCAGTTCGTCTTCCATATCCTTCAACTGCCGTGACAGCGTAGGCTGGCTCAGGTGCAGAGCGTTTGCCGCGCCCGATATGCTTTCTTCTCTTGCAACTGCCAAAAAATAATTCAAAACTCTGAGTTCCAATATGATCACCTCTTTATTATCATACCACTTTGTGATATGCTTGTAAAGCATAATACAGTATTCAATATAAGTATTTGTAATTTGAAAATCCTTGATGTATAATAAAGTTACAGAGAGGTGATTTGATGACTACACAGGATTTTTTGAGCTATATGGACAGCGGACGGGAAGTGATCGCATTCTCAGACGTTCATCTGAAAATGACTGAGCTTTCCAATGAAGCAATGAAGATAACAGCCGAGCTAAACAGCGCTTACCACACGCCCGGCGAGATCAAAGGGCTGATGGAAAGCCTGACGGGCAGAGAGTTCCCCGATGGAGCGTATATGTTTCCGCCGTTTTACACCGACTGCGGAAAGAACCTGAAAATTGGCAGGAATGTATTTATAAACTCCTGTTGTCAGTTTCAGGATCAGGGTGGGATCACCATCGGCGACGGAACGCTGGTGGGGCCAAAAACAGTGATCGCAACGATAAATCATCATCAAAATCCAAGCAAGCGCGCCAATCTAATTCCAAAGCCTGTTGTTATCGGCAAAAACGTATGGATAGGTGCGAACGTTACTATCCTGCCGGGCGTGACGATCGGCGACGGTGCGATCATAGCCGCAGGCGCGGTCGTCAACAAAGATGTTCGGGAAAATACCATTGTCGGAGGCGTGCCGGCAAAATATATCAAAGATGTTGATACGGAGGTGTAAAGCATGAAGAAAACGGTCGCCGTTTTGCTGATCGCGGTTTGCTGTGTTTTGTTCAGCGCCTGCAGCAGCGAAGGAAGCAAAACAGAAACCACGGCGTCAACCGCACAGCCGACAACTTCGGAAGGCACAACAGCAGCAATTACAACTCAGACAACCACAAATATAACAACAGAATCAACAACACAAACACCGGAATCAACAGCTTTTAATGAACCGGAAGCCCAAGTTCAAAGCGTTGAGCAAACCGAACAAACAGTGCAAACCTCTGCCCTGCAAATGACGATCGGAGATACGCCTGTTTCTGTCGATTGGGAGGATAACGAATCAGTAGAGGCGCTCAAAGATTTATGCAGCAACCAGCCGCTGACCATTCAAATGTCGATGTACGGCGGTTTTGAGCAGGTGGGAAGCATAGGCGCGGACTTACCGCAAAATGATATGCAGACAACCACCTCGTCAGGCGATATCGTTCTGTATTCCGGCGATCAGATAGTCGTGTTCTACGGCTCCAACACTTGGGCGTACACACGCCTCGGACACATCACAGACAAAACACAGTCAGAGCTAAAGGAGCTGCTTTCAAACGGCAACATTACCATTACACTCGGTTATTGATCGGAGGGGTTTATGAAAAGAATTATCGCTGCGCTACTATTGATCGGTGCGTTTGCTCTTTCCGCTTGTACAAACGCGCAAAACAGTCAACCTGAAAACTTAACCGCTGACAGCAAAGCTGTATTTCAAAAAGCCACTGCCGACGAAGCCGGCCTTGATCCGTATGCTGTCGAGAACAACTACGATATTCCCGACAGCTATTTTGAGAAGAAGGACGGCGTTGATTACGGCACTGTACAAAAGGACGTTACCTATTACTCGACCACGGCGGGCGACAACAAACAGTGCAATATTCTTTTGCCTGCGGGTTATGATGAAAAACAAACCTACCCGGTGATGTATATTTTTCACGGCTTTGGCGGCAGTCACAACAATCAAATCGACACGGATTCATACGTTACCCTGCTCTACGGCAATATGCTGAACGACGGATCGACCGTGCCGATGATACTTGTCAACGTCGATATGTATACGGACAAGCAAGCTGACAAGGAGAGTAAAACCGACGAAGAACTCCGATATATTTACGACAAGGCGATCGACGACGTTGCGGTGGATCTAATGCCGTTTATCGAGAAAAACTACCCCGTTAAAACCGGAAGAGAAAACACAGCCGTTGCCGGAATGAGTGAAGGCGGCGCAAAGTCGCTCTGCACGGGCTTCAAATGGCTTGATAAATTCGGCTATATCGCAGGATTCGCGCCCGATACCAACGTGATAGCGATCGGAGAGAACTATATGGACAGCTTTTGGACGGTACCGTATTTTCCCGACGGGTTCCCTCAGCCGACCGCTGACACAACGCCGTATTATCTCTATATGACAGTAGGCAGCGAGGATCCTTGGAACATTGAGGGTACGCTTTACTACCGCGATGTGCTGAATGAAATGGGTGTTAAAAATCAAACCGATTTGGTTGACGGCTACGGACACGACTATAAATTCTGGAGGCAATGCTTCTGTAACTATCTTACGAAAATATTTAAATAACAGTAGGAAAACAATAATGAAAAAGGCAGATTTAGTTTTAACGCAGGAATGGGACAAAACATTCCCCAAAAGCGACAAAGTCAATCACAGCAAGGTGACATTCATCAACCGCTACGGTATCACTCTTGCGGCGGATATGTATGTTCCGAAGAACACGGATGGCAAGCTGGCTGCGATAGCAGTATCGGGTCCCTTTGGCGCAGTCAAAGAACAATGCTCCGGCTTATACGCACAGACGATGGCGGAGCGGGGATTTCTGACAATTGCTTTCGACCCGTCCTTTACCGGTGAATCCGGCGGCGAGCCGAGATATATGGCTTCACCCGATATCAACACCGAGGATTTTATGGCGGCAGTAGATTTCCTTTCGCTGAACGAAAAGGTCGACCCCAACAGGATCGGTATCCTCGGCATCTGCGGCTGGGGAGGAATGGCAATCAACGCTGCGGCTCTTGACACAAGAGTAAAGGCGACCGTCGCCTCTACTATGTATGATATGACGCGCGTAAACGCAAACGGCTATTTTGACAGCGAGGACAGTGAAGAAGCACGCTACGCTAAAAAAGAAGCTATGTGTGCTCAAAGATTGGATGATTTGAGAAACGGAGAATATAAGCTCGGCGGCGGTGTGACAGAAACCGTCACAGAGGATATGCCGTTCTTTGTAAAAGACTACTACAGCTACTACAAGACAGAGCGCGGTTATCATTCCCGTTCGCTCAACTCAAACGGCGGCTGGAACGTCATCGGCTGCGAGAGCTTTATGAACCAGCCGATCCTGCGATACTCTAACGAGATAAGAAGCGCCGTACTGATAATCCACGGCGAAAAGGCTCACTCCTGCTATTTCGGTAAAGACGCTTATGCCGATATGGTAAAGGACAGTAAGTACGCCGACAACAAAGAGCTGATGATCATTCCCGACGCGGTACATACTGACCTTTATGACGGAGGCGGTAAAGGCGCGATCCCGTTTGACAAGCTCGAAAGATTCTACAACGAACATCTGAAATAAAGCATTTGCCGGCGGCTTTACAGCGCCAAATAATATTGAGGGTAGTGAAAAGCTGAAAGAAGCCTTTGAGATGGGCAAGACGATTTCATAAAACACGAAGAATACTTGATACAAATAAAAACCTCCGTAAGGTAGAATCCGTGCGGAGGTTTTTCGCTTTTCTGTTTGGAAATTCCTGTGAGAACAAGCGGCGCGGCTTGTCAGCCGATCATAGCCAAATCGAACATATCGGTGAACGCGTTGTTTTTTGATCAGGTTTAAGGTTCGTTTAAGTTGCCTATGGTATTCTCTCTGTAACAAACAGAGAACAAGAGATATATTTACCCAAAATATCGAAAGGGGTGATTCCAATGATTCAGCTTCAGTTATAAATCAAAACCGGCAGACAAACACTGCTATAAAACACAAACACAAGTTGAATTAGACGGCGTAAGTTTTTTTGATATGTACGTCTGATGCACTTGAAAGGAAGGTAATAATGAAACACAAACTAATTCTCGCCGCCTCGCTTGCGGCAATATTAACTGTCTCCGCTTTTGCGACATCCGCTTCCGCGGCGACAACAAACAACGATCAGGCGGCTGTTGAATCGTCAACAGGCAATACAAAAAAATGCGAAAAGGGCAAGAAAGAAAAGGTTGCCGAACCCGAGAACGCCATCGGCAAGGACAAGGCGAAAGCCGCAGCCTTGAAGGAAGCGGGCATTACCGAGGACAAAGCTGAAAAAGTCAAGGCGCGCGTCACAAAGCTCGATGACGGCACTGTAGTTTACAAGGTCAGCTTCACCTCCGGCGACAAGTATTATTCAGTCAAAATCAACGCCCTAACCGGCGCGGTTGCCGAAAAGAAGGTGCAATGCGCCGAGGAACACGCCTCGTTGAAAACACGCAGCAAAGGCGACAGCGCTAAATCAACCGACTCAACCGAAAGTACAAAAGCATAAGCAATGCGGCCTCCGTTCGGGAAACGACCTGAACGGAGGTTTTTTATATATCTAATAATCAAAACACGCGTGATATAACATATGCACAAATAGCAAGCTTGAAATTTGTTAAATAATCCAAACAACATTTGCTTTAAAATATGTTAAAATAAAGAAGTAAAGCTATTTAATTGATGCTTTTAGAACAACTTTGCCCGACTCACAGGCACGGAAAACAATTATTACAACAGGAGGATAAAAACATGGGTTTATTCAACAAAAAGAACAAGGATTCCGCCTCAAGTTCAAGCGGCAACAGCCAACTGAAAATCTCTGTATCAAAGGACGGAGCTCAATACACGTTCCTGTTGGGAGGCAGACTTGACACTATGACCTCCCCCGGTCTTGACAGCAAAATCAAAGAAGTGATCGATGACGCAAAAACATTGATATTTGATTTTTCCGATCTGGAATACATCTCCAGCGCGGGATTGCGCGTTCTGCTCGGCACATATCAAGTCATGGAAAACAAAGGAGAGATGATCATTCGCAATCTCACCGCGCCCGTGCGTGAGGTCTTTGAGCTGACCGGATTCGCTCGTCTGTTCAACATCGAATAATGTCGTCGTGTCCTTTACCGTTTGATCATGACGGTGAGGCAGCGATATAAGGAGAGAATATATGATAAAAAAATTGAAAGATATCCGATTTTACGGATTGACTTTTAACATAGCGGCTGCCGTTTTTATCATCGTATTCAGCACTCCCTTTTTTACCGAAGCAAGGCTGATGCCGTATTTGTATAATTCCGGCATAAATTCATTGGGAGCGCTTGTGTGCGTCGCGCTGTATTACGGATGCATAATGCATAAGGGCGAAGGGATAAGAGCCTTTAGGATACTTATTATTCTGGTGTGCGCCTGCTTTGTCATCAATGAAATAATCTGCTATACGGTGGGCGTACCCGACAGCCGCATGCTTTGTTTCGCCTTCTGCCTTTTGAGCAAGCTGATCGATCTTGCGATGATCTTCCTGTTCTACCTGTACGTAAGAGAAACGCTCGGCTTTGAGGGCCGGCCGGCAAGGGCCGCGGAAAAGATCATCCCCATACTGATGGCGGCTCAAACGCTCGTTTTGCTGTTAAATATTATCACACCGATCACCTTTACGGTAACTGCCGAAGGGATGTATCAGGGAACGGAAATCGGTTTGATCGAGGAAGTTTTCCTTATATTGACGTCCGTTGTCACGACCGTATTGATATTTATGTCCCATAATCCGATCAATCAGAAAGCGGCTGCTTTGACATTTATAATTTTGCCGCTTATAGAATTCATTCTGATCGGCGGCAAATTCGGTGAAGCCAGTCAGTACGGCGTCGTATTGATGTCGCTGATCGTGATGTACTGCGTGATCTTTAACGCCAAGAGCCGAAAGCTGGCGTCCACCGAGACTGAGCTAAACATGGCTACCGAGATCCAAAGCGGTATGCTGCCCTCTATCTTTCCGGCGTTTCCGGACAGAACGGAGTTTGACATCTACGCTTGCATGGATCCGGCAAAGGAGGTCGGCGGAGATTTCTACGACTTCTTCATGACAGACAACGATCACATCGCTATCGTAATTGCCGACGTATCGGGCAAGGGCGTTCCCGCGGCGCTGTTTATGATGTCCTCGAAGATCCTTATCAACGACCATGCAATAATGGGCGGATCTCCCGCTGAAATACTTGAAAGAGTAAACAAGCAGATATGTAAAAACAACGAAGCTCATATGTTTGTGACCGTATGGTTGGGTATCCTCGAGATCAGCACAGGCAAGCTCACCACCGCGAGCGCCGGTCACGAATACCCGATCATCAATGTCAACGGTAAATATGAGTTGCTTAAAGATAAACACGGTCTGGCTCTCGGCGCGTTTGGAATGTCTAAGTACAGCGATACCGAGCTCCAACTAAAGAAGGGCGACAGCATATTCGTATATACCGACGGCGTTGCCGAGGCAACCGACGCGAATAACCAGCTTTTCGGTACAGACCGCACTATTGACGCGCTCAACGCTATTCCCGAGGGCGCTTCACAGAAGGAGATACTGGATGGCGTCCGCTTTGCTGTCGACGCTTTTGTAAAAGAAGCGCCTCAGTTTGACGATCTGACGATGGTAGGATTGAAATACAACGGTATTTCCTAAACAGAAAGACTTATTATGAATGGATTTTGCGAAAAGAAATTTACATCCATGTTGATATCCGGCACGTTCACCAAGGCGGTCATGTATTTGATGTTGCTCAGCGACAGCATAATCGCAGGTTTTTTCATAGGTGAATCGGGAGTCGCGGGGATCAACGCTATCACCCCTGTTACCGCTATTATCACCTTTTTCGGTGATCTGGTTTCGACCGGCGTCGGTATCGTTTTTACGCGTGAGGTCGGCGCGATGAAGAAGCGCCGGGCTGACGAGATTTACGGACAGGGGCTTATCATAAGCATCGGTATCGGACTGCTGTCCGCGCTTTTGATCATTTTATTGCAAAACGCGTATTTCAGCATGAGCGGCGTTACGGGAGATATTCTGGATAAAGCGCTCCAATACTATCGTTTTGTTCCGATCAACGCGTTTTTGACTATTGTTATTTTCTATCTTGAACAGATGGTATACAGCGACGGAGACGAGCTGTGCAATAATATCTGTTACGGTTTTCAGATCGGCGGAAACATCATTTGCTCTGTCATACTGACCAAATACCTGGGAATGACCGGTATTATACTTGGTTCTGTGATCGGTAACAGCCTTGGTATACTCACATGCCTCTGGCACTTTTTCAGAAAGAAAAACACGCTGCACTTTGTATGGCACCTGTCGTTCAAGGACTTTTTGCTGACGTCGAGGTACAGCATAGTGGATTCTTCCGTATATATCTGCTGGGGACTGATGGACTTTGTGATGATAGGATTTGTTTCGCGCAACTACGGCAATCAGGGTTTGGTTACGCTGGCAGTGGTCGTCAGTCTTATTGAGTTCGGCGTTGTTATGGACGGCGTCGGAATGGCGATGCAGCCCCTTATAGGCACCTACTTCGGAGAAAAGAATCATAAGCTTATAAAAAGAGTTATGAAATCAGGTATAAAAGCCGCCGTAATAGAAGGCGCCGCCGCGACCGTTCTCATCTGGATTTTCGCAAGGCAGTTCTGCGGCATGTTCGGAGTCACCGACGAAGCCGCGCTGTCCTCAGCGATACCCGCCATTCGTATCGTTTCGCTCGGGTTCATATTCTGCAGTACGGTGTCGCTGACGACTTCTTACTATATGCTGATCGACCGCATAGCTATGGCGACCTGCATAGCGTGTTTTCAGAACGGTTTATTATACATTCTGCTGCCCATAGCGGGTTCACTGATTTTTGGAATAAACGGTATGTGGGCAGGCTTTATCGCGGCTCCGATACTGACGCTTATTTGCGCCATGCTCTTTGTATATCTGCGGTTTGGCAAAGATAATTTCCCGTTTTTGCTCAACGATATGGATTCCGAAATAATCGTTATGGAAGACACCCTGACTCCCGAATCCGCGACTGAACTTTCAAGGCAAGTCGCAGGCAGCTTGGCTTCGCATCAGTATCCTAAAGAGATCGTCAACCGCGCGGCGCTGTTTACAGAGGAGATCGGACTGACGATCCTCGAAAGCAACAAGCAGGCAAAGAAGCCGTTGTTAATAGAGCTTTCTATTTTCTACGAAGCCGATAAAGTGGTTATCATAGAACGCGATTCGGGAAAATTGTTTGACCTGACTGACCCCGATAATCAAATCAAGGGTCTGAGCGGATTTACGCTCAGCGGACTGATGGAAGCGCACGATGAAAAAGCATATCTCGTAACTACAGGATACAATCGAAATGTGATACGCTTTTCGCGCACATAAAAAAGAGGAAACTAAATGAATGTATATGATTTTGACGGAACTATCTTCCCTACTGATTGTTCGATAGGTTTTTTTACCTGGTGTTTGAAACGGCATCCTAAGCTGTGGTTCACTTTCACTCCGAAATTAGTAAAAAACCTGATTTTGCGCAAGCTGGGTAAAATACCCGAATATCTGATGCAGCGTGAGTTTTTCTGCTATCTGACGCTGATAGATGATTTTGATGAACAGATCGAGCGTTATTGGGATAAAAACGAGAAAAAAATAGCTCATTGGTATCTGGCACAAAAGAAATCCGACGATCTGATAATCAGCGCGTCGCCCGACTGTATCATCGAACCTATCGCCAAAAGGCTCGGTGTAAACTTTATGGCGACGGAGTTCAACCGCAAATACGGGGTGTTTCTGCACAATCTGATGTACGCGCAGGAAAAGGCGCAGTATATTATCGACCACGGCTTTCCGATGATCGACAACTTTTATTCCGACTCGCTTGCCGACACGCCGATCGCCCTGTGCGCCGAAAAAGCGCACCTGGTAAAAAATAAAGCCCGTACCGTGGTCGACTGGCCTGAGCTGGACGAGGAAACACTGAGTAAGGTACACGAGAAGGTCGATACGGGCTGGAGCGTGCACCTGAACGAATAAGAGACTAACTATTAAAAGTCAATAGGAAAACGAAAAGTTTTCCACAAAAATCAACAATCAGAAAACAGGCACGACAAAAAGAGCAACCGCGTAGTTGCTC